>NZ_JCALCG010000001.1:0-935143 GCF_059812225.1 Mycobacterium sp. NGS66 | reverse complement strand
CGCTCGCCTCGCCACGGTGATTCGCGAAGGCATTCAGGACGGCGTCGTGCGGGCAGACCTCGATCCCGATGACCTCGCCACCGCGCTGTGGGCCGCCCTCAATGGCCTACTCGCCCTGGCCTGGCGCCCCGGAGGACTGCACGCCAGCCCCGAAGCCATCGACCGGCTTCTCGCCACCTACATCGCCACCGTGAGCGACGGCCTGCGAATCCGGCAACGCTGACGCGCGCGACCCAGTCCGGGCAGTGCGGATTTCGGTCCGATCGCTGATCTTGGGATCCGAAGTTGCCACATTGGCGACTTCGCGTGATCGGACTGCCCATCGTTGGTAGGGGGATTGAGATGAAATTCCCGATGTTTCACCAATTTTCGACCACGATAGGCCTGCTAGGTGTGCCTGCACTACTACAAGTGTGAGCTCTTCTTTGGCCAATTAGGCTGTCTTGCGCGGGTCATCGAGCGCGGCCGCTGCCGCTTGAACCTCACTACGGGGCATCGTCGAGTGCGGCCGCAGCGGCGCCTGAAGAGTCAATATGGACGTCATAAGGCCGAACTGGCGGATCGAGTTTGAAAAGTGCGGGCTCGGGATGATCGTGGCGGTCTTACTCGTCATTGCCGCGGTCTTTGTACGGCCGCTCCCGACCGTCGCTGGTATCGCCGGCCCTGGTGGGCGCCGCTGGGCGGAATCGTCGGAGCCTTGGCAGTGTTTGCGGCCTATTGTTCATCGGCACCATCGGAGCCGGCACCTACGCCGCACTGACCGTGAGCGCCAACCCGATTACCTCGTTGGCCATCGACTACTACGGGTGGCTGGGCGTATCTGCGCATCCGATCACCGCGTCGCGCGCCATTGGCGCTGTCGTGCTCGCGACCGGGGTCATCCTTATTATCAGCACGTAGCCGATCATCAGGATGGAACTCAGCAGTGGGGCGAATTATTACGCGGTTCGACCACACCCGCGAAGACAGAGAAGCGTACGTCGGCTAAAAAGACCTCGCCAAAAAGGCTGCAGCGGCACAAAGCCACGGGCAAGAAGGGTCTGCAAAGTGCACGACGATGAGACAAATCGAGTGGACATCACGCGAGAAACCAGCATCGTCGCGGCTCAGGAGCATTCGGCTGGACATGGAGTTCGAGAACCTATACGGCGGCGTGTAGGATCTCAAATCCCTTGTCCGAGCGTCACTTTCGTGTCCACTAGGTGTGCAATTGTAGGACCGAATTCGCCCGTTATACAGAGAAATGGCTTCGACCTTGGGTCGGAATGGTTGGGCGCCCGGTATCGCGGCGGAAAAATGGACACGAACATGAGACAAATCGCTGTGGACACCGAGTGAGACGACACGCATCAGTGCAGTTCCGAGGACCGTAAGTGGACGCAGAGTTTGAGAACCTACAGTGACCGCCGAGACGACGTGGTTGCTGCCGGTGGGTGGCCATGTGGTTGCTGGTAAGGTTTTTCGTCTCGAATCCCGTGTCCAGTTCTCAAATGAAATGTCCATCCGATGTCCATCGCGACATCATTCACCATCATGACCTCTCCCCATTTGCGTAATGTCCCGTCTGACGTGGCAAGGCCGGCGTCAACGTATCTTCCGCGGGGAGGCGTCTTTTCAAGGTGGCGACCCTGTGTAGCTGAACGGTGAGGTTGATGGCTCCAAGCATGGGCAGGATTCCGATCCAGGTGCGCAGCGAGGGTGCGCGTCCGTGCAGCTGCTCGAGGCTGCCGAACACGTAGACGCAGCCGATGGTGAAGATTGCGGCGGGAATTGAGTACGCCATCAATGATCGCCGGTCGGCAATGATTTGGGCGGCATACTGTCGTTCGTCGTGTGACATGGGTTGGCCGCTGCGCACTTTGTTGAGGACGTTCTTGACGCTGTGGATTTGCTCGCTGATCGGAGTGGGCGTGCGGCGCAGAACGCGCTGGACGAACGCGCAGGCCACCGCAGCGAACACCAGTTCGGCCACGAGGGCGGCGATCGTGAGGATCCCGAAAACGCTTGAGTTCATAGGCTCATTCCTTTGTGCCATGTGAGCCACGAGGGCGGCGATCGTGAGGATCCCGAAAACGCTTGAGTTCATAGGCTCATTCCTTTGTGCCATGTGATGTTGCTGCACCCGGGGTTGGTGGGCGGTGAACTATCTGTTTCTGGAAGGTGTCGTGGTCGGGGAGGCGGGGTCGTCGTCGTCCCAGAGCAGAAGTTGGCGCACGGCGGGTCGGGGTCCAGTCGGTCGCAGCATCTGGCTGGCGGGGCGGGGCCGCACGCGTTGGGGCCACCAGAACCAGCGGCCCAGCAGCGCGGCGATGGTGGGGGTCATGAACGCGCGCACGATGAGCGTGTCGAAGAGCAGACCGAGCCCAATGGTGGTGCCGACTTGGCCGATGGCGCGTAGATCACTGAACACGAAGGAGGCCATGGTGGCGGCGAACACGAGACCGGCGGAGGTGACGACGGAGCCGGAGCCGACCATGGCGCGGATGATGCCGGTGTTGAGCCCGGCGTGGATTTCCTCTTTGAATCGCGAGATCAGGAGCAGGTTGTAGTCCGATCCCACCGCCAGCAGCAAGATGATCGACAGCGCCAGCACGATCCACAGCAGTTGGATGCCGAGCAGGTGTTGCCACACCAGCACTGAGAGCCCGAACGAGGCTCCCAGGGATAGCGCCACGGTGCCCACGATGACCAGGGCGGCGACCAGGCTTCGGGTGACGAAGACCATGATGAGCAGAATCAGGCTCAGCGCGGCCAGCGCGGCGATCATCAGGTCGTATTTCGCGCCTTGGCTGATGTCCTGGTAGGTGGCGGCGGTGCCGCCGATATAGATGTCAGCGTTGCCCAGGGGAGTGCCTTTGACGGCTTCTTGGGCAGCGTCGCGGATCGCGTCGATGTGCGAGATGCCTTGGGGGGTGGCGGGATCGCCGTTGTGGGTGATGATCATGCGGGCGGCTTTGCCGTCGGGGGACAGGAACAGTTTGAGGCCGCGCTGGAATTCGGGGTTGGCGAACACCTCGGGCGGCAAATAGAAGGAGTCGTCGTTTTTGGCGGCGTCGAACGCTTGTCCCATGGCGGTGGCGTTTTGCAGCGCGGCCTCACTTTGGGCGTTGATCCCCGAGTTGGTGGCGTAGTTGGTCATCGTCAGGTCGCGCAGGGTTTGTTGGGTGGCGATCTGGGGTGGGATCAGCGCGAGCAGCTGCGGTTGCAGCGAATTCAACGTGTCGAGGCTGGCGGTGATGTTGGAGAACTGGTCGGTGAGGGTATTGATGCCGTCGATGGCGTCGAAGATGGAGCGCAGCGCCCAGCAGATCGGAATGTCGAAACAGTGCTTCTCCCAGTAGAAGTAGCTGCGTAGCGGCCGGAAGAAGTCGTCGAAGTTGGCGATTTTGTCGCGCAGGTCAGTGATGGTGGTGACGGTGTCGTGGAAGGCGTCGACTTGGCCTTGGGTGGCGGCGGCGCTTTGCTGCTGCAGCGCGTATTGGCGTTGTAGGGTGCCGATGGTTTTGTTGATTTCGGCGACCTGTTTGAGCAGGTCAGCGGCGCGGGCTTGCTGGTAGGGCAGGTTTTCGATTTGGCCGATGCTGCCGGCGCTGATCTGAAACGGGATGGAGCTGTGTTCCAGTGGGGTGCCTAATGGTCGGGTGATGGATTGGACCTGGGCGATGCCTTTGGTGTGAAAGATGGCCTTAGCCACCCGTTCCAGCACGATCATGTCGGCCGGGGTGCGCAGGTCGTGGTCGGTTTGAATCATCAGCAATTCGGGGTTGAGCCGGGCCTGGGAGAAGTGGCGTTCGGCGGCGGCATAACCGCGGTTGGCCGGGGCGTTGGCGGGCAGATAGGGGCGCTCGTCGTAGCTGGTCTGGTAACCAGGCAGGGCGAGCAGACCGATCAAGGCCACGGCGACGGCGACCACCAGAATGGGGCCGGGCCAGCGCACCACGGCGGTACCGATGCGCCGCCATGCCCGGGTGCGCATCGCGCCCCGGGGTTCGAGCAGGCCAAACGCGGTACCGACCGCCAGCACGGCGGGGGCAAGGGTCATCGCGGCGGTCAAGGCGACCAGCACGCCGATGGCGCCGGGGGCGCCCATGCTGTGGAAATACGGCAGCCGGGTGAAGCTCAGGCAAAACACCGCGCCGGCCACCGTGAGCCCCGAACCCAAGATCACGTGCGCGGTGCCCCGGTACATGGTGTGGAAGGCGGTTTCGCGGTCTTCGCCGGCGTGGCGCGCTTCGTGGTAGCGGCCCAACAAAAAGATCGCATAGTCAGTGCCCGCGGCGATGACCAGCAACGTGAGCAGATTGGTGGAGAACGTCGACAGCCCGATGACACCGGCGTTTCCCAATAAGGCGACGATGCCGCGGGATGCGGTCAATTCGATCATGACGGTCATCAACACCAAAATGGTGGCGACGATCGAGCGGTAGATGAGCAGCAGCATGGTGATGATCACGCCGATGGTGATCAGGGTGACCTTGGCGATTCCTTTGCTGCCCACGGAAAGCTGGTCGGCGAACAGTGGCGCCCCGCCGGTCAGGTAAGCCTTGACCCCCGGCGGCGGGGGGGTGTGGTCGACGATGTCACGCACCGCGGCCACGGAATTCAGCGACATTGTCTCGCCCTGATTTCCGGCGAGAAACACCTGCACGTAGGCGGCCTTGCCGTCGTTGCTTTGCGCGCCGGCCGCGGTCAGCGGATCCCCCCAAAAGTCCTGAATGTGTTGCACATGGGCGGTGTCGGCGGACAGCTTGTGAACCAAGGTGTCATAAAACCGGTGCGCCTCGGCGCCCAAAGGCTTCTCGCCTTCCAGCACGATCATCGCCGCGCTGTCGGAGTCGAACTCGCGAAAGACCTTGCCCATGCGTTTCATCGCCTGCAGCGACGGGGCATCGGGGGAGCTCAATGCCACGTTGTGGGCTTTGCCGACCTCTTCGAGCTGCGGCACGTACACGTTGGTCAGCACCGCGGTCAGTAGCCACCCCACCACGATCGGCACCGACCACCAGCGGATACCGCGCGCGGTCCTGGTCAAAAGTGAACTGCCGTCGCCATGTTGGTGGCTCACCCGGACTTCTCCAAACAGTAGGTGTAGGCGTTTAACGTGTTGACCGTTCGCTGGTCCTTGACCTGGCCGTCAATGGTGATGCGACAACCCAACGAATCGCTGTTGCCTTGGGCGACGACGTTGACGAACACTCCAGGCACGGTGGTGGTCACGTCATAGGCCCAGGGCAGGGCGGCATGCTCCACCCTTTGGGGCTGGGCGTTGACATCCACATAGCTGATGGTGGCGACGCTGCCCGGGGTGCCGAAGACCTCGATGAGCACGTGCTTGGGGTTAAACGGTGCGGTGTCGTTGGGCAGGGCGCCACCGGCCGAAACGTTGTGGTGAGACCCGAAGACCCCGTGTAGCCGATAGATGCCAAACCCGGCCGCCGCGATCACCACCACCGCAACCACCAGCATCCACCCCTGGGCGACAAGGCGCCCGGCCTTGGTCGGCGTCATTGGTGACCCCCTGGTGCCGCGCTGTGACAGCACGGGTGCCGCGCGGCGCCTTGCGACGCCACGATGCGGTCGGCCCTCATGAGAATCGTTGTGTCACAACGAGGCTGGGCGCGGATCCAGGTAGGCGATGACCAATATCGTTGACACGCACCGGCTGATCGGCATGACTGGTCGATCACGCCGCCACCCTCGGCGGCTGCCAACATGTCCGCGGTCACGGCATCAGGCCTTTCGGCAGCTGGCCGGTCAGATAGCGCTGCAGATTCGGTGCAATCGTCTGTGCGACCTGCTGTGCCGGCAATGACGCGAGCGGTTCCAGCCCGATGATGTAGCGCGCCATGGCCACACCAACCATCTGGGTGGCGACGAACTCCGCCCGGATCACCCCGGTGCCCGGCGGGTCGTCGACACGGGCGGCGATCTCGGCGACGACGATGTCACGCAGGAACACCCGCACCAGCCCCCCCTCATCGGTGTCGGCGAGCAAGGACCGCAACATCACCCGCAGACCTGCGCCCACCTCGGAATCCCACAGCGGCACCGCCACCGAGGGCAGCACTAACCCGAGCCGCTTGACCGGAGCCTCGCGCAGCGGCCGCAGAATCTCCATCGGGTCGACCGGCACGTGGATGGCCGCGGCGAACAACTGTTCCTTGGTGCCGTAATAGTGATAAACCAACGCCGGATCAACACCGGCCGCCGCGGCGACCGCCCGCACGGAGGTGTTGTCAACGCCGTTGCGCACGAACAGTTCCCGGGCACTGGCCAGGATGCGTTCGCGGGTATCCGACGCGCCGGCCGGGCGTCCGGGTGGTCTGAGCGGTGATGGCGGGCCCGCCCTGCCTCGTCTCCCACCGGCGCCCGGTGCAAAGAATTCATTACCTGGTGAACTCACCATGTTATGAATATCTGATCTGGTTCCGCCGCTGTCAAGGGTAAAGATCCAACCAGCCCGGTCGACTTCTGTGCCGCGCGTCTATGGCCTGAAACCAGGCCGACATATGTCGTGGACCAACTGGGAGCGAGGCAGACAGCTGCCGACGAGGTGTTCACCGCCCATCGCCCGCTGATGCTCTTGATCGCTTACGAGATTCTCGAATCGGTGAGCGACGCCGAGGACGTTATCCAGGATCGCGTTGGGTGCCAAGGCGAATCGGGATCGACGGAAAAATGAAGTTGACTACGCGCCTGGCTGGGTGCGAGTCTGTTCGGCTGCCCTTTCCTTGAATGACCACGAGCCGATGAACTTCACCGACCACGAACTGACCGATCTGGCCGCCGAGCTGACCGGCGACGCTGACGCACACCGCCGACCCATCACCGACCTCAACGCTTGGCTGGACGGCCTCGACCGCGGTGTGCGCCCTGCCCTGCATGCACTCGGCGAGCTGCTGGTCGGTGTAGCCGAGCGCGACCCCGCGTTGAACCCCGAAACGGCGGAGCGGTTCACCGCCCGCTGTCTGGGGGTGGCGCACTGCGGGCAATTGCTCGACGAGGAACGCGAACTCAACCCCGTGTCCCGCCTTACCTTCGCGCTGGCCCTCGCTGAATGGATCGACGAGCACCGCCAAGTCTGCGAGATCGGTCCGGGCGAATACACCAGCCCGCCGAAATGGACGCAAACCGAGATCGGTGGCCAGCGCTACCGCCACCCGCTGTGTCTACAGGTGCACTTTCCCGCTGGGACGCTGTTCCAAGACACTGGATGTGTCATAGGCCTCGAGGGACGCCAGAGTCTGATGCAATCGGCCGAAGTGAGTGCCTACGTGACGCCGGAGCACCAGGACCATGCCCGCGCAGCACTGGACCGGCTTGCTAAACGCGCCAACCAGCTCAATCCGTATCGACGTCGGGCTGTGCGCGCTACCTATACCGACGGGCTGAGCCTGACCATTCTCGAGCTGCCATCGACCGCAACGCGGGAGAACGTCGTCGTCGGTGACGAGGTGTGGACTGAGGTTGATCTTGGTGTTAGCGCTGTGCGCGACCGCCATGGCCTGCTCAACGCGCACGGCCTTGGTGCGCGCCGCGGCGTTCTGCTGTGCGGTCCGCCAGGCACCGGCAAGTCGGCGGTGAGCGCGGTGGTGGCCCGAGAGGTCGTCGGCGAATTCACCGTCGTCTACCTCGAGGCCAAGGCCGGTGCCCAGCTGCTGAGCGCCGTCGTGGAGGAAGCCCAGCGCCTCGGCGGCCCGGTCCTGCTCGTGCTCGAAGACATCGACTTGTGGTGCCGCGACCGCACGGCAGGTGGCGCGGAGTTGTCGGAACTGTTACAGGCCATGGACATCCAACCCGATGCCCGCATCCTGACGCTGGCCTCCACCAACGAGGCCGCCACACTGGACAAGGCGGCCATCCGCACCGGGCGCTTCGACTCCATCGTCGAGGTCGGTTACCCCAGGCGCGCCGATGCTGCCCGGATCCTGGCGGCACTGATTCGAGACTTGCCCGGGGGTCGGGATGTAGACAGCTCGGCGGTGGTGTCCGCGCTGCCCGAGAACACCAGCGGCAGCGACATTCGCGAAATCGTCCGCCGCGCCGTCCTGGCTGGCGATGACGGACAGGTCAGTACCGCAACGCTGCTGTCTGAGGTAAGGAGCGGACGCTACCGCGCCGTGGTTCCGGCAGGGATGTACCTGTGATTAACGAGCACAACGACACTAATCGACCATCGCTGCATAGCCGTCGGACAGGCCGCGCAATTGGCCGGCACCGTCACCGGCGAACGAAGCGCCGTGCATCAGCGCCAGGGTGCTCGGCTGCAGCTGGGCCAATTGCTCCAGGGTGGACGCCAGATTTGCGGTCAGTCCGGTAGCGTGGAACAACGCCTCTGCTTCCAATGCCGGTGCAACACAGTCGGATTCGGTCAAAGCCGGACACCGGCCGACATGGGTGAGCAGGTCACCGGCCAGCAGCGTCGACGTGGTCTCGTCGAACCACAGGCCACTCTCCCAGTTGTGCGGCACATGAGGGGTGGGGATGAACCGCAGCCGATGGCCGCCGATATCGTGCGCGTCGGTTTCCGGGGCCATCACCGGAGGCCGGTCGCACATGTCGTTCAGCGAGAGCATGCACGCGAGCGGGCCGTGGATCACCTGGGCGTGTGGGGCGTCGTTGAGCAGCAGATTCATCGCTCCGCATTCGTCGGCCTCTAGATGCGCAAAGGAGATCCACCTGAGCCGCTGCAGCGGAATCACTTTCCCGATGGCCGCCGACACCAGCGGGTAGAGCTGCCGCATGCCGCAGTGGAACAGGAAGGGCTCCTCACCCGTCAGCAAGAACTGGTTGAACGTGAAGCCGTGTTCGGTGATCCCGGGTACCCACGTCGACAGCCGGAAGATGCCGTCGGAAATCTCATCGACGGTGGTTTGCAGCGCGGTGTCCATGCCCGTCAGTGTGCCTGGTGAAAGGCGCCAATGGGCAGTTACAAATCGAACGGGCGAGGGCTATTGTCTCGGGGGTGACCCACCCCAGCACTCCACTGGTCGTCATTGCGATGGTGAAGCGAGCGACATCCAACGCGTTGGTCGTCGAACTGAAGGACGGAGCCGGGTCGGATGTCGGTGTGGCCAAACAGAAGTTCGGCCTCGGAGTGCTTTTCGGTTTCGCTAACGGCGGAAAGAGCACCTACACGTTGACCATGGCGCAGCGGACCCTGACCGTCGACGTGAACGCCACCACCACGGTCAGCGAGTCCGGCCGTGAAATCGGACGAATCATTCCCCACGACGGCGCGGCACAGTTTGTCGATGCGAGCGGATCGGTACTCGCGCTGGTGTGTCCGCACCGCGGGAAAAAGAGCGATGACCCACTGAGCCACCGAATCGTCTCGCCGCGTGGCGAGGACCTCGCCAGACTCGATCTGAACAAACGGAAATTCAAGCTGCTCGACGAGAACGACTGGGCGTGGATCGACCACGAACTGTGGGGATTCACCATGCACAACTACACGGCGCTTAAAGTCCCGACGGCAGGCACGGTTCTGAAGATCACCGCGCCGGTATCCGCGAGCTTGGCCGACCTGTTGCACGCGGCCTGCGTCGACTTTGCCGTCCTGCCGCGCGCCTACGTCAATTGAGGCCTGGAAAGGGCGACACGCGAGGCCACTGACTCTGCAATGTGATAGCACCGGCGATACCGCATTGACGAACGCAACATCGCCGCTCTCGTGATGCGCAAGTGGCAGCTGTGATGAGCTGGCGAGTCAAGCACGACGACGCCACAAGCAACCTCACCGAAAGCGGACGTGCAACGTCGCCAGGCCGAAGATCTTGCGGCCGCCGGACTTGGCGCCGACGATGACGACGCCGCTGCGAGTTGCCGGGTCCAAAGACTTGATGCGGCCGCTGAACTCGATGTCTGCGCCCTCGGCCGCAGATACGATCGCCGGCGCGGACAGCCGCACCGCGTAGCGGGTGACGGCACCCGGGTCGCCGGACCATGCTGAGGCGAACCCGGCGCCCAAACCCATGGTGAGCATTCCGTGGGCGATCATGTCTGGCAGCCCGGCCAGCTTGGCGAGGTTCTCGTCCCAGTGGATCGGGTTGGCGTCGCCGGCGACGCCGGCATAGTTGACCAGGTCGCCGCGGGATAGCCGGGCATGGTGCACGGGTAACTCGTCGCCGACTTTCACGTCGTCGAAAGACGGTGTCCCCGGCGTGCGGGTCGTGCCGCCCTCGGAGATCCGAACCTCACCCTCGGGCCGCACCGTCTTCTGGTAAGCGGAATGGGACTCTTCGATGTCGAGGACGTTGAAATCGTGCATCATCGCGCTCCGCACGGCGGCCTTGACCGCCGGATCGACATCCTCGGTGGTGAGGCCGACGACGGTGGTGTGCAGGGTGTGCACTCGCTCGCCGGCGGTATCGGTGAAGGTGTTGGTCACGGTGATCAGGTCTCTGCCGGCGATCCGTCGCACCGACGTCAGTTCGACGTCAACGGAGAGGTCATCGCCCGCCACGATCGGGCGGTGCTGCTCGAAAACTTCCTCGGTCTGCACGTAGGTGTCGTAACCGACGACCACCTCTTCGAACATCCTGCGGTTGCAGGCCATGCCTGGGACCGATGTGAACGTCAGCGGCGCCACCAGGCCCGAATAACCCAGCTCGGCGGCGGCGGCGACATCCCAGTGCGCAGGGTGATAGTCCTGCACCGCACGGGCATATTCGCGGACTTTCTCGCGGCCGACCTCGTAGGTGTACGGCATCTGGTAGTAGTGGCCGACCCGCGATTCAATCGCGGACGCCTCTGCTGCTGCGGTCATAAATGTGCCCAACTGTTCTGCCGGCATTGGTTGAGACCGACGGAAGCACAGTAGCGCGCCAACTGCGTAACGCCGCACGCCTACACGCTTCGCTGCATTTGGGTCCGCAACCACGGCTCCACAGTTATTGTGATACTGTGAACATGTGAAGAACATTACCGTCTCTGTTGCCGACGATGTCTATCGTGCGGCCAGGATCAGGGCGGCAGAGCTCGGCACGTCCGTGAGCGCCTTGGTTGCCGGATACCTCAGTTCACTTTCCGAACGGGAAACCGAGTTCTCGCGGCTGGAGGAAAAGCAGCGCAACACTCAGCATGAAATTCAACGGTTTCGTGCAGCTGATCGCCTGAGCCGGGACGAAGTTCACGACCGTGCGGTTCGTTGACACCAATGTCCTGCTCTATGCGATCTCACACGATCCTGGGGAGCGGAAAAAGGCCAAGCGCGCCAACGAAATCCTGGCCGCGCGAGACCTAGGGGTGTCGGTTCAGGTTCTTCAGGAGTTCTACGTCCAGGCAACGCGCGCCAACCGGCCGGACCCAATTACTCACGAGCAGGCCGTCGATTTGGTGGAGTCGTTCATGCGGTTTCCCGTCGCCCCAATTACGGCCGAGCTGATGCGCGCGGCTTTTGCGGCACGTCGGCGCTTCCGCATCTCGTACTGGGACGCTGCAGTACTGGAAGCAGCCCGCGCACTCCGTTGTGATGTCGTCCTATCCGAGGACTTGAGTGACGGTGAAGACTACGCCGGGATCCGGGTTGAGAACCCGTTCCGAACTTCAAGCTAGACTCACGCGGACATCATGCTGACACGACGTCACGGCCGGGAATTTCATGGATCTGCAGTGGTCAGAGACTGACCGGGCATTCCGGGACGACGTCCGGCGCTTTCTCGACGAGAAGCTGACCCCCGATCTTCGGCGTGCCGGGCGGTTGATGACCAGCGTCTACGCCGACCATGACGCAAGCATGGCGTGGCAGGCGATTCTGCACCAACGTGGATGGGCGGCGCCGGCCTGGCCGGTCGAGTACGGCGGCTGCGACTGGACGCTCACTCAGCACTACATCTTCAGTCGCGAATCGGCGCTGGCGGGTGCACCGCCCTTGTCGCCCATGGGAATTCGGATGGTTGCCCACGCGATCATCGCGTATGGCACCGACGCGCAGAAAGACTACTTCCTGCCCCGGATCCTGACCGGGGAGGTGTTCTTCTGCCAGGGATACTCCGAGCCGGAGGCCGGTTCGGATCTGGCGGCGCTGTCGATGGCAGCCGTGCTGGACGGCGACGATCTGGTATGCACCGGCAGCAAGATCTGGACAACCCATGCGGCCGAGGCGAATTGGATGTTCGCCTTGGTCCGCACTTCCCGTACGGCGAAGAAGCAGCAAGGCATCACCTTTGTGTTGATCGACATGACCTCACCCGGTATATCGATTCGCCCACTGGTGATGACGTCCGGCGAACAGATCCAAAACCAAGTCTTCTTCGACGAGGTGCGGGTGCCCAAAGCAAATGTGGTCGGCGAGATCGACAGCGGCTGGGCGGTGGCCAAGTACTTATTGGAGTTCGAGCGCGGCGGCGGCGCGGTCGCGCCGGCCCTGCAGGTGCTGGCCGAGGAGATCGGCGCAGCGGCACAAGGCCAACCTGGACCGGGCGGCGGAAGGCTGGCCGACGACCCGGCCTTCATGCGCAAGCTCGCCGACGCGCGAATCCGGGCCGAGGTGCTAGAGATCCTCGAATACCGCGTGCTTGCCGCGGTGGCCGAGGGACGCAACCCGGGTGCATCGTCGTCGATGCTCAAGATCTTGGGCACCGAACTCAGTCAGGTTCTCACCGAACTGGCGCTGGAAGCGGCCGGGCCGCGTGGCCGCGCCTATCAGCCGCACGCCACCATGCCTGGTGGTCCGGTCGCCGAATTCCAGCCGCCCGCCGACGGATATGTGTCCGGCGAGGCGTGGCAGGCGGTGGCCCCGCTGCGGTACTTCAATGATCGAGCTGGCTCAATCTACGCCGGCAGCAACGAGATTCAGCGGAACATTCTTGCCAAGGCAGCGCTGGGATTGTAGATGGACTTCAACCTGACCAACGAGCAGCAACTGCTGCGTGACGGACTCGCGAAGTTCCTCGCCACGCGGTACCACCTCGAGACGAGCCGTACAGCCGCGAAGACCGGTGCCGGTTGGCAGCCCGAGATCTGGCGCGGTTTTGCCGACGAGCTTGGCATTCTGGGCGCCACCTTGCCCGAGTCCGTCGGCGGAATCGGCGGCGGCCCAGTCGAACTCATGGTCATCGCTGAGGAGCTCGGACGCGCACTGGTGATCGAACCGTACGTCGACACGGTCGTCGTTGGCGGTGGCCTGTTGCGCCGCGCGGGTGGACCGGCGGCGGAATCTGTGCTGAAGAAGATTGTCGCCGGCACCGCGGTGGTGGCGTTGGCCGCCGCGGAGCCGGATTCGGGTGATCGTTGGCAGGACGTGTCGACCTTGGCGCAGCCCGACGGCGACGGGTGGCTATTGAACGGGTTCAAGACCATGGCGATGGGTGCATCGCTGGCCACGCATCTCCTGGTCACCGCGCGCACGCCCGGGACAGATGGAATCTCGTTATTTCTCACCGAGTTTGGCTCAACCGGCATGGCTGTTCACGCCTACCGAACCATCGACGACCGGCGCGCGGCGGATATCGCGTTCACGGATTTGCGGTTGCCGTCGGAAGCATTGCTCGGCGAACAGGGCGGCGCATGGCCATCTTTGGCTCAGGCCCGGGACGAAGGCGCCGCGGCGGTCTGCGCCGAAGCGGTCGGCTGCATGCGAAAAGTGCTGGCGGACACGGTCGAATACTGCAAGCAGCGGCAACAGTTCAGCCAGCCGATCAGCCGCTTTCAGGTGTTGCAGCATCGCATGGTCGACATGTATTTGGAACTCGAACAATCCGTCGCCGCGGTCTATCTGGCGATCCTCAACCTCGAGGCCGACGAAGCGACGCGTGCTCGCGCGGTATCGGCTGCCAAGGCCACTATCGGCCGTGCGGCACGGTTCGTCGGCCAGCAAGCCGTCCAGCTGCACGGCGGCATGGGGATGACCGAAGAGTTGGCGATCGGCCACTATTTCAAGCGGCTCACCGCAATTCAGTACGAGTTCGGCACCACGGACCACCACATCGCACGATATGCCGGGCCGACGACGGGCTCGTATCAGCCGATCAGGCGGTGAGCAGGGCGTGGTCGATGTAGGCGAGCCGATCGGGTGGCGCCTTTTGGTCGATGGCTGCCAGGAATCGGGTGGCCAGGTCGCGCAGCTTGGTATTGGTTTCTTGGGAGCGCCAAACCAGAATGTCGAAAGCCCGCTCGGCTGAGATTCCGTACGCGGCCATCAGGACGCCTTTGGCCTGTTCGATGCGGGCCCGGGCGGTGGCCGCCTCGGACAGTACCGCGGTGATGTCGGATTGCACCGCCTCGGTGACATCCACGTAGAACCCGGTGGTGCCGATCACCATCCCGCTGTCGTCAAGCAAAGAGTCGCCAACCACCACCACCGTGCGGGTCCGGCCGGTGGTGTCGATAATGCGGTGGCGGCTGCTGAACGGTTCACCCCGCAGCACTCGATCCAAGGCGTCCGCAACCTTCTGGCGGTCGTCGGGATGCTTGTGCTGCAACAACAGCTCGGTCGTCGGCTGCACCGCGTTGCTGCTTTCGTAGCCATGCATGCGCGCCACCGCGTCGGACCACTCCCACCGCTGTCCGTCGAGCAAAAACCGGAATCTGCCGACCCGCTGAGACCCGCCGGCACCCAGCACCTCGTCGATGGCGTGCAGTTCATCAGCCAGTTGGGAGGTCCAGTCCTGGTCCGCGGGATGAGGCGCGCCGTCACGGGCGCCCGGCGCGAAATCCTGCTGCACGGCTTCGTCGTCCGGCGACTCGTCTAACCTCTTCGACGTCATGTCCGCCTCCTGATAACGCGGCCCCTATCTTTGCACGGCACCCCTGCCCGCTCGCCTCCCTCGGGATACCCAAACTTGTCCACCAAACGCATGCCGACTGCGCGGGCACAACCCACGACCTTTGCTGGTCGTACGCTATCCACTTGTTGACTCAGCGGTCGAAAGGCGGACATTGACAGCATTGCAAGGCAAGGTCACCTTGGTGACCGGAGCGTCGTCGGGCCTGGGCGCAGAAACAGCGCGCCTGCTTGCCCGGCAGGGCGCGACGGTGTTCGGCATCGCACGAGATGCCGATCGGCTCGCGGAGGTGTTCGCCGACATCGCAGATGGTGCGTATGCATCGGTGGATGTGGTTTCGCCTCAAGCCTGCATCGGTGCGGTCGAGCAATGCGTCGCAAGGTTCGGCGGGCTCGATGTGCTGATCAACATCGCCGGGCGACATCAGATGCGACGGACCGAGTTGATGAGCGACGAGGACTGGGCCGACGACCTCGCGACCAACCTCAGCGGACCGTTCTACCTGTGCCGCGCCGCGTTGCCGCACCTGCTGAGCCGCGGCGGCAACATCGTCAACGTCGCCTCGATCGCCGGCGTCGAAGGTCAGGCGTATTCGGCGGGCTACTGCGCGGCCAAACACGGGTTGATTGGGTTGACTCGTGCCCTGGCCGTGGAATACACCGCGGATCGGCTGCGCGTCAACGCCGTATGCCCCGGCGGCATGCTGACGCCGCAGATAGAACGGTTTAGTGCCCCGGAGAACCCCAACTATGAGCTGATCATGCGCTCGGCCGCGCCGCGCGGCATGATGCAACCCGGCGAGGTCGCCAACGTGATCGCGTTTCTTGCCAGCGACGACGCCGCGGCCGTCCACGGCGCCGTCTACCGCGTCGACAACGGCAAGGGCGCCGGCTGAGGCCCGGTCTGAAATGCGTTCGGCCCGATAAAGGTTCGGCCACGTTTAGGTATCAAGCGGACACGGCAGCGCGGAACCCGTTGTCTCGTAGCCAACAATGCGAGACATGACGCGATCTCGGGAGCGCGGCGTTGGCTCGTGAGTTTTCGCGCCAGACGTTTCTGCGGGGTGCCGCCGGAGCCTTAGCCGCCGGCGCGGTGTTCGGCTCCGTGCGCGCGACCGCCGCTCCGAACGCCTCCGGGTGGGAGGGTCTTTCCGCCGCCCTCGGCGGGAAGGTATTGCTACCGGACGGTCCCCAATTCGCCACGGCCAAGCAGGTTTTCAACACCAACTACAACAACTCGATGCCGGCCGCGATCGTCACTCCGACATCGACCGCCGACGTGCAAAAGGCGATGGCGTTCGCTAGCGCCCACAACCTCAAGGTCGCGCCGCGCAGCGGTGGACACTCCTACACCGGCGCCTCTACCGCGAACGGAACCATGGTGCTCGACCTCCGTCAGTTGCCCGGGGAAATCAACTATGACGCCGGCAGCGGGCAGGTCACCGTGAGCCCTGCGACCAGTTTGTACGCGATGCATGAGGCGCTGGCCGGGGCGGGCCGCGGCATCCCGACGGGCACCTGCCCTTCGGTCGGCACCGCCGGACACGCGTTGGGCGGGGGGATGGGAGCCAATTCCCGGCACGCGGGCTTGCTTTGTGACCAGTTGACGTCGGCGTCGGTGGTGCTGCCCGGTGGTCAGGCGGTCACCGCATCCGCCAACAGCAACCCCGACCTGTTCTGGGGTTTGCGCGGCGGCGGGGGCGGCAACTTCGGGGTGACGACCTCGCTGACGTTCGCCACGTTCGCCACCAAGGACCTTGACGTGGTGAACCTCAATTTTCCGCCGCAGTCGTTCGCGCAGGTGTTGGTCGGTTGGCAGAACTGGCTGCGCACCGCCGACCGAAACAGCTGGGCACTTGCCGACGCCACCGTCGACCCGATGGGCACACACTGCCGAATTCTTGCAACCTCTCCGGCGGGTTCGGGCAATAGCGTTGCGGCCGCGATCATTTCAGCTGTCGGGCTGCAGCCAACGGGTACCGAGAACCATACGTTCGGCTACCTGGACCTGGTCAGGTATCTGGCCGTCGGGAACCTCAACCCATCGCCGCTCGGATATGTGGGCGGTTCGGATGTTTTTCCCACCGTCAACGCGGCGGTGGCCAAGGGGATCGCATCGGCGGTCGACGCCTTTCCCCGCGGAGCGGGCCGCATGTTGGCCATCATGCATGCGCTTGACGGCGCCATGGCCAGTGTGGCGCCCGGCGCCACCGCCTTTCCGTGGCGGCGACAGTCCGCGCTGGTGCAGTGGTATGTCGAAACATCCGGTGACCCGTCGGCGGCGGCGGGCTGGCTCAACACGGCACACCAAGCGGTGCAACCGTATTCGGTCGGCGGCTACGTCAACTACCTCGAGCCGAACCAGCCGCCGGCTCGTTACTTCGGCGCGAACCTATCCCAGCTGAGCGCGGTACGGCAGAAGTACGACCCTGGTCGGGTCATGTTCTCCGGCCTCAATTTCTAGCCGATCTCGTCACACCGGCCACTCGGGCATCAGAAAAGAGGCCATGTTGCAGTTTGCAAAACGATAGCGCCGGCGATAGCGGATTCCAGCACGAGTCTCGAAACTGGCTGTGACGCTACCGCGTGCTCTCGTCGGGGAGCTGACGCCGAGACTGGTGCAAACCCGGCGCGTCGGGATCATCGTCCTGGTGCTCCAGCCGCTCTTCCTCGTCACGCTGCGCTTCGGTCGCCTTCCGGGCGTCCTTCGGCAGCGGCGTCGAACCGGCATTGCTTGGCTGATCCACGCGAGACCTCCCCGGGGTTGCAGACGCTTTGGATCAGGATCTCCCGAATCGCCCGCCGCGAAACCGTGCTAGGCCGCTGACTTCTCCAGGATGTGCACGCCGCACGCCGAGCCCAGGCCGATGACGTGGGCCAGCCCGACTTTGGCATTGTCGATCTGACGATCGCCGGCTTCTCCGCGCAGATGGTGGCAGATTTCCCAGATGTTGGCGATCCCGGTCGCCGCGATGGGATGTCCCTTGGATTGCAGCCCGCCCGACACGTTCACCGGCGTCGACCCGTCGCGCCAGGTCGCGCCGGAGTTGAAGAACTCGGCGGCGCCGCCTTCCTCACACAGCATCAGATTGTCGTAGTGCACCAGCTCGGCCGTGGCGAAGCAGTCGTGCAGCTCGACCAGGTCCAGATCGCTCGGTCCGATGCCGGCCTGCTCGTACGCGGTCTTGGCCGCGTTGCGGGTCAGCGTGTTGACGTTCGGCAGCACTTGACATCCCGCCTCGTATGGGTCGGTGGTCAACACCGAAGCCGATACCTTGACCGCACGCCGACGCTGCTCGAGCGACAGCGATTTCAACGTCTCGCCATTGCACACAATGGCGGCGGCGGCACCGTCACAGTTGGCCGAACACATCGGCCGGGTGTTCGGGTAGGCGATCATGACGTCGTTCATGATCTGGTCGAGGGTGAACCGCTTCTGATAGGCGGCAAGCGGATTCAGCGTGGAGTGGGCGTGGTTCTTCTCGCTGATCTTGGCGAACAGTTCGAAGCTGGTGCCGCCGTACTTGTGGCCGTACTCGGTGCCGATCTGGGCGAACACGCCGGGCATGGACTCGGTGCCGATCCGGCCGTCGACGGGCGCGACCGCACCATAGCGTCCCTTCGGCGCCCAGACGTCGGCGTCGGCCTTCGCCCGTCCGCCCGCCCCGAGCAGCCCCGCACCGGACAGCTTTTCCACGCCGACGGCCATGCCGTAGTCCACCTCGCCGGCCTTGACGGCCATGATCGCCGTGCGCAGCGCGGTGGCCCCGGTCGCGCACGCGTTGGCCACGTTGTACACCGGGATGCCCGTCTGCCCGATTTGCTTCTGAAGCTGTTGCCCGAGACCGGCATTCGCATTCATCAGGTTGCCGGCGGCCAGCACCCCGATGTCGGCCATCGTCAGCCCGGCATCGGCGAGCGCGCCGGTGGCGGCCTCGGCGGCCAGGTCGACGGTGTCACGGTCGGGATGCTTGCCGAACTTGGTCATCCGGATACCCAGGATCCAAATCTCGTCGCTAGCGCTCATCGTCGGTGCTCCTTAACCGGTCGGTGCTGCATCAGGGGACGGGCTCGAAACCGAAACCGATCGCCTCGGTGCCCGCCGAGTCGGTGCCGATCGGGTAGGTGGCCAGCCGCACTTTCATCCCGTCGCGCACATGCTCGGGATCGGGTGGGACGTTGATCAGGTTGGCGCGGACCGGGGTGCCGTCGCAGTCGACCACCGATGCCACGAAGGGGACGGGTATTCCAGGCGCCGCGAACGTGACGATTGTAAACGTGCGCACCGTGCCCTCGGTCGCGATCGGCACGGTCTTGAACTCGGTAGCAAAACACGCCGCGCACGCATTGCGGCGGTCGAAGAACCGCGCCCCGCAATTCGTACATTCCTGTGCGATCAGATGCGGTTCGCCATCGTCGAGCACCAGGTAATCGACCAACGGGATCTGCCCAGCCATAGAAACCTCCGTCACGTATCCATTGACGGTAGCGAGAGCCATCGACCGGGCACATCGGCGGGTCGCCTACATCGACGTCGCCGCTCGGATATGGCGCCGAGTGGGGTAGCGCCCGCGGGAGTAAGCGCACCTGCATATGGTCGATGGGTGCCGATCACCTACGACAATGCGCTGCGCGAGCAGATTCGTGACCGTTTGGCGAGCCACGATCGCCGCACCGTTACCGATCCGACGAAGCGGCATGCGGCCGTCGCGGTCGTGTTGGTCGACTCCGAGGTCGGCGAGGACAGGGTAGATCCGGCGCCGGTCGACGAATGGATCGACGGGCGGCCAATCCCGGAAAGCCTGGACGGTCGCATGGTCGACGTGTCCGGCGGTGCCGCTTTCCTCCTGTGCCGCAGAGCATCTCGCCTCACGTCGCATGCCGCGCAATGGGCGCTGCCGGGTGGGCGGGTGGACTCGGGTGAAACCGTGGTCGACGCCGCGCTGCGGGAGCTGGACGAGGAGGTTGCCATCCGCCTGTCCGATGCGGCCGTGCTCGGGCTGCTCGACGACTATCCGACCCGGTCCGGCTATGTCATCACCCCGGTGGTGCTGTGGGGTGGCGGACGACTTAATCCGCAACCCGCGCCCGACGAGGTAGTGGCTGTCTATCGGGTGGGCCTGCACCAACTGCAGCGACCGGATTCACCGCGGTTCATCGCCATCCCGGAGAGCTCGCGACCGGTGGTGCAAATCCCGTTGGGCAACGACTTGATTCACGCGCCGACGGGCGCAGTGCTGCTGCAGCTGCGGTGGTTGTGCCTCGAAGGGCGGCATGACCCGGTCGACGAGCTCGAGCAGCCGGTTTTCGCGTGGCAGTAGGCGGGTGGTTGCCCGCTCACGCGGCGGGCTGAGCGCGAATGTTCCTGGCGCCCTTGGCGTTACGCAATCCTGAGCAGTTCACGCAGCCGATGCAGCCCACGCAGTCGGTGCAGCGCACGCAGCCGATGCAGCCCACGCAGCGGGTGCAGCCGACGCATGCCAGGCATGCCGCACATTCCCGGACGGCCACACATAGCGCGGTCAATGCGCTGGCGATCACCCCGACGCTGCCTGCGGTGGCCGCCGAGCCGGCGACGGCAACGCTGCCCGCGGTCGCAAGCGAGCCGGCCACCGCCGCACTGGCCGCTGTCGACACCGACCCGGCAACCGCGACGCTCTTCGCCGTCGCGACCGAACCGGCAACGGCCAGACTGTCCAGGGTGGCTATCGAGCCGGCAACGGGCTCACGGTCGAGCGCAGCTACCGAATCCCAGTGCACTGTCATGGGCTCATCCTCCCAGTCATGCCGTAGCTTCGACCAAATGTGCACTGTCGTCCTGCAATTCGTGACGGCGCACAGCCATCGGGGTGACATCGGGTACGTCCCCGCCGGCGACCACGGCACGGGTGATCGGAGTCAAAGCCTGGAACAAGGCTTCCACTTCGTCGTCGCTGAGCGCGTCCAACGCCGATAAGGCGAGCAAGTCGGTTTTTGCTTCGATGTCGTCCTTCAACGCGTGGCCCGCCGGTGTCAGGGCGCCGTCGTCAGTGAGCAGGCCGCGTTCGATCAGCCGCTGCTCGTGGTGACGCCAGGCTGCCTCGTCGTAATCACGGGTGCGGGCGATGTAGTCGCGCGGCACGCGGCCCGCCGCCGCATGCAACACGTTGGATTCCCGACCGGAAACACCCGTAGCGGTCAGTACCGCAACGTGCCCGTCGCCCCGCTGCTCGCGCAGCAACGTCGTGGCGTGCCACAACGCAGCCAGGGGATCATCCGGCCAAGGCAGCGCCAGATTCGCGGCGAACAGCGGTCTTCCGTCCAGCGGCGCGCCGAGCGCTGCCTTCCCGGCCAATTCCGCTGCCACACGGACGTTTTCGTCAGCTTCAAGACCGTAGCGACGCAGTGCCGCAACGGCTCCATCCCGACGGGCGCGCAACGCCTCGTCCGGGGCCGCGATCTGCCACGCCGCTGGCAGGGCCTTCGCGACCCGTTCGGGCGCGAAGTTGTAGAAGATCGCCGTCACCACCTCGGTTGGCGCCCGACCCAACGGCGCAGACCGGGCCGCGAAATAGCCCATCCAGAACCCGCGATACCCCAGCTCGTCGAATGCGGCCCGCGCCTCCGGCGCGAAGTAGGTCACCGCATGCACGGGCTCGAATCGATCGAAGAAGCGGCGCGCCAGCCCTTGTTCCCTGCCCACCGTCGCAGTTAACCACGCGACGAACGGCGAGACGCTTTGGGAGAGCGAGAGTCTGCTGATAGCGTCGGCGGTATCGCATTGCAAAACGCAACATAGCCTGCTTTTTGGTAGCGGAGTGGCTGGTGTGATGAGGCTGCCCACGCAACCGCAGATCACTTTCCCTTGAGGCTGCCGATGCGAAGCGAAAAATCGGTGCGCTCTCGATGCTGGGCACCCTCGACCTGCTCCACGTACCGTTCGGGATCTCGGTCGGTGATCGGCAGCCCTTCCGCGGTGGGATGCTGAGCCGTGAGCGCGCTGTATTGGCGCCCGAGCGCTTCGCGCAGACCGATTGGGGCATGCCGGCGGAAGTCTGACAATCCTTCGCGTTCTTCCTCGGCCATGTGCTCGTCGTTGGCCAGCCGGGTGCGGCCGACCGCCGCCCACCACTGCTCGCTACCGATCGGGCTGGCGTTGGCGGCGCGAACCCCGTCGCGAATGTCGTTGTGATCGCCGATGGCGTCGAGCGTCTCCCCTTCGGGGTCGTTGGCGCCTCGCTTCAGCAGCTGCGGGTAGAAAATGGTTTCCTCGATGTACGCATGTACGTCGAGCTTGTCGGCCAGTGGACGCCAGACCCGCTCGAGTGCGGCGCGGTCCACGGGTGTCTGCGACTGCAGATAGTCCAGCCTGGCGAACTGTTCCCGGAACCATTCATGTTCAGCGAGGATCAACATGGTGATGTCAGCCATCCCGACTCCTAGCCTTCGCTGCGTGTAGCGGCATTTGCCCATTCTGCAACGAACGCCTCGTAACGGCGTGGGGATAACGGGTAAGGAGAAGATTTGCCTCTCACTTTCAACCTATAGCGCACCCGGGGGCTTGCCGCAAGACCGGGGGTATGCCGCAAAATCGCTCGGCGGAAACCTAATTCACACCGATGGGGGTGGCGCGGTGCATGCGGTGGTTGTCGCCGGCGGAGGTCCGACCGGCCTGATGCTGGCAGGTGAGCTGGCCTTGGCGGGAGTTGACGTCGCTGTCGTCGAGCGCCGGGCCGACCAGGAATTGATCGGCTCGCGCGCGGGCGGCCTGCATTCGCGCACCATCGAAATCCTCGACCAACGCGGAATCGCTGACCGATTCCTGTCCGAGGGTAAGGTGGCGCAGGTCGCCGGATTCGCCCAAATTCGCTTGGATATCAGCGATTTTCCCACCCGGCATCCCTACGGGCTCGCGTTGTGGCAAGAACACATCGAGCGCATTCTGGCGGACTGGGTAGCGGAGCTGGAAGTGCCGATCTATCACGGATGTCAGGTGACCGGTGTTGCCCAAGACGCCACCGGCGTCGACGTCACGTTGGCCAACGGCCGGTTGCTGCGCGCGGAATATCTGGTTGGCTGCGATGGAGGACGCAGCCTGGTCCGTAAAGCAGCCGGCATCGAGTTTCCGGGTTGGGATCCGACGACGAGCTATCTGCTCGCCGAAGTCCAGATGGACTTCGATACCGACGAACCGCCGGAATGGGGCATTCGCCGCGACGCCCTCGGCGTGCATTCGATGAGCCTCGTGGAGGACAGCGACTCGGTGCGGCTCATGGTGACCGAGCTGCACCCGCGAACCGGCGGCGAGCCCACCCTGGCCGAGCTCAGCGAGGCGCTGACCACCGTCTACGGCAAGGATTACGGGATCCACAGGCCCGCTTGGATTTCCAGGTTCACCGATGCAGCGCGACAGGCCGCGTCCTATCGCGACAGAAGGATCCTGCTTGCCGGCGACGCCGCCCATGTGCACCACCCGGTAGGTGGACAGGGCCTCAACACCGGTGTGCAGGACGCGGTGAACCTGGGATGGAAACTGGCCCAGGTGGTCAAACGGATATCGCCCGACAGCCTGTTGGACAGCTACCATGCCGAACGACACCCGGTGGCCGCGCGGGTGCTGCGTAACGCTATGGCGCAGATGGCGCTGCTGGGCGCCGATGATCGTACGCACGCGATGCGCGACGTGGTTGCCGAGCTGCTCGGCATGGACGAGCCGCGCAAGCACGTCGCGGCGATGATGTCCGGTCTGGGCATTCGTTACGACCTCGGCGAGGGACACCCGCTGCTCGGTCGCCGCATGCCCGATGTCGACCTGGTCACCCGCGACGGCCCGACGCGGGTCTACCCGCTGCTGCGCGACGCCAAGCCGGTGTTACTCAACTTCGGTGACCCCGGCGGCCTCGACATAGGGGCCTGGGCCGCGCGTGTTCGCTTGTTCGACGTGAAACTTGTTGAGCCTCTTGAGATTCCGGTAGTTGGCGTGGTCGCCGCCCCCGCCGCCGTGCTGATCCGGCCCGACGGATATGTGGCCTGGACGGGAGACGACCGTGGCCACGGGTTGGTCGACGCGCTTGCCACGTGGTTCGGACCGCCGGCGGCGGCCTGAACGCCAGCCGCAACATATGTGTGTCATATATGAGATGAACTCGCGCGAAACCTGCGGGTTCACGCGGTACGCTCCGAGATGAGATCGCTTGTGGCAGTGCATGTTTAGGTATTCGCAGCCTCCATTGGGGATCAGTCGGGCGGCGGATGTCAAGGCCGCTACGCCCCGCGGCAACGATGCAACACTCATATCAAATTCCAAACATATTAATTCACAACATCTTTGACGGCCGACCCGTACAACGCAGCAAAATGAACAGTTATCGACAACGCAGTGAATTAGGGCGCGGGAGGTTGTCATGCCCGCACTTGCCTGACCTACCCTCGCAGGTGGTTGGAGTGACAGCGCGGTCACTGAAAGCCGTTGATGAAGAGTGTTTTTGAGGAGCAACATGTCGATGGTCATCGCAGAGCCGCAGATGCTCGCCCTGGTCGCTGCGGAAATGCAGGCTCTCAACGCATCGGTCGGGGCCGAAAACGCGGCCGCCGCAGCCCCCACGACCGGAGTAGTTCCGGCTGCTGCCGACGTGGTGTCGATTCTCACCGCTGCGCAGTTCGCTTCGCACGCGCGGCTTTACCAAGAGATCAGCGCCCAGGCCGCGACGGTCCGCGAGCAATTGGCGACCACCCTTGGCATCAGTGCCGGTTCCTATGCGGCCACCGAGGCCGCGAACGCGACCGCGGTGGCTTAGGTAGGCCAATCATGGTCGACTTCGGGCTATTGCCGCCGGAGATCAACTCCGCGCTGATGTACTCGGGTCCGGGCTCAGGCCCGATGCTGGCCGCCGCGGCGGCTTGGAAGGCGTTGGCCAGCGAGTTGCACACCACAGCGTCCTCCTACGCGTCGCTGATCAATGGCTTGACCGACGGGCCGTGGCAGGGTCCATCCGCGGCATCCATGGCCGCAGCGACCTTTCCACAGCTGGCGTGGCTCTCCGGCACCGCCGGGCAGGCTGATGAGGTCGCCGGCCAGGCCGCGGCGGCGGCGGGCGCCTATGAGGCGGCGTTCGCCCAAACCGTTCCACCGCCGGAGATCGCGGCCAACCGCGCCTTGTTGATGGCATTGCTTGCGACGAACTTCCTGGGTCAAAACACCGCGGCAATCGCGGCCACCGAGGCTCAATACGCCGAAATGTGGGCTCAGGACGCGGCCGCGATGTACGGATACGCCGGGACATCGGCGACGGCGTCGACGTTGACGCCGTTCAGCCCGACAGCGCAGGCTACCAACCCAGCCGGGTTGGCCGGCCAGGCCGCTGCCGTCGGCCAAGCTGTCGCAACGAGCACGGGTCTCAATGCCGATAGCCTGAAAGCGATTCCGGCCGCGCTACAGAGTCTGGCCGGCATGACGAGTACGCCGCCCGGAACGACCGGTAGCACTGCTGCGCTGAACCCGCTCGGCTTGAGCCTTACCTCCAGCGGCAGCGGGATCGTCGTGGATGGTGTGTTGGGCGATCTACTGAGGGGGCTGACCGGATCGTCGACATTGAGCGCAAGCACCCCGTTCGACGCGTTCATCAGATTGATCTCGCCGGTACGCCTTTTCACGACCTCGTTCAAAGACATCCAAGGCCTCAGCCAGGCCCTGCTGCCGCAGGCGGCGAAGGCGGCAGCGGAGGCTGCCCCGGCGATCGCGGCCGCGCCGAATGCCGTCCCGAACGTCATGGGCAATGCCGCGGCAGGAGTCGGCAGGGCGATTTCGGTTGGCGGACTGTCTGTTCCGTCAGCGTGGGCCGGCGCCGCGCCGCCGCCGACCACACCTCTGGTGACGCTCAACGGCCTCCCCGCGGCCGGCGAACCCGCCAGCAACGCGATCAACGGGATGCCGTTGCTGGGTGGCGGACGTGGGGCACCGGTGCCGTTCGCCGCTCCCAAATACGGGTTCAAGCCGACCGTTGTCGCACAGCCGCCGGCCGGAGGATGAGCCGACGTGTCAGCTCAGTATCAGATCCTCAGGCACATCGTCGTCTAGCACGGCCTGCGCCAGCAGCTCACCGAGCCGGTCGCGGACCGGTCGACTCGCAAGAACTCGGCACCCGCGTCGGCCATCGCCGCCGCGACGTCGTCGCTGGGGCCGGCGGCGATAAATCCTTCGGAGCCAAGCAGTCTGCGTCCGCCGAACTCTGATTCCCAACGCTGCCAGCCGCTGTGTGCCCGCAGCGCAAGCCGGCAGAGCGGCGGACGCCGATGTGCGATACGGAAGATCCTTGCCAATCCCTTGGATTGCTCGGCAAACGGCTCACCGCGCTCGAAGACAACCACCTGCTCTCCGCGGCGGGACAGCTCATAGGCGGCGGCAAGCCCGCATATCCCTGCACCGACAATGCCGATCTCGCGTCGGCCCCTAGAAGAAGAAGCCGGCGTACGGCGCCTCAGGCACGGCGAACAGCCGATCAGCCGTCGCGAGCGCCGCGGGATCCGCAGCTTCCACCAATCCGGCAATCGCGAGACTGCGCCAGGTCGCACCGCCGAGCAGCACGGTGCCAAGCCCCGCTACGCCGACCCGTACCTGGGCGGGCCGGTTGGTGGGCTCGGGCCCATCGCCGGTAACGGTGAAGGTGGCCGAATTGCTCTGTAGCAAAGTGTCATTCACCTCGACGGTGACGGAACCAGCATCGGCATATCCGCGCGCACCCAGCGCTTGCTGGACGTCGACGATCCGCAGCCACGTTTCGTCGTAGACCGCGCGGACTTTCACCGCCCGCCGATCCACTAGCAGCAACGGCAGCGGATCGTCGAGTGGGAGCATCCAGAACATCACGCGGTCAACGAGATCCAGCCCGAACAGAAAACGCAACAGCCCGAGGTAGGCATCGGTAGTCGGCGCGAAGAAGTCTTCGACGACGATGGTGCGCTGCTCACTGATGAACCACTGCTCGGTGTCGACGGGCCGGTACCGGGCGAAACCCGACTCGACGCCCGGCTCACCGTGCACGGCGATATACGAAGGCTGAGTAGATGATTCGCTTCGCAGCCGCAGGCCCTCCCACCACAGCGGCGTGCGGTCGACGGTTCCGGGCCGCGTCGGCCGATTGTCGGCATAGATCTTCGGCAGTATGTCCCACGCGTCGTTCGGGTTCAGCAGCCGCACCGGCCCACCGGAGCCGACCCCTGGACGAAGGGCAGCCCGTGCCGTCTGTACCTCGACGCTTTGGCATGAACTCGCCACTCCATAGCCGTAGCGCTCGTAGATCGTCGCCTCGGAGGCCCGCAGTGTTGCGACCACCTCACCGCGCGCGGCGATGTCGCGCAGCTGATGACGCACCAGCTCGGTGGCAATACCTTTTCGGGTGAACGACGGCAGTACCCCGATGTGGGTCACGGCGGCGTGGTTGACGACGGTTCCGCCGGGCAGTGTCAGTCCGCACGAGACGGCATCGGCGGTGCCGACGAACTGGCCATCGACGAATGCCCCGAGGGTACGGCCGGGTTCGAGCAACTTGCTGATCTGGCCGGGCGGCAGGTTCGACAACGGCGGGAAGCCGACCATGGCGGTGCGGAACAAGTTGGCCGCGGCGATCAGGTCGTCCTCGCCGTCGAGCACACGGATGTCGGCGTTCATCTGGCCATCATGTCTCGCAGCTATGGCGGCGGTGCGAGCGGCCTTGCTGTGGCGCTGACCCGGTTGGTCCGCGTGTTGGTCGTGAGCCCCATTTCCCAGTAAATTTCCGGTGTATGTCTGTTGCCCGCCTCGGAGCGACAACGGTTGCGCGGCAAGCCAATTTGTCGCTCAGAGGTGGGCAAACAGACACAAGTCTCTCCTCCGACGACAGGAGTGACCGGTGTGGCGAATGGTGCACCGAGCTATCGGAGAAGCCGAGCATTCAACGGAAAGCGGGATCGGCAGCTCCATGTTTCGCCTAAGCCGGCGTGCTATCGACGCGCCGCCGCCAAACGGCGTTCGATCACCGACAGAGCGTGCTCGGCCCATCGAATGTTCTCTTGCTCGAACGAGATTCCACGCAGCAAGGTCAAATAGGGCCCGACACGTTCGGCGTCGACAAGATAATCCTGCTCGGTACGGCCGGCGAGGATCCGCGCCCGCAAGCGCTCGTAGCGTTCCAGTTTGCCTGTGGCCCAGCGCAATCGCTCGGCAATGAAGTCCCGCACGGCATGCGTGTCACCGGCGTCGGATGCCTGCACCTTGACCAGCAGCTCATCGCGGATCACCGGGGGTTTCGGCGCTCGGGCGGTGAAGTGGCGGATCGCCTCGCGGCCGGACTCCGTCAACGAATACATCCGCTTGTTGGGCCGGCGTTCCTGGTGAACCACACGCGCCTCGATCAGTCCCTGCTCGGCCAGCCGCTCGAGTTCGCGATACAACTGCTGGGGGGTTGCCATCCAGAAGTTCGCCACCGAGGCGTCGAAGTCTTTGGCCAGGTCGTATCCGGAAGATTCGCCTTCGAGGAGTGCGGCCAAGACGGCATCCCGCAGCGACATAGCCGGATCATACAACAACCAGATTATTCAAAAAAGTGATTATTTCCGCATAGACATACGTCCCGAGAGCATTTACCGTCGATTCTCGTGAGCGCTAAACATCCCTTCCGTAAAGCAGTCGAAGACCGTGACGAGGCGGCGATCCAGGCGATGCTCGCCGACGACGTCGTCTTCACCAGCCCGATCGCATTCAAGCCGTACGTCGGCAAGCCGATAACCGCTGCGCTCCTGCGCGGCGTGCTGCGGGTCTTCGAGGACTTTCGCTACATCCGGGAAATCCATGACGGCAACAACCACGCCCTCGTGTTCGAGACCACAGTCGCAGGAAAGAAGATCACCGGCAGCGACTTCCTGCACTTCAACGGCGACGGTCTGATCGACGACTTCATGGTGATGGTGCGCCCACTGTCCGGTGCCACCGCGTTGTCGGAGGCGATGGGCGCACAGTTCGACCGCATCCAACGCGAAGCCCTCGAACTCGCCAACGCGGGACAGCGCTGACCATGCGGATCGGACTGGGCATCAACTACGCGGGCGGCTTCAAGGAGGTGGCCGCCGAAGTGGCCGACCTCGAACGCGCCGGCCTGGACATTGTCTTTGTCCCCGAGGCGTATTCGTTCGACGCGGTGAGCGCGCTGGGATACCTGGCGGCCAGCACCGAGCGGGTTGAGCTGGCCTCCGGCATCCTGCAGCTCTATACCCGTACCCCCACCCTGACGGCGATGACCGCCGCGGGCCTCGACTACGTCTCCGACGGCCGCTTCACCCTGGGCCTGGGCGCTTCGGGTCCGCAGGTGATCGAAGGATTTCACGGTGTGCCCTACGACGCCCCGATTGGTCGTACTCGCGAAGTCATCGAGATCTGCCGTCAGGTGTGGCGCCGGGAGACCCTGCAACACCGCGGCAAGCATTACACCATCCCCTTGCCCGCCGAGCAGGGTACGGGGTTGGGTAAACCGCTCAAGCTCATCAATCAGCCTGTGCGGGAACGTATCCCGATCTTGGTGGCCGCGCTGGGTCCCAAGAACGTCGAGCTCGCCGCCGAGCTCGCCGAAGGCTGGCAACCGATCTTCTATTTGCCGGAGAAGGCGCACGACGTGTGGGGCGCGGCGCTGGCCGCCGGCCAAGCCAAGCGTGATCCCTCGTTGGGTGAGCTCGAGGTCTATGCCGGTCCGGTACTGGCAATCGGCGAAAACGTCGAGCCGCTGCGCGAATTCGTCAAGCCGCACCTGGCGCTCTACATCGGTGGCATGGGTGCCAAGGGCAAGAACTTCTACCACACGCTGGCCACCCGATACGGCTACGGCCCGCAAGCCGACCGCATTCAAGAGCTTTATCTGGCCGGCGACAAGGACGGCGCCGCCAAGGTAGTGCCCGACGAACTGGTGCGCGACGTCAATCTGATCGGACCGCCCGGATTCGTCCGGGACCGGGTGGCGGCGTTCCGCGAGTCGGGGGTGACCACCCTGACCGTGGCACCCATGGCGGCCACACCGGCTGAGCGGGTCAAGCTAATAGAAGCCCTTCGAGGGCTGGTGGACTGAGGAAGGTGAACCCGGCGCGGAGGTGTGAAGCGTTGGCGCTGGGTGTGAAGTGTTGGCGTCGCGTGTGACGCTACGGCGGCAAAATCGTTCAGATCCCGCCCAGGCTTCACTCCGAAAGCCATTGGTTCACACCGAAAGCCGTGGCTTCACTCCGAAAGCTAACGGCCGATTCACTGAGACACCTGCGGCACTCGCCTGGCGCGGCGAAAATGCAGCGCGATCGAATATCGTGGTTCGGCGAGCGGTCTCATGCGGCGTCGTCGATGAATCGCCGGCGGTACGCGGCAAGTCGGGTGGCGATCTCGTCACGATCCAGCCCCAGGTCCTCGGCGTTATAGAGCACTCCGCCGTAGCGGCCACGGGGGTGCTCGGCGCGGAATTCGGCCATGGCCTTGCGCACCGAGTCGTCGAACGGCTGGCCGGCGAGCTGGTAGATCCGCGCGATGGTGCCTTCCTCGTCGGCCATGAAGTCGGTGAACCGGACGTCGATCGACTGATCGGGCGGCAACACGTCGCGGTCGCGCAGGCACGCGTTCAACAGGTCCTCGGCTCGGTCGAACCAATAGCGTGCGATCTTCACCGGGTCCGGCCGCGCCATCGCCATCCGCGACGAATAGCAGATCATGGTCGCCATCGACAACGTCACCTCCACCGGATCGCGGTGTGTGAGAACGAATGTCGCGTCGGGGAAGGTGGCCAGCAGAGTCGGGAACTGCTCCAGGTGCTGCGGCGACTTGAGCACCCAACGGGTCCCACCGCGTAACCATTGCATCGCTTGCAGCATGCGCTTGAGGTAGGCATAGCTCGGCCCTTGGTCATGTGCCTTGTAATGGGCGGCGAAACTCGGTATGTGATAGACGGTTTCGAGCAGCATGCCCGAGATGTCGTTGGCAAACAGCTGAATCTCTTCGTGCGCATGCTCGACCGTCATGTCATGCATGCGCTTGAACTCCGGCATCGACATGTTGGTCAGTTCCAGTGCCGTCGCGCACCGGTCCCGGCGCGGCTGCTCGTCGTCAGCCTCGTCGGGCGACGGGAACGGTTCCAGGCTCTCCCAGTAGGGCAGATGCCGCAGCGACGGGTCGGCGGCCAGCATGTTGTGCAGGTGCGTGGTGCCGGTGCGTGGCAGTCCGCAGATGATGATCGGTCGTTCGACCGGGAGGTTCTCGATCTCCGGGTGTTCGGCGATCAGCGCCTCCAGCCGCAGCCGATTGACCAGGTTCTGCACCACCTGCTCATAGGCCACTGCGACGCCGGTGTCGGACAACCCCGCCTCGTCGCGCAGCGCGGTGCACAACACGTCAAGCCGTTCCCGAAATGCCGGATCGCCCCAGTTGTTCAGGCCGGTACGTTGTTCGGCCGCGGCAAGGATCTCCTCGGGTTGCAGCCGCAGGGTCGCGCCGTATGCCGCCAGGCCGTCCCGGATCGGTTGCGCCGCAGCCGGATAGACGGGATCGGCCAGATCCGCCAGCCTGATCGGGGCGGGGCGATCGATCATGACCTGACGTCCGCCAGGTCGACGACCCGGCAGGTGGGCCGCGCCGGTGTGTCTTCGGGCAGGAACCAGCGCAACCAGATCAGTCCGCGGGCCCGCCCTGCGGTGGACACCCAGTTGGGGTGCCCCGGGTCCTTGTCGCTGACCACAATTCGCCACGACCCGTCTGACTCGTACTCCACATGCGCCCCGTTGATCGTGACGCGTTCGTACGTGTAGTCGTAGGTGTGCAGGAAGGGGTTCCACAGACACAGGTTCCAGAACACGCATTCCGGCGACGTGCCGTCGATCACCAGGGCCTGCTCCGGCTTCAGGTCGTAGGCACCCATGGCGTAGGCGGCGTCGGCCGCCGACCAACCGTAGGCGTGCTGCGGAACCGGGAAGGGCTCGGCAATCTGGTTGGCCGGCTGGACTCGGGTCGGCAGGAACGACATCTGCTCGCGCAGCCAGGTGCGTGCGGCGCGGAACCGCCGAGCCAGGTCGTCGGGACTGTCCATCTTGCGCGCAGGCGGGTCGACCGCCTCGATCTTCCATTGTGTGCGGCGTCCGGTGGCCGGCTCGGTGAGATAGTCACGGGTCAGCGCGTGTACGGCGTCGGGGTCGAGTTTGAGCCAGGTTCCGGGATGCGGTTCGGGGCTGAGCGTGAACTCGAAGTTGCCGTCGTCGTCGAACTCGAGGTCGCGGTCGTTGATCGTGCCGACGATCCGGTTGCTGTAGCGGCCGTCGTCGGGTCCGCCGTAGACCGTCAGCGACAGGTAGACGGCGTCGCCGCGGTTTCCGGTCACCCGGTAGGTGCGGTTGGGGTCGACGGGAGCGACTTGATAGAAGGCATCCGAGTTGTCCCCTCCCCATTTCAGGTACGGGCCAATCACGTCGACCAGGATGGGGTTGTCTTTGTCGCCCCAGACGTAGGTGTCGACGGCGACGCGCAACACGCTGAACGCCAGGCGGTAGCCGTCGAGGACGTCGGGCTCATCCAACGGCGGGTCGGCGGCGAGTAGCTTCTGCTCGATGGCGCGTACCTCGTCCAGCAGGCCGTTAAAGGCTTCGGATAATTCGGTTGTCATCTATTTCTCACTCTCGTTTCCCTGCGCCTCGAATCACCAAGGCGCACAAGCGTTCCGCAAGGACGTCGACATCCTCGTGTTGCTGGACTTGCGCGGCATAGAAGGCGGTGCCGACGAGGACCTGGTACAGCATGTCGACGTCCACGTCGGGGCGCACCAGACCTTGGTCGACGCCGCTGCGCACCAGCGCCCCGAATTCGGTGAGCATGCGCTCGTCGAGCAGTTGCTGGGTGCGGATATGCAGTTCCCGGTCGCGGTGGCGTTCGGCGAGAATGCCGAGCGCGGCGGCCTCGACCACGGGTTCGCGCCAGAACCGCAGCACCCCGCGGACAAACACCAGAAGATCGGCTTCGAAGTTCTGAGAGTTTTCGACCAGCGCGGCATTCGGTGGCTGACCGAATGCCGCATCGAAAACCACGTGCGCCTTGGACGGCCAGCGACGGTAGACGGTAGGCCGGCTCACCCCTGCCTCGCGGGCGATCGCGTCGATGGTCACCTGGTCGTAGCCGTCGCGGGCAAGCAGCCGGCGGGTGGCGCCCATGATGTCGCGCTCCGTGCGGGGGTCGCGCGGACGACCGCGGCGGACCGAAGCGGGCGCAGGCATGGCAATATCGTTACATCATGTAACGTAAAGCTGTCAATGGGCAGGCTTATCCCAGTACCAGGAATCGTTGCAGCATGGTGCGTTCCATGGCTCGGTCTTTGACGGGCCAGCACCACAGTGCCAGGAAGACGCGGATGAGCCACTGTGCGGCGAGAGGGTCGGGGTCGTCCTGACCGAGCATCTCGGCGGCAAAGCCGGTAACGATGCGCGAAGTGGTAATCCAGTCGCTCACGGGAGTCGTGTGCATTGAGCGCATGAGCTGGGCGAGGGGATCAGCCTGCAAACTCTGCAGAGCCACGATGGTGGCAGTGACTACTCGATCCGGACCTGTGAGGTCCTTGATCGCCTCGCGAGCCGTTTCCACGATGCGAACCGATTGGATCGCGACGACGGCATCGCGGATCGCGGCCTTGCCGCCGGCATGACGGTAGATCGTCGCGGGGGAGCAGTGCACCTCGGCCGCCAAGGCCTCGATGGTGAACCCCTCATACCCCCGCCGAGAGATGAGATCGGCAGCCGCGGCGTAGATGCGCTCTGCGGCCGCGTCTCGGCGGTCCTGTCCCACCAACCAGTCATTGCGTGGCATCACAGTCTCCTTCATGCCGACGGTGGCGCTGAAATTTTTCTCTCATCCTGAGACATAAGGACAATTCTTTCTCACGCTAATCCGCTGGTGTGGGGGGTGGGCAGTTTCGGCCAATGCTGCGTGCGGTTCGCGGTGTCTCTCAACTTTGCCGGATGTCGTTGACGCAGCCCGTGATCGGCCCCAGCGTGGGACGTATGACGGTCCTAGACGACCCGATCCAGCTCTTCAGCCTCGACGCGATTCAGGATCCATACCCGCTCTATGACCGCATGCGCTCGGAATCGCCGGTGCAACGCGTTGGCGATTCAGTGTTTTACGCGGTGTGCGGTTGGGATGCGGTGCTGGAGGCCGTCGAACGCGTCGATGACTTTTCGTCGAACCTCACCGCGACCATGGTCTTCCGCCCTGACGGCAGCGTCACCGCTTTCGACATGGGACCCCTCGGCGGTCCCGCTCAAGTTCTGGCGACTGCGGATGATCCGGTGCACGCCGTCCACCGCAAGATTCTGTTACCGCACTTGTCGGCTAAGCGGGTGCGGATCATCGAGGAATTCGCCGCCCAGACCGCCGAACGCTTGTGGCAAGAGAATCTGCATGATGCTCAGCTCGAGTGGATGAGTGCCATGGCAAACCGGCTTCCGATGATGGTCGTGGCCAAGTTGCTGGGTCTACCGCACGATGATGTCGACAGACTGATTCGGCTCGGCTACGCCACGACTACGTTGCTCGACGGAATAGTCACCCCCGAACAGCTCGAAGCGGTCGGAATGGCCGCGATCGAGCTATCGGCATATGTCATGGAGCATTTCGAAAAGGCAAGCGCTGGTGCCGAAAACGGACTGATTGCTGATCTGGCAGCGCGCTACGCATCGGGTGATCTGGAGCAGCTCCCGGCTCTTGGGATCATGCTCACCTTGTTCAGCGCGGCAGGAGAATCGACCGCGTCGCTGTTGGGTAGCGCGGCCTGGATCCTCGCGGATCGTCCTGAGATACAAGCCCAAATCCGCGAACACCCGGAAATGTTGGGAGCCTTCATCGAGGAGACGCTGCGCTTTGAGCCGCCGTTTCGTGGGCATTACCGCCACGTGTGGCGCGACACAACGCTGGCCGGGGTCGAACTGCCCGCCAATTCCCACCTGCTGCTGATGTGGGGCGCGGCCAACCGCGATCCGGCGCACTTCGAGGCGCCAAACGACTTCCGCCTCGACCGGACCAGCGCCAAAGGCCATTTAGCCTTCGGCAAGGGCGTGCACTTCTGTGTGGGAGCAGCGTTGGCGCGGTTAGAGGCGCGGATCGTGTTGGAAATGCTGTTGAAATCCACTCGTTGGATCGAGCCGACTGAAGTTGGCCAGTGGTTACCCAGCATCCTGGTCAGACGCTTGGACCGGTTGCAGCTGGCCGTCCGATAGGTTGTTCGCGGCGCGTAGCTACCGGATCGGCAGCCCGGTCAGCGCACGCGAAATCACCAGCCGCTGAATCTCGCTAGTGCCCTCGAAGATCGTGAAGATCTTTGCGTCGCGGTGCATCCGCTCCACCGGGTAATCCCTGGTGTAACCGTTGCCGCCGAGGATCTGGATGGCCTCGTCGGTGACATAGACCGCTGTCTCGCTCGCCGCCAGCTTGGCCATCGAGCCCTCCGCGGATTCGAAGTTCTGGTTGTTGCGCGCCATCCAGCCGGCGCGCCAGACCAGCAACCGCGCCGCGTCAATGCGGCTCTTCATGTCCGCCAACTTGAACGCGACCGCCTGGAATTCACCGATCTTGCGACCGAATTGCTCACGCTGGCAGGCGTATTCGAGGGCGTACTCGTATGCGGCCCGCGCTACGCCGACGGCCATTGCTCCGACGGTCGGCCGGGTGCGCTCGAAGGTCTTCATCGCGGCCTGCCCGCCCGCCGAGGCGCCGGACTTGACCCGAGCGATACGCGCTTCGAACTTCTCGCGGCCGCCGAGGATGGCGTCTTCGGGTACCCGGACGTTGTCGAGCACCACCTCGGCGGTGTGCGACGCGCGGATCCCGTGCTTCTTGAATTTCTGCCCTTGAGCCAGCCCTTTGGTATCCGGCCCGATGACGAACGACGCCTGGCCGCGGGTGCCCAGTTCTGGATACACCGAGGCCACCACGATGTGCACGTTGGCAATACCGCCGTTGGTCGCCCATGTCTTGGTGCCGTTGAGCACCCACTCGCGGGACGCCTCGTCGTAGCGTGCGCGGGTGCGGATGCCGCCGACGTCCGAACCGGCGTCGGGCTCGGACGAGCAGAACGCGCCGAGCTTGGGTTCGCCTGCAGTGCCGAACATTTCGGGCAGCCAGCGACCCAGCTGTTCGGGAGTTCCGTTGCCCGCCAGTGCCGCTGCGGCCAAGCCGGTGCCCATGATGGACAGCGCGATACCGGCATCACCCCAGAACATCTCTTCGAATGCCACCAGCATGCCCAGCCCGGTCTCCTCGGCGGCTTGCTGCGCGAAGAAGTCGGGCGAGTAGAGGCCGACCTTCGAGGCCTCCTGAATGACGGGCCAGGGGGTCTCTTCTCGTTCGTCCCATTCGGCCGCCGCGGGGCGGACGACTTCGGCGGCGAACTGGTGCACCCAATCGCGGACCTCGATCACGTCGTCGCTCAGTTGTAGCGAGAAAGTCACAGTTCTGCTCCTGAAATAGGTTGGTTTCTAACGGTGTAACGGCTCAGCACGCTGATGGTCTGGTTGACCCAGGCCTCGAAGTAGCGATCGTCGTCGATATTGCCCGGCGAGCGGCCAGTTAGCGCCTGCAGCGTGGCGGCGTAGGACAGCGACCCGATTGCGACCGCGGCGGTCGCCTCGGGGTCGGGGATCCGGGTGCGGCCGGCCCGATTGGACTTGATCAATTCGTCGGCGAAGCGCTGATAAGCGTTGTCGGTGATGACCTGCCACGTCTTCTCGTCCAGGTCGCCGAGTTCGTCCGGCTCGCGCAGCATGACCTTCAGCAGATCCTCGCTTTGTTTCAAGTTGCTCCAGATCAGCCGGCCCGCCGTGCGCACCGCTTGTTCGACGCCGGCCGGTTCCTCGGCGTCGTACTGCTCGCGCGCCGAGACGATGCTGTCGATCCGGTACTCGACTGCGGCCTCTAGCAATTCGCGCTTGGAGGAGAAGTGCTTGTACAGCGCACCCGATCCCGGAGCCAGGCCGGACGCCCGCTGGATGTCAGCCACCGACGCCGCCGCATAGCCCTTCGCGGCGAAAAGCTTGAGCGCTGCAGCCAGCAGCCGGTCACGTCCTGACGGGGCCATGTGGTGAGAGAGTACTCACTCACCTACGGAAGCGCAAACCGGTCGGTCGCCGAATCCGGCGTCCAGCCTGCGTCCACGGCGGGCCTGCCGGCAATTTGTCAGCCGCGTTCGCAGGCTCGGCGCCACTGTTGCAGAGTCGCGCATCAAACGCCGCCCGAATAACCGTGCCTAACTCCAACGCCTCAGCGCGCGATCACCACTAGGCCTCCTGGTGGCGACCCGCGGCGCGCGGCTGTGCCGCGCTTGCGATCACCACTAGACCCCATGGTGGCGACCCGCGGCGCGCGGCTGTGCCGCGCTTGCGATCACCACTAGGCTCGTGCCATGGCAATCCCGCGACTTTTCCTGGAATGGCCCGTCATCCGTCAAATGCGCTCAGGGGACGTGCTCGGCCGCGGACCGGCCGTCACCTCCAAGCAGACTCGTGCCATTGCCCCACGCACGTCGACGGCCGATCGCGTGGTGCAAAGCATCTGCCCGTACTGCGCGGTCGGTTGCGGGCAGCGGGTCTATGTCAAGGATGAGAGGGTCGTCCAGATCGAGGGAGATCCCGATTCGCCGATATCCCGCGGCCGACTGTGCCCCAAGGGCTCGGCCAGCGAGCAGCTGGTCAACTCGCCGGGGCGGCAAATCAAGATGCTCTACCGCGCCCCCCGGTCCACCGAATGGCAATCACTGGACCTCGACACCGCGATCGACATGGTGGCCGACCGCTTCGTCGAAGCCCGCCGCCATGCCTGGCAGGACATCGACAAGAAGGGCCATCCGCTGCGGCGCACCATGAAGATCGCCGCGCTGGGCGGTGCGACGCTGGACAACGAAGAGAACTACGTCATCAAAAAACTCTTCACCGCCGCGGGCGCCATCCAAATCGAGAACCAAGCCCGTATTTGACACTCCGCCACGGTTCCCGGTCTGGGAACCTCCTTCGGGCGCGGCGGCGCCACCCAATCACTGCAAGACATGGCCAACTCGGACTGCATCGTCATCCAGGGCTCCAACATGGCCGAGTGCCATCCGGTCGGCTTCCAGTGGGTCGAGGAGGCGCGAGCCAAGGGCGCCAAGGTGATTCACGTCGACCCGCGGTTCACCCGTACTTCGGCGGTGTGCGACAAGCACATTCCGATTCGCGCGGGATCCGACGTGGTACTCCTGGGCGCGCTCATCAACCACGTGCTCACCCATGACCTGTGGTTCAGGGAATACGTGCTGGCCTACACCAACGCGGCGACGTTGATCAACGAAAACTACCGGGACGCCGAGGATTTGGGCGGGCTGTTCTCCGGCTTCGATCCGGAGACCGGACAGTACGACCCGTCGACGTGGGCTTACGCAGAACGGGACGCAGAGCAGGACGCCGACCACGAACACGGCGCCAGCGCCTCGGGCCGTGCCGCGGGCGATCTGCACGGCAGCGGTGGCCCACCGCTGCCGCATGCCCGGGTGCTGCGCGACGAGACACTGCAGGATCCGCAGACCGCGTTCCAAATCCTCAAGCGGCACTACGCCCGTTACACACCCGAGATGGTGCGTGACGTCTGCGGCATCAGCATCCGTGACTTCGAATACCTGGCCCGCGCCATCGTCGAGAACTCCGGTCGCGACCGCACCACCTGCTTCGCCTATGCCGTCGGCTGGACCCAACATACGCTTGGTGCCCAATTCATCCGCACCGCAACGATTTTGCAGCTCTTGCTGGGCAACGTCGGGCGCCCGGGCAGCGGCATCATGGCGCTGCGCGGCCACGCCACAATCCAGGGCTCAACCGACATCCCGACGCTGTTCAACCTGCTGCCCGGCTACCTGCCGATGCCCAGTGCCGGCGTCCACGACACCTTGCGCGAGTACGTCGAGGCCGTCGGGCCGAAGAACCAAAAGGGCTTCTGGGCCAACGCCGACGCGTATACCGTCAGCCTGCTCAAAGCCTGGTGGGGCGATGCCGCACGGGAAGACAACGACTGGGCCTTCGATTACCTGCCGCGGATCGACGGTCCGCACGGCACGTACCAGACGGTGATGTCGATGCTGGAAGACGACGTCGACGGCTACTTCCTGCTGGGTCAGAACCCGGCCGTCGGATCGGCGCACGGCCGCATGCAGCGACTGGGCATGTCGCATTTGAAATGGTTGGTGGTGCGCGACCTCAACCTCATCGAGTCGGCCACCTGGTGGAAGGACGGTCCGGAGATCGCGTCCGGTGAGCTGCGCACCGAGGACATCGAGACCGAGGTGTTCTTCTTCCCGGCGGCCACCCACGTAGAGAAAGCCGGGTCGTTCACCCAGACGCAACGGCTGGTGCAGTGGCGACACAAGGCGGTCGAGCCGCCCGGCGACTGTCAGAGCGAACTGCAGTTCTTCGTCGAGCTGGGTAAGCGAATCCGCGCGCGGCTGGCCGGTTCGACCGACGAGCGCGACCGCCCGCTACTGGACCTGACCTGGGACTATCCCGTCGACGAGCACGGCGAGCCAAACCCCGAAGCGATAGTGGCAGAGATCAACGGCTACTACCTGACCGGGCCGAAAGCCGGGCAGACCGTGCCCGGCTACACCGAACTGCGCGCCGACGGTTCCACGTCATGCGGCTGCTGGATCTACTCCGGGGTGTACGCCGACGGCATCAACCAGGCCGCCCGCCGGGTGCCCCACGGCGGGCCGAGTCCGAGTCAGTCGGAGTGGGGCTGGGCGTGGCCGGCCGACCGTCGCATCCTCTACAACCGGGCGTCGGCCGACCCCGACGGCAAGCCGTGGAGCGAACGCAAGAAGTGCATCTGGTGGGACGAGCAGCAGGGCCGGTGGGTCGGTGACGACGTGCCCGACTTTCCGGTGGACCGCGCCCCGCATGTCCGGCCCGACCCGGACGTCGGCGGGCCGGACGCCCTGGCCGGCGACGACCCGTTCATCATGCAGGGCGACGGCAAGGGCTGGTTGTTCGCCCCCAAAGGCATGGTCGACGGCCCGCTGCCCACGCATTACGAACCGCAGGAGTCGCCGGTCGCCAACGCGTTGTACCCGCAACAGCAGAACCCGTCGCGAATCATGTTCCCGCGCAAGGACAATCTGAGCGCGCCGAGTGCCGATGAGCCGGGCGCCGAGGTGTACCCGTACGTGTTCACCACCTACCGGCTCACCGAGCATCACACCGCAGGCGGGATGAGTCGCTGGCTGCCGTATCTGTCCGAGTTGCAGCCCGAGATGTTCTGTGAGGTCTCCCCGGAGCTGGCCGCTGAGCGAGGGCTGGAACCTTACGGCTGGGCCACCATCATTTCGCCACGGGCCGCTATCGAGGCCAAAGTGCTTGTCACCGAACGGGTTACACCGCTGGTGATCGGCGGGCGCACCGTACACCAGATCGGGCTGCCCTATCACTGGGGTGTCGGCGGCGACGCGATGGTCAGTGGTGACGCGGCCAATGACCTGCTCGGCGTCACCCTGGACCCGAACGTGCAGATCCAGGAGTCCAAGGCCGGCTCGTGCGACATCCGTCCGGGCCGTCGGCCGCAGGGCGAGGCGCTGCTGCGGCTGGTCGAGGAGTATCAGTCGCGGGCGGGTGCGACCGTCGAGACGGGGAACGTGCGGATCACCGACCCGGAACGGGAGGGCTGATGGGCCAGCTGGCTGGACCGACCGATCCCACCGCTGATGCGCGGTGGCCAGATGCCAAGCCGCGCAAGGGTTTTTTCACCGACACGTCGATCTGTATCGGCTGCAAGGCGTGCGAAGTCGCGTGCAAGGAGTGGAACCGCAACCCGCTCGACGGCGACCTCGAATTGCTGGGCTCGTCCTATGACAACACCGGTCACTTGGGTGCCAGCACGTGGCGGCACGTGGCGTTCATCGAGCAGGGCCGCGACCGCATCGAGCAGGCGCGCGAATCCGGGCGGGCGCTGGTGAACCTCGGTATGCCAAAGGTCCCGGGCCCGCCAGACATCACCCCGCCCGACACTCCGGAGTTCCGTTGGCTGATGGCCTCCGACGTGTGCAAGCACTGCACCCACGCCGGCTGTCTGGACGTCTGCCCGACGGGCGCGCTGTTCCGCACCGAGTTCGGCACCGTCGTCGTGCAAGACGACGTTTGCAACGGGTGCGGCACCTGCGTGGCGGGTTGTCCGTTCGGCGTGGTCGAACGCCGCAGCGACGGGACGTACACAACCCCGGCCCAGCGATCGGATCGGCCGGCCGAAAAGTTCGTCACCGGCGTCGCCCAGAAATGCACGCTCTGTTATGACCGGCTCGTCGAAGACCAGACACCGGCCTGCGCCAAGACCTGTCCCACCACGTCGATCAAGTTCGGCAACCACGACGAGCTGGTGGCGCAGGCCCGTGAACGTGTCGCCGAATTGCATGCGCAAGGGCTTACCGAGGCGCGGCTTTACGGCGCCAACGAGCACGACGGTGTCGGCGGCACCGGGTCGATCTTCCTGTTGCTGGACGAGCCGGAGGTCTACGGCCTGCCGCCTGACCCACGTGTCCCGACGGCCGACCTGATGCAGATGTTCAAACGGGCCGGCCTGGCGGGGGCGGGCATGGTCGCGGCGGCTGCGCTGGCGTTCTGGAGGCGTCGGTGAGCACGTCGGAGTACGACAGCCTAAGGCCGCCGCAAGCCGGCGGCGGTCGTCGTAAGCGGGGGAAGACACGCCGCGACGAGACCATGATGGTCCCCGAGGCAGAGTTCACCAGCTACTACGGACGTCCGGTGGTCAAGCCGCCACCATGGGGCCACGAGGTCGGGGCATACCTCTTCCTCGGCGGCGTGGCAGGTGGGTCGGGTCTGCTCGCCGCCGGGGCTCAGCTCACCGGGCGACCGACGCTGCGTCGCAACACGCGGCTCTCCGCGCTGGTGGCCGTGATACTCAGCGCGGCCGCGCTGATCAAGGATCTGGGACGGCCGGAGCGGTTCGTCAACATGATGCGGACCATCAAGCTCACCTCGCCAATGAGTCTCGGCTCGTGGATTCTCAGCGCCTTCAGCGCGGGCATCGGTGTTGCCGCCGCGGCCGAGGTCGACCGGCTGACGGGCGAGCGAATTCCGTTGGGTCCGTTGCGCCCCGTGCTGCGGACGGTGGAAGCGCCCGCCGGTTTGGAAGCCGGGCTGTTCGCGGCGCCGCTCGCGGTTTACACCGCGGTGCTGCTCGGCGACACCGCGACCCCGACGTGGAATGCCGCCCACGAGGACCTGCCGTTCGTCTTCGTCAGCTCGGCCAGCCTCGCCGCGTCGGGTCTGGCGATGATCACCACGCCCGTCGCCGAGGCCGGACCGGCGCGAAGCCTTGCCGTGCTCGGAGTGGTCGGCGACCTGATTGCTACGAAGGTCCTGGAACGCCGGATGGATCCGGTGGCCGCGGAGCCGCTGCATCATGGCGGGCCGGGCCGGATGCTGCGGTGGAGCGAGCGGCTGGTCATCGCGGGCGGATTGGGGACACTGCTCGGAGGCCGGCATCGTGGCGTCGCGGTGGCGTCTGGTCTGGCGTTGATGACCGCGTCGGCGCTCACCCGGTTCGGTGTTTTCGAGGCGGGGCTGGAGTCCGCCCGCGATCCTCGTTACACGATCGAGCCGCAGAAGCGCCGGCTGGCCGCGCGCCGGGCAGCGGGCATCACCGGCGACTCGATCACGACGGCTTAGCGGCGGATCTCGATGCCCTCGCCGGCCACAGTGTGCCCGATGACGGGATAGCCCGGCAGTTCGCCGACCACCAGCAGGCCCCCAGAAGTCTGCGCGTCGGCCAGCAGCAGCAGGTCCTCCTCGGTGACGTCGTGCCGCAGATGCGGCCGCACCCAGTCGAGATTGCGGCGAGTGCCGCCGGAGACGAACCCGTCGCGCAGCGCCTCTCGCGCGGCGTCGAGCACCGGCACCGCCGCGCACTCGACGACAGCGCCGACCTTGGACGCTCGGCACATCTTGTGCAGATGTCCCAGCAGCCCGAACCCCGTCACGTCGGTGGCCGCGCGCACGCCGGCGGCCACCGCAGCCGCCGCGGCCTCGCGGTTGAGCTGGGTCATGGTCGCTATCGCTTCCGTGAAGACCTCGCCGGTCTGCTTGTGCCGGTTGTTGAGCAATCCGACACCCAATGGCTTGGTGAGCGTGAGCGGCAGACCCGGTTCGGCGGCATCGTTGCGCAGCAGCCGGTCGGGATCGGCAACTCCGGTTACGGCCATGCCGTACTTGGGTTCCGGGTCGTCGATGGAGTGGCCGCCGATCACCGGACAACCGGCCTCCGACGCCACCGCCAGGCCGCCGCGCAGCACCTCCGTCATCAGCTCCAGCGGCAGCCGGTCACGGGGCCAGCCGACGAGGTTGATCGCGACCACCGGTCGTCCGCCCATCGCGTAGATGTCGGAAAGCGCATTCGCCGCGGCGATGCGGCCCCAGTCGTAGGCATCGTCGACCACTGGGGTGAAGAAGTCCGCCGTGGACAGCACCGCCAGCTCGCCGACCAGAACCGCGGCCGCGTCGTCGCCGTCGTCGAGCCCGACGAGGACGTTCTCGCCCGGCTGCCCGACCAGGCTTTGTACTGCCTCCTCGAGTTCACCGGGCGGGATCTTGCACGCGCACCCGCCGCCGTGCGCGTACTCGGTGAGCCGCGTCTGGGCCATGGGCCGAGCGTACGTGTCCGCGAAACTGCAACTGCCGACGCCGTCACTCGGCCGATGCGTCGCCAATCGCACTTTCGCGGTGCTGGAAGTTAGGTTTACCGGTGGAGGCGTTTGGGTTCCTGGTGGGCCCCCCGGTCTTCAAAACCGGTGAGATCGAGCAGCTCGGTCTGGCGGGTTCGATTCCCGTCCGTCTCCGCGACTCCGCCTAGGGCGACGAGGAGGAAAGTGACGGACCTGGACCCGCGCCGCCTGATTCCCCGCACGGATCAGCTGCTCGCGCTACCGGCGGTGCAGCGCGCCCGGTCCCGGTTGGGCGAACAGGTCGTCAGAGCGGTGGTGCGCGACGTCCAGGAACAGGCCCGCCGCGGGGACCTGCCGCCCGATCAGGTGCAAGACGGCGTGGTGGCGTCGTTGGCCGCGCGCACCACCACGTCGCTGAAGCCTGTTCTCAACGCCACCGGCGTCGTCGTGCACACCAACCTGGGCCGCGCGCCGCTGGCCAGGAGCGCGGTCGAAGCGCTGGTCGAGGCGAGCGGCTACGTCGATGTCGAACTCGACCTCGCCACCGGCACCCGATCCAAGCGGGGGCTCGCGGCGCGCGATGCGCTGCTCAGCGCATGTCCGCCGGCCGAGGACGTGCTGGTGGTCAACAACGGCGCCGCGGCGCTGGTGCTGGCGACCACTGCGCTATCGGCCGGAAGTGAGGTCGTGGTAAGCCGCGGCGAGCTGATCGAAATCGGCGCCGGATTTCGGCTGCCCGACCTGATCGCCTCTACCGGCGCCCGACTGCGCGAAGTGGGCACCACCAATCGCACGCATCTGAAGGACTATGCAGAGGCGATCGGCCCGCAGACCGGATGCGTGCTCAAGGTGCACCAGAGCAACTTCCGAATAGCGGGATTCACGGCTTCCGTCACTCTGCCGGAGCTTCGGGCGTTGACCGCGGAGCGGGACGTGCCCCTGGTCGCCGACATCGGCAGCGGGCTGCTGGCGCCCGACCCGCTGCTGCCGGACGAGCCCGACGCCGCCAGCGTGCTGTCCGACGGCGCCGACGTCGTCATCGCCAGCGGCGACAAACTGCTCGGCGGCCCGCAGGCCGGCGTGGTGCTCGGCCGCGCGGAGGTGGTGGCCCGGATGGCACGGCATCCCTTGGCGCGCGCGGTGCGCGCCGACAAGCTCACCCTCGCCGCGCTGGAGGCGACCGTCCGGTCCGGAACATCGCCGGTGACCCAGTACCTGCACGCCGACCCGGACCGGCTGCGGGCGCGGGCCGAGCGACTCGCTGTCGCGGTCGGCGCGCCCGTCGTCACGCACGACGGGCGGGTCGGTGGCGGGGGAGCGCCGGGTGTTCCGTTGCCTGGCTGGGCGGTTCGGCTGCCGGAGTCCGCGGCCGCCGTGCTGCGCGCCGGTGAACCCGCAGTGCTGCCGCGGGTGCATGACGGCGCCTGTCTGCTGGACCTGCGCTGCGTACCCGAGTCCGACGACGATCGGCTGCTGGCCGCCGTGCGCAAAGCGTTGGGCGCAGACCCCTGAGCAGACACGTCATCGCGACCGCGGGCCACGTCGACCACGGCAAGAGCACGCTCATCCGCGCCCTCACCGGTATGGAGCCCGACCGCTGGGAGGAAGAGCGCCGCCGCGGGCTGACCATCGACCTCGGCTTCGCCTGGATGAACCTGCCGTCGGGCCGCTCGGTCGCGTTCGTCGACGTGCCCGGCCACCAACGCTTTCTGGGCAACACGCTGGCCGGCCTTGGTCCGGCCGCGGTGGTCTGCTTCGTCGTCGCCGCCGACGAGGGCTGGCGGGCGCAGTCCAGTGACCATCGAGATGCGCTCGCGGCGTTGGGAATTCGTCATGGCCTGATCGTGATCACCCGCGCCGACCGGGCGCCGGAGCGCGGGATACAGGTCCTTGCGCAGGCGCGCGCGGAGCTGGCCGAGACCGGTCTGCGGGACGCGCCCGGGGTGATCGTTTCCGCGGTCGACGGCACCGGCCTGACCGAATTACGCGCCGTCATCGACGACGTCCTTGCCCGGGTGCCCGCATCCGACGGCACGTCACGGTTACGGCTGTGGGTGGATCGTTCGTTCACCATCATCGGCGCGGGCACCGTGGTGACGGGAACGCTCGCGGCCGGGACCGTCGCCCGCGGTGACCGGCTGGACGTCTTCGGCCCCGAGGGCGTGCGATCGGTGACAATCCGTGGTCTGCAGAGCTGCGGCGAGTCCTACGCCACCATCGGTCCGGTGGCTCGGGTGGCGCTGAACCTGCGCGGTGTGCCGCGTGATGTGGTCCACCGCGGGGACGCCCTGGTCACTCCGGACGCCTGGCCGAGCACCTGCACCCTCGATGTGCGTCGCACTACCGGCCGCCCTTTGACCGAGGTCCCGACGCGACTCATGGTGCACGTCGGAACGGCTGCCGTGCCCGCGCGGCTGCGACCGTTCGACGACGATCACGGGCGGCTGACGGTCCATCGGCGGCTGCCATTGGCGCTCGGAGACCGGCTGGTGTGGCGCGTGCCCGGCAGCGCTGGAGTGCTCGGCGGTGCACAGGTGCTCGATGCCGATCCGCCCATGTTGCGTCGGCGCGGTGACAGCCGGCGCCGGGCTGCTGCACTGGCCGACATGGACGTCGACGGCAACGTCGCGACCGAGGTGGCCCGCCGGGGAGCGGTGACCGAAAGCCATCTCTGCCGCCTGGGGCTGTCGACGGAGTCGGTGCCGGCCGAGGTGCGGGTGCTGGGCGGCTGGTGGGTGCATGAGCCGACATATGAGGCGTGGCAGCAGCGACTTCGGGCAGCGGTGGATGAGGTGCACGCGCGAGATCCCTTGGCTGACGGGCTGTCTCGCGGTGCGGCGCGTGGCGCGCTTGCCCTGCCCGACGAGTCGCTGCTCGATTCCGTCATTCGGGACGCGGGACTCGCGCAGGATGGCGGTCACATCCGGATCCCGGGCGTTCGTGATGAGCTCGGCCACGCGGAAGCGGCGGTGAGCGAGTTGGAAACCCGGCTACGGGCCGAGCCCTTCCGCGCGCCGGAGGCCTACGAGCTGTCCGCACTGCACCTTGGCGTGCGGGAATTGGCTGCGGCCGAGCGTGCCGGTCGGCTGCTACGGCTGCGTGACGGCGTCGTGCTGTTGCCCACCGCGCCTGCGCTGGCGATGCGGGAACTGGCGCGCCTCGAGCAGCCGTTCACGACGAGTCAAGCGCGGCAGGCGCTTTCCACCACGCGGCGGGTCGCGATCCCGTTGTTGGAACACCTCGACGCCCGCGGCTGGACCCGTCGATTGGATGCGGGCCACCGTCAGGTCGTGCGGTAGGCCAGAAGACGTATCATGGCGACACATTCCTTGTTGCGGCCGGCCGGCCGGAAGGCAGGAATAGCCATGAACATAACGTCATTCTCCGCTGCTGTAATCGCCTGTGCTGCCGCGGTTTCCGTACCGATGGTGCACGCTGATCCCGCTGCGGGCCAGGTAACCAACGTGCGAACGCCGTCGCCGGCGATGCGTTGCGCGGTCAGCTCGGATGACGGTGACGCAGCAGGTCCGACCGTGGTGTGCCAGACGAGCGGGTTCCCGCAGGCACCGATGAATCCCCCGCCGTATCCAGGATGGAACGGGGATCCGCTGGTGTTGCACCAGAATCAGGCCATAGTCAACGAGTCGGGTCAATTCAGCTGGCGGACTGCGAACCTCGGCCTGGCACCCCCCGGACAGCCCGACGTCGTCCTGGCCGCTGACCAGACTTACCATCTGCGGGGCTGGACGATATCGCCGACCAGCGACGGCGTCACCTTCACCAGCGACAGGACCGGTCACGGCATGGCCATCGGCGGCGACTACAGCGTCAGGCCATTCTGACGGACCCGCGCGATCGCAGCGCGATAAAGATTTGCATTCGCTATGCACCCCGCCCGTCAAGTTGACCGGGCTGTGCGACGCCCATACCTTCGGATGAAGGGGCGAGGCGCCTTTCAGCCGAACAACGAAGTTCGCGCGGCAGGTAAACGCCAGTGCGCCAATAGGTTACACCGAGATACGTCCCCTGAGACTCAACGAGGGAGCGACCCATGCAGCACGCCGATGAGGCGCGCAACCAGAACGTCGGAGACGTAGGTGTGTCGCGAAAAGACCGCCTGCGTTCGGTGATCCGCCACGACCTACCCGCATCGCTGGTGGTCTTCCTGGTCGCGCTGCCGCTGTCACTGGGCATCGCCATCGCCTCCAACGCGCCGGTGCTGGCCGGCCTGATCGCCGCGATCGTCGGGGGAATCGTCGGGGGAGCCATCGGCGGATCACCATTGCAGGTCAGTGGCCCCGCAGCCGGGCTCACCGTCGTCGTCGCCGATCTCATCGCCGAGTTCGGCTGGGAAATAACCTGTTTCATCACCATGCTGGCGGGAGTCGTGCAGATCCTCCTTGGTCTCAGCCGTGTTGCACGAGCCGCACTGGCGATCTCACCGGTCGTCGTCCATGCGATGCTGGCCGGCATCGGAATTACGATCGCCCTGCAACAAACCCATGTGCTGCTCGGCGGCGAGTCGCGAAGCACTGCTTGGGAAAACGTGACCGGTCTGCCGGGGCAAGTTCTCAGCGCCCACCGGCCCGGCCTCGTCCTGGGTCTGCTGGTGATCGCCATCATGGTCGCCTGGCGCAAGGCGCCCCGGAGGCTTGCCGGCATTCCGGGTCCGTTGGTGGCCATCGTCGTCGTCACGCTCGTTTCGGTAGCGTTCCCCTTCAATGTGTCGCGCATCAAGCTGGACGGGTCCATCCTGCAGGCGATACAGCTGCCGACGATGCCGCATGGAAACTGGGGAGCTATCGCCATCGGCGTCATCACCGTCACGCTGATCTGCAGCGTGCAGAGCCTGCTGACCGCGGTCGCGACCGACAGGATGCACAACGGACCGCGCACCGACTTGAACCGTGAGCTGATTGGACAAGGCGCCTCGAACATGGTGTCGGGCGCTATCGGCGGTCTGGCCATCGCCGGCGTGATCGTCCGCAGCTCGGCCAACATCAATGCCGGCGCCAAAACCAGGGCGTCGACGATCATGCACGGTTTCTGGGTGCTGGTCTTTGCCCTGCCGTTCGCGGGTTTGGTCGAGCGGATTCCCACCGCCGCGCTCGCCGGACTGCTGATCGTCATCGGAATCGAGCTGCTGAAGCCCGCACACATCGAAACCGCTTTGCGCAGTGGCGATCTCGCCGTATACCTGGTGACCGTGGTGTGCGTCATCTTCCTCAATCTCCTGCACGGCGTCATGATCGGGCTCGCCCTCGCCATCGCGATGACCGGATGGCGGGTGGTGCGGGCCAGGGTGCACGCCGAGCAAATTGGCGCCGAGTGGCATGTGGTCGTTGAAGGGGCCTGCACCTTCCTTGCACTGCCTCGGCTGACCCGGGTGCTGGCCTCTGTGCCGCAGCGCGCGACGGTCACGGTCGAGCTGTCGGTCAACTACCTCGACCATGCCGCGCATCAGGCGATCAGCGACTGGGAGCGACAGCACGTCGCTACGGGTGGAAAGGTCCGGATTCTCGGTGTGGTCGAACCCAAAGCCTCGCAGCCGGTCAAAGCCGACCGGCGCCAAGTGCGGCCGACCTTGGTCTCTGAGCCGACTTAACGGGTACCGATCGCTGCGGCGTCGGCAATTTCGGTGGCCTTGTCCACCACGGCATTGATCCGAGCGACGGTGGGAGTGCCTGCCGCAGCCTTGTTTTGCGGCTCGTCCATCGCCCGGCGCATGACACCTTCGGCGATGATCGCCAGCTTCCACAGGCCTAGCACATGCCAGTACTGCAAAGCGGCCGGATCACGGCCGGTCGCGTCTACGTAGAGCCGAGTCATTTCCGCGCGGTCCGGAAATCCTTCCAGGGTCGACGGTGCGAAATCACCGCTCGTCGTCTCGCCGGGCTCCGACCAATAGGTGAGCAGACTGCCCATGTCCGCGAGCGGATCGCCCAGCGTCGACAGCTCCCAATCCAGCGTCGCCACCACCTCCCCGGACTCGGGCGAGGTGATCAGGTTGCGCAAATGAAAATCCCCATGCACCAAGCTGATTTCGTGCTGTTCCGGGGCGGCGGCGGCCAGGCGACGGGTGAGGTCGTCCAGTTCGGGTAGCTCACGCGTCTTGGACATTTCCCACTGTCCGGCCCACCGCTTGAGCTGGCGCTGGGCGTAGGGCTTGTGGCTGGCCAAGTCATCGAGCCCCACCTCCGCGAGGTCGACGGCATGAATCTTGGCCAGGGTGCGCGGTAGGTCGAGGGCGATCCGGCGGCGCTGCTGCGGGGTCAAGGCATTCGCGACGGCCATGGTGTCGATCACCAGGCCGTCGACGAATTCCATCAATACCAGCGGCACTTCCGAAAACTCCGAATCCATTGTGGTACCGAGGATTCGAGGTACCGGCACGTCGGTGTTCTCGAGCGCGGCGATAATCCGCGCCTCCCGCAGCACGTCGTGTGCCGAGGCCAGGAGATGACCGAGCGGCGGGCGACGCAATACCCAGGCATGTTCCGCGGCATCGGTGACGCGGTAGGTCAGATTGGATTGCCCGAGGCCGATCCGCCGGAAGGCCAGCGGCGCCTCGAACTGGATGCCCAGTTTCGTCAGCCACCGCCCCACGGCGTCAGGGTCGAGGCCGACCACTTGCTGCACCTCGGTCATGACGCGCCTGCGCGATACTTGCGCAATTCTTGACTGGCGATGGCGCGCTTATGTACCTCATCGGGGCCGTCGGCCAAGCGCAGCGTCCGCAAGTGGGCCCACGCCATGGCTAGCGGAAAGTCATCGGTGACCCCGCCGCCGCCGTGCACCTGAATGGCCCGGTCGACGATCTTCAGCGCAATGTTGGGCGCGGCCACCTTGATTGCCGCAATCTCGGTGCGCGCCTCTTTGTTTCCGACGGTGTCCATTAAATAGGCCGCTTTCAACGTGAGGAGGCGGATCATCTCGATATCGATGCGGGCCTCTGCGATCCAGTCACGAATGTTGGCGTTGTCGCTGATCGGCTTGCCAAAGGTGATGCGCGACTGGGCTCGTTTGCACAGCAGCTCCAATGCACGCTCGGCCATGCCGATCGCGCGCATGCAGTGATGGATGCGGCCGGGGCCCAGCCGGGCCTGGCTGATCGCGAAGCCCTCTCCCTCGCCCTTCAGCACGTCCTTCGCCGGTACCCGGACGTCCTCGAAGTCGATCTCGGCGTGCCCTTCTCGGTCTTGGTAACCGAAGACCGGCAGGTTGCGCCGCACCGTGACACCGGGAGCGTCGATAGGCACGACCATCATCGACTGCTGGCGGTGCGGAGCCGCGGTGGGATCCGTCTTGCCCATCACGATCAGCACCTTGCAGTTTCGGTGCATTCCGTTGGAAGCGAACCACTTTCGTCCGTTGAGCACATAGTCGTCACCGTCGCGGATCATCGACATCTCGACGTTCGTCGCATCCGAGCTCGCCACCGCGGGCTCGGTCATCGCGAAGGCGGACCGAATCTTGCCGTCCAGCAGCGGCTTGAGGTAGCGCTCCTTGTGCTCGTCGCTACCGAACAGCGTGAGCACTTCCATGTTGCCGGTATCCGGGGCACTGCAGTTGCAGGCTTCGGACGCGATGTGGCTGCGGCCCATGATCTCAGCCAGCGGTGCGTATTCCAGGTTGGTCAATCCGGGACCCCACTCGGGGTGGGGGTGAAAGAGGTTCCACAGCCCACGCTTTCGCGCCTCTGCCTTCAGCTCTTCCAAGATCGGCGGGTGGAAGTGCGGGTCGCCCGCTTCCCGCATCTGCTCGTCGTACACCGCCTCGGCCGGGTAGACGTGGGAATCCATGAACTCGAGCAGATCGATCTGGTACCGCTGGGCGCGTTCGGAAATATCGAACAAGGACATGAGAACACCTCTGACATCTGTTGAGAAAGGGCTGCCCGCCAACTCTATGCCGACCTGTGGAAGGGCCCAGCATCACCGAGGCGCTGTCCGCCGTCAAGCACGAACGTCTCTCCGGTCACCCAGCTCGCCGCATCGGAGGCCAGGAACGCAATGACCGAACCGACGTCCTCGGGCTCCCCGATCCGCCCCAGCGCGGTGGCCGAATTCAACTGGCCCTCATGTTCTTTCCACAACGCCTCGGCCAGCTTGGTCCGGATGACGCCGGGTGCGATGGCGTTGACCCGGACCTTCGGGGAGAGCTCGAGCGCCATCTGTTTGGTGAGGTGGATAAGCGCGGCCTTCGAGGCGTTGTACAGCCCGAGGTTCGCCTCGAATCCCATCCCGCCAATGGATGCCATGTTGATGACGACGCCGCCGTGCTCGCCCATCCAGGCGCGCGCCGCCAGCGACGTCCATAGGATCGGTGCCCATAGGTTCACGTCGAACGTCTTGGTGAAGCGGGCATGGTCCTGATTGATGACCGGGCCGTAGGACGGGTTGGTGCCGGCATTGTTGACGAGGATGTCAAGGCTGCCGAACTTTTCGAGCGCGATGTCGATGCAGCGTTGGGCAGCTTCTTCGTCGACGGCATGCGCGGCGACGCCAATCGCGTTGCCATACACCTGTTCCGCCGCGGCGGCCGCAGATTCCTGTTTGCGCGACGTCAGTATGACGTTGCCTCCGGCCGCCGCAATCGCTTGTGCCGCAGCCAGTCCGATGCCTCGTGAGGCGCCGGTGACGACGGCGGTTCGGCCGGTGAGATCACGTCCGCTCATGTCAGAACCCTTTCTGGATTGATCAAGTGCGGGTCTGCGTGACGGACGTGTCGCCGACGCTATGGGCGTCGGCACGGATGTTGTGCGTGTCGAATGCGCGGTAGGCGCGGTAGATCACGAACATCATCAGGCCCCAGGCGGACAGCGCCAAGATGTAGAAGATCGTGTGCTCCGAGTCGTCGCCCGGGATGTGGACGAAGTCGTAGATTCCGGCGATGACGAGGTTGCAGGCGGTGGCAATGGCGACCCACACCGCGTGGCCCCGTTCGCCGATGTCCCACAGGCGCAGCACGAAGTAGATCAGGAATCCCGCCGTGAGCACGAAGGCCACGACGTAGAAGATCTTGCCTGACACACCGATTTCCTCGGCGAAGCTGGAGAGGACGAAACCGAAAACGGCTGCCAGGGCGAACGCGCCGACGTCCACCGCTGCGGACGGCTTGTACCGGTGGGTGACCTTCATCAAGCCGAGTACCAAGATCAGCGTGAAGCCGATGGAGCGGGAGAACGCGTCCAGGAAGTACGCGATGTGGTACATCGGGCTGTCGTGTCCGGCGTGGACGAGGCCGTAGATCAAGAAGTTGGTTCCCGAGGTCCCCATGATGAGCCATTCGATACCGAGTAGATAGTTCTGGTGGTTCCGGATGAACTTGACGCCGTAGGTGAATCCGACGGCGATCATCCAGATGTCTGCTACCGCGAAGAGCAATTCTCGGATGGACATGATTTCTCCTTAGGTGGTGACCTCAGGCGGTCGGTTGGGCGAAGTGACCGCGCAGAGACGATCGTTTCCCGCGGGCCGCCAGGTGGTCGGCGGCGCGGTCGGCGAGCCAGATGGCCTTCAGTGCCGTGGAATTGACCATGCCGGGCCAGAACATGCCGCCCCGATGCCAGATGGTGGCCAGGTCGTCGGCCATCGGTTCGCCCACGACGTGACCGGCGAGCATGTGCCCGACGTACTGCGCTTGGGCGAAACCGTGGCCGTTGCACGCGAGTGAATACAGCACGCGCGGCGATGCCTGTCCGGCGAGCGGCAGCCAGGTGGAACTCATGCCGATCCAGCCGCCCCACGCCCGTCGGGGCTGCACGTCGGTGAGAGTCGGAAAGCGTTGCCGGAAACCGCGCAGCAGGTCGGCGGCGACGTCTTTCGACGGGGTGCGGGCCTCGAGTGGGCCGCGGGTGGTTTCCAGTTTGCGGGTGCCGAACACGATGGTGCCCCGCGGCGTCACCCGGTAGTTCTCCATGATCAGGTGCGCGGTGACCACGGGTGCGCGGCTTGTCCAGCCGAGGGCGTCGAGCCGTTCGGGGGCGATCGGCTCGGTCTCCACCAGCGACGTCCACACCGGCGACACGAGTCGCTTCGGGGTGATCGGCAGGTCGCGCCCGTAGGCGTTGGTGGTGAGCAGCGCACGGTCAGCGCGGACCCGGCCGTGTTGGGTTTCGACGAGTACCCCGCGCGGGCCGCCGGTGACGTCATGCACTCGTGTGTGCTCGAAAACCCTTGTGCCCGAGGCGAGCACAGCGGCGCGGAGGCCACGGACATATTTGCCGGGGTTGAGTGTGCCGCCGACACCTTCACGTATGCCGCCGAGGAAGCCGTCGGGCAGGCCCGCCTCGCGGCCGTCGACGAACTCGGCCGACGACCCGGCACGCGACATGATCCGTGCGTTGCGGCGAGCCTTGCGAAGCTGTCCCCTCGTGACGGCCGCCATCACGATCCCTTCCCGTCGGTATTCGCAATCGATGGCACGCTCGCCGATGACCCGCTCGACGAATTCGGCGGCGTGTTCGGCGTAGACGAACAAGGCGCGCAACCGATTTCGGGAGTTCGTCATGGCCAGCAGTCCGGGATCGGCGGCCACCGAGTTCGTCACGTACCCCGCGTTGCGGGACGTGGCACCCCAGCCGCACGTCTGCGCTTCGAGCAGGACGACATCCGCGCCGGATTCGGCGAGTCGCAGGGCCGCCGACATGCCCCCGCCCCCGCCACCGATGACGACGACGTCGCAGGTGATGTCGTCGGCGAGGGCGGGTTCGCCGACGGTGTCCAGCTCGGCCCACCCCGTCCGCGACAACAGGTCCATGGCTCGGCCCTACCGTGCGTCGACGGGTGCGCGACGTGCCGTGACCGCGGTGCTCGGGGTGATCACGGCTTCGACCACCTCGTGCAGCGGCGCGCCGGCGGTGCGGGCGAGGGCGGCGTAAAACTGTTCGGGGTTCGCCCAGTCCTCGGGTGACAGGACACCGGCGGCGCCGTCGAGATCCGCGATCGCCAGGATCATGAACGCCGCGGTGGCCGACCCGGTGCCGGCCGCCATCGAGTCGATGGCGGTGCCCGGTCCGCTCACCGGCAGACGCCGGATGGATACGACCTTCTCACCGTCCCGGCTACCGGTGACCCGGACGTAGTTGATGCCGCGGTAATCCGGGTGTTTGCCGCGTGCTGCCGTCGCGAGGAACTTGAGCACTCCGGACACGGTCATCTCGCGGCGGCGGACGCTGCCCCACAGCCCGGCGAGCGCATACCGCCACACCCTGAGCGCCCCGGTCTTGTCGGTGGCGATGGCGTTGACGAAGTCGATGGCGTCGTCCATCGGGAGCCGACCGTCCTCGACGGCGACCGCGATTCCGCGCATGATGCCGTTGATGGGCGGTGGATCGAGCGCGCCCAGCACCCGGATCCGGTCGGCGCCCGGCCAGCGGCGCGGCATGGTGACCGATTCGGGGTGCGCGCACTCGTAGAGGCGGTAGCCGTCGCCGAAGGAGTTGCCCAGATCGAAGACGTCGTTTTCGATGAACGTCTGGTGGACGACGGACCGACCGTTCTCCCAGGTGTGGCAGGGGCCGGCGAAGCCGCGGATCGCGTGGTCGAGGACGGCGCGACCGAACGGGACCGGGCCCTCGTCACCGGTTGCCCAGCAGACGTCGATGCGCTCGACGGTGTCCATGTCGCGGGCGGCGTCGGCGGCCATCACGTTGGTGAACCCGGGAGATGCCCCGCAGCCGATGAAGATCGGAACGCCGGCCTCGCGTGCCCTGGCGTCGAGCGCGAGAGCGGCGCGGGTGCTGGCCTCGTCGTCGTCCAGGTCGAGGTAGGGCACCCGCAGTTCGAGGCAGGCCTGCATGACGGGTTCGGCGGTGCGGTTGTACGGTCCGGCGCCCAGGACGACCAGCGACGCACCCTCGATCGCATTACGCAGGGCCGAGGTGTCGAACAGGTCGAACGAGCCGACGGTCGCCGATCCGGGTGGGAGTTTCGCGACGAGCGCGTCGAGCGCCTGTGGCGCGATGTCGTACAACTCCAACTTCCAGTCCTGGCCGTCGGTGGCTGCGCGGGCAAAGCGTTCGATCGCCACCCGGCACATATCCCCCGCGGCCCCGATGAAGACGATTCGCCGGGTGTTACTGGTCAAAGCCATGATTCGCTCCGTTCCGTTGGCTTTAGTGCGCGTCGTCGAGGATCTCGTCACGCGGGGTTCCGACACGTTCCAGGGCCTTGTAGAACCGGTCTGGCTCGGCCCATTCCTCGGGCGTGAATACTCCTGCGCGGGTGGAGGATTCGTCGTCGAGTGCGACAACCATGAACGCGGCGCATGCCGTTCCCGTGGCCGCTGCCATGTCGGTGAACAGGTAGGTGCCGGGGCCGCATACCGGGGTACGGCGGCTGACCGCCGTGGGTATGCCATTGCGGAGACCGGTGACTTCGACCTTCAGGCCTGATTTGTAGGGGAAGGTGTGGCCCACCGCCGCCAGGGCAAGGAACTTGATCAGCTCGGTGCGGGTCGCCTCCCCGGTGCGCACGAGGTTGCGCATTCCGGATAGGGCGTGGCGCCAGCCCTTCACGCTGCCGAGCTTGTTTGTCATCAGCGCCTCCAGGAAGTCGATAGCCTCCTCCATGGGCATCTTGCCCTTCTGCACGGCCAGGCCGACGCCGCGGACAAGGCCGTTGTAAGGCGCTGGATCCAGGCCGCCGAAGCAGCGAATGTTCTTGGCATCCGGGTACTTTCGCGGCAACGTCACCGGCTCCGGGTGCGCGGTCTCATGCACCATGGTCAGCCCCAGTCCGCCACCCAACTCCGTCCAGCGGGTCTCCAGCCACGATTGGTGCATCACGGGTCCGCCGTTCTGCCACGTCATGCAGGGCCCGGCGGCGACGCGCAGCATATGGTCGAGAACCGCGCGGCCGATGGATCCACGCTCGTCGCCGACTACCCAATACACGTCGATGTTCTCGACACTGTCCAATTCGCCGGCCGCATCGGCGACCAGCACGTTGGTGATGCCGGGCGACGCACCGCAGCCGACGTACATCGGCACCCCGGCCGCTCGAGCATCGTCGTGCAGCGTCAGCGCGTGCACGGTGCTTTCGATATCGTCGTCGAAATCGAGATATGGCACTTTGGCCGCCAGACACGCCGCCATCACCGGGCCGGCGGTGCGGTTGTACGGACCCGCGCCGAGCACGACGAGCGCGGCTCCTTCGATGGCGCTGCGAAGCCCGTCGGCGTCGTAGAGGTCGAGCCGTGCGGCGGTGGCCAGTCCGGGCGGCAGCCGCTTCAGCAGCTGATCGAGGAGCTCGGGACGAATGTCGTAGAGGGCCAGCTCCCAGTCGCCCTCGGCAACCGCGAACCGTTCGATGGCAAGCCGACACATCTCTCCTGCGGCCCCAATGAAGACAATTCGTTTGGTGCCCATGAGCCCTTTCCGTTCTGTTGGTTTAGCCGAAGCCGCGGCGATGAGGTGCTATCCATCTTCAAGAAGTCAAACACGATTCTAGTTCGAGTTTATGCCGAAAGCGCCGGCCTGTCAATATCCCGCCAGCGACGCAAGTCCCGTTGCGGCGCCTGGCTGACAGCCGCCGCGTCGAGCGTGCAACCAGGGCGGAAAAATCGCCAAATTGTCGCCCTCAGAGCACGTTCGGCGGAGTTTCTCAGTGAACGATCACGCCGCGAATGTTCTTGCCGTCCCGCAGGTCCTGGTAGCCCTGGTTGACGTCTTCGAGGCGGTACTTGGTCGTCACGAGTTCGTCGAGCCTGAGCTGGCCGGCGTCGTAGAGCCGCAACAACCGCACGATGTCGTACTGCGGATTCGCGGAACCGAAAAGGGTGCCGCGGATCGTCTTTTCGGTGAGGGTGAGCATCGCACCGGAGACGTGGATCGTCGCCTTTGCGGGGTCGGCGAGACCTACGACGACCACGGCGCCTCCCTTGCCGACGATGTCGAACGCTGCCGAAATCACCTCTTCGTCCACCGTGCCGACGGTCACGATGGCCTGGTCAGCGCCTTGGCCCCAAGACAATTCGCTGACCTTCTCGGCGGCTGCAACGGCATCCGCAAAGGCATGTGTCGCACCGAATTTCAACGCGGTATCACGCTTGAGCGCTATCGGGTCGACGGCGACGACGTACTTGGCGCCGGCGTGCGCCGCGCCCTGAACGGCATTGATCCCGACACCGCCGACGCCATACACCACGGTAATGTCGCCAGGACGGACTGCGCCTGCGTAGGCGGCGCTGCCCCAGCCGGTCGGCACTCCGCAGCCAACCAGGACCGCGGTCTCCAGCGGCAGCCAGTCGTCGATCTTGACCACCGAGTGCTGTGAGATCGTCGCCTTCTTGGCGAACGTCCCCAGCATGCACATCGCACCGAAATCCTGTCCACCGCCGTGGAATCGGAACGACCCGTCGGGCATGCAACCCTCGAGGATAGTGGCGCCCATGTCGCACAAACTTTGCCTGCCGGTCGAGCAATACCGGCAGTGACCGCAGCTGGGGATGAAGCTGCACACCACGTGGTCGCCGGGCTTGACCTTGGTGACACCGGGTCCGACGTCCTCGATGATGCCGGCACCCTCGTGGCCGCCGACGATCGGGAAACGTGGTGGCAGGTCGCCGTCGGTGAGGTGCAGGTCGGAGTGACACAGGCCGGCCGCGGTGTAGTTGATCAGCACCTCGCCTTCACGGGGACCGTCGAGGTCGAGTTCCATGATCTCGAAGGGCTTTCCCACCCCGAAAAGTACTGCGGCTGTGGTCTTCACCGGCACTCCTAACTGCGACGTGCGCCGAGCCCGCCGTGAGCAAAACCGATCTCAAATCGAGTTCGATACTAGGGCGGTCAGCTGCGGCTGTCAATGGCCCTTACCGCTGCCGCCTGGCCTTAGCTGCATATGTCTCGAGATACGCGGTGAGGAGACGGCGCGCCTCGTCAATCGTGGTGTCGTCACCGGTCGGGGACCGCCGAAACGCGACATCGAAGAGTCGGTTGCCAGCCTCGAAGGCCAACTGGACGACCAGCTGCGGAGTGTCGCCGCGGATGAGGTTTTGCTCGATGAGAAAGCCCCAGAACTGCTTTGCCTGCGACTCGTCGAAGGCGAGCGCCGTTTCGTTGAGCGTCGGGGTGCGGCCCGCGAACCACAGCTGGACAAAGTCGGGGTGCTCGCGAAAATAGGTGAGATAGGGATCGATGACTGCGTCGACGGCGTCGCGCAGTTTGCGCAACTTGGAGCGGTGCACCGACGCGGAGATGCGGGCGTCGAGCTCACGTAGATGACGCTGCACGAGCTCGGCATCAACCTGATGCCGGTCGGAAAAGTAGTGATACAGCGAAGCTGTCGGGATGCCAGCGTGCTCACCGATCGCTTTCAAAGTGGCTGCCTCGTAACCTTGTTCGGCGAGCAGCGTCTCGGCGGCGTCAAGAATTGCTTGCACTCGCTCGACCCCGCGGCGCTGCTTCGCGGCCGAGCGGGGAGGCGTGGAGGATGTTGGCTGATTATCGAACACGATTCGGGATCGTATCAACCTTTGGTCGGTCCCGTCAGTGGTCGGCACGTTCGACCCGGAAGAGCTTGACTTCGGCACGCACGCCTTTGAGCCGTCGAGCACCGATCGAAACCCATTGAAAATTACTGTCACTGCCGACCGCATCACGCGTCGACTCGGCAGCTAGTACCGTTCCCGGGTGTGCGCTGGCGGTGACCCGGCTGGCCAGGTTGACCGGACTGCCGAACCAGTCGCCAGCCCGGCTGATTGCTGACCCGGAGGCCACTCCAATTCTCAAGGGCGGCAGGTCGTTTGCGGCTTCAGCCGCGAGATCCAGCACCGCCTGAAGCAGTGGCGCGGGCTCCGGACAAACCAACATCACGGCGTCGCCGATCGACTTGACGAACCGGACGGGTGTTAGCGCCACGTCGTGGGCGATATCGGCGAGCCGGGTGGCCACGCGTTCCAGGTCTTGCGCGGGCAGCGCCTCGCCGAGCTGGGTGAAGCCGGCCACATCCGCGAAGGCGACGGTGACCAGACGGGCACCCGGCAATGTTCCCGCGGCGCGTTCCGCCGCGTTCACGGCCTCGGTCTCAACCGAATGCCGGATTTCCATTCGCATCAGGTCGTCCATCATCGGTGCCAGCAGCGGAACCGCGATCTTCGCCAGTTGCTCGGTCGCTTGGGCCAGCTCGATCTCGGAAGCACCCGGCCGCAGCAGGGTCTTGAGCGCCGCCTCACGCATCATTGCGGCGGCGTGCCCCAAACTTTCCACCAGCACCCGCATGACGGCAACCGCGTCGTCGGGGTCATAGCCGATATCCAGAAAGACTTTGGCGTGTTTCACCGCCTCGGCGTCCGCCCGCGGCAAGACGGCAGCGTCCGGATCGTCGATCCGCGGCAGGCCAATGGCCCGTTGCATACGCTGCAGCACACTGAGTTCGATACCGGTGGACTCGCAGATTTCGCGCGCAGATACCAGCGTCCCGTCGTCGCCGAGGACGCGGTAGGCGGGCAGCATCATGGGCGCGGCCGCCGATGCGCGAATGTGCTCGAGAGTGAACCCGCGATCGAGTAACCAGGCGATCAGCTCTTCGCGGTCTTGACGTGCGGCACCGTCGAGTCCGTCGAGCAGACCTGACGCTTCCATATCGACGTCTGACGCCATGCGTTCAACCTATTGCCTCGGGTTCTGACGCACTCTCGCATTGACAGTTGACAGCGCTCACAACCTACCATAAATTCAAACACGATTCGGAATCGAGTTTCGACGCGTGGACCCGCGCCGTACACGAACGGAGAAGACGATGGTCGAGAACTATGACGTGGCGGTGATCGGCGCCGGCTTCGCGGGCCTTATCGCTGCGCGCGACCTCAGCGTTCAGGGCTACTCGGTGATCCTCCTCGAAGCGCGCGACAGGATCGGCGGTCGCACTTACACGGGTGAGGCTTTCGGTCGTCAGGTCGAGTTCGGTGGCACCTATGTGCACTGGACTCAGCCGAACATGTGGCACGAGCTTCAGCGCCACCACATACCACTAGCGGTGCCGCTGGAACCCGCCAAGGTCTACTGGCTCGCCGACGGTGCCACACATTCCGGTACGCCGGAGAAGTACGGCGCGGCCGTGGCACCGCTGATCGGTCGATACTTCGCCGACGCTCGGGCACAGTTTCCGCTGCCCTTCGACGTGAACGCGGTCGATACCAGCGCCATCGAGCAGGAAACTCTCGAAGACCGGCTCAACTCGCTGCAGCTCTCGGCATATGAGAGAGACTTGCTGGACGGGGCGATGGCCGCGCTGGTCACCGACTACAAGGCGCACGGTGTCGCGCAGTTGTTAGCTTGTGTCGCAACTTATTTCGGACACTGGGAGGCCTTCTTCGAAACCGCCGGCACTTGGCCGATCGAGGGAGGAACCAAGCGGCTGGTCGATGCCATCCTCGCCGAATCGAACGCCGAGCTGCGGCTGTCCACACCGGTAGTTTCCGTCGAGGACGACGGCTCCGGCGTCACCGTGGCGACGCGGTCCGATGACCGGATCCACGCCCGCGCCGCCGTCGTCGCTTTGCCGCTCAACACATTGAGTGACATAGCCATTACCCCCGATGTGCCGCCGGCCGCGCGCACCATGATCGACGAGAAGAACCCGATCATGGGTTCCAAGATCTGGGTGCGGGCCAAGGGTGAAATCGAACCCTTTCAGGCCGTGGCTCCGGTAGGGAAGAATCCGGTCAATGCTGCCCGAGTCGAGTACCACGCCGACGGCGACACGTTCATCATGTGCCTGTGTTCCAACGCCGCTGCCATCGACGCTGCCGACCGGGAGGCTGTGCAACGAGCGCTACGTTCATTCGTCCCCGACATCGAAGTTGTCGAGACGGCCTGCCACGACTGGACCACCGACGAGTTCTCCAAGGGAGGATTCATGCTGCACCGGCCGGGCCACTTCACCACCGGCGCTGTCGAGCTGCGCAAGCCGCACGGACGAATCCATTTCGCCGGCAGTGATATCGCAGGGATGGATGCCGGCGCGATCGAAGGCGCCATGGATACCGGCGCACACGCGGCGCGAAACGTCGCGGCGGTGTTGGGTCGTGGCACGGGACCGACCCGAGTGCGCTCAACGACCCTCGCTGAAACCCGGTGACCCCTACCGGCCCAGCCATTTCGCCCAACCCCGCTGATTTGGAGGCGCTGCCATGAGAGAAGTCATCCCGGCGTGGATGAAGCCGATATACGACGCTTATCATTTCGCGCCAGCGGTGATCGACGGCGATTACCTCCGGTGTTCGGGAATGATCGGTTTCCGGCCTGACCTGAGCGTGCCGGACGAGCCGACGGCACAGTTCACACTGGCTTTCGAGAACCTGCGCGGACTACTGGAAGAGGCGGGCCTGACGCTGGCGAACGTCACGGAGATGACCACCTACCACGTCGGTCTGCGCGACCACTTGCAGGCATTCACCGCGGTCAAGGACAAGTTCATGCCCGCGCCCTATGCGGCGTGGACCGCCGTCGGGATCTCCGAATTGGCCGCTCCGGGAGCGCTTGTCGAGATCCAGGTCCTGGCACGGCTGACGTGATCATGCCCGAGTAAGGACGCGGGGGCCGATCTGATGAGTGAGTTCGAGAGCAAGTTCGATCGCGAGCTGGCGCTCACCCGGCCGGTGACCCAGTATCTCCGTCGCGCGTGCGACTCGCTGCAACACCGTGTTGCGGTGGGTGTGCAGGCGGGCAGCTGCGCGTGGCGCGTTCTCGGCTTCGTCGAGAAACACCCGCAGGGTTTCCCGAAGGCGCGCGGCGTCGGGTGTGTCCGCGGCAAGGGGGCCCAGCGTCGTGGCCACGAATTCGGCTGCGCGATGGCGGTTTTGAGCAGCCAGTGCAGTGACTTCCAGGTCGTGGTAAAAAGCCAGCCGCGCGCCGCCCGGGTGCCCGACGAGCAGGTTTTGGATGGCGAGCGCCGCATCGTGAGAGCGGCGAAACCCGCTGATGCCCGGCCGAGCCGGGCCCACAGCGACCCGGACATTGGGTTGCGCGTTGTCGATGGCACCACGCAATTTTTCGAGCGGGGGATCGGCGTCCGTACCCAGCCACGCCCAGAGCGCGGACGCTCCGACCGAGAGCGTGAGCGGGGAGCGTGCGCCGGCGGCGCGCGCCAAGTTGGCGGCCGCGGTCTCCAGAGCGCCCTGGACCTCCCCCGGCGATTGGGCCCACAGGATCAACGCGGTGTGGCGCCGAGAGAGGTCGTATCCCAGTCGTTCGCTGGCCCGGCGGCTGTCGAGCGGGGCACCGTCGAGGATCAGCCGAATTGTTTCGGCGCGACGCGCCGGAGCGCCACCGAGCACCTCCTCGCGCTCTCGTTGCGCGGCGGCGATCACGCAGGCGATCACGTGGTCGACGTACTCGAACATGCGCTGGGAGGCGATTTCGATCAGCTGCACCAGCGGGGGACCCGGTGGGGCGACGCGCGTGGCGTGCGCCATGAAGTGCCGCCAGGCGACGTTTTGTCCGCGGCGGTACGACTGGAAGATCGTGTCGAGGTCCATGCCGCGCCGACCAACCGTACGAGCGACGTCCAGCGCCTCCGGAGGAACGTCAATGGGTGCAGTCCTGCCGTCGCGGCGGGCGAACGTGGTCAGCAGGCGCGCGGCGTTGGCGCGGTTGCTCGCCGACATGTCCGCCACGATCGCCGCGTCGGCGCCCATCGCGGGGCTGAGTTCCAGCTCCGCGGCATCCATCTCGGCGACGAGGTGATCCAGGTCGGCCAGCATCAAGTCGGCTACCTCGCCCATCAGCTCGACGATCTGGGACGGCGGCGGGTCGCCAGGCATGCATCGAGTGTGCCACCGCACATATACTGCCGCCAAGACTAGGCGGCAAGACATATTGAAAGACAGTCGGCGGCCGTAGCGTCACAACGCAGAAGCCCCAGCCAGGCTAGGAGACATCCAGTGACGGTTACAGAGAACCACGTGCAGGCAACAGATTTCGACGTCCTGATCGTCGGGGCCGGAATTTCGGGAATCGGCGCGGCATATCACCTCAAGACCCGCCGCCCCGGCACGTCGTTCGCGGTCCTGGAGGGACGCGACTCGATCGGCGGCACGTGGAGCCTGTTCCAGTACCCAGGCATCCGGTCGGACTCGGACATGCCCACCTTCGGCTACAGCTTCAAACCCTGGACACACCGCAAGTCCATCGCCGACGGGCACATCATCATGGACTACCTGCAGCAGACGGTCTCCGAGAACGGACTGGCCGAGCACATTCGTTTCGGTTATCGGGTGCAACGGGCGGATTTTGACTCGTCGGAGGGGCGGTGGACGGTCACCGCCCAGTCCGGCAGCGACACCACGACTTTCACGGCCCGATTCCTCTTCATGGGTACCGGCTACTACGACTACGAGGCCGGCTATACCCCCGAGTTCAGCGGTGTCGAGGACTTTGAGGGCCAGGTCATCCATCCCCAGCACTGGCCGGAGGATCTGGACTACAGCGGCAAGCGCGTCGTCGTAATCGGCAGCGGCGCAACGGCCGTCACGCTGATCCCGTCGATGGCCGACAAGACCAGCCACATCACGATGCTGCAGCGCTCACCAAGCTATGTGTTCTCGATCCCGGCCGAGGACGCAATCGCCAACACGCTGAACAAGCTGCTCGGCCATGACCGCGCATACCAGGTTGTCCGGCGCAAAAACATCGCGCTGGCCCGCGGGATGTTCAAGGCCTGCAAGCGCGCTCCGAAACTGATGCGCAGGCTGCTGATCGCCAACGTGGCGCGCCAATTGCCCAAGCATTTCGATGTCGATACCCATTTTTCCCCGCGCTACGACCCGTGGGACCAGAGGCTGTGCATGGTGCCCAACGGCGACCTGTTCAAGACGATCTCGTCCGGCAAAGCCTCCATCGTGACCGACCGCATCGTGCGCTTCACCAAAACGGGCCTGCTGCTGGAGTCGGGCCAGGAGTTGGCCGCCGACATCATCGTCACCGCGACCGGCCTCAACATGTGTGCCTTCGGGAAGATCCAGCTCAGTGTCGATGGCAAGCCGGTGCATCTGCCCGATAAGACGATCTACAAGGCGATGATGCTCTCCGGGGTCCCCAACCTGGCGTTCGCGGTCGGCTACACCAACATCTCCTGGACACTCAAGGTGGATCTGGTCTGCGAGCATTTCTGCCGACTGCTCGACTACATGGACGAGCACGGCTACGCCATTGTCGAACCGGTACTAGATGATCCGAATATGGAGCGGGTTCCGGCGATGGACATGAGTTCGGGCTATGTCCAGCGGGGGATTGCCAAGTTCCCGCGGGGAGGGACCCGCGGCCCATGGGCTTTCAAGCACGCTTACGAAATGGACGCCGAGCGGCTGCGCGAGGGCCCGGTCGAGGACGAGGCGCTGAGATTTACCCCGGCCAAGCCGGCTGTGCTGGCGTCGATTTAACGGAGAGGGAGCGAGATGAAAGAACTCACCTTCCCGAGCCACGGCGTCAGCTGCGCCGCCTGGCACATCCCCGCCCGCACCGACGCATTGGCCGGTGCAGCCGGCCGGCCCTGCGTGGTCATGGGCAACGGCTTCGGCGCAACCCGAGACACCGGTTTGCTCGACTTCGCCGAACCTTTCGCCGAGGCGGGCATCGACGCATTCATCTTCGACTACCGCGGCTACGGGGACTCCGAAGGCGAGCCGCGACAACATGTTTCGGTGCGCCGTCAGCGGCAGGACTACCATGCGGCGATCGCGGCCGCCCGGCATCTGCCCGGCATCGATCTGGACCGAGTCGCGTTGTGGGGCACCTCGTACGCCGGCGGACATGTCATCGCGGTCGCGGCTCAGGACCGCCGTGTCGCGGCGATCATCTCGATGAATCCCGCCACCGACGGGCTGGCCGCGCTGGCGCAGCTGGCGAGCTACGCGGGCGTCGGCCCACTGCTGCGGGTGGTCGCCCACGGCTTACGCGACGTTGGTCAGGCCGTGACCAAGCGCCCGCCCCATCACATCCCCGTGGTCGCACAGCCGGGCTCGTTGGCCGCCATCACCACTCCCGGTGCCGAGGAGGCCTACACCGCGATGGCCGGTCCGACCTGGCGCAACGAAATCTGCGCCCGCACCGCGCTCGCCGTCGGTTTCAACCGGCCGGTCACCCAGGCCAGTCGTCTGGCGTGCCCGATCCTGGTGCAGGTCGGCACCAACGACCGCGTCGCACCGCCGAACGCAGCGCGCCGAGCCGCCAAGAAGGCCGGCTACTGGACGCACCTGTGCGAGTACCCGATTGACCACTTCGACTTCTACCAGCAACCGTGGCAGCAGCAGGTGCTCGCGGACCAGCTCGAGTTCCTCACCCGTGTCCTCGAGCCCAGGCGTGCCGCCGACGTTCATCTGCGAAGCGCGGCCGAGCCGTTGCGGACCGGCCGGCTGGTCGTCAAGCTGCCCTGGCTGATTTCCTGAGCTGTCTCGAGTCTGCGAGCAGGGATTCGATCCTGCGCGTAGGGCGTGATTCGGGCCGAAACTCGCGCCCTCACCGCAGTTTCGATGCACGGAGTCAGCCGTTCGCATCCGCCAATGCGTCGTTGAAGGTCTTGCTCGGCCGCATCACCGCCGTGAGCTTGTCGGGATCCGGGTAGTAGTAGCCGCCGATGTCGACCTCTTCGCCCTGTACCTCGTTGAGTTCGGCCACGATGGTTTCCTCGTTCTTGGCCAAGGCGTCGGCGAGCCGAGCGAAGTGCTCGGCGAGTTCTTTGTCGTCGGTCTGGGCGGCAAGCTCCTGCGCCCAATACAAAGCGAGGTAGAACTGGCTGCCCCGGTTGTCGAGCTCGCCGGCCTTGCGCGAGGGGCTCTTGTCGTTCTCCAGCAGCTTGCCGATCGCGGCATCCAGCGTCTTGCCCAGGATCTTGGCCCGCGCGTTGTCGGTCTTGATGCCGATGTCCTCGAAACAGGCGCCTAGCGCGAGGAACTCACCGAGCGAATCCCAGCGCAGGTGGTTCTCCTCCACCAGTTGGTGGACGTGCTTGGGCGCCGAACCACCCGCACCGGTCTCGTACATTCCGCCGCCGGCCATCAGCGGGACAATGGACAGCATCTTGGCGCTGGTGCCCAACTCCAAGATGGGGAACAGATCGGTCAGGTAGTCGCGCAGGATGTTGCCCGTCGCGGCGATGGTGTCCAGCCCACGGATCAGGCGTTCGAGCGTGTAACGCATGGAACGCACCTGCGACATGATCTGGATGTCCAGGCCCTCGGTGTCGTGATCCTTCAAGTAGGTGGTGACCTTCTTGATCAGCTCGTTCTCGTGTGGACGGTAGGGGTCCAGCCAGAACAGCACCGGCATGCCGGAGTTTCGGGCCCGGGTGACCGCCAGCTTGACCCAGTCGCGGATCGGCGCGTCCTTCACGATGGGCATGCGCCAGATGTCGCCGGTCTCGACGTTCTGGGTCAGCAGCACTTCACCGGTGTCGATGTCCACGATGTTGGCGACGCCGTCCTCGGGGATCTCGAATGTCTTGTCGTGCGACCCGTATTCCTCGGCCTTCTGCGCCATCAGCCCGACGTTGGGCACGGTGCCCATCGTCCTGGGGTCGAAGGCGCCGTTGGTTTTGCAGAAGTTGATGAGTTCCTGGTAGATGCGGGAAAAGGTGGACTCCGGCATGACCGCCTTGGTGTCCTTGGGGCGCCCGTCGGCGCCGTACATCTTGCCGCCGGCGCGAATCATCGCGGGCATCGAAGCGTCCACGATCACGTCACTGGGCGAGTGGAAGTTCGTGATCCCCTTCGCCGAATCCACCATGGCCAGTTCGGGACGGTGTTCGTGGCAGGCGTGCAGGTCCCGGACGATCTCGTCGTGCAGGGAGGCCGGTAGGGACTCGATTTTGTTGTAGAGATCGACCATGCCGTTGTTGACGTTGACGCCCAGTTCGTCCAGCACCTTCTGATGCTTGGCAAAGGCGTCTTTGTAGAAGACCTTCACGGCGTGGCCGAACACGATGGGGTGGCTGACCTTCATCATCGTGGCTTTGACGTGCAGTGAGAACATCACGCCGGTTTTGCGGGCGTCCTCCATCTGCTCTTCGTAGAACTCACACAAAGCCTTCTTGCTCATGAACATGCTGTCGATGATGTCGCCCTCGTCGAGCTCCACCTTGGGCTTGAGCACGAGGGTTTTGCCGCTCTTGGTGACAAGTTCCATCTTCACGTTGCGCGCGCGGTCCAGAGTCATCGACTTCTCGCCGTGATAGAAGTCGCCGTGCTTCATGGTTGCCGCGTGGGTGCGCGACGCCATCGACCACTCGCCCATGCTGTGCGGGTGCTTGCGCGCGTACTCCTTGACCGCCTTGGGCGCACGACGGTCCGAGTTACCTTCCCGCAGCACCGGATTCACCGCGCTGCCAAGGCATTTGGCGTAGCGCTCCTTGATTTCCTTTTCCTCGTCCGTCTTCGGGTTCTGCGGGTAGTCCGGGAGCTTGTAGCCCTTGCCCTGCAGTTCCTTGATGGCGGCCACCAGCTGCGGCACCGATGCGCTGATGTTGGGCAGCTTGATGATGTTGGTGTCCGGCAGTTGCGTCAGGCGGCCCAGTTCGCCGAGGTTGTCCGGCACGCGCTGGTCTTCATCCAGGTAGTCGGGGAACTCCGCCAAGATGCGCGCCGCCAGCGAGATGTCGCTGGTCTTGATCTTGATACCGGCCGGCTCAGTGAAGGCCCGCAGGATCGGCAGAAAGCCGTAGGTCGCCAGCAACGGCGCCTCGTCAGTCAGCGTGTAGATGATGGTCGGCTGCTCGTCGCTCATGGCGGTTCTCCCGGCGTCGCTGTCGTGGATTTGAGGCGCTTTGCGTTAACGGGTTCCAGTATCGCCGTTCCGTGATCTCGACAGCTGCCCGGGCGGGTTACCGGCGCCATCGGCCGCCGCCAACCAATCAATACGGAGGCTCAAGCTCGGTGAACATCGGGAAGTGCCGCACATTTGTTGTCAACAGGTCAGCCCCGACGACGACCGCGGTCGCGGCGATCAGGTAGTCGACAGCACCGATTCCGCTGTGACTCTTTCGGTATCGCTGGGCAAGTCGTCCAGCGACGCGGGCTACGTCCTCCGTGACGTCAGCCCACTGCAAGGCAGAACAGAAGTCCTCAAGAGCCCCGAGCTCCCTTTCTCGTACGCCGGCGAGGAGCTCGAATCGGACCAGTTCGCTGGCCGCTATGTCCTCACCGTTGTCGATCAACGTCGCGAGCAGATCGACGGCTGCGGGCTCGCCCCGCAAGTGGTCCACAGCGATCGTGGTGTCGATCAGCTTCACGCCAGACCGAGCTGGCTCAAGCGCTTGTTGAGGTCGCCGCGAACGGCGTCGACGTAGTCGGCGCCGGTGAACTCCCGTCCCCGCCAGGAGCCCGCGCTGCGCTTCAGGGCTGCCGCGCGCTCTTTATTGCTCCGGCTTCCGTAGGTGGTGCGAATTGCCCGACGAATCAGCTCTGACCTGGACGCGCCACTTTCCTTGGCAGCGTACTCAAGGAGTTGGACCTCTTCATCGCCAAGGATGATCTGCGTCCGCATGACATCATCATACATCTAGTAATGTATCACGGTCTCGAAGTGGATTCGTTGCTGGGAGCGGTTGGTTCAGTTGTCGCGGTCGAATTGGACCGGAAGGGTGATAGGTCCGCCCAGCGCGTTCACGGGTTTCCACGGAGCGGGCCCGGTGCGACGAACGCTGGGCATCCGCCGTGTCATAACCGTCAGCGCTTCGGCCAGCTCGAGACGCGCGAGATTGGCGCCGAGGCACCCGGAATCGAGGATCGCGTAGGGCGGTGCGGACGAGATCGTAGGTCAGCAATTCGGGCCCGTATGGTCCGATGGCAATCGGAGACTTGTCTCGGGCCTGGCTGATGATCTTATGGGCTTCGTCGGGATGTTGAGCTTGTCCGTAGTTGATAGTCGGTAGCCCGGCTTCGAAAACACTCGGGCAGTCCGAACCTTCTACGGCGACGGTCACGATGGTCCTCCTCAGTCGATTCTTTGACTCGACTGTGGCGTTTCAGGAGCGGCAGACCATCGGGCAGAACTCGGAAATGAACTCCGGTGGCATCCACGCGGCGACCGAAGCGTTGATTTTGCGGCTATGGGACAAAGTCTGGCCTGGCTTCCCGCGTCCAGCTCGCGCAAGAGGCAGCCCGCCACACCTGAACCATGCCGAGCAGACGCAAAATCGCCCAATTACGGGCCCTGAATGGGGATTTTGCGTCTGCTCGCCGGATCAAGGTTCCACCGAAATACGAAGCGACGCCGTGGGACTGGTGCCGATCGGGTTGTGGGTAGCGACGTCGGTCCTGGTCACGTGGATGGCGCCCTCGCCCTTGCTGACGGTGAAATCCTGCTTGGCGTCGAGCTGCATCTCGAGCTCGTAGGTGACGACCTGACCACCATGCTTCACCTCGAACGGCGGAACCAGGGTCTGCAGAATGAAGTCCATTCCGCCCGCCTCGCGGACGTATGGCGCGGGCACCCACGTTTTGGTGTTCGGGTCGAGCATGCGCATAGCACCTTTAGGCATCATGTGTTGCTCCGGCGAGCCGCACGAACAGTGGCCCAGGGACACAACGAGGCCCACCTGCGTCATGTCGTTGGCAGTGGTGTTGAGCAGCGTGATGCCGAAGCGCAGCGGAGGCCCGCCAGGCCGGACCGTAGTGCCCTCTTGCGGATATATGGTGATCTGCAGTCCATCGGCCTTTCCGGTACGGCTCGGATCGCTGGCGGCCGGCGCGGCGGACGAGCTGGACGACGCCTGACTCGACGCGGATGCGGATGGTGTCTGCGGAATGGAGCTGCCGGAACTGATCGGGTGTCCTGAGGTGGAACAGCCGACCAGCGCCAGCGCTATACCGACAGAAGCCGCCACGCGGTTGTCAATCACCATGGGTGTTCCTTTATTTGGCTGCGCTGCAACACTATTGCCCGATCTCGGCTATGTCGATGACCACAGCGGTGATGTTGTCCGGACCGCCCGCGTCCTTTGCGGCGTCGATCAGCGCCGCGCACGCGTCCTCAGGATCATGATGCGAATCCAGTAACTGCGCCATGGACGATTCGTCGACGACGCCATGCAGGCCGTCGCTGCACAGCAGGATCCGATCACCGGGAAGTAGCTGCACGGCCGCGGTATCCGGCAGCGCCCGCGGTCGCATCGCAATGTGGCGGGTAATGATGTTTCGGCCGGGGTGTTCCTTGGCGTCCTCGACCGTAAGCTCGCCGGCGTCGATCAATTCCTGGACCAGGCTGTGATCGCGGGTGAGACGCTCTAGCTCCTGGTTGCGGTGGAGGTATGCGCGGCTGTCGCCGAGGTGAGCAACCAAAGCGCGCGATCCCGAAACGACCACCGCGACCAGGGTGCTGTTGGCGCCGGCCACCCGCGGATCGGCGTTGGCGTAAGCGCGAAAGTCAGCGCAGAACTCCGTCACAGCGCGGCCCAGCGACTCGGAGGCCGTCGAGGCGTCGTCGCCCGCGGCTAAATGGCGAGCCACATATGTCGGCAGCAGCTCGACCACCAGGCGAGCGGCCAGCGCGCCGTCAGTACTGCAGGCCACGCCGTCGGCAACGATGAATAAGGACTGTTCGGTATCGGCGCCCCAGCAGTCCTGGTTGTTGGTCCGTAGACAACCGATGTCGCTGAGACCGGCAAACTGCAAACGGGTTGTCACGTCGGCCGGCCGGTATCGCCCCCGGTCATTCGCTCCGATTCGGGGAGGTCGAGGTAGCGCTCGAGATTGCGGTGCATGTTGATCACCCGCCGCTCCTCGTTGGATAGCACCAAGTGGGTGAAGCCCGGCTGATGCATGCCGCGCTGCAAACCCGCGAGCACCTGAATGTCCTGGGTGAGCACCAGGCCCGGCTCGGCTTCGCCCGCGGTGGTTCGGACGTCTGTCGGTTTGTTTCGCGGCGCACCCGGCGGCATCCGGGTCATCAGGAACATGACCATCTCGCCGTGATCGGGATCCGGCCCAGGCCGCGAGCACATCACCGTCAGATGATCGGCGTTGGTCAGAAACGTCATGTTGGGGAACACGTTGTACTGGTGTAGCCGGGTGATCCGGTCGGTGTCCGCCCAGTCCAGGTCCACCCCTCGTTGTGCCGCGAACGCCCGGGTGCGGGCCGCAATCAGGTCTTGCACGGTCTGTCCCGGCCGGCGTTCGTCGGCGGGGAACGGTGTGCCTTCCGGTGCACCCATGAGCAGGCCCTGCGTGTAAACGTAAGCGTCCCAAACCTCTTCGTCGGTCAACGCACCGTCAAAGCGTGGACTCTGCACACCGTAAGGCTGGTCCGACTTGCCGGTGTGACCCCAAATCCGTTGTGGCGCATGGATATCGTCCACACAACGCAACAGTTCGGGATGCAGCGTCTGGATATGGTAGGTCTCGCTGTAGCCGTCGGCGATCGTCTTCCAGTTCGCGTTCACCTCGATGGTCAGCGTGGCATAGCAACGGAAGTCGCTCAGATTGGTCCAGGCCACGTCCTCTGGAATGCCTTCCAGGTACTCGAGCAACGGCATCGAGCCCAGATCGAGGTTGACGAAGACGAGCCCTTCCCAGCTGTCCACCCGCACCGGCACCAGCGGGAAGTCGGACATTCGTAGTGCGCCAAAGCCTTTGCGGTTGGGCACCCGCTTGAGGGCGCCGGCCAGGTCCCAGGTCCAGCCGTGGTAACCGCACTTGAGTTCACGCAGGCCCGAACCCGACCCCACGCACACCGAGTTGCCGCGATGGCGACACGCGTTCTGAAACGCGCGCAGCACGCCGTCGTCACCGCGAACAATCAGCACTCCATATGGGCCGCAACGGTATTCGAAGTAGTCACCCGGTTCGGCGACATGGTCGCCCGTGCAGGCGATCTGCCACACCTTCGGCCACATCCGCTCAAACTCGAGCGCAGCGAACGCCGGAGAGTAATAGCGTTCGGCCGGCACCAGCGTCGGGCTTTCCGGCGGTGTGCCGATCGCGTCCTCGTCACGGGTACGGGCCGGATTGCCCGCGGTGGCGGTCATGTGGCTTAGCGGGCGCCGCGCACCAGGCGGCCGGGACGGGCCCCGGTGTCGACATCGTTGCGACGGGTCACCGTTCCGCTGACGATGGTCGCCGCGTATCCGCTTGCACCCTGCAGGATTCGGTTTCCACCGGCGGGCAGGTCGAAGGCCATCGCCGCGGGGTGCAGCGTCAGCGCGTCCATGTCGATCACGTTGATATCGGCCTTCTTACCGGGCTCGATCGTGCCGCGGTCGGTCAGGCCGAACAGGTGTGCCGTGTCGCGAGACTGCTTGCGGATCACGTATTCCAGTGAGAGCTTGTCGCCTCGCTTCCGGTCCCGAGCCCAGTGTGTGAGCAGGAAGGTGGGATAGGAGGCGTCGCAGATCATCCCGCAGTGGGCGCCGCCGTCGGACAGGCCGAGCACGCCGGCCGGGTGCAGCATCATCTCGCGGATGGCGTCGCAGTTGCCGTCGGCGTAGTTGAACAGCGGCAGCATGAGCATGGCCGTCGCGTCCGACTCGAGCATGAGGTCGTACAGCGTCGACAGGGGGTCCTCGCCGCGCGCCTTGGCGATGGCCGCGACGGTGCGGTCCGGCGTGGGCTCGTAGTCGGGCGGGTTTCCCAGCGCGTAGAGCCGGCCCAAGGAGTGCTGCACCAACGCGAACATGCCGTCGAACAGCAACGTCGGGTCGGCGGGCAGATCGTCCTCAGCCAGGATCGCGGCCTTCACCGCAGGGTCGGCCAGGCGCTGCGCGAGTTCCTCGCGGCTGCACTCGGCGGCCAGCCGGCGGTAGGTGGGCCGATGGCTGAATCCGTGATGGCCTTGGAAGCCGATCATCATGCCAAACGGGCGGGCCGCGACCTGCGGGTGCAATCGGCTGCCCGCCTCGTGCGCGGCCGCAGAGAGCTCCAGCTGCTCGCGCCACAGGTTGGGGTCCGCGTCGACCTGGATGAGGGCGAACGACACCGGACGGTCGATCTCGGCGCCCAACCGGCGCATCCACTCCAGTTCCTTCTTGGGGGCGACGATGTCTTCTCCCGCGGCTCCCTGCGGCGCCAGCTCGAAGACACCCTGACCACCGGCCGCCATGGCGCGACCGAGGCCGAACAGTTCGTCCTCGGCGGCGAACGTCCCCGGCACGGGTTCGCCGTCCATCGCGCGGTGACCCATCGTGCGTGACGTGGAGAATCCCAGAGCGCCGGCCTCCATTGCTTCGGTGACGAGTCGGCCCATTGCCGCGATGTCGTCGGGCGTGGCCGGCTCGTTCTTGGCGCCGCGCTCGCCCATCGCGTAGGCGCGGATGGCGCCGTGGGCGACCTGGCTGCCCACGTCGATCGCGAATTTCTGCTTGCCGATGGCGTCGAGGTACTCGGGATAGGTTTCCCAGCCCCAGGTGATGCCCTCGGTCAGCGCGGTGCCGGGGATGTCCTCGACCCCCTCCATCAACTCGATCAGCCAGTCCTCGGTGCCGGGCCGGACGGGGGCGAATCCGACGCCGCAGTTGCCGGTGACCACAGTCGTCACGCCGTGCCCGCTCGACGGCTCGAGCAAGCTGTCCCAGCTGACCTGCCCGTCGTAGTGGGTATGGATGTCCACGAAACCGGGGGCCACCACATGTCCGGTCGCGTCGATCGTTTCGGCGGCTTCGGCGGCGTCCAATCCCGCGTCGTCGGTACCGCGTCGGACGACGTCGACGATCTTGCCGTCCTTGATGCCGACGTCAGCGCGGAAACGTTCGGCGCCGGTGCCGTCGACGACAGTGCCACCAATGATTTTCAGATCGAACATTGAATTCCTCCAGGACGGCGAGCCCGGGCTTGGGGGACTATTACGCTACGCCACGTAGCGTATGTATTGACGGTAGGCGTCTCGCTGGGCTGAGTCAATGAATCCTTCGCCCGGCCCGCAGCGGCGTCTCATGCGTCCCGCGAGTCACATCGGAGCTCGCCCGCACGGCTTGGGTGTGAAGGTAGGGCGTTGAGCGTGAAGGTAGGGCGTCGAGCGTGAAGTTAGGGCGTTGGCAGTGAAGCGAGGGCGGACATGTGGCCAGAATCCCGCCGTGGCTTCACCCGCAAAGCCGTGGGTTCACACTCGACGCCGTCGCTTCACACTCAACGCTGACCCGCAACGGCAACGCCGGCCCGCTACGTCGAAAGCCGACGATTCAGGTCGTGGTCTTGGCGCCGGTGAGCCCGTTCCAGGTCAGTCTGACGTTGGTGCCATGAGGTGTGCCGTCGATGACGGCTTCATCGGCGAGCGCCCGCATCAGCGGGATACCGCGCCCCCGGACCCGACATTGTTGGCCTGGCGCGGTCGACGCGGGGACATTGTTGCGCCACCGGCCGCGATCGTTGATGGTGACGGCGAGCGTGTCGGAATCGACGTCGTAGTCCGCGCTGATGTCCATCGTCCCGTGCTGCGCGTCATCGATGTAGGCGAACTCGGCGGCGTTTGCAATCGCTTCGTACACCGCCAGCAGCAGGTCGTTGAACCGTTCGGCGCCGAGGGTGAAATGTCGGTCAAGCCAACTTCCGAACTCGGCTCGGGTCTGAGCGGCGCTGGATGCGTCTGCGGCAATTCGTTTTCGTACGAACCGCGATTGGTCGTCGATGTGAGACACCGAATGCCGCCAATGATCAACAGTCGCTCAGCGCGCTATCCAGCGAGCTGTACAGCGATAACACGCTGTCGATTCCCATGAGCTTTATCGGCCGGCTGGTCGCCGGCCCGTCCGCAACGACGGCGAACCGGGTCGGCGGAGCGACCTCGGCCTGGGCGCTGACGAGCGCGGTCATCCCCGCCGAAGCCAGGAATTCCACCTTTGACAGATCGACGATCAATGTCTTGGGCGCAGCGGTCAGAGCGGATTTGATCGCCTCGGTCAACTTCGGCGCGGTCAGCATGTCCACTTCGCCCGCGACGGTGAGCACGACCGCCTGACCTGCTTGGTGTCTCCCGACGTCGAACTGGGTCGGTTCGACGGGGTTGCCAGATTGTTCGATCATTGCTGTCTCTCACATCCGTCCCTACCGGGGACAGTTTCTCAGACAATCACTGCACCGGGGCTGTTGCTTCAACCCCCACGGAGCAGTGCCGTCGATCCTGCGCAGCCAAGTGAAGCCGTAGCGGAAGCTCCAAACAGTGCTAATGGTAGGCCACCGGGGCCACACCGGACGTTAGCGGTCCGCGGACACGGCACTATTGCCACCGCCGGCCGGCGCCAACGCCCGGGTCCCCGCTTGCGATCGGTGGGCAAAATTTGGTTCGGGAAGCACTCGGCGTTGGTAGTTTCTGGAAATGCTCTTTGCGGCGCTACGCGACATGCAATGGCGAAAGCGCCGCCTGGTCATCACCATCCTCAGCACCGGACTGATCTTCGGGATGACTCTGGTGCTGACCGGGCTGGCAAACGGATTCCGGGTCGAGGCGCGGCACACCATCGATTCCATCGGGATCGACCAATTTGTGGTCAAAACCGGTGCGGCCGGACCCTTTGCGGGTTCGATACCGTTCCCGGAGGTGGACCTGCCCCGGCTGCAGTCCGAGTCCGGAGTCGAGGCTGCCGTCCCACTGGGTTGCGTGGTGACGATGATGCGGGAAGGCAAGTCAACGCGAAACGTGACGGCCTTCGGCGCGCCCGAGCACGGGCCCGGCATGCCGCAAGTCTCCGAGGGTCGGCCACCTTCGATGCCGGACGAGGTCGCGGTGTCCAGCACAACGGGCCGGCACATCGGCGACACGCTCGAGGTCGGTGGCCACGCGCTGCGCATCGTCGGCATCGTGCCCAATTCCACTTCGATGGCGGTTCCCAACATCTTCCTGACCACCCAGGGCATCCAGCAAATGGCCTACAACGGGCAGCCACTGATCACGTCGATCGGGATCAAGGGCAAACCCCGGACCCTGCCCGACGGCTACCAGGCCTTCGATCGGACGGCCGCCGTCAACGAGCTGGTGCGCCCGTTGAATGTCGCAGTCAGTTCGATCACCATCGTGGCTGTCTTGTTGTGGATCGTGGCGGTGCTGATCGTCGGATCGGTGGTGTACCTCTCCGCCCTCGAGCGGCTGCGGGACTTTGCGGTGTTCAAGGCCATCGGCGCGCCGACGCGCTCGATTCTGGCGGGGCTCGCGCTGCAGGCGCTCGTCATCGCGCTGCTGGCGGCGGTGGTGGGCGTCATCCTTGCGCAACTGCTGGCACCGCTGTTTCCGATGATCGTCGTGGTGCCCGCCGGGGCCTACCTGGCGCTGCCGGTGGTGGCGATCGTGATCGGTCTGCTCGCCAGCCTGCTGGGGCTGAGGCGCGTGGTCGCCGTCGATCCCGCGCTCGCGTTCGGAGGTCCGTGAGCGGTGGGCGATCTCAGCATTCGGGACTTGGTCGTCGAGTACTACAGCGGTGGTTACGCACTGCGGCCGATCAATGGTTTGAACCTCGACGTGTCGACGAGCTCGTTGGTACTCCTGCTGGGTCCCAGTGGCTGCGGCAAGACGACGTTGCTGTCCTGCCTGGGCGGCATCCTGCGGCCGAAGTCTGGCGCAATCATGTTCGGGGACGTCGACATCACGACTTTGGAGGGAGCCGCGCTGGCGAAGTACCGGCGCGACAACGTCGGCATCGTCTTTCAGGCATTCAATCTCGTGCCGAGCCTCACTGCGTTCGAGAACGTGATGATTCCGCTGCGCTTGGCCGGCTGGTCGCGGGCGGCCGCGCGCGAGCGGACCAAGGAATTGCTGACGCGCGTCAATCTGGGCGAGCGAATGAAACATCGCCCGGGTGACCTGAGCGGCGGGCAGCAGCAACGCGTCGCCGTTGCTCGCGCGCTCGCACTGGATCCGCCGTTGATCCTCGCCGACGAACCGACCGCGCACCTCGACTACATCCAGGTGGAGGAGGTGCTGCGGTTGATCCGCGAACTCGCCGACGGTGAGCGGGTGGTGGTGGTCGCGACCCACGACGCGCGGATGCTGCCGCTGGCCGATCGCGTCGTGGAGCTGACACCCGATTTCCCCGAAGCCGCGCGGCCACCCGAGACGCTGGAGCTCAAGGCCGGCGAGGTGCTGTTCCAGCAGTCGACGACGGGTGAGCTGATTTACGTTGTGACCAAGGGTGAGGTCGAACTCGTGCATGAATTGGCTGACGGCGGTGAGGAATTGATCAAGGTAGTAGGCCCGTGGGACTACTTCGGCGAGATCGGTGTGCTGTTTCACATGCCTCGGTCGGCCACGGCGCGGGCCCGCACCGACGCGACCGTACTCGGATACACAGCACAGGCATTCCGCAAGCGGGTCGGTATGGGTGCGCTGCGTGACGTGATCGAGCACCGCGAGCTTGCCGGCGATTGAGTGCAGCACTGACTGGATGGGATGTGTTCGCCGCCTCGTCAACTTCGTCGATTAGAACGACTCAGTACTAGTGACGACACAAGGGCGGTGGCATGGACCCGGCCGATGGCGATGAACAAGGCGACGATCCTGTGGCAACCGAGCGTGCGGGTTTCGCTCCGCGCGACACGCTGAGCCGACGGGGTGCATTGCTGGGGCTCGGTGCCGTAGCGAGTTTCGCCGCGGTGGACGTAGCTGGATTCGCCTATGCGGGTGGCTGGCTAAGGCCCGACAGGCTCAACCCGTCCGGTTTTGCCGATCGCTTCGAACATGTCTATGGCCGGCATGACGGATTCCGGCGCAACCATGCGAAAGGTCTGAGTGCCGCAGGCACGTTCGCGAGCAATGGTGCCGGTGCGGCCATCTGCCGGGCGGAGGTGTTCCGGCCGGGAAGTGTCCCGCTGGTTGGGCGGTTTTCGTTGGGCGGCGGCCTGCCCGATCAGCCAGACAAACCCGACACCGTCCGCGGTATGGGGCTGCTGTTCCAGACCCACGGCGGCCAGCAGTGGCGAACGGCGATGATCAACCTCCCCGTCTTCACCGACAGCACACCGCAGGGCTTCTATGAGCGGCTGCTCGCCGCCAAGCCCCGGCCCGACACCGGTAAGCCCGACCCGCAGCAGTTGGCCGCGTTCCTCGATCGCCATCCCGAAACGGTCGCTGCGATGAAAATCATCAAGCGGTCACCGCCCGCCGCCGGGTTCGCGGACAGCACGTTTTACGGGCTGAATGCTTTTCTATTCACCAACAGCGCGGGCGCGACGGTGCCGGTGCGCTGGTCGGCTATTCCGCACGACCCGCCGCGCCCGTCGTCAGCGGTCGGTGCGAACTACCTGTTCGACGGCTTTGTTCACGCAGTCGCCCAGCGTCCCTTGCAGTGGCGGCTGATCCTCACGATCGGTGAGCCGGACGATCCGACCCATGACGCCACAAAACCCTGGCCGCCCTCGCGGCGATCCATTGACGCCGGCACCATCACCATTTCCGCGGTGAGCACCGAGGCGGCCGGCAACGCCCGGGACATCAACTTCGACCCCACGGTGCTGCCCGACGGCATGGCCCTATCCGACGATCCGATCCTCAGCGCACGCTCGGCCGTCTACGCGCGGTCCTTCACTCGCCGCGCCGGCGAGCCCAAGTCAGCCAGCCAGGTCAACGTGACAAAGCTGTTCTCATGACAAGCGAGACCGCCAGTGCGGCAACGCGTTTCGCGCTTCCATCCCGGATCATGCACTGGTTGATGGCGCCGATGGTGGTCGTGCAGCTGGTGATCGGCGTGACCATGGTGGCCTCGATCAGCTATTACCCGCTGCTGCTGGCGATCCATCGGCCGTTGGGCGTGTTGATCCTGATCTTCGCCGTGGTGCGCCTGGCGAATCGGCTCACCCATAAGCTGCCACCGTTTCCGGCCACCATGAGGCCCGCCGAACGCAGGATCGCGTCGTGGTCGGAATATCTGCTGTACGCGCTGCTGCTCGCGCAGCCGCTGACCGGGTGGGCCATGCTCTCGGCCGCGCGAACGCCCGTCGTCTCCCTGGGGCCGTTTCAGCTGCCCGGCATCGCACCGCACGACATCGATGTTTATGCCGTGCTCCGCCAGGCGCACAGCGTCTTGGCTTTCCTGCTCTTCGCGGCGTTCACCGCCCATGTCTGCGCGGTCCTGTTTCACACGCTGGTTCTGCGGGACCGGCTCCTTGATCGGATGGCGTTGTGGCCCAAACGGCAGCCGTGAGCCGGTTGGCGTAGGACCCTGGCCCGGGGTGGGCGTCGACGGTAGCGTCGTGACCATGCTGTTCGCGGCATTGCGCGACATGCAATGGCGAAGTCGGCGCCTGGTTATCGCGATCATCAGCACCGGGCTGGGTCGAGCGGCTCGACGCAGCGGGTATAAGCGGTGTAATCGGGCAACAGGAGCTGGCCAGGACTGAGTGACCAGCCTGCCCGATCGCATGAATATGATCGGCACGACTCGGCCTTGACGGTGCGCCGTCACCGAGAGTGCCACGAGGGAAGTTTGGAGAAGGTCCATGCCGAACGAGCAACAAGCCGACCGGATGACGTCGGGCAAGGGATTCATCGCGGCGCTCGACCAGAGCGGTGGCTCCACGCCAAAGGCGCTGCGCCTGTACGGAATCGAGGAGGATGCGTACTCCTCCGAAGAGGAGATGTTCGACCTGATCCATGAGATGCGTTCGCGGATCATCACCTCGCCGGCGTTCAACGGCGACCGGGTGCTGGCGGCGATCCTGTTCGAGCAGACCATGGACCGCGAGATCGGCGGCCGGCCGTCGACCACCTACCTATGGGAGACCAAGGGTGTGGTGCCCATTCTCAAGATCGACAAGGGGCTGGCAGAGGAGTCCGACGATGTCCAGCTCATGAAGCCGATCCCGGGGCTGGACGAACTGCTGCAGCGGGCTGTCGCCAAGGGTGTTTTCGGCACCAAGGAACGGTCGGTGATCGGGGGTGCGAACCCCAAGGGCATCGCGGCGGTGGTTGCCCAGCAGTTCGAGGTGGCCCACCAGGTGCTGTCGCACGGCTTGGTGCCCATCCTCGAGCCCGAGGTCACCATCTCGATCTCGGACAAGGCGCAGGCCGAGGAGATCCTGCGCGACGAGATCACCAAACGGCTTGAGACAGTGCCGGACGGGCAGCGCGTGATGATCAAGCTGAGCCTGCCAACCGAGGTCAACTACTACCGTCCGCTGATCGAGCATCCGAAGGTGATGCGGGTAGTGGCGCTGTCCGGCGGCTACTCGCGCGAAGAAGCCAATGAGCTGCTGGCGAAGAACACCGGTCTGATCGCGAGCTTCAGCCGCGCGCTCACCGAGGGACTCTCCGTCGACCAGTCCGACGAACAGTTCAACGCCACCCTCGACAGGTCGATCCAGTCGATCTACGACGCTTCGGTCTCGGGCTGAGATTCACTGGGGCCGACGGCGTCGCGCTGCTTCGAGCCTGTGCCTGCGTTGAGTCTGCGCTGAGGGCGTGCCCTACTCGCACTTCCTCGCCGTAGACGCAAAGTCAACGCTCGGAAAGCTGTGCGCCAGCAGGCCAAGCACCGACTGCGGTGGCGCGGCCAGCTCTGCGACGGCTTCCACCCCGAGGGCGATGGTCGGATAATCCGCCAAATACTCGGCGTATGAGCGGCCGCCTAGTCGCATGCCCAAGCTGAGCCACGCATCGACGACCGACCACCTGCGCGGGTTGCCCTTCGCCCAGTCGCTTTCATCCAGCCGGTATTTCCACTCAGCGACGTCAAGTTCCTCGATGGCATACCCGCTGAGCAACTCGGCGTAGGCCACCGCTTCGCCACGCACCACAGTGATTCCGCGTCCCAGCAGCGTGGAGTTGGTCAACTGGCCCAGGATCGCGTGCGCCACGGCCCGCCCCGTGGTTACCTCTTCGGTCAAGGTCAGGGAGGGGTAGGCGCGCAACGCAATGCAGGCGTCGACAACCGAGAGCAGAATGTCGGCGGAGCCGTGCAGTTGATAGTCCTCGCCGAGTACCCGGGGCAGGCGGGCGATGGTGAAATCGAGGCCCTGCGGCGATCCGGCCACGGCCAGCTCCGCCAGCGACTTCGATGCCGCGTAGGGATACGGTGCGTCACGGGGATCGGTGACCCGCGACGCGGTGACGTCCGCATTGACGACGAACGTCGACAAGTGCACCAGCCTCGCAGCAGTGTTCGCGCATGCGTCGACGATCGCGGCAACCAGGTTGACATTGGCCGGCCGGAGCTCGCGGTACGGCACAAGCACATTGGTGTTGCCAATGCAGTTGACGACGGTTCCAGCGCCGCTATCGCGGATCAGGGCCTCGACCTCGTCCCGGCCGACCTCAGGTGACAGTCGCTGGATCCGCACCCCATCGACGTTGCGCAGCTCGGCCCACGGATTGTGTTCGGGGAGAATCGATCTCGTGGCCAAAACCACCGGCGGACAAGGCGCTCCCGAGCGTTCGAGGTCCAGGACCGCCTGGGCGAAGCCGGTGCCGAGAATTCCCGACGCGCCCAGCACGACGATCGCCTCACCCGGGCGTTGATTGACACTGACCTCGGAACGCGAGCGTTGTGACCAGAGCGAAGCAAGGTCGCCGTCGATCTCGGCGGCAGTGTCCGGGTCCATCCATGCCTCGGCCGTCGACGCGTCATCGATCAGGTTCGCGGCGGTGTCAGCACTGATCAGATCGAGAATTGACAGGTGCCGACCCAGATATCCACGGGTGTCGGGAAGGATCCTGATGAGATCCAACGACCCGACCCCCTCGCCCAGCAGCGACGAGTCTGGTCGGATGGTCCTTCCGAGATGCCGACTCCAAACCTCTGCCAACCCGGCCGCTTTCTCACCCACCCCGGGGTCGCTGAGCACGGTATCCGCGAACTGAGGCATCGTCCGCAGGTTGTCGCTGTCCACCTTCCCGTTGGGCTTTCTCGGTATGTTCGGCACGCCGACGACGAAAAACGAAGACACCCCTGCGCTTACCAGGATGAGCCTGATTCGCGAAGCTGCGGCGGCGTCCTCGCCGGCTTCGCGCGTGCGTTGGGTTTCGAACCACACGCCCAGACTTCCGTTATGAAGTTCGACCGCAACATCGGACACCGTGGGGTCTTCGGAGATACGCCTAGTTACCTCGGCGATGTCGACTCGCTTGCCGGCGATTTTGACGATGGCGTCCTTGCGTCCGGAGAAGACCGGAAAGCCGTCGCCGTCAAGCGTCACGCGGTCGGCAGTGGCAAATGCGCGGCGACGGGAACCGTCACTTTCGGTCACGATGCCGAAACTACGGTCGTCGGTGCCCAGGTAGCCCGTAGAAACCAGGTCGCCCACGACGACGACCTCGCCGAAACCAATGAACACCGAATTCGTTACGATCGGCCGGCCCAGCCGAAGCCGTGCGCTGCCGGGGACGATTTCTCCGTTGCAGGCGATCGGCAAATGGGTGACGACGACAGTGGTCTCTGTCGGGCCGTATGTCGAGATGAGCGAGATCGCCTGCGAGACACCAGAATCGAGCCACTTGTCGACGGCGCTGGGCCGGATCGCTTCGCCGCCGACCACGATTTGCCGCAGAGAAGAGCGGCGGATTGCGGTCATCGCGTCGCCGTCCTCGCACAACAGATGCCACACAGCGGTCGGCAAGTCGACGACGGTCGCCCGGTTGGCGACGAGATCTGTTGTGAGCCCGTCCAGGTCGCCCGTTTTCATGCCGGTGGTCCGGGCCAGCCCAGATCCACAGCTGGCGCCGCCAAAGATCTCCTCGACGCTGATATCCGATGTCAGCGGCGCGCATTGCAGGATAGTGTCTTTCGGACCCCAGCCGTAGGCCTGTCTGGCCGCGTCGCAGAACAGCGCGAGCGAACCGTGTGAGACATGGACCAGTTTGGGCTGTCCGGTCGACCCCGAGGTCGGCATGATGTACGCCGTCCTGGTGGCCAGCGAAACATCGTGTGTCACTAGCGCAATTCGCTCATTCGCAAGCCGCCGGTGCTCGTCACTCGAGATCTCTTCCAGCGCCGCGGCCCGCACGTCGATCGCGCGCGCCGAGATACCGTCGCCGTGATCGGCAATGGCCTTGACTCGCAAAGCAATTTCGTCAGGGGTGTCACAAACGCTGTAGCCGCAGCCGGCCAGGTGGCATGCGATCAGCAGATCCGTGGTCCGAACGGTGTTGTCGTCGGTGAACACCAGAACGTCACCGGGCGCGGCACCGTTCTGCACCAACCAGGCCACCCATTGTGAAACATTGTGACGGGTTTCCAGGATTCGGTGAACGCCCCCGGTGGCGTCCATAAACCACGCCGGCGTTGCCGGCTCGGTGCAGGTTGCCGCATCGCTGTGGCAGCGGGCCCCATCCGGGGCGACACCGAACCACTCGTCGACGGTCATGGCGATCGGCCGGTCCCACCTGGCCGCCATCGATTCCAGCGCGGCAGCGATCCGCTCTGCGACCCGGCGATGCGTTCTTCGCTCGGGCAGATCCGCTCTGTTCCAGATGGCCAGGTTGAGTGTGCGTTGGTCTTCGTCCAGAACCGATGCCACGGTCATGCCCTCGACCGGACCGATGTCGGTCGCCACAGGTGTTTCGGACAAGAACGGGCGCAGATCCGGCGCACATGCCTGGCGGATGAAGTTCAGCGTCAGCGCTGCTATGTGAGACGTCCGATTTATCGCCAAATACATTCGGCGATAATGCTCTTCGCGTAGCCATCGGCGTCGGACGGCTCGGACATAGCCCCGGTCGAGCATGCGAACGACGTCGTGTACCGACGCGAACGGCGCAAAGCGAACCGCATGTGCGACCGAGTTGACCAGACATGTCGCAACATTCAGGGCAGGATCTCCGAAGCGGTTGTCGACGGCATGAACCAGCAGACCCTCGGTGCTCTGCCGAAGGCTCGCGTCCACCGCCACAGCCGCCGCGGCTACCAGCACGTTGAGCGGGATCTGCTTCGCCTCCGACAGCGCAAGGATTGCGTCAAAGGCGTTGCCTGCGAGCGTCACTGATTCCTGAAGGACTCCCTTGGCCGCCATCCCCGGGACATCTTCGGGACCTCGGCCATGTCCGCCGTAACGTGCCTCGTCGGCGAGCTCGCGCTGTGCCGCGTCGGCGAGCCGCTGCAGCGATTCGTCGACCTTGCTCGCCTCACGCCGGTGCGCTTCGGCTAGCTTCGCCATACCATCTGTCAGACAAGGGACTTCGGTATTTGGGCCGGCCACGAGGTGGCGAGCCAGGTCGGCCTCGATGATCGCCGTCGCGCCGCCATCGACCAGGATGTGATGGGTGTGAACGTCGAGGCCCGTAACAAAGCCGTTGCCGTCAGTCCGCACCAGGTAGCGCACCAGTGGCTTACCGAGGATGCTGGTAGCCCACGAGCGCGTCAGCTCGTCGGCACTGTGGGGCGCCTGGTCGGACCGCACCTGGACGATGTCGTCGAATTGCAGCTGGGGTACGAGATCCGGGTAGCCATCGCCGGTGGCAGACATCTCGAGAACGCAAAGCTGCACGGCGTTTTCGAGCAGCGTGGCGTTCAGGGCAGCCAGGAATCTCGACAGCTCCAGGGGGTGGAACCGATAGCTCTTGCCAATCAGATACAGGGCGGGACTGCCGTCTTGCAGCACCCCGTTGTAGAGGTTTTGTTGCGACCTACTGAGCGGAACCCGAGCGGTTTCAGGCACGCTCACGAAGGTTCTCCAGCTCCTGAACCCAGCCCTGGATCGACAGATTTTCCGCCAGCCGAGACGGCACGTCGGATTCTCGGTCCACACCAAGGTGCTTCATCAGGAGAACGAACCGAACAGAATCCAGCCCGACATCTCTGAGGTCGGTGGCGTCCCCGTCGACGAGATCCGCTTCCTCGATGTACAACACGTCGCAGACGGCGGCGAAGATTCTTTGCCTCAATGTGTCATCCACGAACGACCGCCTCGAGTTTGTCACCGCTCGTCATGGCCGCCAGCGAGGCTCGCATGACCTTGCCGGACTGCGTCCGCGGAATATCGGCGACGATCACGATCTTCGAAGGGCGCGCCATCGACTCCGATTCTTGCCGGAAACGAGCCGCAATCGCTTGCTTGAGCTTGCGGGCTTCCGACTCGTCCAGATCCGTCGCGGGGACGACGGCCAGCCCTACCAGGGCACCGAACTCGGCATCCGGAATTTCGTAACATGCGGCCGCGCGGACGCCGGGGACGGCCTCGGCAATGCGGTCGACCTCGTCGGGCGCGATGTTCACCCCACCCGAGATGAACATTTCCGATGATCTGCCCTTGATGTAGAAGTAACCGTCCTCGTGCCGCTCTAGCAGGTCGCCGGTATTCACCCAGCCGTCGACGAGAACCTCTTGGGTGCGTTGTGGGTTGTTCCAGTAACCCAGCATGTTCGCCGGCGACTTTATCCACAGCGTCCCGAACGAGGCGGAGGGTCCGGCGCCGTCGGCAGTGGGTCCTTTGTCATTTGCGCCGGCCAGGTATACCTCGACGCCAGGGTACGGGCGCCCCACCGCACCCGCCTCGATTTTGCCGATCGAGTCGTCATCGGTCGGCAAACACAAAGCGGTACAACCGGTTTCGCTCAACCCGTACACCTGCGCGGTGCGGACGCCGGTGGCTTCGATGAATCGCACATCGGCCGCGATGGCCCGCGAACCACCGTATCCAAGCAGTCGCAGCGACGGAACCGTGGCGCCAGACGACTTCAGTTCGGTGACCAGTTTGGAAAGGAGGGTTGGGACCACGCATGTGGTCGCCACCTGGTTGGTGTTCAGAATCTCCATGAGCGACGAGGTGTTCTCGCCGCCGGTGATGCACTGACCTCCGCGCATCAGACAGGTGAATATCCACCAGAGCCCGCCGATATGCGTCGCCGGCAGCGGCGAATACGTGGTTTCACCGTCGACCCAGGTGACCCAGTTCAAACCCGCCGCCCGCAAGATGTCCGGGATGGCAAAGAACGTGCGGTTGGCCAGCAGCACGGCCTTCGGTTCGCCCGTCGTACCGCTGGTGAAGATCATTGCCAGCGGGTCATCGGCACCGAGTTCGGGGATGTCCGTATCCACCGGGTGGACGGCCTGCGGCACGCCGGCGGTCACGTCGACTCGGTTGGTGGGTACCGAATGCAGGGTTTCCGGTAAACCGCACGATGCGGTTCTGCTTCCTGGCGCGACGAGCATCGCACTCGGGGAAGTGATCTGGCCGAAGCGATCGATGGTAGCGGGCGGAAGGTTGCCGTCCGCCATGACGGCGATAGCTCCGAGCTTCGCGCAAGCCAGCACCGACAGGTATGTCTCGGGTCCGTTGTCCGAAATGACCAATACCCGGGATCCTCGGGTAACGGACTGTGCGGCAAGCGTCGCGGCCAGCCGGTCGACTTCGGCGACCAGCTCGGCGTACCGCAGCGCGCTTGTGCCGTCGCAGCGGCGCAAGGCGATTGCCTCGGGCCGCTGCCGAGCCTGGTCGAAGATCCGTTCCAGCACGGTAGGCGGCAAGTGCGCCATAGGTGCTCTCCTCCCAGCTGCGTTACGGGATGTTGAGGGCCGCTAGTTCGACCTCACCGGACGCCGCTCCGCCGAAGTCGTCCCAGAACTCGATGGAGCACTCGATGTTGAGGTAACGCGTCCTGCGGTCGACCACCTGGAAATTCTGGCACAACAAACGCGCGGAGAACGCCGGAGCGTGAATCATTCTTTTGAATCGCGATGCCGTGTTCTTGATCAACATGCTGGGCAGCTGGAGGTCGAAATAGTCCGAAATCGACCAGCCCCGCAGCACCGGAATCTCCTCGTTGAGGATGGCCGGCGCGAACGCGCTGTAGGCGAGTTGGTTGAAGCACATGATGAATTCCGCGGCATTGAAGTGACCGGTGCTCCGGATGTAGGCGGGTTCGCCGATGCTGAAATTCCCGGTTGCGAGCACCGAATCGGGGGTGGCTTTGTACTCCGCGTCGAGCAGATACCGGCACCCCTTGTAGGCGTACGGGTCGAGAACTCTGGCGAGCAGATCCTCGTCGATCGGAGTTGTCGTGCTGGAATCGGTGAATTCAGCGACGATCTGCGTGGGGAGGGGCATTTCGATGGTAGTCATGCTGCATATCCTGGTGTGATAAGGCCGTCCAACATGGTCAGCCGGTGGGTGGTTAAATGGCCTGCGGTGGTACCGTGCTTCGCGCGATGCATGAGGACGCGGTTGTCCCACAGGATGATGTCGCCAACTTCGTAATGCTGCGTGTGTATAAACGGCGATTTGAATTCGGTGTCGAGTTGACCGGTGGCGGCCATGAGTTCTTGCAGAATGGACGGGTCAAGCAGATTTCCGTCCTTGTCCTCGATTTTGGTGGTGCCCGAGGCGCAAATGTAGAGAATCTCTTCCCCGGTGTGCGGGTGCTTGATCACCGTGGGCCACTTGATGGGCGGGGTGGTCCGGGTGATCTCGTCCCAGACTTCACCGATCGGCTTGTGCACGTCGCTCGGGCGAATCTTGATGTGGCGCCGAGGATCGTGGGTGCTGACCGTTCCGCGGACCGGGTCCTGCTGTTCGGCCGGCAGCGATTCCCACACTCTATTCAGGTCGATGAAGTAGGTACCGCGGTCGCTTCCCGGCACCGAAAGGGGGAGCACCATGGAAAAGGCAAACGGCTGCGGCATGAACATGTAGTCGATGTGCCAGAATGCGCCGGTTTTCGGGACGCCCTGGCCTTCTTCGGTGGAGGAGACAAAGATCTCTGAATGGTCCTTGTGGTGATACATCGGCTCGTAATAGGTGACGATGTCGCCGATAATTCTGCCCAGCTGGATGAATTGTTCGGGAGTGGGGTGAACGTCCTTCAGAACAACGAGCTTGTTCGTGTAGACGATTTCACGGATCTCCTCGGTGGTGAGATGATCCAGGTTGTTGGGATCGAGCCCGATAACCTGGGCCCCGAGTCCCTCGCCTTTCACATTGAGCGTCATGTAATGTCTTCTCCTGAATCCGGTGAAGTTCGGTTGATGGCGATAAGCGTGACTCGGGTCACTCAACGGATTCTTGACGAATCCTTAAAGGATTCTTGGAGTCGACGGGACAAAAGTTCGCACTACGCGCGTCTCGGTGCTTAGGTGGATCCATGGCAGTCGTCGACGGCCGTCATCTCGACGGAATATCCGAAACCGCTCTGCTCACGCTGCATCAGCGAGCGACCGAGGCTGCGCGGCCGGACGGGATCATCGACGACCCGATGGCCATCGCCCTGCGCGACGCCATTGACTACGACTACCACCACTTCGGCCGCACCCATCAAGCAACCGCCCTGCGCGCCTTGGCATTTGACAACGGTTCGCGCGACTACCTGGCCACCCATCCACGCGCCACGGTGGTTGCGTTGGCAGAGGGTCTGCAGACCAGCTTCTGGCGCCTCGACAACGGTGAGCTGAGCTGGCTCTCGGTCGACCTGGAACCGATCGTGCGGCTGCGTCGGCAGCTACTCCCGGAATCGGAGCGGTTGCGCTACTGCGCCCAGTCCGCGCTCGACTATTCGTGGATGGACCAGGTGGACGACACCAACGGCGTGCTGATCACGGCCGAGGGGCTGTTCCAGTACCTGCAGCGTGATGTGGTCTTCGACCTTATTGCGGTGTGCGCCAAACGTTTTCCGGGTGGACAGTTGATTTTCGACAGCATCCCGTGGGTGTTGAGCGCGTATTCGCGTAGCCGTGGCTTCCGGCCCAGCAAGCACTACACGGTCCCGCCGATGCCGTTTCACTTCACCGCTAACGAGTACGCCCAACTGCGCGCATTTCCCGGCGTACGCGCCGTGCGTGAGTTGCCGCCGCCACCGGCGCGCGGTCATTTTTTGCGCTGGGCGCTTTCGGTGGCATACCGGCTGCCGCAGCTCGACCGGCTGCGGGCCCCGGTGACTGTTGTCGAATTCGGTTGAGGGCTACCACCGGCCGAAAGCGCACCAGTCACATCAGCCCCGCCAGTTCCTACGATGCTGGGCATGTCATTTCGCAACGTGATAGCGCCGGCGATATCGAATTCGAAACTGCCACATGACCACCCTTCTGTTACCTGAGTGGCACGTGTGACTAAACCGCCAATGTTCCGTCTCGCTACAACGAATTCTTCACAGCCGCAATGGTTTCCAAGTCCTCAAGTGCGGCCACGCCACGCCGCAACCCCTCCATGGCGATGTTCTCCACCTGCATCCCGCCCATGCCGGCCGTGATCAGCGCCGCGACGTAGGCATACAGCGCGCCTTGCCGATATCGCAGCCACAGGTCGTCGCGGTCCAGCTCGGGTCCGCCAGCTGCGGCCAGCGCGCGACGGTACTCGTCGAGCAAATCTCGTTGAGACGCCTGACGGTCTTCCGGTGTCAGACTGGTGACCAGCGTGTAGGCGAGTTCGCGGGACGGGTGGCCGCGCCGTACCGCCTGCCAGTCCAGAAGTCCCGCCTCGCCGTCGCGAAAGTACACGTTGCCCGGATGCGCGTCGCCGTGCATGACCGTATGCGGGGGAGCGTCGATCAGCGCCGCGACCGCGCGGTAGTTCTCGGCGATGAAGCGACCGTTCTCAACAGGAATGGTGCTGCGCTCGGCGAGCCGCTTCATCGAGGTCTTCATCAGTGCGCCCGTCAACAGGGAAGTGACGTCACCGGACGGCGTGTAGAGCCATCCGAGCGGTCCCCGCCCGTCAGCCGGTAGCCGGCCCCAGAACGTTCCGTGCAGCTTGGCCAGTAACTCCACGATGAGTCCGGCCTGGTCCATAGACAGCGGATGCAAGGTGTCGGGAAAGACGCACGACGGCGGAAGATCCTCCAGGACCAGCAGGTATCGACCGGTCCATGGGTCGAATGCGGTTCCGTACGCTTTCGGCACACCCGTGAGCTCAGCAGCCAGTTGGCTGTAGAAGCGCACCTCGGTGTGCCCGAGACGGCCAAGCTCACCTATCAATCGGGTGGCGGCCGTCTGTGCCGGCAGCTTGACGAAGACTCGCTCAGGTACCCCGTGGCCGGTCAACGCAAGCCGTGCCCGCGACGACGTCCCCGCGTCGTGGTCGAGCACACTGATCGAGGTAACCGGGGCACCCATGACGTCGGAAAGGACGCTGGCGTCGAGTCCGTCGACCGTACACGGCAGCCCGGCTCGGGCTCCGACGATCGCGTCGGCGGCGAACCGCCCGATGCCCCGGCCTAGATGGGCGGCCAAGCCCAGGGCCGAGAGGGACTGGGCGACAGCGCTTTTCATCACCCGCCATCCTGATCTGGATGAAACGCACCGGGCGCGAGCAGACGCAAACTTCCCGAAATCCAAGGGGTGTCGGGGAATTTTGCGTCTGCTCGACAGGTATTGACCATAGCAAAACTCATCGCGCGGTAGTCAGTGCCGTGACGATGATCCGGGTGGTCCGTTCGGCTCGCTGACGCGAATAACGTTGCACGCCAGACAGAATCGGATAGACCACGCCGCCGACGATGGCATCTGCGGCAGATTCGGCGGTGGATTCGTCGACGCCGTCAGCCAGCAGCCGGCTCCGGACGCTATCATGCAGCGGCTTACTGAATCCCGCGCGCAGCTTCACCGCGGTGTCCTCGTGCTCCATGCCGGCGGCGGTCAAGGTGCGCAGCATGGCCGAGCCGCGGACCGTCGTCAGGCTTACGGCGAGTTTGCCGACCCACTCCACCAGGTCGGCGGCCAAGTCTCCGGTGTGGCGAACCGACGCGAGAATCTTGTCGGCGTCTTCGAGCATGACGTCGGCGACCAGTGCGGGACGGCTGGGCCACCAGCGATAAATGGTCTGCTTTCCGACGCCTGCCCTGGCTGCGACCGCCTCGATGCTCAGACCGTCGAAGCCGCGCTCGAGCAGCAGCTCCCGCGTGGCGGTGACGATCGCCCTGCGCGACTTCTCGCTCCGCCTCCGCGGCGGGTCGGCCTGGCTGATGTCGGCTGGCATCCGGTCGTCCTCTCCGGGGCCGCTTTACATGGGCTGGCCCGCACCGTAGTCTGCCACAAGACGAGACGGTTCGTCTTGTATAAACGAAAGGTATTGCTGCCCGTGAGCCTGGGGCTGACCCCGGAGCAGCACACGCTCAGCGAAGCCGTCGGGCAGTTCGCCGCCCGGCATGCTCCCATAGCTGCGACGCGGGATGACTTCGACGCGCTTGCGGCCGGCCGGCTTCCGAGGTGCTGGGATGCATTGGTTGCCAATGGCTTTCACGCCGTGCACCTGCCGGACCACCTCGGCGGTCAGGGCGGCGGGCTGATGGACGCCGCCTGCGTGCTGGAGTCGGCCGCCAAGGCACTGCTCCCGGGTCCGCTGTTGCCGACGGTGATCACGGGATCCATTGTGACGCTGGCTGATCCGGCTCCGATCGCGGAATCATTGGTACGCGACCTCGCCTCCGGTTCACCAGCGGTGGTCATTCTTCCCGATGACGGGGACTTCCAGGCTCGGGTCGAAGACGGGCACTGGCTGATCGACGGGACCTCGGATGTCATCGCCGGCGCATGCGCCGCACAGATGATCCTGCTCGGCGCTCATACCACAGCAGGCGATGTCGTTTGGGTGCCGGTAGATACCGACAACCTTACGGTGACAATCGAATCCGTACCCGGCACCGACCTGGCCACCGATGTGGGAATCGTGCGCCTGTCGCAGTATCGTGCAGCCGATGTACTGACCGGCATCGACCCCGACCGCGCAGCGTGCGTCGTGCTGGGGCTGTTGGCCAGCGCTACCGCCGGGATCGCGCAGTGGTGTGTCGAGGTAATCACCGCGCACCTGCGCACCCGAGAGCAATTCGGCAGGGTGATCGGCACCTTTCAGGCGTTGCAGCACAACGCGGCGATGCTGTTGGTGAACAGCGAATTGGCAACGGCGGCGGCCTGGGACGCGGTGCGGGCCGCCGAGGAATCGATCGACCAGCACCGAATCGCGGCGGCTGCAGCGGCGGTGATCGCGATCGCACCGGTGCCCGATCTAGTGCTCGACACGCTGACCATGTTCGGCGCCATCGGCTTCACTTGGGAGCACGACCTGCACCTGTACTGGCGCCGAGCCATCAGCCTGGCCGCGTCGACCGCCGGGGCTAGCCGCTGGGCCCGGCGACTGGGGCAACTGACCTGCACCCAGCAACGTGACATGTCGGTCAACCTCGGCGACGCCGAACCCGACTTCCGGTCCTGGGTGGCCGAAACCCTGGACGCAGCGCTGGAGCTGCACAACGACCACCCCGGACGCCAGGGCGACTACGAAGAGTTCAGAACGGGTCCGCAACGCACGTTGATTGCCGAGGCGGGACTTATCGCGCCACACTGGCCGCCGCCGTGGGGAATAGACGCCGATCCACTGCGGCAGCTCATCATCGACGACGAGTTCGCCAAGCGGCCCGGCCTTGTTCGTCCCTCGCTGGGCATCGCCGAGTGGATCCTGCCCTCAATGATCCGCGCCGCGTCAAAAGACTTGCAGGAGAAGCTGATACCGCCGACCCAACGAGGCGAGATCGCCTGGTGCCAGCTGTTCAGCGAGCCGGGAGCCGGCTCCGACCTCGCGGCGCTGACCACCCGGGCAACCAAAGTCGACGGCGGCTGGAAGATCAACGGCCACAAGATCTGGACGTCGGCCGCGCATCGCGCGGACTTCGGCGCGCTCTTGGCCCGTACCGACCCCGCGGCCGGCAAGCACCGGGGCATCGGATATTTCATTCTGGACATGCGGTCGCCGGGGATCGAGGTCCAACCGATCAAGACCGTGACCGGCGAGGCGCACTTCAACGAGGTCTTCCTCAGCGATGTGTCCATACCTGACGAGATGCTGCTCGGCGGCCCGGGCGACGGCTGGGGCCTGGCGATCGCCACCATGGCCGAAGAGCGTTCAGCCATCAGCGGTTACGTCAAATTCGACCGGGCGGCCGCACTGCGCGAGGTCGCGGCGCAGCCGGGACCGGACCGTGACGATGCGGTACGCGCGCTCGGCGAGCTGGACGCGTACACCAACGCCATCAAGGCATTGGGTGTGCGGGAAACCATCCGGCTGCTGGACGGCCAGCCGTCCGGGCCGGCGTCCAGCATCGCCAAGGTGGCAATGAATGTGCTGCTGCGCCGGACCTTCCAGGCCACGCTGCAGTTGACCGGACGGCTGGCGATGGTCGCCGATTCGAAGCCGGCGCTCGTAGCGCCGTATCTGCATCTGCCGGCCGAATTGCTGGGCGGCGGCACCAGGGAGATTCAGCTGAACATCATCGCCCAGATGATTCTCGGGCTGCCCCGAAAGTAAGGACATCGCATGGGATTACGCGGAGAGGCCGCGATCGTCGGATACGTCGACTACCCGGAGCACGATGTCACGATGCTGCGCTACGAACCGGCCGACCTTCCACGTTGAGTCTGCGTCTACGGCGCAGAACTGCGAGTGGGTGGCGCCGTAGGCGCAGAGTCAATCGTCGTCCGCTCACGTCGAGGCGCGCACGATCAGGCGGGCGATGTCCGTCGGCTCGGGAGGCGGCGGTGCCGGATAGCCCAACTCGGTGAGCACCGCGGCGAGTGCGGCGTCGGCGACTGCGTGCGGGTTGAATTCCACCGTGGTCAACGGTGGTGTGCTCACGACTCCCATCGGACTGGCGTCGACGCCGATGACGGCCAGATCGTCGGGACAGCGCAACCGCGCCTGGTGGATCCCATAAAGGACGAGGCAGGCTATGTCGTCGCTCTGCGCGCACACGGCGGTGACGCCGTCGTCGACCCAAGCCGTCACCACGTCGGCGGCGTTCTCCGGGGTGATCTCGCTGACCCGCACGGGGGCAAGCCCATGCATGCGCGCTGCCCGCGAGACGCCGTCGAACCAGTAGTCGCCCAGGGCGCGCCACTTGGCGATACCGGTGTAGGCAAACGCGATCTCGCGGTGACCGCGCTCGACGAGATGATCGACCCGGATCTCGCCGATCGAAAGGTGCGGATTCCCGAGTGCTGGCAACGTCCCGATTTCGATATAGGGGATCTCGTGTGTTTTCACCGCAGTCAGGGCGGCTTCCCCGAGGGGGAACAGGCTCGTCACTGCCACCGGGTCGAGGTTCTCGATCGCGTCGACGACGATGTGATCCTCCTCGGTCTCGAAGATCTGCACCTGGAGCAAACCGAGCCGGGCCAGTTCGGTGGTCATGCGACTACCGGCTTGCATCGGCATCTCGCCGACTGCGACACGCGGAACCACATACAAGACGACGCCACTCTTGCCGCGGGCGAGATTGCGCGCCGCCAGGTTGGGCCGATAACCCAAGAGCTTCGCGGCGCGGTAGACGGCGTCCCGGGTTTGCTCGGAGATTCGACGCCCTTCGGCGTTGTTCAAGACGTAGCTGACCGTCGCGGTCGACACACTCGCCAATCGGGCCACGTCCGCGGTGGTGGGCCGGACAGGTTTACTGGTGCTCAACTCGCATCACCTTTCCGGCCCCGACCATGCCTCATGGTGGCACGCGACCACAATCGCCGCCATCAGGAACGGCAAGTCGTCACGGAGTAACTTGTCCGCTACGTCGTCGAGGCGCTACCGAAAACGTGAAAGGCAACCCATGACCGACCAGGACCGCCGAGCGCGCCGGAAAGCCAGGGAAGCTCGAGTGATCGAGCACATGCAAAGCGAGAACGTGCAGGAGTGGGACCGGACCATGGCGACGTTCAGCCACGCCCGCTACGAGCTGCCGGATGGGACGGTGATCGATGGCGCCGACAACGTCATGCGGTATTGGATCGAGGGCCGCACGCTTGTGCCCGATCAGCGCAACGAGCTGATTGAACTCACCCATTTGGACGACGGCCGGGTGCAAATCGAATTCTGGCTGCGCGGCACACCCGTCGCGACCGGCGAGCCATTCGAGGTCCGCCTCTGGGCGGTGTTCGGCTTTGACGAGAACGATCTGATGACCGGTGAGCGCGTGTACGCGGCACGGCCCACGCCAGAGCAGCTCATTGCGGCCACCGGAAAATCCGGAGCCGATACGGACTATTAGTCAGACAATGCGACATGGGGCCACGCGGTGGCCTGCACGGGCTAGGAAACGCCGAATGTAGCGCACCTGAGCCGAAATTTGCGTTGCCATAGCGGTATCAGCGACTCGGTCTGGGCACCGCCGACCGTTGACATTGTGACGCAGATCAATGTCTACTAGTCCTTGATCAACCGGGAGTGCAAGACATGAACAAAGACGATTTGATCCTGATCAGCGTGGACGATCACATCGCCGAGCCGGCGGACATGTTCGACGCGCACGTCCCCGCGAAATATAAGGACTTCGCTCCGCGGGTGGTCGTCGAACCGGATGGCGTTCAGCAGTGGTACTACGGGGAGATTCGCGGACGGAACATGGGTTTGAATGCCGTCGCCGGAAAACCGCGCGAGATGTACAACGTCGACGCGTCACGCTACGACGAGATGCGTCCCGGCTGCTTCAACGTCGACGAGCGGATCCGCGACATGAACGCCGGCGGTCAGCTGGCGGGGTTGAACTTCCCGAATTTCACCGGCTTCTCGGGCCAGGTCCTCAACCAGGGTCCGGATCGCGACGTCAACCTGGTGATGATCAAGGCCTACAACGACTGGCATATCGACGAATGGTGCGGCGCCTATCCCGGCCGGTTCATCCCCTGTGGCATCCTGCCGCTGTTCGATGTGGCCGAAGCGGCCAAGGAAGTCGAACGCCTTGCCGACAAGGGTTGCCATGCGGTGACGTTCTCCGAGAATCCGGAAGCGTTGCAAATGCCCAGCATTCACACCAAATACTGGTACCCACTCTTCGAGGCCGTATGCGAGAACAACACGGTGCTGTGCACGCATGTCGGCTCGGCGTCGCGGTCTCCGATGGTGTCGACGGATGCTCCGCCCAGCGTCATGATGACGGCGTCGTCGATGATGAGCATGTTCACCTTCACCGAGCTGATCTGGGCTGAGTTCTGGGAAGACTTCCCGCAGCTGAAGTTCTCCCTGACCGAAGGTGATGTCGGCTGGATTCCCTACTTCCTCTGGCGCGCCGAGCATGTCTACCAACGTCATTCGGGTTGGACGCTGGCGAAATTCCCCCCGGGCTACAGCGGACCGGTCGACGTGTTCAGGCGGCATTTCTACACCTGCTTCATCAGCGACAAGGTCGGCGTGCGGAACATGGACTGGTTCAACGAGGACATGCTGTGCTGGGAGTCAGATTTCCCCCATTCCGACAGCAACTGGCCGTTCGCACCGGAGGACGTCATGGACACCATGGGGCATCTGGCCGACAGCGTCATCGACAAGATCACCCACGAAAACGCAATGGCCGCTTACTCCTTCGATCCGTTTCGGCACATCCCCAAGGAACATGCCCGCGCCGGCTACCTCCGCGCCCAGGCCGCCGACGTCGACGTGGTCACCCACGTTGGTCGCGAGGCCAGCCAGCGTGACCGTGATGCCTGGACCCGGATGACGACTTTTGCCTTGCAGGCACAGGGGGTATCGACGCCGGTGACGGCGGAGGTTACCGGAATAGCCGGCCGCGCCACCACCTTGGGCAACTGAGCGTGACACCTCGGGCGCCCTTCGCCGACTGGCGCGTGCTGGAGATGTCCAACGGTATCGCGGTTTCCTACTGCGGCAAGCTGTTCGCCGATGCCGGCGCGGAAGTGGTGAAAGTCGAATCCCCGCAGGGTGATTCGCTGCGCCGTTGGTCGTCCGGGGGGCCGCGCGGCGCGTTGTTCGGTTATCTGGCGGCGGGCAAGAAGTCGGTGCTGAACGGGCCAGAGACCGCCTCGCTGCTGGCCGGTGCCGATATCGTGCTCACCGACCTGACTGACGGTTGGGCGCTTGAGGACATCACCGCGCACATCGGCCCTTCGGCCGTAGTTGTCGCCGTAACACCGTTCGGGACAACGGGTCCCTACGTCGACGACCAAGTGGTGGCCAACGAGTTCATCCTCCAGGCGCTGTGCGGATCGATCGCCGGGCGAGGCTGGCCGGACGACGAGCCCGTTCAGGCGGGTGGCCGGCTCGGCGAGTGGCTGGCGGGTACGTTTGCCGCGGCCGTCGCAGCGGCTTCGGCGCGGCATGCCCGGCGCGGCGGTGGCGGCGAGGTGATCGACGTCTCGACGTTCGAGGCAATGGTGATCGGGATGGGTGGGTTGTCCGCCATGTCGGCCAGTGTGTTGGGCGCGGATTCGTCAATGCAGCAACGCAGTCTGGAACTCCCGTCGATCGTGCCGACCGCCGACGGCATGGTCGGCTTCTGCACCATCACCGCGCAGCAGTTCCAGGACTTTCTGGTGATGATCGATCGCGCAGATCTGGTTGACGATGCCGAGCTGGCGTCGATGACCGGCCGGATCGCACGTCGCGAAGAATTCCTCAGCATGGTTACCCGGTGGACCGGGACACGCACCACGCGGGAAATCGTCGATCTCGCTGCGGCGTTCCGAATTCCGGTGGCTCCGATAGCCACCCCGGCCACATTGCCGAAGATTGACCACTTCGTACAGCGCGGCGTTTTCGTCGAACCGGAGCCAGGAGTGCTGGCGCCGCGAGTGCCGTATCGCAGCGACGCAATAGCGACTAGGCCTCCCGGGCCAGCTCCGACATTGGGCGCCGACAGTGGACGGGTGCGTTGGCCGCCCCGAACCGTACGCCCTGACGATACCGTTGCACTTCCGTTGTCGGACATCCGGATAACCGACTTCACCGCCTTCTGGGCGGGACCCGTCGCCACTCAACTGCTCGGCGCACTGGGCGCCGACGTGATCAAAGTCGAAGGCGTTCGCCGGCCCGACGGGATGAGATTTTCCGCCGGCCGCCCACCCGATTGGGACCAGTGGTGGGAGTGGGGCCCGGTGTTCTTGTGCAGCAACAACAACAAGCGCGGTATCAGCGTCGAACTCAGCACCGAAGCCGGACGCGCCATCGCGTTGCAGCTGATTGCCGCAAGCGATCTCGTCATCGAGAACTTCTCACCGCGGGTGATGGAGAACTTCCGTCTGGAATGGGACGCCGTCAGCGCGGCCAACCCGCGTGCGGTCATGGTGCGGATGCCGGCGTTTGGCCTCGACGGGCCGTGGCGCGATCGCGTGGGCTTCGCCCAGACCATGGAGCAGGCAACCGGAATGGCGTGGATGACCGGATATTCCGACGGGCCGCCCATCATTCCGCGCGGTGTCTGCGACCCGATAGCCGGGTTGCACGCGGCGTTCGCCGCCATCGCCGCCCTGGTGCTGCGCGATCGCGACGGGATCGGTGTTCACGTCGAATCGACCATGGTGGAGGCCGCGCTCAATGTCGCCGCCGAAATGTTGGTCGAGTACACCCGCAACGGAATCGAGCTGCGTCGCAATGGAAATCGGGGTCCGGGCGCCGCTCCGCAAGGCGGGTATCCATGTCAAGGAGATGACCAGTGGGTCGCAATCGCCGCGCTGGACGACGCTGCGCGCGACTCGATGGCCGAACTGATCGGCGAACCCGGGCTTTCGACGGCCGCGTGGCGGGATCGAGCCGACGAACTGGACAAGCTGATCTCCGCCTGGACGGCGACGCGCTCGGTGACCGAAGCGGTGACCGAGCTGCGTTCCCGCCGGGTGGCGGCTGCGCCGGTAGTGGCACCGGCGGCGCTGCTGAGCGATCCCCAACTGCTCGCCCGCGGGTTCTGGGAAACCGTGCAACACCCCGTTGCCGGGACATTCCTGTGCACGGGGATGCCGTTCTCGTTCGTCGGTAGGGCACGACGCTGGATCCGACGGGTGCCGCCGTTGTATGGCCAGCACACCGAGGAGGTGCTGATCGATGTGCTGGGCCACAGCCGGGCGGATCTAATTGCGTTGCGAGAGTTGGGCGCAACGAGTACACGGCCGGCAGGACTGTGACGCAACGTAGCCCAGTGACCCTCTGCGTGCCGCCGCGCACCGGCGAACTGTGTGCACCGGTGCGTTTCCTGGTGCGGCAGGACTCGGTGGTGATGGAGCTGACCGCTCGTTACCGCATCACCAGCGTCGAGTGGGACGAGACCGAACACGCGGTGGCCATGGTCGTCGAGATCACCGACCCGCAAACCGCGCGGCCCGTCGACGTGCGGATCGACGTTGTCGAGGCCGGCATGACGCACGCCGACCAGCGCACAACCATGATCGGCACCGTCATTCGCGACGGACGCCAATATGACGTGCTGGGAACGTATCTCGGCGTCGTCGCGGACGAGAACTGATCGGGAACGGAGCTTGGGTTGACAAAGCGCACGGCAGCCATCGTCGGAGTGCACAACACCCGTCAGAGCCGCCGGCTGGACGGGGAAACGTCGCGCGGCCTCGCGCTGCAGGCCATTCACGGCGCACTGCACGATGCCGGCCTGAGCCTGGACGACGTGGACGGCATCAGCGCCGGCCCGCAGTCGACGGCGCTGATCTACGACCTGCGTATCGGGCCGGCCTGGCAGGGGCTGGGATTCGGGGTGGGCATGATTACCGAGGCCGCCGCCGCAATCGAGCATGGCATGGCCGATGTGGTGGTGCTCGTCGCCGCCCAAGCAGGCGAATACCGCGACCACGAAGCGACGGCACCGTGGACTAGACCGGAGAACGAATTCGTCGCGCCCTGGGGAATGTTCACCGCGGCCGAATTCGCGCTCATCGCCCGCCGTCACATGCACGTCTACGGCACGACACGCGAACAACTGTCCATCGTCGCTGCGACGATCCGCAACAACGGGTCGCGAAACCCGGAAGCCGTTTATTACCAACGTGGTCCGTTCACCCCGGATGACATCACGGCGTCACGCCCGGTGGCTGATCCGTTCCACCTGCTCGACTGCGCCACCACGTCCGAGGGCGGATGCGCGCTGGTCGTTGCGAACATCGACAAGGTGGAGACTGCTGGCCGGCCGATCTATATCTTGGGCAGCGGCGCCGACTTTCACGGCCCGTCATATCAACATCCGCCCGCGTGGGACCTCGTGGGCCGCCGGGGCGATCACTTCAATGGCGTCGTGGGCAGACGTGCGGCGGACCGGGCATTCAGCTTTGCCGGACTACGGCGCGACGACGTGGACGTGCTGGAACTCTACGATCCGTTCTCATTCGAGATCATCCGCCAACTGGAGGCGTTCGGCTTCTGCGGCGACGGCGAGGGCGGCCCGTTCGTCGCCGACGGTCACATCGCCATCGACGGCAGCCATCCCATCGCCACGGACGGAGGAACCATGTCGTTCAGCCACGCGGGCGCCAATCCGCAGATGATGCAGCGCGCCATCCGGGCTGTTGAGCAATTACGCGGTGCGGCAGGCGAATTGCAGGTTCCCGACGCCCATGTCGCGCTGTGCAGCAACGGTGGCGCCGGGGCGTTGTTCACCACGGTGCTGATCTTGGGAGATGAGCCGAGATGACCGAACTGAAGCCACAAGCCGGACCGGTCCCCCATGCCAGTAGCCATGTCAGCGCTCCGTTCTGGGAAGCGTGCCGATCGGGGGAGTTGCGCTACCAACGCTGCCAGGTGTGTGGACTGCCGAACTTCCCGCCGACCGAACACTGCCGGCAATGCCTTTCGAATGATCTGGCTTGGGCACTGAGTGGCGGTATTGGCGAAATATACAGCTGGACAGTCGTTTACCGGCCCGTATCGGCGGAGTTCATGCCGCCCTATGCGCCGGCGATCGTGACGCTGGACGAGGGTTACCAGATGCTCACCAATATCGTCGGGGTGGCGCCCGACGAGTTGGCGATCGGAATGCGCGTGCACGTGCAGTTCCACGAAGTTGGTCCGGATGTCACGTTGCCTTATTTCAAGCCGTATTTCACGGGTTTGCCGTGAGCCCGCAGCGCACCAGCAATGGCCTGCCGGTGACCGCGTACCTCGTGTTAGGCGTGCTGGCCGCAAACGACGAGCAACTGACCGCCGGCGAGATCAAATTGCGCGCCGAACTGTCGGTCGGCCACTTCTATTGGTCGCCGTCGGTGAGTCATGTGCGACGCGAACTCAACCGGTTGCTAGCCAGGGGCATGGTCAATGAGATTGGCGCGCAATCCGGTAAACGCGCCATCACATTGTATGAGACCACCGATGCCGGCCTCGACGCACTGCATCGGTGGGTGCAGCATTTCCCGGGCCAGGAGCAGGTCGTCATCAAGCACCCCGTCATCCTCAAAACCTGGCTCGCCCGCGGCGATGACCCCGAGCGCGTCGTCGAGACGTTGGACCGCCATCTCGAGGCGACGCGCGCCCGACTGGACGAGGCGCTCTGGTCGCGGCAGCGGTCTCGCGAAGTCGGCATCATCGACGATCCTGCGCAGCGCTATTCGTTCGCCGTGCTCGACTATGCGATTCGCGGCCTCTACGCCGAGATCTCCAACATCACGCAGCTGCGCGACGAAATCGCCAGTGGCACAAGCCGAGATCCGGTGCGGCGGGTGCGCCGGCCGAAGGGTCAGCTCCGCCGCCGGACGGGTCGCTAAACCGTGCCGAGCAGACGCAAAATCCCCCAATTCCTGCCTGAATTGGGGGATTTTGCGTCTGCTCGCGCCACTCAGCCGCCGACCATCATCAGCCCGCCGTCCACCGCCAGCAGTTGCCCGGTGATAAAACCAGAGCCGGGTCCGGCGAGGAAAACCAGCATCGGCCCGAGGTCCCGGGCGGGGTCTCCCAACCCGCCGCCCAACGGAATCATCGACTTCATCTGCTGGTCGATCAGAGCGCCGGCATCCGGACCCAGGAATTCCCGCAATCGGTCTGCACCGGCGGTCTGTACCGCCGGAGCCAGCGCGTTCACCGTGATGTTGTCGGCGGCCCATACGCGGGCCGCGGAGCGTGTCCAGGCCTGTACCGCGCCCTTGGTCGCGGCGTAGACCGCCGAAATCGGGCTGCCCATAACGGCTTCCGAGGAGCCGAAGTTGATGATGCGGCCGCCCTTCTGGTCTTTCATCACCGCATAGGCGGCCTGATTGGTGAGGATCGTCGCCTTTACGTTGGTGTCCAACAGGAACGAAATCTCGTCCGGGCTGATGTAGCCGGGTACGCCGGCTTGCCACAGCCCGGCGGCGTTCACCAAGACGTCGAGCCCACCCAGCCTTTCGGTCGCTTGGCGCACCATCGCCGAGACCGCGTCGGCATCACGAACGTCGCACTGCAACCAGGTCGCCGCGAGATCATCCGGGGGTGGCGTGTGGTGGTACGTCGCGGCGACGTCGGCCCCCGCCTCGGTGAGAACTCGCACGGCGGCCGCACCGATTCCAGTCGCGGCGCCGGTCACCAGGATTCGCCGGCCTTGCAGTGGTTGCGTCGTCTCTGACATGGCCGAAACGCTATACGCCGAGTATCACCGCCGCCATCGGGACGGGCTGCGCAGATTTCGCGCATTTGAGTGGCCGCGAACCGGCCGCGGCGATAAGTTCCCAAACCCGAAGGGGTCCGGGGTTATTCGTTGCTTCGGGCTTTGGTGTGAATGCTGGGTCTTGCGTGTGAATTCTGGACTTTGCGGGTGCAGCCTGGGCGGAAACAAGCGCCGATTCCCGCCCTACGCTCACACCGAACGCCGACGATTCACGCCCGACGCCGAGCCGACGAACCGCGGGTTTACAGCAGGGCGCCCTGCTGACTGAGGCTGAACATCAGGTAGGCGATGCAAATCAAGAAGTTCAACACCACGAGAACCAAGCCTGCGAACACCAGAGAGCGGGTCCCGCGGCGACGTAGGCGCTGCAGCTTCGCGCAACGCTGTTCATTGTTGAGGCGCGTCGCGATCAGAGCGAAATTGACGTCGGTCATCTCGTCGTCTGTGACGGGCACGCCGGCCAACATTTCCTGCAGTCGTTCCGGCGAAGTGTTGACCCCGACACTCGCGAAACACCTGCTCAGCCGCCGTGCCTGTCTGCGGCCGAGAACCGGCCCTCGCATCTGTAGCTGCCGCGAAAGCCGCCTTCGTTGGTCGCCCCACGGGTTCGACGGGGTCGTCACAACGGGGAGCCTAGTTCGCCCGGTCCATTTTCGGGGCGGTAAAAGCCAAAAATTGGCTCGTGGTTTGTCCCGGCGCGGCGTCTACGTCCGCACGGCGATCGTCGACACAGATCGGCGAGGCGATCCGGTCGGTCCAGCATCGAGAACGTCCGCGCCCCTGCGATGACCTCCAGGCGAGCGTTGGGAATGGTCGCGGCCAGTCGTTTGCCGTCGTCAAGCTCGAAGAACTTGTCGTCGGCGGACCAGGCGATGAGCGTGGGCTTGTCGAACTCAGGCAGTCGCGCCGCCACCCCGGTGGTGACTTCCGTGCGCATCGACAGCGAAAACTGGCGTAGGTCCTCCGCGATTGCGGGGTCCGACATCGCCGGACGCACCCAGGCCGCCGCGAGGTCCTCGACGTCGTGGTAGGCCAGGTCGCCGTACGCGCGCTTGCGTGCGACGGGGGCTCGCATGACCTGCAGTGCGCTGCGGAACAGTGCCTTCGACTTGGCCGCAGCGATCACCGGCTTGAGGATCGGCGGCGGAAAGTGTTCGAAGGCATCGCAACTCGTCAACACCAACGCGCCGATCCGCTCGGGATGATGCACCGCCACCAGCTGGGTGACCACCCCGCCGGTGTCGTTGCCGACCAGCACGACGTCGTCGAGGTCGAGGGCTTGCAGTGTGTCGGCGACTATTTGCGCGACGCCGGTGATGGTCCGGTCGGCGCCGGGGCGCAACGGCTCGGGATGCGCACCGAGCGGCCACGTGGGAGCGATGCAGCGCAGGCCCAGACCGGCGAGTCGCTGGCTCACCTGGCGCCACAGCTCGCCGCCCATCATGTAGCCGTGCACGAAAACGACAGGCCTGCCGTCGTCGGGTCCGGTTGCTTCGTAGTGGATGGTTCCGGCGCTAATGTCGATCGTCGACATGGGTTGACTCCTACTTCGGGATAGAGTTACAAACAGGCTGTCTGTTCGTAAGTTACCAACAGGTTGTATGGAAAGCAAGAAACGCACTCAGGAGCAGCGTTCCGCGGCAACTCGCGACGCGCTGATCTCAGCTGCCCGCAAGTTGTGGGGAGAGCGCGGTTATGCGGACGTGGGCACCCCGGAAATCGCCAAGGAGGCCGGGGTAACCAGGGGCGCGATGTATCACCAATTCGCCGACAAGGCAGCGTTATTTCGCGCCGTCGTCGAGGCGGTGGAGCAGGATGTGATGGCCCGAATGGCCGCCACGGTCGCGTCCTCGGGTGCGACGACGCCCGCCGACGCGATTCGGGCCGCGGTCGACGCTTGGCTGGATGTGTCCGGCGATCCCGAGGTGCGTCAGTTGGTCTTGCTCGATGCGCCCGCGGTCCTCGGCTGGGCCGGTTTCCGTGACGTCGCCCAGCGCTACAGCCTGGGCATGACCGAGCAGTTGCTGACCGAGGCGATCCGCGCGGGCCAGCTGGTCCGGCAGCCGGTGCGGCCGCTGGCCACCGTGATGATCGGCGCGCTGGACGAGGCGGCCATGGCCATCGCGACAGCCGAAGATCCCAAGCGTGCCCGCAAGGAGATCAGGTTTGTGTTGCGTCGCCTCATCGACGGGATGCTGTCCTGACGCCGAGAAGACGCAAAATCGCCCATTTCATGCCCGAAAATGGGGATTTTGCGTCTGCTCGCCAGTGAAAGCTAGCCCTTGACCAGGCGGCCGTCCTTGACGATGGCGGTGAAAGCCTCGTCGGGCCGCGTCAGCAACGAAATGTCTGTAACCGGGTTGCCGTCGACGAGAATCAGGTCGGCCAGCGCCCCTTCGGCCACCACGCCGAGTCGCCCAGGGTAGGGGTTCCGCGGCCCGGACATGGCCAGCAGCTCCGCATTGCGAATGGTTGCCTGCTGCAGCACCTCGGCCGGCGTGTACCAGCGGGTGAGCTTGGCCAGTTGAGCGCCTTGCCGGCTGGCGAGCTTGGCATCGAACAGGATGTCCGTCCCGAACGCCACCTTGACCCCGTGCTTGATGGCCAGCTGGTATGCGGTGTCGGTGCCGGCGACCATCTGCAGGAATTTCGCCTGGTTCGCCGGCGGCAGTGGTACGGCGTCCTTGTCGTCGAGAAACGGCTGCAGGCACCACCAGATGTCCTTTTCGGCCAGCATGGCGGCGGTCTCCTCGTCGGCGAGGTGGCCGTGTTCGATGCAGCGGACGCCGGCGTCGACGGCGGTGCGGATCGCGCGCGGCGTGTACGCGTGCACCGTGACGTAGGTGCCCCAGTTCTCCGCGGCCTCGACCGCCGCGCGCATCTCGGCCTCGGTGTATTGCGCAACGTCGAGCGGGTCGTACGGCGAGGCGCAGCCCCCGCCGGCCATCAGTTTGAGTTGGGATGCGCCGCGCCGCAGCATTTCTCGCGCGCCACGGAGCACTTCGGCTGCGCCGTCGGCGATGACGGCCGCGCCGATGATCTCGCTGTAGCTCAGCTGCCCGAGCACACCGCGGGGAACTTCGTTGGGCAGTCTGAAGTCGCCGTGCCCGCCGGTCTGGGAGATGAAGCCGCCTGCCGGGAAGATTCGCGGGCCGACGACAATGCCCTCGTCGATGGCCTGCTTGAGACCGAACACCGGGCCGCCGACATCGCGAACCGTGGTGAAGCCGCGCAGCAACGTCTCGCGAGCGCCGACGATCGCGCGGGCGAAGACATAGCCGATGTCGCTGAGCTGTGCGAGGGCCGCCGGAATGGTGGTGAACATCGCGTGCCAGTGGGCGTCGATCAATCCCGGCAGCAGGGTCTTGCCGGTCCCGTCGATCGTTTGGGCGGCGGCGGACGGCTCCGCTGGGCCCGCGGGGACGACCGACGCGACCAGACCGTCCCGGACGGTGACATCCATTGGCCCGACGACCTGGGCGTCGACGCTGTCGAATACGTCGACGTTCGAGATCCGCAGCTCCGGTGTGTCCACCTGGTTCAGCGTAGCCACGCCGTGCAGACGCAACCTTTGCGTCTCGCGCTAACTACCGGTGGTGCGCGGCGAAGAACTGCCAGATGGCATCCGTGGCGTTGAGCGCGTCCGAGGGTCCGGGAAGGCCGAACCTTTCCGCGAGCGGGCTCGGCTCACCGCCCGGCCACTGATGACCGGCCCCCGCCACTGAAACCAACTCCACCGTTCGTCCGTCCGCGCACTCGGCCGTCGACGTCGTCACCGGCCCTGACGTGTTCGACGTCGGTTCCCCGCATGCATCGATGGCCCGCCAGGTGGCATTGACCGACGGGACCGACGGGCCGTCGACACGTGGGTTGCCGTCAATCGCAAAGGCTTTGCCCGGGCCGCCGTCGTAGGGCACCCGGTCGTCGGCGGTGCCGTGGATCTGGAGCACCGAGGTCGGCCGCGCGTGCGAGCAGTCGGTGAGCAGCGTGCCGGCGACCGGCGCTATCGCAGCGAACATGTCCGTCTGGCATCCCAAGCGAAGCGCCATCATGGCCCCGTTGGACATGCCGGTGACATAGACGCGGGCCGCATCGATGGGCGCCTCTTGTTCGATTGCCGAGACCATGGCGGTGACGAATGCGACGTCGTCAACCCCGCTGCGGGCAGAGTTGCCGCAGCACGACCCGGCATTCCAGGCGCGGTTGAGGCCGTCGGGATAGGCGACCAGGAAATGGCCGTTGCCGGCTTCGGCATCCCAGTGGTAGGCGCGTTCAGCCTGCGCGCCGCTGCCGAACCCGCCGTGCAATATCACCACCAGTGGTGCGGGTCCGGTAAGTCCCTGCGGTCGGTACAGGTGGAAAGTTCGGGTGACTCCGCCGGACTGAAGGGTCTGGCTCGACTGCCCGACCGGGATCGGCTTGGGATCGGGCGTCCCCACCGCATGACCACCGCCCAGACACCCGCCGACCAACAGCACCAGGGTTCCGAGCAGGCATATCGCGAGCGCCCGATAGCGTCCAGACCGCATGACCGCCATGGTGTCACCCCGCGGTCATTTTGACAAGAAGCTTGTCAATCGGCAGCTGGTGGCACACTCAGGTCCATGCCACGTGTTCGGGGTGACGACTGGGAGCCCACCGTTCCCGCGCTGGTGCAACTGGTGGCCGCATCCCGTCGCCCGCATCTGCGGGCGGCTTTCACCGAGGCCGGACTGGACGGGATTCGCCCGGCGCAGTCAGTCGCATTAGTACCGCTGGTGGCCGGCGGATTGCATGCGTCAGATCTGGCTGACCGTCTTGGGGTGAGTCGTCAGGCGGTCGCTCAGGCGGTTGCTGCACTGGAACGACACGGCTACGTCAAACGGGTTCCCGATCCGGCTGACGCCCGCGCTCGGATCATCGAGTTGACGCCCCGCGGTCGGCACGCCCTTCAGGTAATGCGTTCGAGCGCAATAGATTTGGAGAAGCGGTGGCAGCAGATTCTGGGTCAGCGGCGACTAGCCGATCTGCGTAAGACCCTGACCATGCTGCTGTCCGCAGACGATGAGTAATTTAGCGAGCCACTTGCTGCCAAGCTTGTTGATCGGCGGCAGTGCCACGCCGAGCTGACCCGCAGTGATTGCCGCGCGGCAATGGGACCTCAGGGCCGTGTGATCGTGTTAGCGGCATGCCACTACTTGGTTATCGTCGCGCCACGCGGCCGATGCCGTCTGCAAGCGGCGACGCACTCAAGCCAGTACACCAGGGTTGCGTCCAATGAACTCGTCGTCAGTAAACCCTTGTTGCTCAAGGCATCCGAGCAGGTAGCAAATGCAAACTGACATAGGAAGGATCCGAACGGTGAACAAAATTTCTCGCATAGCCGCGGCGTTGGTTGTAGCTGTCGCATCACTGTTGACGATTTCAGGATGCTCTGACGACAAGTTCAACGTCGGCGACTGCGTGATCGCAAAACGGGGCTTCAGGAACGACAAAATGGAGAAGACCGACTGTAGGAAGACGACCATGCAAGAAAAGCTGGACGACAAAGGGGTTTATCGGATCAGCAAGATAGTGCCGCTTCGATCGGGGTGCCCGAGGGGGACCGACATCACGTTCAACCATGAACCCCGCAACGCCACCTACTGCCTCAACGAGTATTAGAAACACATTCGGCGACGGGCTGCCGAAGGCCGGCCGGACAATGGCTTTAGCCAATACCGGCAAGCGGCGATCCGAGAACAGATCCAATCTCGGCGGATTGCTGCTGTCGCAACCGCGTTGGGCTGTGGCGCGTCGGCCCGGCCTAGTTGTTGGCTGGTGGTGGTGGTTGGTATGGGTCGTACCACCACCAGTCGGCGCGTTCGCCGGTGGGTCCGGGACACGGTGGGACCTTGGGTGGCGGCCCGGTGGGTGGTCGGGCTAGTGAGGCGTTGGTCAGGGTTCGGCCGTCGCTGTCGGTGACGACCAGAGCGTCGGCGGGTCCGGTGATGGTGATCAGGCCGCGGTGGTGTAGCCGATGGTGGTAGGGACAGACCAGGATGAGGTTGTCCAGGTCGGTGGGCCCGCCGTCTTCCCAATGCCGGATGTGGTGGGCGTGTAGCCCCCGGGTGGCTCCGCAGCCGGGAACCGCGCAGCTGGGATGGCGGTGCTCGAGCGCGCGGCGCAGCCGCCGGTTGATCTGGCGGGTGCTGCGCCCGGCGCCGATGACGTGTCCGTCGCGTTCGAACCACACCTCGGCGGTGGCATCGCAGGTCAGATAGTGGCGGTCGGCGTCGGAAAGCAGCGGACCTAGATGTAGCGCGGCGAGTCGCTCTTTGACGTCCAGATGCATCACCACGGTGGTGTGCTGGCCGTGCGGGCGGCGGGCCGCCTCGGTGTCCCACCCGGTCTCGATCAGCTGCATGAACGCATCGGCGGTGGTCGGCAACGGCGGCCGCTGATCCGATTCGCCGCGGGGCTGAGCCTCGCCGTGATCGCGTTTCCACTGCGCCATCAACGCATCCAGGTGAGACTGCAACGCTGCGTCGAATTTCGCGGCGTCCACGGGCGGAAGTTTGATCCGCCAGCAGCTGCCCGTCTCCCCAGGGACCTTGGTGATCGAGCGTTCCGGCTCGTTGGGGCGCGGCTCGGGCGCGGGTCGCGGTGCCAACTTCAGCGCGGTGCGCAACTGGCTGACCGTGGCCACCGCGGCCAGCTGGGCATAGTGCTCATCGGATCCCTCGGCGGCGCGCTGGGCGATCACCCCGACCTGATCCAGCGACAGCCGGCCCTCGACCAGGCCCGCCACGCAGCGCGGAAACTCCTCCAGCCGATCGGCCACCGCGGCAATGGTGTGGGCGTTGGCCAACGACACCCCGGTCTTCCAGGCCACCAACGCCGGCACCGACCGCACCCCGGTCGACCCCCACAACTGCTCGCGATCCACCTGCGCGATGATCTGCACAATGCGCCCATCAATCGCATTGCGCTGACCGGTCAACTCCGCCAACTCCTCAAACAACGCATCAAGCCGCTCACCAGGAAGCAATTTCGCGGCACCAGCCGAAGCGATCGAAGACATACCCGCATCATGACAGCCACCTACGACAAAACCGGGCCGTCGTGAGCGAAGTCAGCGAAAACGCAGGCAGCTAAGGCGTTCTCACAAATACATCGTTGAGGGTGACAGTGCGCAGGTTGCGGGCGCGGATGATCTCGACGAGCTGCGGATACACGTGGGTGACCGGCAGGTGATTGAGATGTCCGATCACGATGGCCTGCGGAGTGAAGTACTGGTTGGCCATCTTCACGATGTATTCCTCGGTGATCAACGTCGAATCCGACAACGAGCCCGACCACAAAACCGGAACGGTGTAGCCAAGATCGGCCGCGACCGCATCGACGACGGCGTTGTGCTTGGCATACGGCGGACGCCAGTAGGGTTTGGCGCCAACACCGTAAGTCTTCTTCAGGAAATCGTCGTTACGCGTAAGCTGTTGCGCGATTTGGCTTTTGGTCTGCGTCGTCAGATCCGGATGCGACCAGGTGTGGTTGCCGAGCTGGATCTGCCCGGAATCCACCAGCGGCCGGAGCAACGCCAGGTTCTCGGTCCAGGAGTCGTAGGTGCCGTTGACGAAGAATGTCAGGCGCACGCCGGTGTCTTTGGCGAACTGGGTATAGGCGCGCACTACCTCGCTGCTGACACCGTCGTCGACGGTCAGCGCGAGCAGATCACCCTGGCCGGGAAGCTTCATCAGCGCTCCGCCTCCCGGCAGCCGGATGCGCGAACCCGACGGCGGCGGAGGCAGCACCCGCGCGGCCGGAGCGGCGGTGGCAGCGCCCGGTGCAGACACGGCGGCTGCGCGGGCTTGAGGGAATGTTCGCGGCTGCGGGTCGACCACAAGACGCGCCGCGCCCACCCCGGCGACCGTGGCCGCGGCGAGCGCGCCCAGAAACCGACGTCGGCTCAGGTCTGACACCGCACGACCCCGATCAGAAGCCGCGGAAAATTTGCGGCGCGCTGCCCACCAGACGCCCCTCCGCGAGGGACGCCGGAGTTGACGAATGATGCGGCCACAGCAGCGAACCGTACCACTGCCAGGCCCAATCTGTCGGATCCGGTACGGGGGGTCAGCGCTGATACCAAACCGAGATGCGTGCCACTAATCGTGTTCAATTTCCATGATGTCGTTGCAGAATTCCCCCGAGCGGCGCGTGCCATGCGACGGCGTCGCCGCGACGGCCGATAGCCCGACATATGACATGAATCACAACCCACGGACAGGTGTGCGAATGCTCGAGCAGTTCGGAATGTCCTTCCCCGTCATTGCCGCCCCGATGTCGGGCGGCCCGACCACACCCGCCATGGTGTGCGCGGCGACTCGGGCGGGCGGACTGGGCATGCTCGCCGCCGGCTACAAGACCACCGACGCCGTGGCAGCCGAGATCAAACAGGTCCGCGCCGAGGGTGTCCCGTTCGGAGTCAATGTCTTCGCGCCCAACCCACTGCCCGTCGACCCGAACAGCTACCGGACCTATGCCGCCATCATCCAACGCGAAGCCGACCAGTTCGGCCTGACTCTGCCGCCGGATCCCATCGAGGACGACGATCAGTTCGACACCAAGATCGCCCTGTTGCTCGACGACCCAGTGCCGATCGTGTCCTTCACCTTCGGCATTCCGCCGCGCCATGTGATCGCCGCCCTGCAGCAGGCGAACACGCTGGTGATGCAGACGGTCACCACCCCAGAGCAGGCGTCCCAGGCTCGCGCCGCCGGTGTCGATCTGCTTGCCGTCCAGGCGTCGACGGCGGGTGGGCACTCGGCCACCCTCACGCCGCGTCAGCCGGTGGCGGCGACACCGATCACCGAACTGATTCGAAGTGTCACCGCGAACGTCGACGTCCCCGTCGTGGCCGCCGGAGGCATCGCCACGCCAGAGGACGTGGTTGAGGTGATCCGTGCCGGAGCGGCCGCGGCCATGGTGGGGACCGTACTGCTGCGGGCCACCGAGAGCGGAGCCTCGGCCACCCACCAGGCCGCCCTCGTCGACGCGCAGCACACCGAGACCGTGCTGACCCGAGCCTTCACCGGCCGGCCCGCACGGGGTCTGCGCAACAGCTTCATCGACGCCCACGAAGCACAGGCGCCGCTGGGGTATCCGGCGATCCACTACCTCACCAGCCCGCTGCGCAAAGCGGCCGCAGCGGCCGGGAAACCGGACTACGTGCACCTGTGGGCCGGCACCGGATATCGGCAGGCCGCCGCCGAACCCACCGCCGACATCCTGCAGAAGCTGGCCGCCAAGCTGTGAGCGGCGTGAGTTACGGCTGCGACGGCGACGCGAGTTGCGGGTAGTGCCGACTCAGGTCATGTACGTACAGCGGGACCGCCTGCGCGGCGACGTCGAGAAAGCAACGCAGCGTTGGTGATTGGTTGGAAGTTCGCCACGCCAGCGCCAGCGGCCGGTTCGGCAGCGGCCCGTGCAACGGGACGAAGCGGACGCCGTTCCGGCTGAGGTTGATGAATGACGTTGGCAGCAAGGCTATTCCGGCCTCCGATGCCACCAGGGCGAGGATGGTCTGGATTCGCGACACTTCGTCGACGACCGGCGGCTCGATGTGGTGCATCCGAAACAGCTCGACGACGTCGGCGTAGGTGGTGGCCGCGGCGGCTCGGGTCCACATGACAATGGGCTGGTCCGCCAGCAGGGACGGGGCGATTCGATCATGTTCGGCGAGCGGGTGGCCTTCCCACACGACCGCGGCAAGCGGATCATCGACGAGGGTCTGAACCGTCAGCGACCCATCGTCGACGGGTCCGCGCAGGAAGCCGAGATCGAGGCGGTGCTCCAGTAATTGGGCGACCTGGTCGGCGGTGCTCAATTCGGAGAGTTCGAGCTTGACGCCGGGATAGTCGCGGCGATGTGCGCGCATCACGTAGGGCAGGACGCCGTCCACCGCGGCCTGCAAGGCACCGATGTGCAGGTGACCGAGCTGACCGGTGGCGGCTCTGCGCGCGGCCGCGAACGCTCGTTGACCGTGGGTGAGCGCCAGGCGAGCCTCGTTTAAAAGGGCGTTGCCGGCGTCGGTGAGTTCGATTGGCCGGCGGGACCGATCGATCAGGCCCACTCCCAGCTGACGCTCCAGCTTTTGAATCTGCTGACTCAGGGGTGGCTGGGCGATGTGCAGCCGCTCGGCGGCACGGCCGAAGTGTCGTTCCTCGGCCACGGCTACGAAGTAGCGCAGCAGCCGCAGCTCAGGATCCGTCATATACACAAGATATAAGAGCTGTCTATTTATGTCTTGGACCGTGAAGATATCGCCGGCTTACGGTGGCCTCAAAGCAAACGCAGGAGGCGACCCATGACCGCGACGGCCGTGCCGGTGACCGACGACCGCGACCTCGTCGAGTACTACTTCGACCAGCCATGGAGCGACGGGCTTCCGGTGGTGCCGCCGACACCTGAGCGGATGGCCGCGGTGCTGGACGCGCTGGGCGGAGACCCCCAGCAACTTGTCGCGCGCATTCCACCGCGCTGGGGCAGCCTCACGCGCGAACTGCTGGCCGTCAACATGGTGATGGCCGGCTGCAAACCCGAGTACGCGCCCGTCGTGCGGGCGGCCATCCTCGCCCTGGCCGACGCGCGGTTCAACCTCAACGGCATCCAGGCGACCACGCATGTGGTCTCACCGCTGATCGTCGTCAACGGCCCGATCGCTCGCCAGATCGGAATGAACGCCGGCGGCAACGTATTCGGCTCCGGCAACCGCGCCAACGCCACCATCGGTCGCGCGGTCCGGCTGGTCCTCCTCAGCGTCGGTGGCGGCATTCCCGGTGAGCTCGACAAGAGCACCCTGGGTCATCCCGGCAAGTACACCTTCTGCATCGCGGAGAACGAGGAGGCTAGTCCGTGGGCTCCCTATCACGTCGAGCATGGCTACGCACCCGACGACAGCACCGTCCTGGTGATCGGAGCCGAAGCGCCGCATAGCGTCACCAACCACATTTCCGATGACCCACAAGGGATTCTGGATTCCATCGCCTCGGCGATGAGCACCATCGCCCACAACAACGCGGTGCTCGGCGGCTCGTGCACCGTGGTCATCGGTGTGGAACACGCACGCACCATCGCCTCCTTCGGGTGGAGCCGAGACGACGTGCGGCGCTACCTGTGGTGCACCGGCACCAACGACTGGGACGACGTGAGCTACGGCAATCGCTATGCACCGCCCGGCGGGCACACCTACAACCGCAATCTGCCGAAATGGTTTCCGCGCGAAGCGGGTCGGCGCGTGCCCATCGTCTTCACTCCCGACGACATCCACCTGTTCGTCGCCGGCGGATCCGCCGGCCGCTTCTCGGCATTCCTGCCCGGGTGGAGTACGGCGACCACGCCTGTGCTGCGGGCCGTCGACGATGACGCCAGCGCAGGCGGTCGAGAGTTCGAGTGCGCGGACGGGACATGCCGCCTGTACAGCCCGCCGAGCAGACGCAAAATTACCCAATTACGGCCCCCGACAGGGGATTTTGCGTCTGCTCGGCAGAACAATCTACAAGGAGATTTCGATGACCGACTACATTTATGACCCTTGTGGGGTGGTCGACGTGGAGGCCGTACCCATGGCTCCGCGGGTGAGCAGCCTGTCCGGCCTACGCCTCGGTGTGCTGAGCAACACGAAATGGAATGCCGCAAAGTTGTTGCGCGCCACCGTGCGTGACCTTGCGGACCAGGGGCTCGCCTTCGCCTCGGTCACCTACTACGACAAGCATCACTTCTCGTCGGACGCGAGTGCCGAGCTGATCACTCAGATCGCCGCCGAAAACGACATCGCGCTGACGGCAATCGGCGACTGCGGGTCGTGCTGCTCGGCATGCGTGAACGACGCGGTCCGTCTAGAAGAGGCGGGGCTACCGACAGTCGTAATCGTGACAACGGAATTCGAGCATGAGGCTCGGCTGCCGCGCGAGTCACGTGGGATGGGCGGCCTGGAACCTGCGGTGGCGACGCATCCGATCAGCAGCCTGACGCTGGAACAGCTCGACGGCCGCGCCGCCGAGATCGCGCCGCAGGCCCGTCGCATCTGGTGCGGCGAGGCGCGAGCGACCGCATACGTACACGATCACGCTGGTTCGGCCGGCAATTTGCGGACGCTCGCGGCAGGATAGGACGCCGAGGCGAGCTCGATGATTTCCGCGCGATCCGCCGGCAGGATGAATCCCGATTGAATAGCCGTGTCGAGGGCTGCGGTGAAGCGTTCCAAGTAGTCCTCGCGGCCGCCGGGGTACAGCCGGTTCAGCGTAGCGGCGTCGAATAGTTCGCCGGAGCCGAAGATGGCCGCCATGATGCTTTCGGTGCTGCCGATCCCGGATGTCCGTGCCACCGGCACATCCACCCACGGGGTCCGGATACCGCCCGTTGCCAGTCCGTCGGCGTCCAGAATCGGCTCGGGCGGATCGGTGTCGGTCAGCTCGATGTCGGGGCCACCGGGCGCCGGCTCGTCCGTTTGGACCCACCGGCACAGCTGGGACAACGCCGCCTGTAGCACATAGTGGTGTTGCGGGGCGAAATTGATGCAGTGCTGCAATTGCTGACCCATCAGCATGTTGGTCGGCGCGAATGCCGCGGCGATGTCGCTCATCGGCGCCGAGCCTGAATCGATCGGCGCCACCAGGATCGTGTAGTTGTCGGCGTGCGCGGTGCCGGCAATCTCCCAGACCCGCAATCGGTCGTTATCGGGCTGGCGCGCAAGGTAATAGCCGGATCGGATGCCACCGAACAGGTCCGTTTCGGTGATGACGGTGACGACTGGTACCCGCAGCTCGGGATTGAATCTGGCTGCTTGGGGTGTATTGGCTTGTGTCTCATCGAAGATAGAGGTGTCGTCCAACGGCGCGGCGGCCGCGAATCGGGAGTGCACCAGAAACCCGTCGTAAACCTGTGCGAGCGGATCGATCGCGTTGACGTAGGTCGTCATGAACAGCGCCGATTGGGACTCCCCCAGAGCGACGACATGCTGCGGACGAAGCTCACTCAGAACGCCATCCCGGACGAGCCCGCCGATCTGGGAAAAGATGTCGTAGGAGAAGGAGTCGCCGGGGTGTTTCAGCGGCGCGTAGCGCGCAGGATTCTGGCTCTTCAGCGACATGTCCATGCCCATCAGGTTGGCGCCGCCCTCAACGCCCACCCGCTGGGCCGAAACTCCGACGTACGCATAGCCGGAACGCACGATCTCGCGATGCGCCATCAGCCACACCGCCGGGGCGTCGATTCCGCCGCTGACGTTGAGCCACTCGACGAACACGGTGCCGTTGAATTGTGCCGCGGCCGTTGGCTTCACCACGACTGCCCGGGTGGTGTAATCGGCTGTCCCCGAAGGTGTTACGGGCCAGCGACCATCGGATCCCAGCTCTGCGGCGGGCGTGTAGCACGTTGCCGTCCCGGAGACGAAGAACTCCTCGACGTCGTAGCCGAGGCCGCCGAGGTCGAAGGCGCCAAGCAGCAGGGCCGGCGTTCCGGGTATGCGTGTTGCGGCCGGATGATCCATTACAGGATCCGGTCAACTTGTAAAGGCGCCACAGATACTTCCTACACCAACGCCTATAGACCGGCTCCTTCAGGTTCGGCGATAGGCGCTGTTCATTCGCCGCTTGAAAGCATCGTCGAAGCGACGGTAGGTGTCCCGCAACATGCGGCCCGGCCAGCGGGCCGGAATGAGTTCGACCGGCAACTGCGGGTCGAGCTGAAGATGCCGGACCACGGCGATCGACAGCGCAAACTGATCGGCGAGACCTTCGGCCGAATCGGTGCGCTTGTTGCGACGCAGTTCGACGTTCATCGCCTCGATCAGCACCCGGGCATCGGCTGCCCATTGGTCCAGGCAGAACAGCGACCGCAGCTGGGATGGCGAAATATCGGTGGCGGCGCCGTGGAAGTGGATGCACTGCTGATCCAGTACCGCTCGTGATCCCGGAAGCCGTTGGGCGTCAAGGTTATCCGGGCGTAGCCAGACGCCCTCGCGAAGCTCGGCGAGATGCAGCGCGATGGCCGCCTTCCGAAGCTCGAGTCGATCTGCCGCAGATCGGCGCTCCAGCGAAACGATCGCCAGTTCCCAGGTTCCGTCCCACTTGACTGCGTCGTCCATCCGCGCTGCCTCGTCGACCCGCTCGCGGCGTTCCAGCAAGCGCCCGGCGAGCGCGTAGTTGCCGTCGTCGGCGCAGAGTTCACCGGCGGACACCATCCGCCACAGGCAGGTGCGGGCGGCGCCGGCGCTGATGCCGAACAGGGAGGCCACGGTGACGAGTTCGCCTACCGTGAGATGGGCCTCGTCGGATCCCAACAACGCCGACGCAAGCACGGAGCGCGCGCTGAGTGGCCGGTTGCCGATCAGCTCCTTCACCCGGGATTGCGCCACCGCGATACCGTATCACTAAATCATTGACGCGTGGCGATAACAGTGTGATACTGACACACCATGAGCTTCGCGACGAAGTCGTCCGCGCCGCCGGTTGCGGACGATGTGGAAATCGTTCGGCGGATTCTCGCCCACATCGACGCCGGCACCACCGACGAGGGTGAAGCTTGGTGTGAGCCCGTCGAAAACTACGTGAAGCCAGGACGTTTCGCGGCGGAACTACGTGCGCTGCGCGCGATGCCCAGCGTGTTCGTGCCATCGGCGACCATTCCGAAACCGGGCGACCACGTCGAACGATCCGTCTTCGGAGTGCCGCTGTTCGCCGTTCGCGGACGAGATCAGCGGGCACGCGTGTTTCGCAATGCCTGCCGGCATCGCGGTGCCGTGCTCGTGGAGGGCGCGGGGTGTTCGCACGCGCTGGTGTGCCGCTACCACGGCTGGACCTACCGTCTGGACGGTTCGCTCTCGCACGTGCCCCACGCGGACGCCTTTCCAGATCTGGACATGTCGGCGCGCGGTTTGGTCGAGGTGGAGAGCCACGAGGTGGACGGCCTCATCGTCATCGGCCCGCTGCAGCCCGGCGGGGACGACCGGGGAGCCGACGAAGCGCTGGCCTGGCTGACGGATGGTAGCCCGTGGCGCGACAAGCTACGCCCGGCGCAGCAGCTCGTGTATGTGGATTCCACTCTGCGAGCGATGAATTGGAAGGTGCTCGTCGAACAGTTCCTGGAGGGCTATCACATCCGCTCAACCCACAAGGACACGTTCTACCCGCTGCAGTACGACGATCTGAATGTGGTCGAGTTCTTCGGGCCGAATTGCCGTATCGCTTTCCCGTACCGCAATATCGAGCGGCTGCGAGACCGTCCGGAGAGCACCTGGTCGGCGGATGCGCGGGTGACCTACGTGTATCACCTGTTCCCCAACGCCATGTTGGCGACGTTCCCAGATCTGGTGCTGCTGGTCGTGATCGACCCGGTGGACATCGACCACAGCATGTTCACCGTGTATTCGATGGCCAAAGCCGAGCTTGCCCAACGCGCTGCGCTCGATCCGCCGGTCAACCCCGCCGGTACGCTGGTTGCGCGCGGCGCCGTGGAGGACAACGAAATGTCGGCGGCCGTCCAACGGGGCTTGCGCTCCGGCGCAAATGAATTCCTCGAGTTCGGACGGCACGAGAGCGGGATCGGGCACTTCCACGCCAATTTGGTTGAGCGCCTGGATCGATTGACCTAGCCGCTGGTTCCGACCAAACCCGTTTGCCGGATCAGACCTGGTCCACAACAGATTCCGATGATTAGCGATATATCCCGACCTATTGCGCGGCTCGCCACAGGGTGTCGATCGGAAGTGCGCGCAAGCGGTCGCCGAAGGGTAACGAATGTTGTCCGGTATAGAGAACGAACCCGGCAACGAATCGGTCACCGAGTCGGTCTTGGAGGTGGCGGAGTCCGGCGAAATCGTGTTTGTGAAGGGTTGCACCGGCTTTGACCTCGATGCCGATGATCCTTCCGTCGGCGGCTTCGAGGACGGCGTCGACTTCGACTTTGTCTTTGGTGCGGTAGTGCCACAGGGTGGCGCGTTCGTCGCTCCAGGTGAGTTGGCGCTCCAGTTCCATGAGGACGAAGTTCTCGAGGACGGGTCCGGCGGCGCCGCCGGGGTCGGCGAGCCTGGTGGGTCCTTGCCCGAGCAGGTGACATAGAAGTCCTGTGTCCACGAAGGTGAGTTTGGGTGTGCCGATCGCGCGGTGGGTCCCGCCGCCGGACCAGGCCGGGATCGTCTTGATGAGGAATACGGTTTCAAGGAGCGCCAGGTAACGGGTGATCGTGGAGCGGTGAATGTCGAGTTCGCCGGCGATGGTCGCGGGCACGAGGAGGTTGGCGCTGCGAATCGCTAGAAGTTGCAAGAGTTTTCGTAGTTGCGGGGTCCGCTCGATGGCGGAGATCTCTTGCACGTCGCGTTTGATGAGTGTGTCGAGGTAGCTTTCGAAGAATGCGGCACGGCGACGGTCTGTACGGCGGACCGCTTCGGGGAACCCGCCGATCGCGGCGCGCTCGATGTAGTCCCGGCGACGCAGACTCGAGTCGTGGGCGAGCTGGGGTCCGTCGGCGAAAGCGGCGTCGATGAAGCGATCAGGAGTGTCTGCGATCTCGCCCTGGGAGAACGGCCACAGCTCGATGGTTTCCATTCGCCCGGGTAGAGCGTCGGGCAGTGATTTCAGCGCGAGTACGTGTGCCGAGCCGGTAAGCAAGAACCTGCCCGGCCGAGGATCGGCATCCACATCGGCCTTGATCGAAAGGAAGAGCCCCGGTGCGCGCTGCACTTCGTCGATGACAAGCAGCCCGTCGTGTTCGACAAACCCGACAGGATCATCCTGCGCTGCGCGCAGCGCAACGGGATCGTCCAAGGTCAGATAGCGAACCGGATGCTGCGTCGCGGCTACGACCTGTGCAAGAGTGCTCTTGCCGGCTTGACGTGCGCCGTTGATCGTGACCACGCGGGTATCGTTCACTGCCTCAGCTACCGTGACCTGGGCTTTCCGGGTGACGAGTCCAGATTTCGCGGCGCTTGACATATCGCCAATATCCCAGATGTGCGCACTTGGCCGCAATGTGCGTGCGCACTTGGCCGCCTGATTGCTGCACATCTGGTCGATTGAGCTCTGCGCGGTTGGACGTACCTACCGTGGCCGGCGGACTTTCAGCTCAACGACACCAGGGCGCATTCGGCACGGCGCTCGATCTGGTGTGAGGGCCTTGCGCACGGTGGTGAAGATCGGCTCGGCCGCGTCGACTTCCACTTCACGCTGTTCGGATCAGCAGGCCGGTGGGCGGAGCGGCCGGTGGTGGCAACGCGAGCGGCGCGTCGCCCGGAGAGATTCGTCCGAGCACATGCGGTCCGGTGAGCAACGGCACCTGGTGCCAGACAAGGAAGCCGATCAATGCCATCAGGTAGGCCTCCTTGGCCGGCGCCGGCAGGCCGCGTTCGTCGCTGATGACGATGGGGAGGCGGCGCTGCAACGCGCCAAGCAGCGCCGGGTTGCGGACGCCGCCTCCTGACGCGACGACTTCGGCGGGCGCGTACGGCGCGAGCGCGTCGGCGACGGTGATCGCGGTCAGCTCCGTCAGCGTCGCCAGCAAGTCCTCTGGCGAGAGATCAGGCAGGTCGCCGAGGTGGAAGTGTTCGCGGCCAGTCGATTTCGGCGGCGGCAGCGCATAGTAGGGGTCGTCGAGCAGGTTTTGCAGCAGCGCCGCGTCCGGAGTACCGCGGGCGGCGAGCCGACCGTCCTCGTCGCTGGCCCGGCCGCGCGTGCGACGCGCCGCCTCGTCGAGCAGGCAGTTGCCCGGGCCGGTGTCGAAAGCGACTGGGGGACAGCCGCTGCGGACGATCGTCACGTTCGCGATCCCGCCGAGGTTGAGCGCCGCGCGCGTGTGCTCGCCGCGCAGCCACAGGTCGTCGACTATCCCGGCCAGCGGGGCGCCGTGGCCGCCGGCGGCGATATCGCGCGCGCGGACATCGGAGATCACCGGCAGCCCGGTCGCCTCGACGATCCACGCGGGCTGCCCGAGCTGCAGCGTTCCCTTCGCCTCGCGGTCGTGCACCCAGTGGTGGACGGTCTGCCCGTGGCTGACGACGAGGTCGGCGGGCAGCAGCTCGGCGGCGAGCTCCGCCGACGCCTGGCCGATCAGCTGGTCGAGCGCGCACAACTCGGCCGCCGTGGTCGGGCCCAACGCGGCGTGTAGCCGTGCGCGCACTTCGTCCGGCCACGGCCGCTCGACATGCCGCAGCGGCGACATCGCGACCACACCGCCGTCCCATTGGAACTCCGCCACCGCCGCGTCGAGGCCGTCCATCGACGTCCCCGACATCAACCCGACGACCTTCATGTGCAGTCGAGCTCAGGCGCGTTCATGTCACGCCTCCTGTGCCCCGAGCGGCGGGCTCTCCTCCCTGATACCGCTTTTGAAGTTGCGCAGGCGCAGGCTGTTAGCGACCACGAACACGCTGGAGAATGCCATGGCCGCGCCGGCCAGCATCGGGTTGAGCAGTCCCAGCGCGGCAAGCGGAATGGCGGCCAGGTTATAACCGAAGGCCCAGAACAGATTTGACTTGATGGTGGCCAACGTCCGTCGAGAGAGCCGGATCGCGTCTGCCGCGGCGCGCAGATCGCCGCGCACGAGCGTCAGGTCGGCGGCTTCGATCGCGACGTCGGTGCCGGTGCCCATGGCCAGCCCGAGGTCCGCGGCCGCCAGCGCGGCGGCGTCGTTGACGCCGTCACCTACCATGGCGACCACCTTGCCTTCGGCTTGCAGACGCTGAACGGCCTCGACCTTCCCGGCAGGGAGCACGTCGGCGATGACGCGGCCAATGCCGACCTCCGCGGCGATACGATCCGCCACGGTCTGGTGGTCGCCGGTCAGCAGCACCGGTGTCAGCCCCAGCCGCTCGAACTCCCGAATCGCCTCTGCGCTGGTCGGTTTAACGGTGTCGGCGACTACCAGGATCGCGCGGGCGCGGCCGTCCCAGCCGACGGCGACGGCGGTCTTGCCTTCGCCTTCGGCGCGAGATCTCGCGGCCGACAACGGCGAACCGAGCCGTAGGCCCCAGTCGGCCAGCAGGCTCGCGCGCCCCACGACGACCGCGTGCCCGTCGACAATTCCTTGCACGCCTTGGCCTTTCACGTTGGCAAATTCCGTCGGCGTGGGCAGCGCACCGAGTTCTGCCTTGGCGCCCTTCGCAATTGCCTGTGCGATGGGATGCTCGGAGGCATCTTCCAGGGCTCCGGCATAGCGCAGCACTGTGGCGCGGTCGGTGTCTGGTGTGGCGATCACCTCGTCGAGAGTCATTTTGCCGGTGGTGACGGTGCCGGTTTTGTCGAGCACGATCGTGTCGATTGTGCGGGTGGATTCCAGCATCTCGGGTCCCTTGATCAAGATCCCGAGTTGAGCGGCGCGTCCCGTGCCGACCAGCAGCGCGGTGGGAGTCGCCAGCCCGAGCGCGCACGGGCAGGCGATGATGAGCACCGCGACCGCGGCCGTCAGCGCCGCGGTGACGGGAAAGCCGGCGCCCAGCCACGCCCCGAAGGTGGCCACGGCGATGGCGACGACGACGGGAACGAACACCGCGGAAATGCGGTCGGCGAGCCGCTGCACCTCGGCCTTGCCCGATTGGGCCGCCTCCACCAGCTTGGCCATCTGCGCCAACTGAGTGTCCTCGCCGATCTTGGTGGCGCGCACCACGAGGCGCCCGCCGGCGTTCACCGTCGCACCGGCGACCGCGTCACCCTGACCGACCTCGACCGGCACCGACTCGCCGGTAAGCATCGAGACGTCCACTGCCGACGAACCCGAGACGATGGTTCCATCGGTGGCGATCTTCTCGCCCGGCCGCACGATGAACTCGTCGCCCACCTTGAGCTGCTCGACCGGGATGCGGGCCTCTGCGCCTTTACGCAGCACGGCGACGTCCTTGGCGCCGAGCTCCAGCAGGGCGCGCAACGCGGCACCGGCGCGCCGCTTGGCGCGCTTCTCGAAGTACCGCCCGGCCAGCACGAAGAGGGTCACGCCCGCGGCCACTTCGAGGTAGATGTTGGCGGCGCCGTCGCTGGGCCTGACGGTGAGCTCGAAGCGATGGCGCATACCCGGTTCGCCGGCCGTCCCCAAAAAGAGCGCATACAGCGACCACACAAACGCCGACAGGGTGCCGACCGAGATCAGGGTGTCCATGGTCGCGGCGCCGTGCTTGAGGTTGGCCCAGGCGGCGGCATGGAAGGGCCGGCCCGCCCACACGACGACGGGTGCCGCCAGGGCCAGGGACGCCCATTGCCAGTAGCGGAACTGCAGGGCCGGGACCATTGCCATCAAGATCACCGGGGTTGCGAGCACCGTCGCGGCGATCAAGCGGTTCCGCAGCGATCCCAGCTCGGCTTCTTCGGTGTGCTGCCCGGCCAGTGGTAACCCATGCTGTTGCGGCAGTACCGCCGTGTAGCCGGTCTTTTCGATCTCGGCGATCAGCGCCCGCGGGTCATAGCCGGGTGGGACCGTTACGGTCGCCTTTTCGGTCGCGTAGTTAACGGTCGCGTCGACCCCGTCGAGGCGGTTCAGGGTGTTCTGGATGCGCATTGCGCAGGAGGCGCACGTCATTCCGGCGATCTGAAGCTCGATGTTGTTCATCGCGGCGGGAGATCCAGTCATCTCGGGCATGATCGCATTCCTCTACTGATGCGTGGTCAGCGCGTCGACGACGAACTGGGCGGTGTGCATCTGACCGTCGACCTGGAAGTCGAGGTAGAGCAGGTATCGGCCGGGCGTGGGTGGTTCCGCGGTGAACGCGATCTTCCCGCCTCGTTGCGCCGCAACGGGCTCGGTCTCCCGGGGATGCGCGTGCAGGTAGGCCAGGTCGCCCTCCCGCAGGATGACCAGGTGACCGTAGGTGCCCAGGTAAGGCTGCACGGTGACGGGTGTGCCGTCGCGGGTGATGGTCGCGGTCAACGTCGATGCGGTGCCCGCCGCCAGGCCACCGTCGATGGCGACGGTGAATCCGTCGACCCGACTTATCGTCGAGGGCGTCCATGGTCGGTGCGGCGTCACCGTGCCCTCGACGTTGATCGTGGCGGACAGCACGGTGTTCTTGCCCGCGAGGGTGCCGGTGCTGGGGACGAAATCGGCGAAGATGCGGTATGGACCCGCGGCATCCCACGCCCAGGGGATCGACCACTGGCCTTCGTCGTTCATGGTGGGATGCACGTGACGAAACTCGGTGCCGTCGCTGCGCACCACGATCAAATGCAATTTCTTGGTGTCCTCGGTTTCGAACTTCGTCACCGGCACGCCCGCGACGGTCTGGATCCGAAACGAGAGGACGCCGCTGGATCCGACCGTTGGCGGGGCCGTCACCGCGCCCAGCATCAGGTCGCCTGCGCTGAGCGAAACTCCACGCACCGGCTCGGTGCCGTTTCCGCGGCCGGCGTTCGCTGCCGGGGACGTCGTGGTGTGGTGTGGAATCAGCGCGCCGCCGACCATGAATGCCGCGCCGAACACCGTCGCCAATCCGACACCGAACAGCGCGAGTTTGTTTGGTGTCTTCATTCCGCTCCTCGAAGTGACGGTGCCCGGCTTAGCCGCCGCTCAGACCCTTAATACCCCTAGGGGGTATAGACGTCAAGTTTGACCAGTGCGCCCATGATCCGCCTGCCCGAAACGCGCAAGCAAATTCGGTTACTGACGGCGATACTGGGCAGGTGGCGCAGATACCACCCGCCCGCCACCTGCTGCGGGCAAAGGATTTCGTCGACGCGCGGTACGCCGACCCCATCACGGTTGAGGATCTAGCGGCCGCGGCCGGATTGTCACGGGCACATTTCAGCCGGATGTTCAGCCGCACGTTCGGCGAAACGCCGCGGGCCTACCTGCAATCGCGCCGGCTCGAGCGGGCGGCAGCACTGCTGCGATACACGGATCGCTCTGTCGCCGATATCTGCGCCATGGTGGGACTAAAAAGCCTCGGGACCTTCACAACCAACTTCGCCCGGGTGTATGGCCTGTCGCCGGCCGCGTACCGGGCCAGCATGCCGCCGGCGAGTGTGCACGCGCGGATCCCCAGCTGCATCCTTGCCCGAGACACCCGCCCGGTGTCGGGGAGCAAGACAGCACATTAGAAGAAGACGAGCGACGGTCACCGGCCGTAACGTCGGCCTCATGAAGATCGCCAGCGCCCAACTGTGGGTTCATGATCAAGAAGTCGCGTTGAAATACTGGACCGAAAAGGTCGGCATGGAGGTGCGCGAAGACGTCACGGTGCCCGAGTTGGGCAATTTCCGGTGGCTGACCGTTGGGCCCCCGGGCCAGGACAGCCTGTCGCTCGTCCTGATGGCAGTCCCCGGCCCGCCGATCATGGACGAAAATACTCGCGAGCAAGTGTTGAACCTGGTTGCGAAAGGCTTCGCGGGCACCGTGTTCCTCACCACCGAGAATTGCCAGGCCACCTATGAGCAGTTGAAGGCTCGCGGCGTCGAGTTCACCGAGCCTCCGCACGAGATGCCATACGGCATCGACTCCGGGTTCCGTGATCCATCCGGCAACAGCGTGCGACTCACTCAACCGGCCGACGTGGTTGGCGCCTAACGCTGGCCGACCCGCTCGCGGCAACGCATGTCGTAATGGAACCGACTGTGCTGCAGCAGATCTCGTGAGTGTCCGGCAGCGGCAAGCCGATCGGGGTAGAAAGACCAACCCGGCGAGGCGTAGCGTCGATTCGGCGCTGTTGGACACCGAAGGAGCCATGATGACTGTGACCGTTGTCGACGCTGGACCCCGGCGCGTTTCTAGGTCGGTTGAAGTGAACGCCCCGGCCGCCGAGCTGTTCGCGATGGCCGCCGATCCGCGGCGGCACAGCGAACTGGATGGCTCTGGCACGGTTCGCGACAACATCAAAGCACCGGCGGAACTGGTTGAGGGATCGAAGTTTTCGACCAACATGAAGATGTTCGGCCTGCCATATCGCATCACCAGCACGGTGACCGCGCTCAAGCCGAACGAGTTGGTCGAATGGCGCCACCCGTTAGGCCATCGCTGGCGCTGGGAATTTCAACCGATCTCCGCGACGTCGACGCGGGTGACGGAGACGTTCGATTATCACGACGCAGGCGCCGTGAAGAACGCACTGAGATATTACGAACTGATGGGTTTCGCGAAAGCCAACGCCTCTGGTATCGAGGCCACGCTGGCCAAGCTCCGTGACCGATACGCAGCGCAGTAGCTCACGACGGATCGGCGGCGTTCCACGGGACGACGCCGGAGACCCAGTGGCTTAGTTGATCCACCTGGTCGTTGCGATGCAGGTGCCGGGGCGGTGTCGCGAAGGTGGAGTACGGACGGCAGCGGATGACCACGCGGTTCTCCCGATCGCACATCGCTTCGACGGACGGGCGTGCCTCGTCCGAAAGCGGCTCACCCGACATTCGGCCGGCCACGGCCATCATCGCGTCCACTGCGAGTTCACGCTCTTCGTCCAGCGTGGCGTCGGCGTAGACCTGCAGGTAGCTGAACGGCCATCGCTCGTCGAGCACGCACAGGCTGATCTTGCCGTCACGTTCGACGCTGCGGGCCTTGCCGCGGCCGGCCATCGTTGACACCAGCAATTCGTCTGTGTCGGTGGGAATGTAGTAAACGATCGACATCGCCGGGCCGTCATTGCGCCGACGGTAGCCGTACACGGCGGTGCGGTGCGTGCGCACGAATTCACGACGCTCGGAGGGCAGCATGTCGCGATCCGTCGGGGCGGTATAAGGCTGGGCGGCGAGAGGTAGCAGCATGACGCCAAAGATATAGGCGCAGCCCCCGGCGCACTGTCTGGCAAGGGGCGATGTCGATCGCCCCGCGAGGTGGCCGCTCCTGCGGTGGAGGAGGCGTCGGGACCCGACCTATATGATCAAGCGACTGAGAGTCGGGCTGACCTAGAGCGGAGTTCATGCCTTGACCGACGCCGTTGGTTTGACCCGCGACGTCGATGCGCCGCGCGATTTCGACCGATGAAACCGCGCAGACGGTACCTGATCGGCCGGCTGCGAGCCGCGACACGGCGTCGACGACCACCCAGGGTGGCGATCATCGGCGCGGGCTTCGGCGGGCTGGGCGCTGCGGTCGCGCTGCGCCGGGCAGGTATCGACGACCTAGTGATCATTGAAGGCAGCGACGGTGTCGGGGGAACCTGGCGGCGAAACACTTATCCCGGTGCCGCCTGCGACATCCAAAGCCACCTGTACTCGTTTTCCTTCGCGCCCAACAAGTCCTGGAGCCGCACCTACGCCAGGCAACCGGAGATCCTCAGCTACCTCGAGTCAGTGGCTGACGACTTCGACCTGCGCCGCCATCTGATGTTGAACACCAGCGTGCACACGGCGCGGTGGAATACGGACACCTGCCGGTGGGATCTGCGCGTTGACCGGGCAGGTGGCGAGGCGACCGTAACTGCCGACGTAATCGTCTGTGCCGTAGGGCTATTCGGATCGGTTAAGCTTCCCGACATCCGCGGCCTGACCGACTTCGGCGGGGCGCTGATGCACACCGCGCAGTGGGATCACGGCATCGATCTGGCCGGCAAGAAGGTGGCGGTGATAGGCACCGGCGCCAGCGGTGTGCAAGTGGTTCCGGAGCTTTCCCGAATTGCCGCAAGCCTGAAGGTGTTTCAGCGCACCCCGCCGTGGATGGTCCCCAAGGATGATCGACCTTACAGTGCAACGGAATTGGCGAGATTCCGGCGCGACCCACTGGCCGTGCGCCGAACCCGCTGGAAAATCTGGAAGTTCCAGCATGACAACACCGCGACCATGGCCGACGACCCGGTGGTCACCGCCCGCAGCCATATCGCGACCTCGTTCCTCGAGCGCACGGTGCCCGACGAGCGGCTACGTCATGCGCTGACGCCCGACTATCCGTTCCGCTGTAAGCGGGTACTGCTGGGCGACGACTACTACCGGGCGCTGCAGCAAAACCATGTCGAGTTGATCACGGACCCGATCGACCGGATCACGAAGACGTCGATAGTCACCGCACGCGGTCGGGTTGTTGACGTCGATACGATCGTGCTGGCCACCGGATTTGAGACATCGCGCTATTTGTCGGGCATCGACGTCATTGGCGTCGGCGGTCAGCACCTGCACGACCGGTGGGGCGCTGACCCCAGCGCTTATCTGGGCGTAGCCGTCAGCGGATTCCCGAATTTCTTCATGCTCTACGGGCCCAACACCAACCAGGGCGGCAACTCGATCGTCTATATCCTGGAGGCCGCCGCGCGGCTGGTGGCCAGTGCGGTGAGCCGGGTCGCACGCCGGGGCGGATATCTGGATGTCCGGCCCGAGGCCGAAAAGCGTTACAACGACCAGCTTTCCGCTGACCTGGAGCGCAGCATCTGGACCCGGTGTGACAGCTACTTTCGCTCACCCAGTGGCCGTATCGTCACGCAATGGCCGTACACGGAGTTGGAATACGCGCGTCGGACCTGGCGGCTTCGGCCGCGGGACTGGGTCCAGCACAACCCCGCGAGCAGACGTAGAATCGCCCAAAATCAGCTTGAATTAGGGGATTTCGCGTCTGTTCGCGCCGTCAAGTCCCCGTGAGGCGGCGCAGGGTGTTGTCGAAGAGCGTGTCCAAGAGGTGCTGGTTGCCGGTGCTGGCGAAGCCAATCAGGATTAGACGCGACACCCGCGCGTAAGAGAAGTATTCGGTCCGCAGCACACTGGGCGGCTCATCGCTCGATTTGATGGCGACCGATATTCGGAAACGCTGAGGTCCGTTAGCCGGGCGAGAATCCTCGAGCACGCGGACCGTATGAATGATGGTCTGCGCGTAGGTGAATCGCGCACAGCCTGCGACGCGACTGATCATCGCATCGAACCCGGCACGGTTGAATTCACGTGCGAGCGACAGGCGGATGTCGCGCGGTTCGAAACTGTAACTGGGTGGACCGGCAGGGTCAGCTGCGGCGACCTCCGCATCGGCGCTGGTGCCGACCGCGAGCTCACCCACGTTCTCACACTCGGCGGGATCAGCGCCGAGCCCCTCGTGAAACGGTTGCTGCCTGAAGTACCCGAACCGCTCATACCGCGTGTCGGCCTTGACGGTCCAGGTGGCGGGAAAATCACCCGGCTTGGGAAGCAGGTCGGCCAATTGCTGATCGCTCAGGGCGGCCAGTCCCGGTGCGATCGGTTCGGCTGGTTGAGGCCGGTTGTGGTGCCAGCCGCGGGTGAGTGTGGTGATCAGCACCGCCGCGATCGCGACCATGCACAACGTGACCGCGATGAGCCGCGGCCGCCAAGGTGGGTCGGCGATCATAACGCGCGCAGCCTTTGCAGAGTCTCGACAGCACGTCGATGTACCAGATTGCGGCCTGGGCCATCCATCTGGTAGGCGGTGCATTCCACGATGACGCCGCGCACGGCGTAGTAGGTGACGTAGTAGGTCGATGACGGCTTGCGACCGCTGACCGGGGCAAAGGTTCGAATTACCGACACGGCCGCGTCGGCGCCGTCGGCGGACCGATTTTCCACCACCGTGTGCACGTTGCGTTCGCTCTTAAGCGTGCCGGAACCGTCGTAGTTGGTGACGTGGTAGGAATCGCAGCGGCGCAGCCAGTCGACATAATTCGCGATCAGTGCCGGACCGCTGGCGCCAACCCAGATGGCCAACTGGGCTCTGGGCCCTTGTTCATCAAGCTCGCCCGTCGCGTCGGAATCCATGAATGCGGCGGCAGCCACCTGCAGACGGGTATACCGATCGACGCTGACCTCGGGGCCGAAGTCCGAGTCGGAGTGATTCAGAATCTTCGGGATGTTGGTGCATGCGGTCGGTGCGTAGACCGCTCGCGGAACGCCCGGTTGCGGCGTGCTGGTTGCGTTCGCGTGAGACACTCCGGTCCGTCGTAATGGCCCGGAGATGTGGTAGCCCCAGTCGGCCGGGAAGTCGTTGCTTGCGGGCAGAGCACCGGCAAGCACCCAGTTCGAGCGCGATTCCAGGCTGGTGACATGGGACGGAACCGCCAGCACGACTACCCCGCAGGCCCCCAACACCGCCAGAGCCAACGCGCCTACCACCCGCGGCCACGGTTGACCTCGGCAGCCGCCCCGTTCACGTCGCGCGAGCAGACGCAAAATCGCCCGATTACCGTGGTTTTCGGGCGATTTCACGTCTGCTCGGCACCGATTACCGCGCGCTGGCACGGGGATTTCCCGCTTTTACCGCGGCGACCACGCCGCCGTCGACCAGCAGGTCGGTGCCGGTGATGAAGGGTGCGTCCGGGCCGAGCAGGAATGCGGTTGCCGCGGCGATGTCGTCGGGAGTTCCCATCCGGCCGGTGGCGGACATGGCGATCATCGCGCGCATGCCGTCGCCGACCGGGGAAGCCAGTTCCTGATGCGACATCGGTGTCGAGATGATACCGGGACTGATCGAGTTGATCCGGGCCCCGCGGCGGCCCCACTGGGCACTGGCGGCGCGGACTCGAATTTGGTTGGCGTGCTTGGCGATCGGATAGGCGAATGCCTGCTCGGTGATACTTTTGACAAAGTCCAAGTGCAGCAATTCGGCTGGTGGGCTGTGCGCGAGCGCATGTTCTTGCTCGGCGGACAGCGGCGGAACCAGATGGCCCGCCATGCTGGCGATCACCACGCCGGCGCCACCGGGCGCGACGACCTCGCCGAATTCCTGCAGCACCAGCGCGACGCCGAGTAGATCGACGGCCAGGATCGCTTCGGCGGAAGCCTGCGCCACCGACAGCCCGGCGGTGTGTGCCACCTGGGTCACGTTGCCGAGGGAGGCTGCGTACTGGGCGAGTTCGTGCACCGACTCCGCTGACGCGACGTCGACGCTGCAGGTTTTCACGTTGTGGCCATCCGCGGACAGCGATTCGGCCGCTGCGGCCAACGTCGTTTCGTCGAAGTCGGCCAACAGCATCGTTTTGCCGGCGCCCAACCGGCGGGCGATCGCCTTGCCCATGCCTCCGACGCCGATGATGGTGAGCACGTCCGCAGCCACTCCAACCTCCGAACCTGAGGCGAATCAAGTCAACTGGCGATGCTATACAAGCCGGCTGGGCGCTCCCGCGAGTCGGCTATGCCACCAGATCCGCCTGGAGTGCGCGCTCGCAAGGTGGGCCGTTATGCCGAATGGCCGTCCCGATGAACGGCGCCTTGACGGTTGTGACCAGGTAGCGCCGGTTGACGACGAACCCGATGATTGCCAGCGCCGTGTAGACACCGCAGAGCAGCAGTCGGCCATGCGGGGACGCGACGGGGAACTGGACGAGGAACAACGCCAACAACGCCCAGGCGCTGGAACGATGGAAGCGCAGCGCCAGGATGAGCGCCACACCCATCAGGGTCTGAGTCGCGGTCAGCAGCGTTTCCTCGACCTGACGGGAGTCCAGCGCGAGCGAGAGTTTTCCACCGCCCAGCAGATGGGCGATCGGGAGCGATCCGATCAGCAGCGTCCACTGGTTGACCTTCGACGAGATCAACGTGGCAATGGCGGCCGCGCCCTTGCCGCGGGCGGCGAAGATCGTCGCGACGATGAACTCCGGCGCTTCGGAGGCCAACGGGGCCAGCCACTGCACCAGCAGGAACCGGTCGACGCCCAGCTCGGTCCCGGCGGCGACCAGGTTGTCCGCGAACGGTTTGGCGCACAGCAGGATCACCACACCGGCGACCGCGAACAGAGTGAATACCGCGATGCGCCGGGCGCGCACCGGCAATTCCGCGATGGCGGCGGCGGTGCCGATCAGGTCGGGCTCTTCAACGTCGCCGTGGCTGACCTTATACAGGTAGAAGCCGAACCACGCCAGCAGGGCCAACCCGAGCATGAGGTGGATTTGGCCGGCTAGCGGTACGAGGAACGCGGCCACCCCGGCGATCAGCAGGAACCCGAGCTCCACCCGGTTTGCCGGCTGCAGCGCCAAGCCCGCTTTGCCGCGGGCACCCACCCGCCGTGCCACCACGATGCCGACCAGCACCACGACCGGCCAGCCCAGCCCCATCAGCAGTCGGTTGGACCCGGTCATGTTTGCCGTCGCGTACTGGGTGTAGTCCGGGTTGTGTCCGGAGGCGTAGGCGTAGTAGAGGTCGACGGCATATTCGGGGAGAACCGCCACCAGCGCGAGCACTGCGATCGCCAGGCCGCTCGACACGTCGATCTGGGCGGCTTCGGCGGCCCAAGCGAGCAGGAAGCTGGCCGCCACCACCGCGGCCCCAAAGATTACGAGGGCGACGAGTGGATTCGGGTGCAGGCCGAGGATCCGCGTCGCCACCGCTGGGCCGATGAAGGCGCCGGTGCACAGTGCCGAACGGGTCAGGATGCGCCACGGCGGGCGAGACTTCGTCGTCGCGACGACGGCCCGGTCGGTGGTGATCAATTCAGGTCCTTCAATTCGCGACATATGACGGTCGGCGGGTGGACGTTTCGGCGTGCGGTCCTGACGCACAGTGCTCTAACGTACCCGTGTGTCGCCAGTCCAGCAACGTTGCGGGACGGGTAAGCGACGGCATCTGCGATGCTATCTTTGCTGCTCAGACTGGTCGATCTTGAAAGTTAGGGCGTCCTGATTCAAAGTTTTGGCAAACCTTCCTGCGCGGAAAACGTCAACATCCACTACGACGTGCTGTTCACGTCGAAAGTTCCGCCCGGCTCCGGGCCGGTGTTGATTACCTGGCGTGCGTCGGGCTAGCCCGCAGGACCCATCGCGGCGGCGGCCGCCTGCGCGAACAGTTCGACGGTCTGGTTGCGGGTCAGGGAACTCGTCAACTGCTCGGCGGCGCGCATCATGTCGCCGGCGAACCAGGTGGGGCCGTTGCCCAGGTTTTCAAAGGCCTCGGCGATAACTTCGTCCACCGTGCCCGCACCGGGCGGCGCCTCGTCGAGCGAACCTATCTGGCCCCGGCTGTATTCGAGCGCCCGCAGGGCGGGCGTATCGGTCTTGCCCAGGATCAGCCCCAGGACGTCGACTCCCTTGTCGTGCAGTTCGGCCCACAGCGCTTCGGCGAACACCATGTCGAAAGCCTTGGAGGCGCCATAGGCGGCGATGTTGGCACCACCAGCCAACCCGGCGCCGGATCCCAAGATGACGATGCCGCCGCTGGCCCGCTGGACCATCGACGCCGCGAAGTGATGGCACAACCGCATGAGCGTCATGCAGTTGCGTTGCACCATCGCCTCGGCGGCCTCGATCGGCGTGGCAAGGAAGGGCCGGTAGTTCGGATCGGCCCCCGCGCAGTACACCAGAAAACCGATCTCCAGGTCACGGGTGGCCTCGGCGACGACGGCCGCTGCGTCCGGCCGGGCGAGATCGACCGCCAGCGTGCGGGTTTGCACCGACCACGCTGAATTGATCTCCGCGGCAACCTGATTCAACACATCGTGCCGACGGGCGAGCAATACGACGTTGACCCCGCGCTCGGCGAGTCCATTCGCGAAAGCTGCACCGAGACCGTCGGAGGCTCCGGCGACCAGCGCCCAGGGGCCGTATCTCGTTGCGAACGTCATCGTCCTGTTCCTTCGTTGCCCACCGTGGTCAGCCGCACCTGGGTGTACTTACGGCGTGCAATGCGCCAGCCGATGGCGGTGCGGACGATCACGTCGTCGTAGAAACCGATTGCATTGACGCCAGATCGGTTGTCGGCGGCCATGATCAAGCCGTCGATATAGGTGCGCGCGTCTGCCGTGTCGCCGTGCAGAGTGATAGCGATATTGCTCAACCGGTGCATCGTATGACCCGCCAGTGCGTGGACCCGCTCCATGAAGTCGACGACGGCATCGACGCCGTTCCAGCTGCCGATCTCGCCATAGTCGAGTTGGCAGTCGTCGGTGAACACGGTGCGAAACAGCGGCCAGTCCCGGCGGTCGATGCCGCTGGCGTAGCGCACCAGCAGATCGGAAATGTCCTGGCGGTCGTCGCGTTCAGTCATGCAATGTCCCCATTGGGATGGACCACGATGCGTGGCGGTCCGTCGGACCTGCGGGCCAAGTCAAGAGCCTCCGGCACTTCGTCGAGGGTGATGATCTTGCCGACACTGGGTAACGGGTTCAGGCGGCCCGACGCGATGGCGTCCAGGGTTCCGTACCAATCCTGCGGGTGTGGCCCGCCGCCGAATTGGATGGTGACGCCGTGGCGGGTCGCGGTGGTGATATCGAGGGTGTCACCCGTATACCAACCGCCCGCGCAGTAGATTCGGGTGCCCAGCTCGGCGGATTCGACGATGTTCTGGATCAGGCCGGCTGCCCCGACACACTCGAAAACGACTGCCGGGCCGGGCAACCCGCGTTGGGCCCGAACCTCCTGGAACGCGTCGAATGGCCCGGTCTCGGCCGGATCGACGACGATGTGCGCGCCGAAGCAATCACGGGCCAGTTCGCGACGGTCGGACTTGTAATCAGACACGATGATCGGCTCGATACCGCGCACGGCCAAGGCGGCGACCGCCGAGAGGCCGATCGCCCCGGCGCCGATGACGATCGCGATTTCACCGGATTGGATGTCCGCCGAGCGGACGTAGAACTCGCCGACGGCGAACGCGTCGGTCAATGCGACGGCATCGCTGGAGACGTCGCCTGGAACGGGTTTGGCCGCCGCCTCCGAAACCACAAGCAGCTCACCGAAACTCCCGGGTGCCTTCGGATGCTGGCCGATGATCCGCAGGCCGCCGGCACCGCCGTCGATCAGGCGCACCGGCATGGCGGTAACCCGGGAGCCGACGGCGAACTGCCCGGTGCAGCCGGGTCCGTGCCCGAGCACCTCGCCGACGAACTCGTGACCGAGCACGATGTCTTGGTCTGGGTCATACAGTGAGCGGCCGGTCGGGTCGTCCAAACCCAGTTCCGGGTGGTCCATGAAGTGCACATCAGAGGCACAGATCGCGGTGCTCAGCGTGCGCAGCAGCAGCTCACCCGGCCCGGGTTCGGGATCCGCCGTCTCGCCGACGCGTAGCCGACCATCTCTCAACACGACGGCGCGCAACGAATAGCTCCCAATTCTCGGATATTCGATATAACATTTCGAATGTTGGAAATTACTGTATGAACCCGGTAGGAAGGAGTCAAGCCATTCGCGGGTCTCCGTCGGCGCCGACCGCTCGGGTGCTCGACGTTGTCGAGCTGCTGGCACGCTCGGGAAACAGGCAGCTGCGATTCTCCGACATCGTGCGCGAACTAGGGCTCACCCAGGCGACCGCACACGCGATCCTGAAAACACTGTGCGACCGCGGATGGGCCAGCCGTGATCCGCTGGCCAAAACGTTCGCCCTGGGTCCGGCACTGGCTGTGGTGGCCGCCAGGACGGACATCGCCCGACCGCTCACGCACGCGGCTCGTGCTGCGGCGCTACGACTTTCCGGCGATTTCGGCTATGCCGGCTCGGTGGTCGAGCGATACGGTGATTCGTTGGTGGTCACAGCATTCGAGGGTGAGCCGGTCACCGAACCGTCCGGAATACCCGGTGATCGCATTCCGTATGCCCCACCGTTCGGCGTCGCTTTCGCCGCCTGGGACAGCGACGAAGGACAGCGCGAGTGGATCCGTCGGGGCGCGGGAAACAACGGCGATCGCGCGCAGCGACTGCGGGACGTGTTAGTGCGCACTCGCGAGCGCGGATTCGACATCGACTGGACCACGCCCGCCCTGGCGCAGGCTGCCCAGCTGGTCGGCACGCTGGACAGCCACGAGGTGCCGGCCCCGGTACGCCAGATCATGGACCAGCTGCTCGCCGAGTTCACCACCATCGGCTTTCTTTCCGACGACAACCCCGGACGCCGCAAGCAGCCGGTGGTGACCATCGCCGCGCCGGTATTCGACCATCGGCAGCAAGTCGCCCTGATCGTGGCCGTGCATCCGCTCTGCGCCCTGAGCGCAAAACAGATTCGCTGCATCGGCAAGCGGCTCACCGAGGAAACCGCCGCGATCACCAAAGCGACGCAATCATGACCGGCAAGGAGGAAAGCCATGGCGGATAACCATGTCGTGGACGATCTTGCCGCCTTCGTCGTCGACGCAGGACAGTCGGATCTCGCGGCCCGGTCTCGGAAGATGTTGAAGCGCAACGTGCTTGACAGTATTGCGTGTGCGGTGGGCGCGCTGGACGGCGAACTCATTCCGCAAATCCGCGCGCACGCCGAGCAGTTCAGCGGGCGCGCGACGGCCACGCTTGTTGGCGGCGGTCGCGCATCGGTGGATCAAGCCGCGTTCTTCAACGCGGTACTAGTGCGTTACCCGGATCTGCTCGACACCTATCTGACGGTCGGTGGGCTGTGTCATCCGGCCGACAACTTCGGTGCGGTGTTGGCCGTCGCCGAACACGTGAACGCGCAGGGCGCCGATTTCCTGTTGGCCCTGGCAGTCGCCTATGAGGTCCAATGCCGGTTCAGCGCTCAGGTTCCCGTCATGGCGCGGGGGCTGAATCATGCACTGCAACTGGCGATCTCGGCGGCTGCCGGGTCGGCTAAGCTGCTCGGCCTCGACGCCGGGCGCACCGCCGACGCGATTGCGGCGTCCGCGGCCGACAATGTGTCGCTGGCGGCGGTGCATGCCGAACCGGTCTCCAATTGGAAAGGCATATCGCCGGCCATCACCGGGATGCGCGCCGTATACACGACGATGTTGGCCGGTCGTGGTGTCACCGGGCCCAAGTCGCTGTTCGACGGTCCGCAAGGTTTGGCGCAGCTGTTTGATCTACCAATAGATTTCCACACTTCCGACCGGGGACTGACCGCGGTTGACAAGACCTACCTCAAGCAGTACTGCGCACTTATCCACGGGCAGGCCGTCATTGACGCAGTCTTGGCAATCCGCAACGAGAACGAGCTCAACGGTGACGAGGTGGAACGGGTGCGCCTCGAAGTGTTTCAGGGTGCCTACGACATCGCAGGCGGCGGAGTCTATGGCAGCAAGGATCATCCATGGACCAAAGAACAGGCCGACTACAACCTCAAGTACCTGAGTGCGGTCGCGTTGCTGGACGGTGCCGTCGGGCCCGAACAGCTTGAGACTGAACGTGTCCGGCGCGGGGACGTCCAAGACCTGCTGGCCAGGGTGGACGTCGAGCCGGCAGCTGACTTGACCGCGGACTATCCGCAACGCACCGGCGCCCGGGTGTGCGTGGTTACCCGCGACGGACGCGAATTCACCCGCGAGCAGTCTGATTACGAAGGCTCGTCCACCCGGCCGCTGTCCTGGGAGCGGGTCGTCGAGAAGTTCCACTGGCTGGCCGAGCCGTTCTGCGATGAAGCCTTGCGCGCCGACATCATCGCCGCGGTAGACCAACTCGACGACATACCCGTCGCCGACCTCGCCCGGCTGCTCGGCGCGGTGAGCCGTGACCCGCAACGACCACGCCGCAGGCAGAGGTTCTAGCGGGTTCGCCCCGTCGGCCGCCGAACGCGCGTCCTCTTGCGCCGTTCGGCGCCCGCATTGAATGATCGGCACATCCGGCCAGCAGACGGCCAGCAGAGGAGTGCACGTGGCAAAGAAGGAAAACCGGATCGGCAACCGCTGGGAGCTGATCACCTGCGCGCTGTCCGGACACGTCACCTACGCGCCCGACGAAGAGGCGCTCGCCAAGCGGCTCACCGGCACCACCGGACTGGGCGAAGTATGGCGCTGCCTGCGGTGCGGCGACTTCGCGCTCGGTAAGCCGCAGGGCCACGGCCACGCCGATGAAGCGCCATTGATCATGCGCGGCAAGGCTTTACGCCAAGCCATCATCGTTCGCGCGCTGGGAATCGAACGCTTTTTCCGGGCGATTGTGTTGGCACTCGCCGCCTGGGCGGTGTGGAAGTTTCGCGGCGCACGGGGGGCAATTCAAGCCACCCTGGACCGCGACCTGCCGATCTTTCGGGCCGCCGGATTCAAAGTCGATCAGATGTCTGCCATACATGAGCTGGAAAAAGCCCTGGCGGCAAAGCCATCCACGTTGGCCCTGATCACTCTCCTGCTGGCCTCCTACGCCGTCTTGCAGGTCATCGAAGGCACGGGTCTGTGGCTACTCAAGCGGTGGGGTGAATACTTCGCGGTGGTCGCCACTTCGATCTTCCTGCCGCTGGAGATCTACGACCTGACCAGAGGCATCACCATGACGCGGGTAGTGACCTTCACGATCAACGTGGCCGCGGTGATCTACTTGCTGGTCTCCAAGCGGCTATTCGGTTTGCGAGGCGGGCGCAAAGCTTACGACGAGGAACGGCGCGGTGAGCAGCTTCTCGACGTCGAGCGCGCGGCCATGAAGGCGTGACCCGCGAGCATGGGCATATATGCGGTAACCGGCTCCGCATCCGGCATGGGTCGCGAAACTGCCCAACGGCTGCGCAACGACGGCCACTCGGTGGTGAGCATCGACATCAAGGACGCCGACGTCGTCGCCGACTTGTCGACGCCCGACGGGCGTCGCGAAGCTGCCGAGGGTGTCCTGCTGACCTCGTCCGGCAGGCTGGACGGCGCGGTGCTCGCCGCCGGTCTGGGCCCGAGCCCGGGCCGGGACCGAGCCCGCCAAATTGCCCAGGTCAACTACTTCGGAGTCGTCGACTTGCTTTGCGCGTAGCGACCGGCGCTGGCTGCCGCGCAGAAGGCAAAGGTCGTGGTGGTCGCCAGTAACTCGTCGACGACAGTGCCCGCAGTACCCAGACGAGCCGTGCGAGCCCTGCTGGCGCACGACGCCGACAAGGCGGTGCGTCGGGTCAAAATGTTCGGTACAGCCGCACCGGTGATGATGTATGCGGCGTCGAAAATCGCTGTCAGCCATTGGGTTCGGCGCACTGCGGTGCTGCCGGCATAGGCAGGATCGGGCGTGCGGCTGAACGCGCTTGCGCCAGGTGCCATCATGACGCCGTTGTTGGAAGAGCAACTGTCGAACCCCAGGGAGGACAAGGCGGTCCGGTCATTCCCGATCCCCGTCGGCGGGTTCGGCGACGTTGCGCAGATGGCCGACTGGATGTGCTTCATGTTGTCGGATGCCGCGGACTTCCTTTGCGGCAGCGTCCTTTTCGTCGACGGCGGCACCGATGCGTATTTCCGGGCCGATGACTGGCCAAGGCCCGTGCCCGCGTATCGGATGGTGGGCTATCTGCGTCGATACGCTCGGCGCCGCGGGTGACCACGCAGCGGATGCCGAGCCTGGCAGCTTGTGACGGCATCGCGGCAGCGACCGACGCTGTGTGGGACACCACACCGTTGCGTTGCGCGGTGTTTACCCACGCGCGGCATGATCGTAAATCATCCGCGATGAAATTCATTGCAGCGCGCCACTTTCGAAAGGACTACGCTTGTGCAGACTATCGAGGCCTGGACCAGCCAAAGCCCTGACAACCTAGCAGCGGTCGCGCCGATGAGGGTTCGAGCATGTGGCGCGCTGTACGCGTTGCTGAGACGCAGGCCGCGCGGCGGCGGTCCGCGGCTGATGCAACGGGGCGCCGAGCGCTGTTGACCCGCCGGGCCGGGTGGTCGACGGGCCCGGTGACCCGCGGCGTGTTTGGATTGCGCCATGGAACCCGAAGAGCGAATCGTGAGCGTAACCCGCATCGTCGCGGCGAACGCGCAGCGAATTTTCGACCTGATCGCCGACCCGTCGCTGCAGCCCAGCTGGGACGGCAACAACAACCTCGCCTCCGCCGCGCCGGGACAGCGTGTCCGGCAGGCCGGTGACGTCTTCAAGACCACGTTGACCCAAGGTGGCGTGCGGGAGAACCACGTCGTGGAATTCATCGAAGGCAGCCAGATCGCCTGGCGCCCAGCAGAGCCCGGCAAGCCACCGCCCGGCCATCTTTGGCGCTGGCAACTCGAACCGGTGAGCGCCGACCTCACCAGCGTGACCCACACCTACGACTGGACTCAGCTGACCGACAGTGCTCGCCTGGCTCGCGCCCGGGCCACGACACGTGAGATGTTGCGCGCTTCGCTGGACCGGCTCGCAGTGCTTGCCCAGGAGTCCGGCCCGGGCAGTCGGGGCTGATGCCCGGTAGGGTCCGGGTATGGCTCTCCCACCACCAGGAAGTGACCGCGCGGCGATTGTCACCGGCGCTTCGTCCGGCATCGGCGAGGAATTCGCGCGGATACTGGCCCAACGTGGCTATCAAGTCGTGTTGGTCGCCCGCAGGGCCGAACGGCTCGAAGAACTCGCCGCACGGCTCGGCGCGCACGCGCATCCACTACCGGCTGACCTGTCAAAGCGAGAAGACCGAGCCGCCCTGCCGGACCGGGTCGCCGCGCTTGGGTTGGTGCCCGACATCCTGGTCAACAACGCGGGACTGTCGACCACCGGGGTTGTCGCGGAATCGGTTCCGGAGCAAGAACTTAACTTGGTCGAGGTCGACGTGGCGGCGGTAGTGGACCTGTGCAGCAGGTTCTTGCCGGGCATGGTCGACCGGCACCGTGGCGCCGTGCTGAACGTGGCGTCGACGGCCGCGTTCCAACCCTTGCCGGGGCAAGCGGCCTACGGCGGCGCAAAGGCGTTCGTGCTGTCCTACACCCACAGCCTGCGCGGTGAGCTCCGCGGCACCGGGGTCAGCGCGACCGCGCTGTGCCCGGGGCCGGTGGACACCGGATTCGGCGAAACGGCCGGTTTCTCCAAAGAGGAAGCCGAATCGGCGCTGCCGAAGGTGATGTGGCTTCCCGCCGACCAGGTCGCGCAGGCCGGGATCGACGGTCTGGCGGCGGGCAAGGCGGTCGTCATCCCCGGGCGGGCCAACCGGGTGGCTGCGTCGATTTCCCGAATCGCGCCGCCTGAGTTGCTGGTGCCCTTCCTGGCGCGCGGCCACCCCGCCCTGAAGCGGCGCTAACCCGCGACGACGGCGTGCTCACGCTCGAGGGCATACATTCGCCATAACCCGGGGACGCCTTTGAGGACGCTTTCACCGCGATCGGCGAACCTGTGCCGTGATCCGGTGACGATGTCGCGCACCGTCGACGACACCCGTACCTCGCTGGCGCCGGCCAGGGCGGCCACCCGCGCACCGATGTGCACCGCCATGCCGGCCACGTCATCTTTCAGGCCGCCGCGGACCTCCACCTCTCCGGCGTGAATTCCGACCCGCACCTCGATGCCGAGCACCCTGACCGCGTCGACGATCTCGTCGGCGCAGGCGAGCGCCGCACTGGGACTGCTGAATGTCGCGACGAATCCGTCCCCGGCGGTGTTGACTTCGCGCCCACCGAAGCGCTGCAGCTCGTGGCGCACGATGGTGTCGTGATTGTCCAGCAGGTCGCGCCAGCGATCGTCGCCGAGCAGCGCCGCACGCTCGGTCGAGCCGACGATGTCGGTGAACATGATCGTGGTGAGCAGGCGCTCGCTATCGGAACCACCCCGCATCCCGGTGATGAATTCTTCGATCTCGTCCAGCAGCGGCCCGGTGTTGCCGACCCAGTACAGGTTGTCTTCGCCGGGTAGTTCCACGAGGCGGGACTCGGCGATGTGCTCCGCCAAGTACCGACCATGTGAGACCGGGGTGAACGTCGAGTCGGCGCGGTGCAGGATCAGCGTCGGCGCGCTGACTCGCGGCAACTTGTCCCGCACGTCGCCGGCCCGGATGGTTCGGATCATCGCCAACGCCATGCTCGGGGAGGCGGCGCGATTACCGGCCATGTCCCACCAGGAGCGGAACGCGTCATCGTGGGCGACGCTCGGTGCGATCATGCCGAGCATGTCGAAACCCTGCTCGACGGCATCGGGGTCGACCACCAGGGTCGTGTAGGGATCGAGAGCATCGATGGTGGCGCCGATGGGGTAGTCGGGCGCGTACAACGTCCGGGCCGAGCCGTTGAAGATCACCAGGGAGCTGACCCGTTCGGGATAGTCGGCGGCCAGCACGATTCCGGTCATCGCGGTGAAACCGGGCGCCACGATGGTCGCCCGTTCGCATCCCACGGCGTTCATAACGCCGATGACGTCCTTCGCCCAGAACTCGGGCCCGATCACGTCGGGCGAGGAGACCCGCGACGACAGGCCGATACCGCGCTGGTCCAGTCGGATCACCCGGGCGAAAGACGCCAATCGCCGGTGGAAGCGGTACATCGACGGCTCGGCGTCGATGCAGTCGATCGGGATGGACGGCCCGGGCAGCATCACCAGGTCGATCGGGCCGTCGCCGAACACCTGATAGGCGATGTCGGTCTCGCCGCAGCTGGCGTATCTGGTGCGCGGAGCCCCACCAAACCGGGTCACGGCATTCAGGCTAGTTCAGCACACCGACAGGTCGCAGCGTCAGCTACGGGCTGGTCCGGCCGATGATTGGTACGAGATAACGTGCTGCGTATTCGCGGACGGCTGCCGGATCCGACGTATCGAGCCGCTCGGTGGGGAACACGACGATGCCCAGGGCGACGCGCAACAGGATGTCGGCGATATTGGCCAGGTCGGGCTCGGGAATGTCGGCCCCGCATCGGCGCAGGGTGTGGGCGATTCCGTCGGCGAACTGGCCGATGGGGAAGGCGTGGGACCGGGAGAACATGCCGAGGAGTTCGGGTTCGCTGTCGGCGATCCGCGAGTAAAGCGGCGAGTCGTGCACCAGGCGTACGCCGAGCGCGAAGGCTTCGATCACCGCCTGCTGCGGATCACAGCCGGTGGTGGCTTGGTCCAGTGTGGTGAAGAAGAGCTGCGCCTCTCGTCGCACGACGTGTGCGAACAGGTCGTCTTTGGTGGGAAAGCGGCGGTAGACGGTGCTGCGGCTGACCCCCGCGCGCGCGGCGACGTCTTCGATGTTGGCGCGCCGCACGCCGTAGGTCTCGAACACCTGTCGGGCGGTGTCCAAAATGGTGCGGTCGAGCTCGGAGAGCGAGTCGCGTCGCTTGGTCTTGATGGCTCACCTGCTTTGCGTACGTCGGACCCGGTTGCTAGCGTGGAACAAAGATAACATTTTGTTTCAGTGTTTCACGTTCGTCTGAGGAGTTCGGCATGACCGCTCACAACGAGGCTCCGGCCAAGCCGAGCGCCGGCGCGCGGTTCGACACCGGCGTCCGGGAGGGGGTGCCGGTGCTTGCTGACGGCGCCGAGCCGGACGAGGTCTCGCCGCGGCTGGGGCCGGATTCGCTGATCTGGAAGTTCTACGGAGACCACCGGACCCAGTTTTTCGGATTCCAGCGCGTCGCCGGCGTCGAAAACTGCATAGAGCAGCTCGCCCAGGGCGTGCTCGACCACTCGGTGATCTTCAGCGACACCTTGGGCCGGGCCAAGCGAACCGCACCCCCGCTGATGAAGACCGTCTACTCGGAGACGCCCCAGGAGTGGGGCCGCAAAGTCCGTGACTTCCACAAGCCGATCAAGGGCACCATCAGCGACGGGTCGAGGTACCACGCGCTGAATCCGGAGTTGTTCTACTGGGCGCACGCGACATTCGTCGACCAGGTCATCTACAACGCCGATACGTTCATTCGGCGGCTGTCCCATGCCGAGAAAGAGCAGATCTTCAACGAAGGCAAGATCTGGTACAGCCTTTACGGAGTCAGCGACCGCGGCCAGCCGCAGACATATGACGAGTTCGTCGAGTACTGGGACGACATGCTCGAGCGGTTCGTCCCGCACAAGACGGTCCTGTACGGCACCGGCTACATCCGCAAGGGCATACCCGGCCCGCGCTGGCTGCCCAAGCCGCTGTGGAACATGCTGTCTGCGCCGCTCAACGCCTACACCCGGCTCGTGCTGGTGGGCACCCTGCCGCCGCAGATGCGGGCAGTATGCGAACTGCACTGGGATGACAAGAAGGAGCGGCGATTCCAGCGCTTCGCGGCCGTCATGCGGGCGCTGAACCCACTGATCAACCGGCTGCCCGTGTGGTTCATCTACGCGCCCTGGGCGGCCACCGCCTGGCGCCGCGCCGGTGTCGATCCACGCAGGCTGCATAACCGGCCCGCCGTCTGACCGGATTGGCGGCCTACCCACCACCACGGCCTGCAGATCGAATCCCCTGGCAAGCCAAATGGATTCGACTTTCACTCGTCACCTGACGAAAAACGATGATCACCACCGCGGCTGCCGTCGAGGACGATTCGCTCCGTCACCACGACAAACCAGCCCGTGAGGGCCTGGCGAATCGACTGTGCGGGTTCGCGTGAATGGCTAGCATCCTGACCGTGGCGGCAATCCGAACGTCAGAGCAGATGGACCGAGAGCGACCAGCCTGATGGCTGAGGATCCCGAGTCGGTTCCACCACCGCCTGACGACAATGGGCCTCCCTGGCGGAGGAAGATCATGACCGCGGTGGCCGTGCTGCTTGCTCTCGGTCTTTTGGTGCTCACGGTGCTCAGGTTTCTCGACCACGACCACCACCACCACAACTTCGTCCTCACCGTGCTTGTCTTCGCGGCAGTCGCGTTGATCGCCTTGTTGAATGGGGGAGGTGGTGATGGTGACGGATTCGACTGGTTCGACTGGTTCAACTGGTTCGACGGTGATGGCGGCGGTGACTGAGGACGTGTTTGGAGTGGCCTCAGGGATGGGGATGGCCGCATAGGCTTCGCGGCGGAGCCGCTGGCCATCGGCACCTTCCACTACGGCGACCCGAAGCTGATCGCGCACGCGGTAGGTTACGTGTCGGGGGTCAGCAGCGGCAGGCTTCGGCTTGCGAAACGAAATGCGGCAGTGAAGATGAATGTGATTACGCAGGCGCTGGAGGCGACACTCGACCGAGTGGCCAACCCTGGGCAGATATCGGATCCAGACAGGCTGCGCAAGGCCGTTTCAGCCAAGACCGTCCTGGTGACCGGGGCGTCGTATGGCATCGGCGAGGCGACCGCGCGCAAACTGGCCGCCGCCGGCGCGACGGTCCTGTTGGCGGCCCGATCCGCGGAACGCCTCGACGACCTTGCGGCATCAATCAACGCGGGTGGCGGGAGGGCGATGGTCTATGCGACCGATCTCAGCGATGAGACCGCCGTGCACGCGCTGACCAAGCAGATCACCGAGAACCACGGCCCGCTGGACATCGTGGTCAGCAATGCCGGCAAGTCATTGCGCCGCTCGCTGCATCACCAATACGACCGACCGCACGATTTCCAGCGCACCATCGACATCAACTACCTCGGACCCATCTGGCTGCTGCTCGGCTTGCTACCGGCCATGCGTGAGAACGGCCGTGGCCACATCGTGAACGTGTCGAGCGTGGGCGTGCGGGTGGTCCCGGGTCCACAGTGGGGCGCCTACCAGGCGTCCAAGGGCGCGTTCGATCGCTGGCTGCGCAGCGTGGCACCGGAACTGCACAGTGATGGCGTGGACGTCACGTCGGTCTACTTCGCGTTAGTCCGTACCCGGATGATCGAGCCGACGCCGATGCTGGGCAAGTTGCCGGGTTTGTATCCGGACCAGGCCGCCGATTCGATCGCCAAGGCGATCATCGAGCGGCCCCGCAGCGTCGAACCGCCATGGGTGTGGCCGGCGGAGATCGCCTCGGTGGTGCTGGCGGGGCCGGCCGACTATGCGGCTCGGCTGTGGCACCGCCGGCTTTTCGCCGAGTCCGGCGCCCAACGGGACGGCGCATGATGGCCGGTAGCGTTGCCGCCACCGCGGCGCGGGGACTGGCGTGTTCCGGGCTGCTCAGTCCGCCCGCTCCACCGGCGCTGTTGCGGCTGATCCGCGAGGTGTACCGAGGCGGCACGAATCTCTATACATTGCTTGCGATTTCGGCCGCGAGGTGGCCAGACCGTACCGCAATCATCGACGACGACGGCGCATTGAGCTACCGAGAGTTGCAGTCATGCACCGAGTCACTTGCCCGCGAGCTCGTCCGCAGCGGTGCAGCGCCGGGCGAATCGGTGGGGATCATGTGCCGCAATGGACGCAATTTCGTCGCCGCGGTATTCGCCGCTGGTCTGGTCGGAGCCGATGTGGTGCTGGTAAGCACGGAGTTTCGTCTCGATGCGCTGGCGGGGGCGCTGGATACGCACCAGATCAAGACGATGTTCGCCGACCGGGAATTCAGCGGCCAGATAAGCGATGTCGACGAATCCGTCGTGGTAATCGATCCCGTGACCGTCGAGCCGCGACCGGGCGATGCACGACCGAAGGTCGCGCCGTCGGGCCGGATCGTCCTGCTCACGTCGGGCACTACCGGCGTACCCAAGGGAGTGCCTCGGGCGCCGCGGCTGAGCTCAGGAGTGGGCGTCGGAGTCACGATCCTGGAGCGCACCCGGTTGCGCGTCGGATCGCGAATCGCGTTGGCAGTCCCCATGTTTCACGGCCTGGGACTCGGCATGCTGATGCTGACCGTGAGCCTGGGCGGCACCGTGCTGACCCATCGGCGCTTCGATGCCGAGACCACCCTGGCGCAGGCCTCGCTGCAGCGGGCCGACGCGATGAGCGTGGTCCCGATCATGTTGGCGCGAATTCTGGACCTGCCACAACGAGTGCGGGCGCGCAACGCCCTGCCGTGTCTGCGGGTGGTCATCTCCAGCGGCGACCGCCTCGATCCCGCCCTGGCGCGACGGTTCATGGATGCCTACGGCGATGTCCTCTACAACGCCTACGGCTCCACCGAGGTCGGTATCGGCGCGCTGGCCACACCGGTCGAGGTGCGTAACGCCCCGGAGACGGTCGGACGACCGGTCGCGGGATGTCCGGTACGCATCTTCGACAGACACGGCAGGCCGGTGGGCCCGCGGGTCACCGGTCGTATCTTCGTGGGCGGTGAGCTGGGCGCGGACGGATACACCGGCGGCGGCGGCAAAGCCGTCATCGACGGCATGACCAGCACCGGCGACATGGGCTACTTCGACAACTCGGGACGGCTCTACATCGTTGGGCGCGAGGACGACATGATTGTCTCCGGCGGTGAAAACGTCTATCCGCGAGCGCTGGAGAACGCACTCGCCCAACATCCCGGTGTCGCAGAGAACGCAGTGATCGGAGTGCCCGACGAGAAGTTCGGACGGAGACTGGCCGCGTTCGTCGTCCCGCGGCGGGGCAGCGACATCGACGAGCCGGCGTTACGAGAGTACTTGAAAGGCAAGGTATCCCGGTTCGAACAGCCGCGGGACATCCACCTCGTCGAGAGCATTCCACGCAACCCGGCCGGCAAGGTGCTGCGCCGAGAACTCGCCACCTAGCGCGAGCAGACGCAAAAGCACTGGACACGCCGAGCGTGCGGGTGCTTTTGCGTCTGCTCGCCGTGACCAAACCTTGTCCGAGACTTGATCGAGCCGCTGGCGCGCGCTGGCGTTCGCGGCGTCGTGACGCCCCTAACATCGACCAACGACAACCCCTTTGGGGGCTCCTTTCGGCGTGAAGGATGACGAGAAGCGATGCGGGCGGCACTTCGGTCAATTCTGGTGGTGGTCGGAATCGGCGTGACCTTGGTCGCGCCACCCGCTCGGGTGAATCTGGCGGCGGCCAACCAGTCGCGCGACTTCGCAATCGCATCGGTTCTGCCGGGGCCGGGACAGGTCGTGGGTGTCGCCCACCCCGTCGTCGTGACGTTCGTCGGGCCCGTTTCCAACCGGCCGGCGGCCGAGCGCGCCATCGACGTGAAATCGGTGCCCGCAATGACCGGCAAGTTCGAGTGGCTGGATCGTGATGTGGTGCAGTGGGTTCCCGACCGATTCTGGCCGGCGCACAGCAAGGTGGCACTGTCGGTCGGCGCCCTGGCCACGGATTTCAAGACGGGTCCGACGGTGCTCGGTGTCGCCAAAATCTCGGAGCACACGTTTACGGTCACCATCGACGGGGCCGAACCGGGGACATCGCCGCCGTTACCGGCGCCGCACCATCGACCCCACTGGGGGGAAGACGGTGTCATGCCGGCCTCGATGGGGAAGGCGGAATTCCCGACGCCGGTCGGCAAATACGCCGTCATGTCCAAAAACCGTTCGGTCATCATGGATTCCAGCAGCGTCGGTATCCCGGTCGACGATCCCGACGGCTACCGGCTCACGGTGGATTACGCCGTCCGGATCAGCAGCCGTGGCCTCTTTGTGCATTCGGCTCCCTGGGCGGTCCCATCGATGGGAGCCGATAACGTCAGCCACGGCTGCATCAGCCTCAGTCCGGCCGATGCAGAGTGGTACTACGACACCGTCAACGTCGGTGACCCGGTGATCGTGCAGGAGTAAGGGCTCTGGTCAGCGTGCGCCGGGGCAAGCCGTACGGGTATCCGGAGCCACGGCCCCGACCAAAACCGCTGGGGGTTCCGTCGGCGCAGGCAAGGGGCCGGGCAGAACTACCGGAGCGGACGCCGGCATGGCCGGCGCGCTCGGCACCCCCTTACCCGTCCGCGGGACAGGGCCCGCCATGGTTTCGATTGGCGCTGCCCCCGGCGCCGCAACCGGCGCGCCTGCTCCGGCGGGCACAAGCGGCGCCGGCGCGCCCAGCGGGATCGGCGGACCTCCGGCGACAGGAGGGCCGGGCAGGGCCAGCGGTGCCGGCGCAGCCCCGTCGACCGGAAACGCGGTGCCCGCCATCTGCTCGAGGCAGGTGGGCCCACCCAGCGGCGGTGGGACGGCTGCCGCGTCCGAACTGAACGTCATTGCGGCTCCGCACAATCCGGCGCCGACGACAATCGTGACGTTGAATCGAGCGAAGTTCCTCAACAGTCTCCCTTTGTGGTCAGTGTCTTCGGTGGCCGCCCCCGCAGCCGAACGGTATCGGCCGCCGGAGATTTTGCCTAGGTGGCCAATGTAATTGGTTGCAGAACCGATGCCGACCACGAGCCACGTCGTGATCGCGTCGTTTCCAAGAAGTGACTCAGCTTCAGCGACACGCAATCTCACGGACGGCGCGGCGGGCATTGGGTGTGAATGGCTGGCTTTGCGAGTGAATTCTGGGATTCGCGAGTGTAACTAGGGCGGAGATTCGTGCCGATTCCCGCCGTTGGCTCACACCGAAAGCCGTCAGTTCACACCGAAAGCCGTGGGTTCACACCGAAAGCCGTCAGTTCACACCGACGTGGCCGGGCGACGGCGGAAGCACCGACCGCCACCCGAAAGGACGCCAATTTCCGCATAGCCCAGGCGATTTCGCCCCGTCCGCTTAGTCCTGATCGGGAACCACAGCGCCGATCGTCTTGGCCAACCATTGCGGCGCCAGCACCGAGATCGCGGTGGCGCCCGCAGTCGCGGTGATTACCCCGGTCCAGGCAACGGGACCCAACGGCGTGCACCCGAAGAAGTTGCTCAGAACGGGTGTTTGGATGATGCCGACCAAGACGCCCGCACTGCCCAGGGCCGTGGCCACGACCAGCGGGCTGTGCCGGCGCGTCAGCAGCGTCTGCGCCAGCTGCGTCGTCACCACAGCCGTCAATCCCATTGTCGCCGTTCGGCGTTCGGTTCCCGGCGTCCAGCGGCCCATGGCCCAGGCGGCGGTCGCACCGGCAGCGGTGACCACCCCGCGGTTGACAATCTGGCGCATCAGGGGCGCGTCGAGCGAGGGCGTCGGCGACGTCAGCACCGCGCGTTGATATGCACGGCGAGCCTGGTCGGCTTCCTGCTCGGATTCATAGTCCTGGTAGTCCGGCTCTTCGAATTGCGAGGTCACGGCCACGGCGAGCGCTGGGAACATGTCGGTGAGCAGGTTCACCAGCAGTAGTTGCCGGGTCCCCACCGGCGCCCGCCCGGCGCCGAACGCCGTTCCGATGATGGTGAACAGCACCTCGCCGACATTGCCGCCGACCAGGATGGTCACGGCGTCACGCACGCCCGCCCACATGGTGCGGCCCTCGACCAAGGCGTCGAGCAACACGCCCAGATCTTCGTCGGTCAGCACGATGTCGGCGGCGCCGCGCGCGGCCGAGGAACCGCGGCCGCTGACGCCGATACCCACGTCGGCCATCCGGATGGCCGCGGCGTCGTTGGCGCCGTCGCCGACCATCGCGGTCACTCGTCCACAGCGCTGCAGCGCCGCCACGATCTGCACCTTTTGTTCGGGGCTGACGCGGGCGAAGACCTGCACGTTGGCGGCCAGCTTGGCTGACGCGTCTTCGTCGAGGCCGACGAGTTCGGCTCCGGTCACCACCCGCGCATCCGCGGGCAGGCCCAACTGCCGGGCGATCGCTCGCGCGGTGACGGGGTGATCGCCCGTGATCAGCACGACGTGGCGCTTGGCGTCCACCAGCGCTTCGATCAACGGGCGCGAGGACGGCCGCGCGGTGTCGGCCAATCCGACGTAGCCGATCAACTCGAGGTCGTGTGCTGCCTCGTCGACGGCGTCGGCATCGGTGTCGTCATCGTCGTCGGTGTCGTGCTCCCAGCGGCGCTGTGCCACGGCCAGTACCCGCAGGCCTTGCTCGGCCAGGTGGTGCACCAACGACTCTGCGTGCGCAAGGTCGGCGTCCGGATCCTCGAATCGGCACCGCGGCAAGACCGTCTCGGGAGCCCCCTTGAGCATCAGCATCGGGGTGCGGGAATCGGTGGCCAACGTTCCGATGGAAGCGGCAAAGCCACGACTGGACTCGAACGGTACCTCGGCGATCACCGTCCACCCCGAATCACCTTGACCGTTGAGCGAACTCGCCGCGGTGAGAATGGCTTCGTCGGTCGCGTGCGCATGGCCCTGGCCGTCATGCGGTTGGGTGGACGCCCACGCGGCCTTGCGCAGCACCGCGGCGGCGGCCGGATCGGTGGGTTCGGGATACGGACCCGGCGTCGTTGTCTTCGCAGGCACCGCGCATACCACCCGCAACCGGTTCTCGGTGAGGGTGCCGGTCTTGTCGAAGCACACCGTGTCCACGCGGCCGAGGGCCTCGATGGTCCGAGGAGCGCGGACCAATGCGCCCCGGGCGGTCAGGCGCTGCGCGGCGGCGAGTTGGGACAGGGTGGCGACCAAGGGCAGCCCCTCGGGGACGGCGGCTACCGCGATCGCGACGCCGTCGGCGACCGCCTGGCGCAACGACGCTCGACGCACCAGCGCCAAGGCGGTGACGGCGACACCCCCGGCCAGCGTCAGCGGAAGGACCTTGCTGGTCAGCTCGCGCAGCCGGGCCTGGACACCGGCCGAGGTCTCGACGTCGGCGACGGCCGAGATCGCGCGCTGCGCGGCGGTGCCGACCCCGGTGGCCACGACGATCGCGCGGGCGTGTCCGGCGACGATCGTGCTGCCCTCGAACAGCATGCTGGCCCGGTCGGCGTCGTTGACCGCGACGGGTTCCACCTGCTTGTCCACCGGCAGCGACTCGCCGGTGAGCAGCGACTCGTCGACCTCGAGGTCCTCGGCCACCAGCAGCCGGCAGTCCGCCGGGACCACCTCGGGCGCCGCCAAGTCGATCACGTCGCCGATGCGCAGCGACTTCGCGGACACCGTGGCCGTGCGGGTGGTGTGTTGCGCTGCCTGCAGCCGGCGTCGTGTCGTCGCCACCGCCGGCACGACGACACGGCGCACCAGTTGATCTTGCTCGGCGAACAGTTCGGCGGCCGCCGCCTCGGCTCGCAGCCGCTGTACCCCACCGGTTATCGCGTTGACGGTCATCACGCCGGCAACCAGCAGGGCGTCGACATTGCTGCCCACGATCGCCGACGCCGCTGCGCCGACGGCCAGGATCGGGGTCAGCGGGTCGGCCAGTTCATGCCTGGTCGCCACCAGCAGCCGTCCCAGGGACTGCAGCGGCCCGCGCAGCGGTGCGGCCACCGGTTCGTAGGACAAGTCGTCCAGAATGCGCCGCCAGGCCGGGGCTCCGGCTTCGACGGCCAGTGGGCGCGAGCCACCGGCCAGCCGCGAATAGACGATCTCGGGGTCCAGCGCATGCCAGGCGGTCAGCGGTTGCGGTGTGGGATCGGCCAGCCGCAGCACCTTGCTTGCCGACCAGGATCCCGAAATCAAAGCCGTTGCGGCAGCGGCATTTACGGGATTGAGCCAGCGACGGAAACTGGCCGGGTTGGTGGACCTGCCCTCCTCGCCGGTGACCAGCAGCAACCCGGCCAGCGTCGTGCCGCCCTGGGCGAGGTGCACCGCCGATTCACTGGCTGAGCGCGCCGCCGGAATCGCTGACAGGATCCGCACGGCTGCCGCCAAATCGGTGCCCGTGATGATGTCGGCGGTCCACGGGGTGGCGGCGCGGGGATCGTCGAGGGCCACTCCGACGTCGGCGATGGCCAGCGCCGCCAGGGTGTCCGTCGACGCGAAGTCCCGGTGTACTGCGGTGATCAGCAATACCGGTCCGCGATCGGTGCGCAGATCACGGACCAGCTTGAGCAGCGGGGTGCCGGGCGGGTGTGTGGCACCGACGCTGGCAGAGAGGTCTTCGGTGCCGGCCACGTGGCGCAACACCACCCGCGCTCCGGTTCGGTGTGCGGTCTGCAGCAGCGGGATCGCGTAAGGGTCGACCTCCCAGCCGACGGCCACGCTGCCGACGCGCTGGCCGTCGACCATCAGATCGGCGCGCTCCAGACCCTGCGCGGGTGCCGCCGACGGCCCCTGCGCCGGTAGCCATTTCAGCCGCGCGCCGGTGGCGGGCAGCTCGTCGGGGTCGGGCTCGGGGGCCTCCTCGCCGTGCAGCAACGCGTCGGCGACCTCGTAGACCCGGTCGTCGTCCCAGCCGGGCTCGTCTCCTTCGGCATGCAGGACGGCTCGGTGGTCGCCGCGCAACGCGGCGCCGTCGATGACGACCACCTGGACCCGATCCAGTCGGCGCAGCGCGCCCGGGTCGAGCACCAGTTGGCCGGCGTTGGCCAGGCCGCGGCCCAGCATGGCCGCGAACGCCTGCCGGCCCATATGCGCCGCGCGGGGGACCCCGGCCAGGATCGCGCCGGCCGCATCCTCGGTGCCGCCGCCGGCGAGTAACGCGCTTGCCGCCGCAATCAGCGAGCCGTTCGCCGCCGAATCCGAATAGCTCTCCACGGGCCCCTTCATCGACCCCTTCGCGGTGTCGATTGCGGCGTCGATGGCGCCGCCGACGACGACATGGGCTTCGTCGCCGGCAGCCGCGGGCGCCCACGCGTGCCGCGGCGCGTGCGACTTGGTCCCGGCCGACGAGATGACCGGGACCACCGGGGCTTGCGGCCGCTGCGGCGAAGCCAGCTGGGGTTCACGTTCGCGCCATACCCGGCGGTGCGCCGCTGCCTCGGAAAGCTGCAGGCCACGGCTCACCAGGTCGAGCATCGGGGTGCCGAACGCCTGGGTGAGCCCGTTGGCCGCCGCCGTCGCCGCGCTCAGCGCGATATCTGTTCCCACTCGCCCCAATCGCGACTCCAGCACCGACACCATGCGCGGCTGATGGTTGATGAGCGCGACCACCGCCCGGGTGGTCTGCGGTGCGGCGGGCAGTTTGGCGACGGTGCCCGTAATGGCGGCGGTCATTGCGACCAGATCCATCGCCGCGGCCGTCAGCGGGACCAGAATTGCCAACGGGTTGCCGGGGTCGGCGAACGCAGCGACCGGTGTCGCCGACCCGGACGCCACCAGCTTCAAGTCCTCGGCAACGGCGCCGACGACGTCACGCACCTCGTCCAAGACCGCATCGCTGTCGGCATCTTCGTCGATTTCGACCACCAGCCGGCCCAACGAGCACTCGACGTGAGCCTTGGCCACGCCGGCAATCCGGCGCACCGGCTCCTCTACCACTGCCGCGTGCTCATCCCATCGCGGGAACGGCAGCAGCGGATCCAAATCCAGATGCACCCGGTTGCGGCTGTGCCAGCGCACCGGCGGGATGGGATGGGTGGCCGAGCCGTTAGAGGTTCCCAGCACCCGCCCGGTCGACTGGGCCGCGGCTTGCACCACCGGGCCAACCAGCTCCACCACCGGGCTGGTCAGCATTTGCACGGTGCCCGCGGCACCCGATGCCGCCTGCGCACCGGCCTGCATCACACCATCGGCCAAACTGCCCACCAGGCCGATACCCGGAATTTTCACTCAGTCACCCTTCAACAACCAGCGCCGCGCCTAATACTCATGGTGTGTTACCGCGCTGTCCACATCTGAACCACATGTGAACTCGAGCGTAGGCGCAGCGCGCGGCTATGGGCTTAAAGGCAAGCCGAAAATGGTGAAGAGCGCCGGATCGAGAAAGACGGTGAGGGCAGCAATCCCGCTGGTGCCGACCGTGATGACGTGAATCGAATGGGCCCGCATGACGCCGTCGTCGGCGCGCCGATATTCCGCGACGGCGGGTTGACCGTTCGCAGCCGTCGGGATCAGCGCCATGTCGCCGGGCTTGGTGAAAGCCCGCGCGGCAAGGAAGCGGGTTACCGCCGCCCGTCCGGTGAACCACGTTGGCACAGGCGGCATTCGAGCCGATCGCAGCGCGGCACCGGCACGTCGTCGCAACCGGCTACGGCGAGTCGGGCTCCCAGGTAGCCGGCATCATCGGCAGGCTGGCTCCGCCTAACCCGCCGCCGGTCAGAGTGATCAGCCCGGCAGCCTGGCGGGCACCGGCTTTGGTGGCGGTTCCGGCGAACCCGCGGGGTCCCGCGCCCCCGTCCGAGGCGACCGTCTCCGGGTCTGGCTCCAAATCCATGTATTCGTAACCCCGGCCGAGCACCTGCGCCTTGGTTCGTCGGCGCCGCTGCTTGGGAGCTTCGTCTTCGGGCGTCGTCGTGATCGGGAGGTTTTGGGCGACGTCGGGCGCCGACGCGTGCTTGCGGGCGCTGATGCTCGCTTCCGTCCTGGCGGCAGAGTTCAGGTCGCCCACCAGGTAGGCGAAGTTCTCCATTCCCGCGCCCATGTTTGCGGCGATGGTGCCCGCGCCGGTCAACCCCGGTGGTGCCGGAGTCGACGGCGGCAGCGGTCCGGGCGCCGGTGCCGAAGCGGTCAGTTCCCCGGCAGTTGGCGTCGGGGACGAGGTGGACGCCGGGATACTCGGCGCAAGGACCAACGCGGGCGCCGTCACCGGGGGTGCGACGGGCGGCGCCGGTGGCACGGAAAGAAGCGCGGCGAAACCCTTTAGGCCGATGGGCGCCAATACAGCGCCGGCGGCCAACGGCAATAGCGGAGCGGTCAGTAGCGGCACCAGGACCGTGAGCAGCACCAGAGTCTGCTCGAGCAGAGTCTTGAGCAACGCGATGGTGTCGGTGATGACCGTGCCGATGACTTCGACGGTGGTGAACAGAATGGTGAACCCGATGGTCGCCGGATTACCGGAGGCAAATGCTGCGGTCAGATCCAGCGCCACAAAGCTGAACATCTGGGACAGCAGCGCGACATATGTGCCGATGTCCATCGGATAGCCGAGTGCGAACGCGATATTGAGTGGACTGAAATAGGTGAGTGGATTACCCAGGATGGGCAGCCAAGGATCGAACCCGCCAAACATCCCTTGGAAGAAGGGGCTGTTGTAGAGCGCATCGATCAACGGTTGGATGCTCTCGTTGTAGAAGTCGATGAAGCCGCTCTGCTCCAACCATTGATAGATCTCGTTCTGTCGGTCGGGCGGCAATGTGGCCGCGTCGAAAGCGGCCGTGTCGGCTTTCATGATTTGCGGGGCGGCGGTGGACTCCGGCGCCGACGCGATCGCGGTGCTGGATTCGGTCTGGTAAACGCTCATCACGGTGGCCGCCTGGATCCACATCCGCAGGTAGTCGGCTTCGTTGAGCGCGATCGGGATGGTGTTGACGCCGAAGAAATTCGTGGCCACCAGCGCCGCGTGCGTCGCGTGGTTGGCAGCCAATTCGGCCAAGGTCGGCATAGCGGCCAGCGCCGCGGTATAGGCGGTGGCCGCGGCTTCGTGTACTGCGGCCCTTGTGGCGCTGTCGGCAGCGGCTTGGGTCAGCCAGGCCAGGTACGGGGCGTGGGCAGCGGCATACGCCTGAGCGGTCGGCCCGTCCCACGCGCCTTGCACGCCGTCTAGCAGCCCGGTCAGCTCGGCGGCCGCCGTGGCGTACGCGGTGCTCAGTGAGGCCCACGCCGCGGCCGCCGCCAGCAGCGGACCGGGTCCCGGCCCAGTACTCAGCAGGGCCGAATGCAGTTCAGGGGGCGAGGCCATCCATAGCGGGGCGGTCATTGCCGACCGCCGGTAAGTGACCGGGCGGCGAGCCCTTTTCCGGAGACGCCAGCGGTTGAACCGCACGACAAAAACTGCAACGACATCGCAGGTCAGCTCTCTCCGGGGTACATCCGCCCCGGGCTAGCAGGACACGATGACGCGAGTCTCCTGGCTCTCGGATCGCCGCTCGCCTCGCCTTCCAACCAAATGGCCGTGGCATATGAGGGTCGCTCCCCGATGACAGTGGCGGGACCGCGCCGGATTCGCACCGGCTTCCTGCGTCGTCATCGCCTTACGGGCGATATTGTCGCATCCCGGCTGCAGCTTCCGCGCGCACTCTTGCAAAACTCTTGCAATTGGAGGTCAGCGACAGCGCGATTCCAGACGTCTCAATAACGCGAATTAGCGGTAGCCGCCGAACGGCTACTGGTTGCGATATTCAGCCGAAAAACTGCGCTACAGGTATCGGTGGTTTGCCCGGCCGACGTGGTAACCGGCGGGGAAAGATTTCTCGATGACCTGTAACTGGTGGTCCACTCGGGACTCGAGTTCGAGGACGACGCAGCTGTCGCCCACGGTTTTCGACTCGAGAACTATGTACCGCTGACCGCAATCGGTGATCGGGTCGCCAGAGTGCAATTTTTCGACTGGCACCAACTCCGGTGTTCCGTCTGCCTCCACGCAAGACACAGTAGGTCAACTCCGCGGGCGAGGGAATAGTTCTCTGGATGGTCACCGATCAGCGTGCATCTCCCGTCGGCGCTTGGTTGTCGGCGCCGCGCTGCTTGAAGAACACACTGACGTGAGAGATCAGGCCGTCGTCGTTGCGCTCGAACCGCAGGCACTCGGGCCATGCCGCGCGGACGCCGTCGATCTCGAAGGCTTCGGTCAGCTCGACGTAGGAAAGCCGGCCGTTCACGTGCGAGATTCGCTGCACGTCCACCCGGTGGCCCTTGAGTTCGGTCAGAACCTTGCGTAGGTAAGCGAGGTAATGCTGCTTGCCTTCGATGCGATCGCAGAAGGGGCCCTCCCGGGTCAAGCCGTCGTCGGCGATCGTGGCCGCCAGGCCGTCCCAATCGTGGGCGGCCAGGCAGGTCAGATAGCGCTCGACTGGGCCGGTTGGGCCGCTGGGGTGAGCCACGAAAAACACGCTAGGTCAATGTCTTGCACAAGTGAACAAGCTTGCTGCCCGGCGTTGGTTCCGCGCTGCAGGCAAGAATGGTGCGATGAGCGGATCAAGCGTGCCCGAGTCGCCGGCCGACGCCCCGGCTTGCTACCGGCATCCGCAGCGCATCACCTATGTGCGCTGCACCCGATGTGAACGGCCGATCTGCTCGGATTGCATGCGCAGCGCCGCAGTCGGTCACCAGTGTGTGGACTGCGTGCGCGCCGGGGCCAAGACGATTCGCCAGCCCCGCTCACAATTCGGAGGCCGGGAGCCGTCGGGCATTCCGATCCTCACCTATGCGCTGATCGCAACCAACGTCGCCGTTTTCATTGTGCAGCTGGCATCGCAAAACCTCGAAACGACGCTTGCCATGTGGCCGTGGGGAATTGCGCAAGGTCAGCTGTATCGCCTGGTGACTTCGGCCTTTGTGCATTACGGCGCGGCGCATCTGCTGTTCAACATGTGGGCGCTGTTCGTCGTCGGGCCACCGCTCGAGACGTGGCTGGGCCGGTTGCGCTACGGGACGCTGTACGCGCTGAGCGCGCTGGGTGGCTCGGTGCTGGTTTACCTGCTGTCGCCGCTCAATTCGGCGACCGCGGGCGCATCGGGTGCGGTGTTCGGTCTTTTCGGCGCGATATTCGTGGTGGCGCGGCGGCTCAGCCGCGACATTCGCGGGGTTGCCGCGGTGATCGTCATCAACTTGGTCTTCACCTTCGTCGCCCCTTTGGTCAGTTCGCAGCGAATCAGCTGGCAGGGTCACATCGGTGGCCTGGTCACCGGTGCGCTGGTTGCGGCGGCTTACGTCTACGCACCCAAAGCCGGCCGCACCCGGATCCAGGCCGGGGTGACGATCGCCGTCGTCGCCGTGTTCGCCGCGCTCATCTGGTGGCGGACCAACGTTTTACTCGGGCGTTAAGTTGCGTGGCATGAGCTGGTGGACGGCCCACGCCGAGCGGACGCTGAGCGAACAGGTACCCGCGCCACCGCACGAGGTTCGCGATTTCTACGTCGACTTGAACAACATCAAACTGGTGCATCCGCTGATCGTGTCGGTGGATGTGGTCTCGCGTGGCGACACCTCGGACGGCTATCACCAGACATATCGGGTCGTCGACCGTATCCCGTTGGGGCCGTTCACTATCCGGACCGCCTATCGGGCACGGCTGCAGGTACTCTCCGCTGGAGATGTGCTGACCGAGGCGGACCAGTTTCCTGGTGTGCGGTTGCGGGGAAAGGTGAGCTTCGAACCGGTTGACGGCGGCACCCGGGTCACAGAGCGCATATGCATATCAGCACCCCGGCCGTTGGCGGCGTTCACCACCCGGGAGGCGGTCAAAGCCCATATCGCGATGCTCGCCGGAATCCGGCGGCACTACGAAACAGCTTGAGCGTCGATTCCGTCGATGCCACAAATCCATCGCCGAGCGTGCTCTCACGGCGAAATAATCGCCAATTTATCGCCGTGAGAGCACGTTCGGTGCCTGCCGCGCTACCCGCAGCGGTCCCTATTCTGTTGGCTTGGGTTTCCACTCCGAGGTGAGCGCCAACTCGGACAGATACTTGGTGGAGCTCCACCCCCCGTCGACGACGATGGTCTGGCCGTTGATGAATGCCCCACCGGGAGAACACAAGAACGCCACCGTGCTGGCGACATCCTCGACCGTGCCCAACCGTTGATGCGGCGTCATCTCGGTGTTGATCCGCCGGAACCGCTGGTCGGCCAGCCGATGCTCGGTCATTGGAGTCTGGATGACGCCCGGAGCGACTGCGTTGCAACGTATTCCCTGCGCACCGTACTGGCACGCGATGTGGGTGGTCAGCGCCGTGAGCCCGCCCTTGGCCGCCGAGTAGGCGCCGCCGCGCAGACCGCCCACGACGGCGAAGGTAGAGGTGATGTTGATGATCGCCGAACCGGTCCGCATGTGCGGCAGCACCTCTCGGATCAGGCGGAACGGTGCACGCAGCATCAAACCGAGGAAGTGGTCCAGTGACTCGTCGTCGGTTTCGTGTATTGGCTTGGGACTGCCCACCCCGGCCGCGTTGACGAGAAAGTCGACATGCCCCCACCGCTCGACGGCGAGGCCAGTGATCCGATGGGGCGCGTCGTCGTCGGTGAGGTCGACGGCCAGCGTGGCCACCGCGCCCGGATTGGCCATGCCAGAGGCCAATGCGGCGAGCTTGTCTTGACTGCGCCCGGTCGCCAGCACTGCCATGCCCATCTCGGCAAGCCTTGTCGCACAGGCCGTTCCGATGCCGCCGGTTGCCCCGGTTACGATCGCCACCTGCATGTCACCGGCCTGCCTTCATGAGCGCCGCCCTGATCTGATGTTTGAGGACCTTGCCCGCATCGTTTTTCGGAAGCACATCCCAGATAACCACTTGCTCCGGCACTTTGAACCGGGCGACGCCCGACGCCTCCAAAAATGCGCGCAGGGCGGCAACGTCAGGGGGCGGCGCCGTGGTCGGCACGACGACGGCGCAGGCCCGCTCTCCGGTGCGGTCGTCGGGCAGGCCGACGATGGCAATCTCGGCGATGGCGGGGTGTCCGGCCAGGATGTCCTCGACTTCCTTGGGTGAAATGTTCTCACCGTTGCGGATGATGATGTCCTTGGCGCGGCCGGTGACCACCAGATAGCCGTCGTCGACCCAGCGCGCGAGGTCTCCGGTGCGGAAATAGCCTTCCTCGTCGAAGGCGTCTGCTTCGTCCTCGGGGTGCTGATAGCCGGCCAACATCTGCGGCCCCCGCGCATGAATCTCCTCGCCGACCAGCTTCACCTCGGCCAGGCCGACGCGGCCGTCGGTGTCGGCGGCGCGGTCACGATGCTGTGGTGCACCGACGGTGGTGATCGGCACCTCGGTCGAACCGTACACCCGGGTGACGATCGCCGACTCGAAATATGTTGCTGCCCTGTGGATCAGCGACGGCGACATCGCGGCGCCGCCGCAGACGAACAGCTTCAGATCGGGCAGCCGGGTATCGGCGTCCTGGGCAGCCGCCAGTAGCTGTGCCAAAAACGGTGTCGCACCTGCCATATGGGTGCACCGCTCCGTCCGCATGAGCCGCACCGCCTCGTCGGCGTCCCACCGATCCATCAACACGGCGGTGGTGCCCAACAGCAGCGGGCATTCGAACGCATAGATGGAACCACCGATGTGGGCGATCGGCGAAGCGACCAGGAACTCGTCGCCCCGCTCGACCAGCCAGTGGTCGCGGATCTGGCAAATCAGCGCGTGTAGCGAGTTATGGGTGTGCAGAACACCTTTCGGACGCCCGGTAGTACCGGAGGTATAGAGAATCATCCGCACGGCGTCGGGATTTAGCTGGGGCAGCTGGCGGGTGCTCGGTTGCGGTGTGACCAATGACTCCAATCCGACCTCGTCGGCGTGGGAATCGCCCCGCACCACGAGAACCTCGGGCGGCGATTCCAGCTGTGCGGTCACCCGGCGCAGCATCGCCGGATAGTCGTGGCGGCCGAAAGATGACGGCACAAAGACCATGCGGCTGTCGGCGTCTTCGAGGATGAAGCGCATTTCCCGATCCCGCAACGACGGCAAGATCGGGTTGGCTACCATCCCCGCCAACGTCGCGGCCAGGTAAATGACCGCGGCCTCATGCCAGTTGGGCAACATGAACGACACCACACTGCCCGGGGGAATGCGTGCGTGCAACGCCTGCGCCAAGGTGCTCGCCTGCCGGTACAAGTCCTGACAGTCCAGTCGATGGTCACCGTCGACCAGCGCCACGCGCTGCGGAGTCTGTTCTGCGGCCTCGCGCAGCGCGTCGGCCAGCGTGGTGCGTACCCACCAGCCACGTGCGTAAGCCTCGTTGGCGCGTTCGTCGTTCCAGCGAACCCAACGTCCCCCGATCAGCTTTCGGTCCTGAGATGTGGGCATGCAGCGCCGCCGGTCAGCCTTTGATGCGCCGCATGGTCATCGAGTGACGGAAGCGGGACGCGGGATGGGTGTTGATGGTGACCTGGGCAACCTGCCCCTCGGAAGTCGTGTAGGTGCGTCGCACCTGCAGCGCTGGGGCCCCGGGCTCGACTTCGAGGCCGCTGGCCAGTGCCGGTGGAATGAGGACCGCGGCGATTTCTTGCTGAACTTCGACGATATTCAGCCCGAATAAGTCCTCGATGAGCGGGAAGACGGCGCCCTCATGGCGCTGCAGCAGTCTGCCGACGGCCGCGAACGCGCGGTTGATGTAGTACTCGGTGCGGCACAGCGCGGGTCCGGACGAGTCCGCACGATAGCCCTGCACGCTCAGCCACTCTTCGCCGCTTTTCAGCCCAATCCGGTCGGCCAGCTCGTCGTCGATGGTGACCATGCTGATGGATTCGATGGCAAATCGCGCACCCGCCGCAAAAGCCACCAAGTCGTTGATCGACATGACGTGCTGGACGTAGGACTCCGACGACGGCCGCGGGACCACCAGCGTTCCGGTGCGCGGCCGAGACGACACCAGGTTGTCCTCCCGCAGCCGGCGCAGCGCTTCCCGAATGGTGTAGCGGCTGACCGCAAACCGTTCGCAGAGCTCGTGTTCGGTGGGCAATTGCGATCCCACCGGATACACGCCGTCCACGATCTCCTTGCGCAGCGTCCGCGCGACCTGCAGGTAGCGGTGGTCGACTGCCTTTAGTTCTGTGGCATCGGCACTATTCGGCATCTGTTGCGGCCCTTGACGATTCCCGACGCAATGCCAGGACGCTGCCCTCGGCGTCCGCGGAAACATACAGCGTCCCGTCCGGCCCCGCGGCGATGCCGGCGAACGGTCCCTGCGGTCCGGAGAACGGCGGCATGCCCAGCAGTGGCTTGGGTATCACGCCCGGCGGTGCGCCGACCGGCAATTCCGATGCGATGGTGCGTCGGGTCCGGCCGCCCAGGTCGAAGGCGATCAGCTCTTTCGCGCCCGCATCGACGACATAGACCTGGTTGTCGAACACGAGAATGCCTTGGGGACATTGCAATTCGTCCAGTATCGGCCCGGTGCCGTCCAGCTTGACCACCCGCCCGGCGCCCGCCTCGGAGACCAGGCAACTTCCGTCGGGGGCGATGGCCACACCGACCGGCTCGCTGAGATCCGACGCCAGCGTCAGAACGTCGCCCGGCTGGATCGACAACACCCGCCCCTTCCCGAGTTCGGCGACCACGACGGCGCCGCCCGCAGCGACTGCGACGCCATAAAGCTGGTCGAAACCGTCTGCCAGCACCGCGCTTTCGTTGCGGCCGGGCCAATATCGCGCCACCTGACCGTTGGAGGTAGTGACGACGAACTCGCCGGGACCGCTGCTCGCCACGCCACGCAGGAAGCCCGGATACCCGGGGCTGAACAGCATTCCCGCGGTGCGCAGCCGGTCGGGCTCAGGCCAGATGCGCGACGACCCGCTTCGCCCGGCTGCGCCGCGCTCGCGATCGTCGACGGTAGGCGACAGGGCGTAGAAGTAGGTTCCGTCGGCGATGTAGAGGTTGCCGTCGTCGCCAAACGCCAAGTCCAACGGCCAGTTCAACCCACCCGGCAATACCGTCCGCGTGTCGCCGCCGTCGAGGATCTCGGTAATTTCGCCGGTGAAATTGGACACGAACAGCCGATCGCCCAAGAACGTCAGATTGTCCAGGCCCGGATTCAGGTTCGCCAGCACGCTGCGTTCGCCGTTGCGCGGGTCGATGCGCAGCACCTGACCGCTGTGTACCTGAGTGGAAACGATGCAGCCGCGGGAATCGAACTTCACCGCGTCGGGCACACCGAGATCGGCCGCGACACACTCGGGCGCTCCACCTTCGGGGTCGATGCGCCAGATCTCGTTGGCCCCCATCAGCGGGAAGTACAACAAGCCGTCGGGCCCAACCTCCATGGCGTTGGGCGACGGCAGGTTCTCCAGCAGCACCCGTGGCTCTCCGCCGCGCAGATCGAGTTCGAGCAGTCGCCCGCCCGCCCGGCACTCGCCGATGAACAGCCGGCCGCGATGGAAGGTGATGCCGTTGGCCGCGGGCACGTCGTCGCGCAAGACCCGGGTCCGGCCCGCGGGGTCGCGCACACTCACCCGTCCGTTCATGACCTCGGTGGCGTAGAGGTTGCCACTCGGGTCGAAGGCCACGTCGTCAGGTGCGACGATGTCGCCGCCCTTGGCGCTGACGATGTCGAGCTGTCCGGTCGCGACGTCGAGCGCGCTGATTTGGCTGCCGGTGACTTGAGCGATGTAAACCCGGCCGTCCGGTCCGGTGCGCAGGCCGTTGGCGCCGAACAGCCGGCTGGGCGGCGTGAGGCGCTGCAGGCTCCACCCTTCGGCCACCCGCGGCGGTCGCACTGACGCGTAGCGGGCGGCAGGCTGGGACGATAAAGCCGTCACCGCTCGGACGATATCAACCATGTAATAGTCCAGACAATAGAAAGCATGGAGTTTGGTGCTGCTCTTGACGACGAGCTATCCGTAAGAGAATCATGCTCTCTAATGACTGCACGCCGTTATCTGGTCCGGACAATTTGTTGAATGAGCGTTGATATCCTGAGTCAGCGTCTGAGCCTGCGTGGGCGCGTTGTCGTGGTGGCCGGTGCGGCAGGCGGTGGTATCGGTACCACGGTGACGCGGCTGGTCGCGCAGGCCGGGGCCACCGTGGTCGCGGTGAGCCGCAATCGGGACAATTTGGACCAGCATGTCGGCCCACTGGTGAGCGAGGGTCTGTCGGTCCTGCCGGTTGTCGGCGATGTCTCCACCGACGACGGGGTGAACGCGGCGCTGGAGTCGGCGCGGGACATCGAGGGTGACCTGTACGGCTTGGTCAACGTCGCGGGCGGGGCGGATCCGTCCACCTGGATGCCGTCGACCCGGGTGACCCGGCACGATTGGCGTGAGCTGTTCACCCGCAATCTCGAGACGATGTTCTTCATGAGCCAGGCGGTGGCCGCGGAGCTGAGGCGCAGCAACCGTCCGGGCTCGATCGTTTCGATTTCGTCAATCAGCGGGATGAACACGGCGCCTTACCACATCGCTTACGGCACAGCCAAGGCCGCGATCGCGGCCGTGACCCGGACCATGGCGCTCGAACTGGCCCAACACGCCATCCGCGTCAACGCGGTGGCGCCGGGGGTCACCGAGACACCGGCATCGCACACGTACGTGGACGACGACCCGGAGCGTGACCGGCGCGCCATCGCACTGGGGCGCCGCGGCCATCCGGACGAAATCGCCAGCGCCATCATGTTTTTGCTGTCCGACTTGTCGAGCTATATCACCGGGCAGACGCTCCTGGTGGACGGCGGGGTGAACCTGCGATGGACGCATCTGGGCGGCGACAATACCTCGCTGTTCCTCAAGGACGAGTCTTTCCGCACGACGATAAAGCGTTGGGAGGCATGAGATGGAGTTGTTTGACGACAGCGCCGACGACCTGACCGCCCCGGTGACCATCGGTGTCGACGCCTACATTTCGCCAGAGTACGCCCGCGCCGAACGGGACAAGTTGTGGCGCAAGGTGTGGCAGCAAGTCGGGCGGGTCGAGGACCTGCCCAAGGTGGGCAGCTTCCTCACCTACGACATTCTCGACGACTCCATAGTCGTGGTGCGCACCGGGCCGGACACGTTCAGGGCACACCACAACGTGTGCATGCACCGGGGGCGTCGGCTGGTCGACATCCCCGCCGGAGCGAAAAGTGCTTGCGGCCAGAAGAAGTCGTTCGTCTGCGGATTCCATGGGTGGACATATGACCGGGACGGCAACTGCATCCACATCCCCGAGCAAGCCGACTGGCAGGGCGCGTTGACACCGGAGAACACCCATCTGGCGGCGGTGAATGTCGACACCTGGGGCGGCTGGATCTGGATCAACATGGATCCGGCAGCCGAGCCGTTGCGCGACTACCTGGAGCCCGCCGCCACCATGCTCGACCCGTTCAACCTGGCTGACATGCGCTGCAAATGGCGGAAATGGCTGCATTTCGAATGCAACTGGAAGGTCGCGATGGAAGCCTTCAACGAGACCTACCACGTAGCCACCACCCATCCGCAATTCAACAAGTTCGGGAACTTCCGCGGCTGGGCGGCCGCGCATGGCCGGCACAGCAACATCGGCTACGACGCACCCACGGACCTGGCCGAGACGAAATCGAAGATCCGGCTCGGCACCGGAGCAGACCCGCGGCTCTCGACGGCCGAGATGCAGCTCTACACGCTGGAGGAAACCAACGCCACCACCACCAAGACGCTGGTCGACGCGGCGCTGCGCCTGGTCGACGAGTTGCCCGAGGACGCCCCCGCCGATCAGGTGCTCAGCCACTGGCTGACTTCGGCGCGCGAGGATGATGCTGCGCGGGGCGTGATCTGGCCGACCATCGACCCCAAGCACCTGGCGGAGAGCGGGACCGCATGGCAGATCTTCCCGAATTTCCAGATCGGGCAGGGGCTGACCACCGCCCTGTGCTACAGCGCCCGACCCTACGGATACGACCCGGACAAATGCATCTTCGAAGCGTCGTGCTACGAGCTGTATCCGAAAGGCGAAGAGCCACAGACCGAATGGGTGTACGCCCCGCCGGACGACCCGAATTGGCGCAGTGTGTTGCCGCAGGACTTCTCCAACATGGCCGCCGTGCAGCAGGGCATGAAGTCGCTGGGTTTCCGCGGCCCGAAGCCCAACCCGTATATGGAGCGCGCCACCGCCAACCTGCACCGCAACCTCGCCCGATACATGGGCACCGGCGCACCCCGACAACTCGCAAAGGAGCTTGATCGATGAAAGTCAACCTTGGGTTCGGAGCACACAATTCGCACGACTGGGAACGCGTGCTGGCGGGCGATTTCAGCCGCCCACCCGCGACGGCGGACTGGGAATGCGTCCAGGCCACCCTCGCGATCGCCGACCTGGCCGAACCGCTTGGGTTCGACGGCATCTGGATGCCGGAACACTGCGGCACCCCATATGGCATGACGCCCAACCCGATTCAGGCGCTGAGCTACTTCGCCGGCCGCACCGAACGCGTCGGCCTCGGCACCTTCGTCGTCGTCGCGCCGTGGTGGCACCCGGTCCGGCTGGCCCACCAGATCGCCTATCTCGACATCCTGTCCAACGGCCGGTACACGACGATCGGGATCGGCCGCGGCGTGTCGAAGGGAGAGTTCGACGCCGTCGGCGTACCGCGCGAGGAAAGCCGGCAACGGTTCAACGAAACGCTCGACATCCTGCAGCTGGCGCTGTCCGGCGAGCGGTTCTCCTACGAAGGCGAGATATTCACCGTCCCGGAGATGTCGCTTCGTCCCGAACCTCAGAGCAGCGACCTGTTTTCCCGCATCTACAGCTCGTCGTCGACCGCCGAGTCGCTGGAGATCCTGGCACGGCGCGGGATGGTGCCGCTCTTCGTCGGCAACAAGCCGATCGAGGATGCCGGACGAGAGGTGCAGCAGGTGAACATCTTCCGCAAGGAAGAGGGCCTGCCGCCCTGTCAGCCGAAGAACGTGATGTTCATGTACTGCACGACCGACGACCCCGCCAAGTCCGAGGAATGGATCTGGACCGCCAACCGCGATGTCACCGTGCACTACGGATTTGCCGACGCTTCGAACTTCAAGGGCGTCAGAGGCTATGAAGCCTATGCCGCGCGCGAAGCCAGCGCGACCGCGGTCCTCGCCTCGTCGGTGACAGGCGGAGCTCAAGGCGACCCCAAAGCCCAAAAGACACCCGGATACCATGCCTCCAATCTCCTGATCGGCACACCGGAAGAGATCTACAACCGGATCGTCGCCGCCCAGCGGGCCTGTTCGTTCTGCGAGCTGACGATTGTCCCGCAATTCGGCACCATGCCGTATCAGGAGGCGATGGCCAGCACCGAGCTGTTCGCGAAAGAGGTGCTGCCCGCCGTGCACGAGATGGATGCCCCGCTGCACCCCGCCGCACTGCCGGAAAACGCTTTGGCATGACCGATCCGAACTGCCCACCGACCGAGACGCCCGACGACATCGACCTTCCGGCGCTACGTGAGAAGTATCGCCAAGAGCGCGAAAAGCGACTGCGCCCCGAAGGTTCCAAGCAGTACATCGAGCTGGTCGACGAGTTCGCGGATTACTACGAGACCGACCCGTACTCGCCGCCATTGGTGCGCGACCCGATTTCGGCCGATATCGATGTCGCCGTGCTGGGCGGCGGCTTCGGCGGGTTGCTATGCGGCGCATACCTGAAAAAGGCCGGCGTCGACGACGTCCGGATCATCGAACTCGGCGGCGATTTCGGTGGGGTCTGGTACTGGAACCGCTTCCCAGGCCTGCAGTGCGACAACGAATCCTACTGCTACATACCGCTACTCGAAGAGCTCAACTACATACCCAGCAAGAAGTTCGCCGACGGCAGCGAGATCTACGAACATTGCCGTCGCATCGGAAAGCACTACGGCCTCTACGATTCCGCGATTTTCTCCACCCAGGTGCGCGCCCTGCATTGGGACGAGGGAATCAGCCGCTGGCGGGTCAGCACCAGCCGCGATGACGACATCCGGGCCCGGTTCGTGGTCATGGCGTCGGGACCCTTTCACCGCCCGAAACTGCCCGGCATTCCGGGGATCAAAGACTTCAAAGGGCACAGTTTCCATTCGTCGCGCTGGGACTACGAATACACCGGCGGCGACAGCAACGGTGGTCTGCACAAGCTCGCCGACAAGCGCGTCGCCGTGGTGGGTACCGGGGCGACCGCAGTCCAGATCGTCCCGTTCCTGGGGCAGGATGCCAAGCATCTCTACGTCTTTCAGCGCACCCCGTCGTCCGTCGGCGCGCGAAACAACCGGCCGACGGATCCCGAGTGGGTAAAGACTCTGCAGCCGGGCTGGCAGAAGGAGCGGCAGCGCAACTTTCACTCTTGGACCTTCGAGGGAATGGCACCGGGACAACCGGACTACGTCTGCGACTTCTGGACCGAACTCGGCCGCAACACCGCGGCACGAGTCCTTGCCCTAGACGACCCCGGCGCGATGACACCGGAACAGTTCATGGCCATCAACGAGGAAGAAGACTACAAGCTGATGGAGCGGCTGCGGCGCCGCATCGAGAACCTAGTCGACGATCCCGAGACCGCCGAGGCGCTCAAGCCTTACTACCGGTTTCTGTGCAAACGACCGTGTACCAATGACGACTACCTCCCGACGTTCAACCGGCCCAACGTGACGCTGGTCGACGTGTCGTCCACCAGGGGCATCGAGCGGGCGACGGAAAAGGGCTTGGTTGCCAACGGCGTGGAGTACGAGGTCGACTGCATCATCTACGCCAGTGGCTTTGAGATCTCGACGGAGATCAGCCGCCGCTACTCGATCGATACCATCGAAGGTCGCGACGGGCTTTCGCTTTTCGACTACTGGCACGACGGATACCGGACCCTGCACGGTATGACCAGCCGGCAATTTCCGAACCAGTTCTACACCGGGTTCACCCAGGTCGGCATTTCCGCGAACATCGCCGCCAACTACGAACTGCAGGGTGAGCACATCGCCTACATCATCTCCGAAGCCTTGAAGCGCGACGCCGTGACCGTGGAACCCAGCCAACAGGCGCAGGATGAATGGTGTAAAACCATCCGGGAGACCGCGATTGACAACACCGCCTTCATCTCGGAATGCACGCCGGGCTACTACAACAACGAAGGTGGCGGTGGCGGGGAAGGCATCCGCTTCTACCTCGGCGAACCGTACGGACCCGGCTTCTACGCCTTCGGCGAGCTGCTGGCCGCCTGGCGCGACAAAGGCGACCTGGACGGCCTCATCCTGGAATCGTGATGGCTGAACTGAGATTTGACGATCGGGTAGCGGTGGTCACCGGCGCCGGCCGGGGACTGGGCCGCGCCTATGCGCTGCTCTTGGCTTCCCGAGGTGCGAAGGTCGTCGTCAACGATACCGGCGGCGCGCTGAGCGGGGATGGTACGGACAGCCAGCCCGCGCACCAGGTCGTTGCCGAGATCACCGCGGCGGGTGGTAAGGCGGTCGCGAGCGTCGAGTCGGTGACGACACCCGCGGGCGGCCAAGCCATTATCCAGTCGGCACTGGACAACTACGGGCGCCTCGACATCCTCATCCACAATGCCGGCAATGTGCGGCGCGCGTCGTTGAAAGAGATGAGCTACCAAGACTTCGACGCGGTCATCGACGTGCATCTGCGGGGTGCCTTTCACGTGGTCCGGCCGGCCTTTCCGCTCATGTGCGACGCCGGGTATGGCCGTATTGTCTTGACTTCGTCGATAGGCGGCCTGTACGGCAACCACGGAGTCGCCAACTATGCCGCCGCCAAGGCGGGCGTGGTCGGCCTGGCCAATGCCGTCGCGCTCGAGGGTGCCGCCGAGGGCGTGCTCTGCAACGTCGTCGTCCCATCAGCGGTGACGAGAATGGCTGACGGGCTTGATATTTCGGCCTACCCGCCGATGGGCACCGAGCTGGTTGCGCCGGTGGTCGGCTTGTTGGCTCACGAATCCTGCCCGGTCACCGGGGAGATGTTGATAGCCATCGCCGGACGGGTGGCGCGGGCGATGATCGTCGAAACGCCTGGCGTGCACCGGCCGTCGTGGACGATCGAGGACGTGGCCGCACAGCTCGATGCCATCCGTTATCACGCTGCGCCACTTGTCTTTCCGCCCGTGCCGGCTGGTCATGCCGAACACATCGGATACAGCTTCGAGATGGCCGCGCGGGCCGGCCGGCAAGGAGCGCATCATGGCTAGCTCCGGCCCGCTGGTCGGAGTACGCGTGGTCGACCTCACCGCAATGGTGATGGGACCCTACTGCACCCAGATCATGGCCGACATGGGCGCCGACGTCATCAAAGTGGAACCCCCGCAAGGTGACGACACCCGGTATGTCTCGGTCGGACCGGCACGCGGCATGAGCGGCGTGTTCGTCAACGTCAACCGCGGCAAGCGGGGAATCACCGTCGACCTGCGCTCGGATCACGGCAAGACCGTGATGCGCGCGCTGATCGACCAGGCCGACGTCTTCATCCACTCCATGCGGTCCAAGGCGATCGCGCGGTTGGGATTCAGTTATCCCGAGGTGGCCGCCATCAACCCGGCGATCGTCTATACCAATTGCTACGGATACGGCCGGCGCGGGCCGAACGGCGACCTGCCCGCATACGACGACACGATTCAGGCGGCCTGCGGGTTGCCGTTCGTACAAGAGCAGTTGACGGGCGAAGCCAACTACGTCGGAACGATATTGGCCGACAAGGTCGCCGGTCTCACCGCGCTGTACGCCACGATGATGGCCCTGTTCCATCGGGAACGCACCGGCGAGGGCCAAGAGGTCGAGATCGGCATGTTCGAAACGATGGCGTCGTTCATGCTCGTCGAGCATGCCAACGGCGCCATGTTCGATCCGCCCTTGGGCACGGCGGTCTATCCCCGTACGGTGGCGCCCAACCGGCGGCCCTACCGGACCAGTGACGGCTACATCGCCGCTTTGATCTACAACGACAAGCATTGGGCCGCCTTCGTCGACGCGGTACGGCCGCCCTGGGCCAGCGATGTGTACGCCACGCTTGAGCGTCGCGCGCGTCATATCGACACCGTGTACGCATTGCTGGCCGAAACGCTGTCGCAGCGAAGCACGCAGGAATGGCTCGAGCTGTTCCGCGAGCTGGAGATTCCAGCGGCGTCGCTGTCCAGTCCCGCAACATTATTCGACGATCAGCACCTCAACGCCGTCGGCTTCTTCCAGACCGTCGACACCCCGCATGGCCCGGTGCGCTTCCCCGGTGTGCCGACCTGGTTTTCCCGAACTCCGGGCCGTATCGCCGGACCCGCTCCGGAGCTGGGCGCCGACACCGCAGAGGTGCTCGAAGAGCTCGGGCTCGCGGCCGTAGACGTGGCGGCCGAGCCGCACTAGGCATTCATATCGCGCCTAAGCGTGTCTCCCGTGAATTCGGCTGCGTCGCACCTAAGCTGGCTGAGATCACGAGGAGGGGCAGCGACGTATCGGCAGCAACGATGGCGCCGGACGGCATATTGGTCAGGGCGCGCTAACCGCGAGCGCTGAGCCGGGCGGGAGTCAACCCGCGCCGGCACTTTCTGCTCCTCGGCGCCGATGGGTGGCGCCGGTGCGCCGGGTCCGTCGGCGGGCTGTCTGGGATCGGTCCGAGCGTCGCGACGGCATCCCTGCGTTGGACGGCCTGCGCGCCATCGCGGTCGCGCTGGTGCTCGTCGGGCACGGCGGCATTCCCGGTGTCGGCGGCGGATTCATCGGCGTCGATATCTTCTTCGTCCTCAGCGGATTCCTGATCACCTCACTGCTGCTCGACGAGCTGGCCCGCAGCGGTCGTATCGAGCTGACCGGGTTCTGGGTTCGACGCGCGCGACGGCTGCTGCCGGCCCTGGTGCTGATGGTCCTCACCGTCGGCGCGGCCCGTGAACTGCTGCCTGCGCAGTCGCTGTCCGGATTGCGGGGTGATGCGATCGCCGCATTCATGTGGATGGCGAACTGGCGGTTCATAGCGCAGAAGACGGACTACTTCACGCAAGGCGCCCCGCCCTCTCCGCTGCAGCACACCTGGTCGCTCGGGGTGGAGGAGCAGTACTACTTCGTCTGGCCCGTCCTGCTGATCGGGGTGACCCTGCTGCTGGCGACACGAGCCAGGCGCTACTTCCGTCGGGCCACAGTTGGCGGGGTGCGGTTCGCCATCTTCGTGATCGCCACGCTCGGCGCACTGGCGTCGGCCGCGGTCACTGTTCTCCAAGCCTGCGACGCCACCCGCGACCGGGTCTATTTCGGGACCGACACCCGGGCGCAGGCGTTACTGATCGGTTCCGCCGCAGCGGCTCTCCTGGTGCGGGATTGGTCGGCATTGAACCGGGGCTGGTGTCTGATCCGGAGCCGCTGGGGGCGGCGGATCGCCCGGATACTGCCGATCCTCGGTCTGACCGGGCTGGCGGCGGCGACCCACTACGCGACGGGTAGCGCGAGCGAGTTCCGTCATGGCTTGCTGATCGGGGTGGCCGTCGCGGCCGGCATGGTGATAGCCCCGGTGGCGATGGAGCAGCGCGGCATCGTGGCCCGGGTGCTGGCCTGGCGCCCGCTGGTGGCCCTGGGCAGCATTTCCTACGGCGTCTACCTGTGGCACTGGCCGATCTTTTTGACGCTCAACGGAGAACGGACCGGATGGTCCGGCATCGCACTGTTCGCCGCTCGGTGCGCCGCGACGGTGGCGGTGGCCACCGCGTCCTGGTGGTTGCTCGAGCAACCCATCCGCCGTTGGCGGCCGGCGCGGGTGCAGTTGCTGCCGCTGGCCGCCGCGACGGTGGCATCCGCTGCGGCGGCAACGATCCTGGTCGTTCCGGTCGGAACGGGCACCGGGCTACGGGAAGTCGGCCTGCCGCCGGGGGTTTCGGCCGTCGCGGCCATTTCGCCGTCGCCGCCGACTGCCGTTCAGCCGCGGCCTCGGGATCCCAACCGTCCGTTCACGGTTTCGGTATTCGGTGATTCCATCGGGTGGACCTGGATGCACTATCTGCCTGCGACACCGGGATTCACGTTCCTGGACCACACCGTCATAGGGTGCAGCCTGGTGCGCGGCACTCCATACCGGTACATCGGCCAAACCCTGGAACAGCGACCGGAATGCGACACCTGGCCGGGTAGGTGGTCGAAGCAGATCAACACCGACCAGCCCGACGTCGCGCTGCTGATCATCGGCCGCTGGGAGACCGTCGACCGAGTCAACGAAGGAAAGTGGACCCACATCGGCGATCCGACCTTCGACGCGTACCTCAACGCCGAGCTCGAGCGGGCGCTGAACATCGTGAGCTCCACCGGCGTGCGCGTGGTGGTGGCCACGGTTCCGTACAGCCGGGGCGGTGAAAAGCCCGACGGCCGCCTGTATCCGGAGGACCAACCGGACCGCGTCAACCAGTGGAACACCATGCTGCGCAACACGGTTGCCCACCACCCGAATGTCCAGATTCTCGACCTGAACAAAAAGCTATGCCCGGACGGCGTTTACACCGCCAAGGTCGACGGCATCAAGGTACGCAGCGATGGCGTCCACCTCACCCCGGAAGGTGTCAAATGGCTGACCCCCTGGCTCGAGGAGTCACTGCGATAGCTGCTAATCGCCTGCCCGACAACTGATTTCCATGCTGTCGCTGTCGCGGACCAGAAAGTTGAAGCTGACATAGCCGTTGTCGGGGTTGCGTACGCGCTCCAGATAGGGCTGGGTGTCGGCCGCGCTCGTGTTGTCGGCCACAACCAATGCACCTGCGGACAGCCGCGGTTCGAGCAACTCGATCACGGGCAGATATAAATCCTTCCACCCGTCCAGCAGGACGAAGTCGACCTTGCCGTCCAGGTCGGCGAGCGTACACAGCGCGTCTCCTTCCAGAATAGTGATCACATCGTCAAGGCCGGTCTCGGCGAATGTGCTTCTGGCCGCGGCTATCTTGGTTTCGCTGAGTTCAGTGGTCACCACCCGGCCGTCGCCGTTGTCGCGCACCGCCGCAGCCAGATGAATGGCGGAGATGCCGAACGACATCCCGAATTCCACCACGGTGGCCGGGCGGGTGGCGCGCACCAGCGCGTACAGCAACCGCCCGGCTTCGGGCGTCACCGGGATGTAGAACTCGCTCATCGCCTCGGTGCGCTCTTCGGTGGTCATCGCACGACCCAGCTCTTCACGTTTCTCGCGCAACAGCGACATCTGGTTCTTCGCCTCGGTGTACATCCGGTCGAGCGCGGTCACGATCCTGGGGTCTTGCAATGTGATGGCCATGATCCGACAGCCTAGGGCGCCATCGCATACAGCGTTTGACGAGCAACGGGTCAGAGTGCGAGCATGGCTTCTGCATGCACCTCGTTAGGTGAGGCGTCTGCATGGATACAGGCCACTGACCTCGAACGTCGAGAGACGCCCCGGGTCAGGACAGCTCTTCCCGGACCCAAGGGTCGAGCCCAAGTGGCTTCTGGGCGATGGTCCAGATACGCCGTGCAGTGCCAAAGCTCCAACGAGAGGGGTGTAAGTTCGGCGGGTTTGATGACATGCCCGCCGGGCGTTTGCCTCTTCTGTGCAGCGCAGTGTGGTGACACCCGCGTGTGTCCTGGCCGTGAGGAGGTGAGGGCGAGATGAGTCCCAGCGATAGTCCCTATCCGCAATCCATCTTGTTCCGATCCGGTTCCGGCATTCTCGTAGCCGCCTGAGCTTTTCGTTCTGAAATGCCATGAACCGGTCGACGTTCAGGCAGGAGATGAATCATGGCTTTCGTTGTTGCACACCGTGTTACCGGTGCTGAAAAGGCGTCGCGGACGCCCCGGCGCGCGCTGCTGCGCACTGGGCGGTTGCTGGCGAAAAGGTTGTGTGGATGGCACACACCTACTCCGCAGCAGCGGGCCGACCTGTATGTGTCGCGCATGCCGATCGCGGTGATCACGGCCTCGCTCGGCGGGCATCCGTCCGACACCGTGCGCCGCTAATCCCACGGCGAGCAGACGCAAAGTCCCCCGAAAACACCACTTTCGGGGAACTTTGCGTCTGCTCGCGGGTGATTCAGCCATTCGGCAGCAGGACGATCTTGCCGTGCGTGTGCCGGCGCTCGAGTTCTTCGAACGCGTCGGCCACCCGCTCCAGCGGATAGGTCGCGGCGACGTCGAAGTCGATGGCGCCGCTGGCGATCAGGCCGGCGATCTCGGAAAGCACTTCCGGTGTCGACGCTTCCATGCTGCCTTCGGTTTTCGCGCCGACCTCGGCGGCTTTCTGAAACGAGATGATGGTGTCGATCCGCTCGGGTGCGACGCCGAGGTCGACGGCGAGCTGGACGTACTCCGGACCGAAGAGGTCGATGAATGCGTCAATCCCGTCCGGCGCCGCGTCCCGCAGCCGTTCGGCCAGCCCGTCTCCATATGCGATCGGCGTGACGCCATGCGTGCGCAGCCAGTCCGCGTTGCCCGGCCCCGCAATACCCAGGACCACCGCCTCGCGCAGGACCAATAGCTGCACGACCAGGCTGCCGACTCCACCGGCGGCCGCAGAGACGGCGACCGTCTCGCCCGGCTGGGGCGCGACCGCCCGGACCGCCGCGTAGGCCGTCGCGCCGACCACATACAGCGATCCCGCGACCGCCCAACTCAATTCAGGAGGTTTGCGGATCAGCTGGCCCACCGGCACGGCCGTGTGGGTGGCGTGGCTGGACCGGCGGAGGCTGAATCCCAGCACCTCGTCGCCGACCGCCAATTCGGTGACTCCAGGGCCCACCGCCGTCACGACGCCGGCGAGGTCGCTGCCCTCGCCGGACGGGAAGGTGGCCGGGAACATCTCGTGCATCGCTCCCACCCGGATGCCGGCCTCGCCGGGGTTGATCCCCGCGGCGCGAACTTCGACCACCACCTCCCCCGGGCCTGGCGTCGGCATGTCGATGTCCGCCACGTACAACACATCCCGGCCCCCGTAACGGTCGAACCGTACGGCGCGCGCCACTGCAGCCGTCATTGTGAACTCCTAACCTGCCGATAATCGCGGCCCATGCCGGTGCGCAACAGCGGGAGCGGCGCCCTTGTTCCCGCCCACGATTCCCAGTAGCGTCAGGCGCCGCGGCACACTGGTGACGGGTTTGGAAGGAATGCCATGAAGCTTTCTCGGAAAACACTCGCCGGCTGCGCGGTGGTCACCGTCGTGGTGAGCGCCGCGACCACCGGCTGCGGCCCCGGTGAGAGCCCAGGGTCGTTGCCGTCCATCGCCCCGAGCACGTCGGCCGGCCCGCCATATCCACCGAAGGCCGACTACACGAATTTGCTGATCCCGGTGACCGATATCGGCCAGGATTTCAGCGCCTCCGACCCGGTGCAGAATCCGAACGGCGCCCCAGGTGTCTCGCAGCTGTTTACCAACGGGGACAACAGCCGCCGCATCGGCGACAGCATCTTGCTGGTCAATGAAGCCAAGACGGCGAAGTTAGGACTCGAGAACACCAAGAACAACTACGCCAGCAAGGTCACCGGCACCTGGCAGCCCGCCGACGTCGGCGACGGCGGGGCAATCATCTCCGGGGCGGCGCCGGACAATTCCCAAGCGGTGACCGTCTTGTTGTTCACCCAGGGCAAGGCGTTGGTCAGCCTGGAATTCGACAGCGCGCCCAACGACCCGACGGATCCCGAGTTTGCAAAAGATATCGGCCGTAAGCAGGACGCCGCGTTGAAGGGCAAACTGCCAAACTGACTCGGCCGCAGCACGTTTCGACGAAATATTGGAATTTGCCTGTGGCCGTTGCGGTTAGCGCGGCGATGGTCAAGCAACCACGTTGATCGGGTCGCCGATGTTCACCATGTTGAAGTACCAGGCGGCGTTGTCCGGACTCAGATTGATGCAACCGTGACTGACGTTGGCGTAGCCCTGCGAGTCCACTGACCACGGGGCCGAGTGCACGTAAACGCCGCTCGAAGTGACACGCACCGCGTACGAGGCGACGATTCGGTAGCCGTCGGGTGAGCTCAGCGGGATACCGATGGTGCGGGAGTCCATCACGACGGTGCGCTCTTTGGACATCGCGCTGAAGTTGCCGATAGGCGTCGGGCGGCTGGGCTTACCCATCGACGCGGGCATCGTGCGGAGCACCTCGCCGTTTTTGCTCACGGTGAAGGTGTGCGCGGAGATGCTGGCGACGCCCAGCAATGCATCACCGGTTTCGAAGCCGGTGCCCAGACCCTGTACCTCGACTGAGACGCGGGTATGGCTGGGCCAATAGTGGTCTGGCACCCACTGCACGACGTTGTTCTCGACCCATTCGAAGTGTCCGGTCAAGTTGCTCGGAGAGAGCACGCGAATGGACCGCTGGGCCGCGGCACGATCGGCAACCGGGGCGGTGAACGTCACCACAACCGGATGGCCCACCCCGACCACCGCACCGTTGGCCGGCAAAACCGACTCCACGCCCGGAACCGGCCGGGGTGCGGGAACCGCCGCAACGCTGCGGGTGACCGGTCCTGCCATGGTCATCGCCGAGATTGCGACCATAACGAACAGATAACGAACTGCTCGACGCAAGGGCTTCACTCTCCGAGATGGTGCGATGAACATGGAACTATTCTAGTCGGCTCTACCCTATAGATATCTCTAGCAAACACTCGTCTGTTAGCTTGGCCGCAATATTAGCGGCGCTCGGCAGCCCGCGGCGGGGGAATTCTCCGTTTGAACGTCCGGGACGACTTCCACCCCGATACCGGGTACTGCCGACCGTCACCCGTCGGCGCCGACCGAACTCGGCGCGCGGGTGGCCGCACTGGCCGGGTTGAGGCCCGCCAGGTGGCCACTTTCCACCCCGGCAGCCGTGTCGAGCACACAGTTGACAATCGACGGTCCCTGCGTCGCGAGCGCCTCAGACAGCGCCGAGCGCAGTTCGTGCGGCGTCGTGACGTGGTATCCCTTGCCGCCGAATGCCTCCGCGATCAGCTCGTGCCGAGCCTGCCCACTCAGCACCGTCGGCGCCGGGTCTTCGCCGACGGCCGCGACTTCGTCACCGCGATAGACGCCGCCGTTGTTGAGGATGACGACGGTCACCGGCAGTCGGTATCGGCAGATGGTCTCAATCTCCATGCCGCTGAACCCAAATGCGCTGTCCCCCTCGATCGCCACCACCGGCTTGCCGGTCTCGACCGCGGCGGCGATTGCATAGCCCATGCCGATCCCCATCACGCCCCAAGTCCCGGTGTCCAGCCGATGCCGCGGCAATTCCATGTCGATGACATTCCGGGCAAGGTCTAATGCGTTGGCCCCTTCGTTCACCACATAGACATCCGAATTATCCTGCAGCACAGCGCGAATGGCGCCCAGCGCGTTGTAGAACCGCATGGGATGGGGGTTTTCTGCCAGCCGACGATGCATTTTGGCCTCGTTGCTCACCTTTCGCTCAGTGAGCTCGGTTACCCATTGCCGGGGAGCGACGACGGGACGTGCGCGCACGCCGTCGAGCAATGCGGACATCGCCGAGGCGATGTCGCCGCTCACCGGTGCGGCAATCGGCCGGTTGCTATCGAATTCCGCAGCGGCGATGTCGATTTGGACGAACGTGGCATCGGCCGACCATTGCGGAGACTCGCCATGGCCGAGCAGCCAGTTGAGCCGGGCGCCAACCAGCAGGACGGTGTCAGCGCGGGCTATCGCCAAGGATCGCGCCGCGGCCGCGGACTGCGGATGCGAATCGGGCAGCAGCCCCTTCGCCATCGACATCGGCAGGAACGGCATCCCGGTGGTCTCCACGAATTCCCGGATGACGTCGTCAGCCTGCGCGTAGGCCGCGCCCTTGCCGAGCACGATCAGCGGCCGCTGCGCCCCCGCGAGCACTTCCAGCGCGCGATCGACCGCCTCGGGTGCCGGCGGCTGCCGCGGAGCCGGGTCGACGACGCGCCATATCGTGCCGGCGGCGGCAGAGGCCGCCATCGCTTGGCTCAGGACCTCGCCCGGGATGTCGAGGTAGACGCCGCCCGGGCGGCCGGAGCTCGCGGTGCGAACGGCCCGCGCGACGCCGAGCCCGATGTCCTCGACGCGGCCGATCCGATAAGCCGCCTTGGCGAACGGCCTTGCGGCGCCGAGCTGGTCGAGGTCCTGGTAGTCGCCGCGCTGCAGATCCACCAGAGGCCGCCGGCTCGAGCCGGAGATCTGGATCATCGGGAAGCAGTTTGTAGTCGCGTTGGCCAAGGCCGGCAGGCCGTTGAGAAAACCAGGCCCGGACGTCGTCAGGCAAACACCCGGGCGTCGGTTCAAGAACCCGGCGGCGGCGGCCGCGTTACCGGCCGAAGTTTCGTGCCGGAAACCGATGAAACGGATGCCGGATGCCTGGGCGACACGGGCGAGATCGGTGATCGGGATGCCGACCAGGCCGTAAATGGTGGCCACGTCGTTGGCCTTGAGGGCGTCCACGACGAGGTGGAAGCCGTCGGTCTTGCTGGACATGAGCGACTCCTTCGGTTCCCACACTGCTGCGCGAAGTCGACGCTAGCGCGAACTTTTGCGAGTGGGCGTCGCGCTGGCGTCGATTTCGAGCAACCGCGTCACGCAGCCATACTGTCGGGCATGGACGCGCGCATTGCCGACCTGGTCCAGGCGACCGCCACCCAGCGGCCGGCAGCCGCAGCGCTCGTCGTCGGGTCCGATCGGACAACGATCAGCTACGCCGACCTCGTCCGCCTGGTCGACGACCTGGCCGGCCACCTTCAGCGGCAGGGCCTGCAACCGGGTGATCGGGTCGCGTTGCGGGCCGGCAGCAACGCCGAGTTCGTCGTCAGCCTGTTGGCGGCCTCCCGGGCGGGCTTGATCGTCGTCCCACTGGACCCGGCCCTGCCCGTCGGCGACCAGCGCGCCCGGACCGAGGCGGCCCGCGCGCGGGTGGTGCTGGTCGACGGCGACGCGTCCGACGATCAGCGCGAACCGGCGCTGCTGCGCTGGCGGGTCTCGGTGGCCAGCGACCGCGTCCACCTCGACGCTGACACCGCACCGAACCAGGTGGCGTCGGCGCCGAACGGGCTGCGCGACGACGACGCGATGATCATGTTCACCGGGGGGACGACGGGCCTGCCGAAGATGGTCCCGTGGACCCACGCCAACATCGCCACCTCGATCCGGGCCATCGTCGCCGGCTATCGCCTCGGGCCGCAGGACGCGACCGTCGCGGTGATGCCGCTGTATCACGGCCACGGGCTGGTCGCCGCGTTGCTGTCCAGCCTGGCATCGGGCGGGACGGTGTCGCTGCCGGCCGGCGGGCGATTCTCGGCGCACACGTTCTGGGACGACATCGCGGCGGTCGGGGCCACCTGGTACACCGCGGTGCCCACCATCCACCAGATCCTGCTGGAACGCGCCAAAAGCGAATCACCCACCCATAGAGCCACGCTGCGCTTCATCCGCAGCTGTAGCGCGCCGCTCACCCCGGAGACCGCGCAAGCGCTGCACGACGAGTTCTCGGCGCCGGTGGTGTGCGCGTTCGGGATGACCGAGGCCACCCACCAAGTTAGCACCACCAGCATCGACAGCACCGAAAGCCCTTCTGGTGCAACCGGTCTGGTCGGGCGCTCCACCGGCCCACAGATCCGCATCGCCGGGCCGGACGGGCATCCGCTCGATGCGGGCGCGGTCGGAGAGGTGTGGCTGCGCGGGCCGACGGTGGTGCGCGGCTACCTCGGCGACCCGGAGATAACCGCGGCCAACTTCACCGACGGATGGCTGCGCACCGGCGATCTGGGATCACTGTCGGTGGCGGGTGACCTGTGCATCCGCGGCCGGATCAAGGAACTGATCAACCGTGGCGGCGAGAAGATTTCCCCGGAACGCGTCGAGGGCGTGCTCGCTGGCCATCCAAATGTGTTGGAGGTAGCGGTGTTCGGTGTGCCGGACAAAATGTACGGCGAGACGGTGGCCGCCGCGGTCGTCCCGCGCGTGTCGCCCGCGCCGGCAGCCGACGAACTCGCCGCGTTCTGCCGCGAGCGGTTGGCCGCGTTCGAGGTGCCGGCCAGCTTTCAGGAGGTCAGCGTATTGCCGCACACCGCCAAAGGGTCGCTGGACCGACGTGCCGTGGCCCAGCAATTCGGAGGCACGACCTGACTGTCACGCCGAGCTTTTCACCTTGGCGGCCGCATGTTCGGGCATCGGTTCGTAGCGGACGAACGAACGGGTGAACGACGCGGCCCCGTGCGCCAGCGAGCGCAGGTCGATCGCATACCGGGTCAGCTCGACCTGAGGCACTTCGGCCTTGACCACGGTGCGTTCGTGCCCCGCGGCCTCGGTGCCGAGCACCCGGCCCCGACGACTGGACAAATCACCCATGACCGCGCCGACGTAATCGTCGGGCACCAGCACCGAGATCTCGTCGATGGGTTCCAGCAGAACCACTTTCGTCGCGGCGGCCGCCTCCCGCAGCGCCAGCGCGCCGGCCATCTGGAACGCAAAGTCCGAGGAGTCCACGCTGTGCGCCTTGCCGTCGAACAGCGTGACGCGCAGGTCGACCACCGGGTAACCGGCGTGCACGCCTTTCTCCATCTGCGCGCGAATACCCTTCTCCACACTGGGGATGTAGTTGCGCGGCACCGCCCCGCCGACCACCTTGTCGACGAACTCAAACCCCGAACCCTCCGGCAGCGGCTCCACCTCGATGTCGCACACCCCGTACTGGCCGTGGCCGCCGGACTGCTTGATGTGCCGGCCGTGGCCTTTGGCCTTGCCCGCGAACGTTTCTCGCAGCGGAACGCGAAGGTCCACCGTATCGACGGTCACCCCATAGCGGTTGGCCAGCGCGTCGAGCACCACACCGGCGTGGGCTTCGCCCATGCACCACAGCACTATCTGGTGTGTTTCCTGGTTCTGCTCGATCCGCAGCGTCGGATCTTCGGCAGCCAACCGGCCCAAGCCCACCGACAGCTTGTCCTCGTCGGCCTTGGCGTGCGCCTGAATGGCCACCGGCAGCAGCGGTTCGGGCATGGTCCAGGGTTTCAGCACCAGCGGTTCGGACTTGTCGGACAGGGTGTCACCGGTTTCGGCGCGGCTCAGCTTGCCGATCGCACAGATGTCGCCGGCCACCGCCGCCGGTGCCGGCCGTTGCTGTTTGCCCAGCGGGAACGACAGCACGCCCACGCGCTCGTCCTCGTCGTGGTCCGGGTGGCTGCTCCCGGACCCGTTGGACCCGCCGAAGAACGACGCAAAATGGCCCGACACGTGAACCGTCGCGTCGGGCCTGATGGTCCCGGAGAACACCCGGACCAGGCTGACCCTGCCGACGTAGGGGTCCGACGTCGTCTTCACCACCTCTGCCAGCAACGGCGCATCGGGGTCACAGGCCAACTCGGCATGCGGAGCCCCCGCCGGCGTAAAGACTTCCGGCAGCGGATGTTCCATCGGCGAGGGGAAGCCGCGGGTGGCCACCTCGAGCAGCTCCAGGGTGCCCACCCCGGTACCACTGCACACCGGGATGACCGGGAAGAACGAACCGCGGGCAACGGCCCGCTCCAAGTCTTCGATCAGCACCGACTCGTCGATGGTCTCGCCGCCGAGGTAGCGGTCCATCAGCGACTCGTCCTCGGATTCCTCGATGATTCCCTCGATCAGGCTGCCGCGGGCCTCCTCGATGCGGTCGGCATCCGCCGGGTCCGGCGGGCCTACGGTGCGCTTGCCGGCGGAGTAGGTGTAGCGGGTCTGTGACAGCAGTCCGATCAGACCGTCGCTGGTCGGCAGGTAAAGAGGTAAGACTTTGTCGCCGAACGCATTCTGCGCCGCGTCCAGAGCCTCGGCGTAGTTCGCCCGGGCGTGGTCGAGCTTGGTGATCACCACCGCGCGGGGCATGCCGACCTGGCTGCATTCCTGCCACAGAGATTTGGTGGGTTCGTCGACCCCTTCGTTGGCGGCGATGACGAACAGCGCGCAATCGGCCGCCCGCAGTCCGGCCCGCAACTCACCGACGAAGTCGGCGTACCCGGGGGTGTCGACCAGGTTGACCTTGACGCCGTCGTACGACAGCGACGCCACCGCCAGGCCGACCGAGCGCTGTTGGCGGATCTCGGCGTCGTCGAAGTCGCAGACCGTCGTGCCCTCGCTCACCGAACCCGGACGGTTCAGGACGCCGGCCGCGACGAGCAAGGCCTCGACAAGGGTGGTCTTGCCGGCCCCTGACGGCCCGACCAGGACCACGTTGCGAATGCCCCCTGGGCCGTCCGCAGTGGGAGCCGCTCCCGCTCCCTGGGAAGCACTCGCTCTGTCCGCCATGGCATTCCTCCAGTTCTCCCGGGCAGCTTCGATCGACCCGCAACCGGGCAGGGTCCCTCCGGTGTGTTCCAGACCACAGAAGGCAGTAAGCAACTTTTCCCCGAACCGCCGCCCAACACAAGGGTCGGGCGGCATGCATCGCGGCTGAACGGCTCAGGCCTGCCAGCCGGCCCAGCGGCGTACCGTGACCACGATTACCGGACCATTCAACGGAACCGATTGGTACTGAACGTATTTGGCCCGCAACAGCCGGTATCCGGTGCGCGCCACCTCGTCGCCGGCGTGGATCGTGGCCTCGCCGTCGGCCCGGACCCACCACAGCTGTGTCCAGTCCTCGGCGTAATGGTCGACAAGCAGGCTGACGTGCGGATTGTGCTCGATGTTGGTCAGCCGGCGCAGCCGCTGCGTCGTCTTGGGCTTCGCGTCTACGGCGGTGTAAATGCGGTCTTGATCGACCGCGAACACCACCGGAACCAGGTGGGGCTTGCCTTCGGGGGTGACGGTGGCCAGCCGCGCCACCGGGGAACCTGCGAACCTGACCGCCAGATCGAATTGGCTCACCGAACCAGCTTAGAAGGGCTGCGGCTGCGTTAACTTGGCCCCATGCAGGCCGAGGCGCAGATCGCAAACCTTCTCTACCGGTATGCCGAATGCATCGACACCGGCGACCTGGCGGGAGCGGCCGAGCTGTTCGAGCACGCCCGCATCCGGATCGGCGGCCCCGACCCAGACCGCGACACCGTCGACGCCACCCGGCTGCTGGGGATCTGGACGTCGCTGATCCGGCTCTATCCGGACGGGACGCCCCGAACCAAGCACGTGGTAAGCAACCCGATCATCGACATCAACGAGGCAGCCGGCACGGCCGAGTGCCGCAGCTACTACATGGTGCTGCAGCAGACCGACGGGTTTCCGTTGCAAACCATCGTCGCCGGCCGCTACCACGACCGCTTCGAACGCGTCGACGACGATTGGCGCTATTCCTACCGCGACCTCACGCTCATCGACATGGTCGGTGACGTCAGTCACCACCTCACCCATCCCATCCGGCCCACGCCCGGTGACACTGCTTGAAAGCGACCGAGTTGGCTACCTGGACTACGGTGATCTAGATGTTGCCGTGCAGCCCAGACCCGAAGGCTGAGACAATTCTGGTTCTTCCCCGACGCAGGAGGTTACTCCGATGAGCAAAGCGCACCACCGCTTCCTCAGGTGGTCATGGTTGGTCAGCGTGCTGGCCGCGGCCGGGCTGGCCTTGGGCCTGGCCACTGCGCCGGCCCAGGCCGCGCCGCCCGGGACGGTGGCGCTCGACCGGTTCGCCGACCGGCCTCTGCTACCGCTGGACGCCGCGTCGACGGTTGCGCCGCAGGTTGTCGACATCAGCACCAGGTTCGGTTACAACAACGCGGTCGGCGCGGGGACCGGCATCGTCATCGACCCCAACGGCGTGGTGCTGACCAACAACCATGTGATCTCCGGCGCCACCGACATCAGCGCGTTCAGCGTCGCCGACGGCCGCACCTACGGCGTCGACGTGATCGGCTACGACCGCAGCCACGACGTCGCGGTGCTGCAGCTGCGCGGGGCCGGCGGCCTGCCCTCGGCCGCGATCGGCGGCGGGGTGACGGTCGGTGAGCCGCTGGTCGCGCTGGGCAACGCCGGTGGCGCGGGGGGAGCGCCCACGGCGGTGTCCGGGCGCGTGGTCGCGCTCAACCAGACCGTGCAGGCCACCGACACCCTGACCGGGGCCACCGAGACGCTGGGCGGGTTGATCCAGGTCGACGCCCCGATCAAGCCGGGTGACTCAGGTGGGCCGCTGGTCAACCAGGCCGGGCAGGTCGTCGGCGTCAACACGGCGGCCACCGAAAGCTACAAGATGTCCGGGGGACAGGGCTTCGCCATTCCAATCGGTCAGGCGATGGGAGTCGCCAACGCCATCCGCGGCGGCGCCGGCTCGAACACCGTGCACATCGGCCCGACGGCCTTCCTCGGCATCGGTGTCGTGGATAACCGGGGCGGTGCGCGGGTGGAACGCGTCGTCGCCACCGGCCCCGCCGCGGGAGCCGGCATCGGCGTCGGCGACGTCATCACCGCTGTCGACGGAGTCCCGGTCACCTCGGCCACTGCGATGGCTGATGTGCTGGTCCCGCATCACCCCGGAGACACGATCGCGGTGACCCTGCGCACCAAGACCGGCGAGACCCGCACGGTGAACGTCGTGTTGGGAGATGGGCCCCCAGCCTGAGGTCGGTATACTGCCCGTCCGCCAATTCGATTGTGACTAACCATGTTCCGGGCATGATTCCGCACGACGCGCGTCGGGTACACGTGGCATCGTGGAATTGATGAACGACGCAGACCGCGCTGTCCAGGTTGTCGAGCACCATTCCCACCACTCGCCAGAGGGCAGTCACGTCGAGGGCGGGGTCGTCGAACACCCCAACGTCGAGGACTTCGGCAACGCCACCAAGCTTCCCGCCGACCCCACCTGGTTCAAACACGCAGTTTTCTACGAGGTGTTGGTCCGGGCGTTCTACGACGCCAGCGCGGACGGCTCCGGGGACTTGCGTGGGCTGATCGACCGGCTGGACTACCTACAGTGGCTCGGCATCGATTGCATCTGGCTGCCGCCGTTTTACGACTCACCGCTGCGCGACGGCGGGTACGACATCCGCGACTTCTACAAGGTGCTGCCGGAGTTCGGCACGGTCGACGACTTCGTGGCCCTGCTCGACGCCGCGCACCAGCGCGGAATCCGGGTAATCACCGATTTGGTGATGAATCACACATCCGAGTCGCATCCGTGGTTTCAGGAGTCCCGCCGGGATCCCGACGGTCCCTACGGTGACTACTACGTCTGGAGCGACACCAGCGAGAAGTACACCGATGCCCGGATCATCTTCGTGGACAGCGAAGAGTCGAACTGGACCTTCGACCCGGTGCGCCGCCAGTTCTACTGGCACCGGTTCTTCTCACACCAGCCGGACCTGAACTACGACAACCCGGCCGTGCAAGAGGCGATGATCGACGTCATCCGGTTCTGGTTGGGGCTGGGTATCGACGGCTTCCGGCTGGACGCGGTGCCCTACCTGTTCGAACGCGAAGGCACCAATTGCGAGAACCTGCCCGAGACGCACGCGTTCCTCAAGCGGGTCCGCAAAGTGGTCGACGACGAATTCCCGGGCCGGGTGTTGCTGGCCGAGGCCAATCAGTGGCCCGCCGACGTGGTCGAGTACTTCGGCGACCCGACCACCGGCGGCGACGAATGTCACATGGCGTTCCACTTCCCGCTGATGCCGCGCATCTTCATGGCGGTCCGCCGCGAGTCGCGGTTTCCGATCTCGGAGATCCTGGCCCAGACACCACCCATCCCGGACCTGGCTCAGTGGGGCATCTTCCTGCGCAACCACGACGAGTTGACGCTGGAGATGGTCACCGACGAAGAACGCGACTACATGTACTCCGAGTACGCGAAAGATCCCCGGATGAAGGCCAACGTCGGCATCCGCCGGCGGTTGGCTCCGCTGCTGGACAACGACCGCAACCAGATCGAGTTGTTCACCGCGTTGCTGATGTCGCTGCCGGGCTCGCCGGTGCTCTACTACGGCGACGAGATCGGCATGGGCGACGTGATCTGGCTGGGGGATCGCGACGGCGTCCGCACGCCGATGCAGTGGACGCCCGACCGCAACGCCGGCTTCTCCACCGCCAACCCGGGTCGTCTGTATCTGCCGCCCAGCCAGGATCCCGTGTACGGCTACCAGGCCGTCAACGTCGAGGCCCAACGCGACACCTCGACGTCGCTGCTCAACTTCACCCGCACGATGCTGGCTGTGCGTCGCAGGCATCAGGCGTTCGCGGTCGGGTCGTTCCAGGAGCTGGGCGGGTCCAATCCCTCGGTCTTGGCCTTCGTGCGGCAGGCGCCGGGCGAGCACGGCGACACCGTCTTGTGCGTCAACAACTTGTCACGATTTCCCCAGCCCATCGAGCTGAACCTGCAGCATTGGAACAACTACACGCCGGTCGAGCTGACCGGGCAGGTGCATTTCCCGCGTATCGGTCACCTGCCCTATCTGCTCACGCTGCCGGGACACGGGTTCTACTGGTTCCAGTTGTCCGAGTGGGATGAGGAGCACCCGTGACCGGGCCGCAGAGCTTAGCGATGAGGAGGAGCAGCACAGGATGACCTCTCCAGCCCAGCTGGCGGCCAAGCTGCCGTGGTCAGAGTGGCTGCCGCAGCAGCGTTGGTACGCCGGCCGCAGCCGCGAGCTCAGGACCGCCGAGCCGAGCGTGGTCGTCCCACTGCGCGACAACCTCGACCTGGTACTGGTCGACGTCGCCTATACCGACGGTTCCTCCGAGCGCTACCAGGTGATCGTGGGCTGGGATTCCGCGCCGATCTTCGAGTTCAGCACGGTGGCCACAATTGGCGCGGCGGACGATCGCACCGGTTTCGACGCGCTGTATGACGCGAGCGCGCCGCAATACCTGCTGTCGCTGATCGATTCGTCGGCGGTGCGAGAGTCGACGGGCATCGAAGTGCGGTTCGCCGCTGAACCCGGCGTCGAACTGGCGCTGGACGCGTACCCGCGCGTTCTCGACGCCGAGCAATCCAATACCAGCGTGATCTTCGACCCGCAGGCGATCCTCAAGGTGTTCCGCCGGGTCAGCAACGGCATCAACCCCGATATCGAACTGGGCAGGGTACTGGGCCGGGCCGGCAATCCGCATGTGGCACGTTTGCTCGGCGTCTATGAGCTCACCGCTCCCGGTCAGTCGGAACAGCAGGCGTGCCCGCTGGGCATGGTGACCGAATACGAGCCCAACGCCGCCGAGGGCTGGGCGATGGCGACGGCCAGCGTCCGTGACCTTTTCGCCGAAGGTGACCTGTATGCCCACGAAGTGGGCGGCGATTTCGCCGGCGAGTCGTACCGGCTCGGCGAAGCCGTCGCCTCCGTACATGCCACCCTCGCCGACCGATTGGGCACCGCTCACGCGACATTTCCGGTGGACACCATGCTCAAGCGGTTGTCGTCGACGGTTGCGACGGTCCCGGACCTGGGTCCGTATGCGGCCACCATCGAAGAGCAATTCCGCAAACTAACCGGAGAGCGGATCGTGGTTCAGCGGGTGCACGGTGACCTGCACTTGGGGCAGGTGCTGCGCACCCCGGAAAGCTGGCTGCTGATCGACTTCGAAGGCGAACCCGGTCAGCCCTTGGACGAGCGGCGGGCGCCGGACTCACCGTTACGGGACGTGGCCGGGGTGTTGCGGTCCTATGAGTACGCGGCTTACGGGCCGCTGGTCGACCAGGCGTCCCAGAACCCAGACAAACAGCGCGCCGCCCGGGCCCGGGAATGGGTGCAGCGCAATCACACCGCGTTCTGTGACGGCTACGCGGCGGCGTCCGGCGTCGACCCACGGGATTCGGCACTGTTGCTGGCCGCCTACGAGCTGGACAAGGCCGTTTACGAGACAGGTTATGAGGCGCGGCATCGGCCCGGCTGGCTGCCGATCCCACTGCGGTCGATCGCTCGCCTCACGGCTGCATAAGGTTGGCGCGTGGAGAACGAGATATTCAACAGCGAGTCGCGGCTGTCCTGGGTGCTGGCCGCCCTGGCAGGCGTATTGGGTGCAACCGCATTCACCCACTCCGCCGGATACTTCGTGACGTTCATGACGGGCAACGCGCAACGAGCCATCCTCGGTTATTTCCGCAACGACGTGGTGTTGTCGGTGACGGCGGGGCTGCTGCTGTTGTGCTTCGTATCGGGCGTCGTGGTCGCCTCGGTGTGCCGGCGGCATTTCTGGGTGGCGCACCCGCACGGCCCGACCGTATTGACCACGTTCAGCCTGCTGCTCGCCACCGCGATCGACATCATCGTCGGCAAGTGGAGCCAGACTCAGCTGGATTTCATTCCGATCATGGTGGTGGTGTTCGGCGTCGGGGCGTTGAACACGTCGTTCGTCAAGAACGGCGAGGTTTCGGTGCCGCTGAGCTATGTCACCGGCACGCTGGTGAAAATGGGCCAAGGCATCGAGCGGCACATCGCCGGCGGACGGGCCGCGGACTGGTTGGGTTATTTTCTGCTGCTGAGCAGCTTCATCTTCGGAGCCACGGTGGGCGGTGTCATCAGTTTGTTCGTCAGCGGGACGCAGATGCTCGGGATGGCCGCGATCGTGTGCGCGTTGACGACCGCGTACACCTACTTCCACCAGGACCGCCGCGCTCTGCTGGAGAACAGCCAAGAACAGCAGAAGGTGGAGTAGCGGCCAAAAAGCATCGGCAGCAGCGCTGGCCGTTGCACTGCTGCCGATGCCGGCTTGGGGAATGTTTCGGGCGCTATGCCGGGTTACCGCCGGCGTTGAGCACCTGCAGGATGTCGGGCTTCATGGCCATCAGCTGCTGGTTCCAGTACGGCCACGAATGTGTCCCGTTGGTGGGGAAGTTGAACACACCGTTGTGTCCGCCCGAGGCCGCATAAGTGCTCTGGAACGTCTGGTTGGTGCGCAGGGTCAGCCCTTCCAGGAACTTCGCCGGCATGTTGTCGCCGCCGAGGTCGCTCGGTGTGCCGTTACCGCAGTAGACCCAGATGCGGGTGTTGTTGGCCACCAGCCGTGGAATCTGCACCATCGGGTCGTTGCGCTTCCACGCCGGGTCGGTGGACGGGCCCCACATGCTGTTGGCGTTGTAGCCGCCCGAGTCGTTCATCGCCAGACCGATCAGCGTCGGCCACCACCCTTCCGACGGGTTGAGGAAGCCCGACAACGAAGCGGCGTAGGGGAACTGCTGCGGGTAATAGGCCGCCAGGATCAGCGCCGCGCCACCCGACATCGAAAGGCCAACGGCCGCATTGCCGGCCGGCGAAACCTGCTTGTTGGCCTGCAGCCAGGCGGGCATCTCCTGGGTCAGGAACGTCTCCCACTTGTAGGTGTAGTTCTGGCCGTTGCCCTGCGACGGCTGATACCAGTTGCTGTAGAAGCTGGACTGGCCGCCGACCGGCATGACCACCGAGAGCCCCGACTGGTAGAACTCCTCGAAGGCCGGGGTATTGATGTCCCAGCCGTTGTAGTCGTCTTGGGCTCGAAGGCCGTCGAGCAGGTAGATCGCGTGTTGCCCGCCGCCTTGGAATTGCACTTTGATGTTGCGGCCCATCGACGGTGACGGCACCTGCAGGTATTCCACTGGAAGGCCAGGCTTGGAGAACGCCCCCGCGGTCCCCATGCCGCCGACGACGGCGACCAGGCCGGACAACAGGCCAGCCCCTACCGCCGCGATAGCGAGCCGCCGTGGCCAAGTTGCCGTGGTGCCCCGCAACTTTCGCATTCCTTCGAAGAACGACATAGCTCCCTAACTTTCAACTACTTCCAGGTGCCGCGGATGGCGGTGGAATCTCGTTCTGGGCGAGTCAAACACAGGGAGATTGCGTACTTCGGTTGTCACGGCCGGGGACCGACGTCGCGGTTGGCTAACGATTGAGCGTCGGCGCGGACTCGGACGTGCTGCGTTGCCAAGCGCGAGCAGACGCAAAATCACCCGTTTCGTGCCGAAATCAGGGGATTTTGCGTCTGCTCGCCGGACCTAGGAGACCAAGCGGCGCAACAGCTTTGACGCCGCAGCGATTCCGAGCACGGCGGCCACCAGCAACACGACGATGTCCAACGGGTTGAATGGCGTGCCGATCAGCAGCGCGCGCAGCGCGTCGACCTGGTAGCTCAACGGGTTGACGCGGCTCAGCACGTGCAGCCAGGCCGGCATGACGTCGACCGGGTAGAGGGCATTGGATGCGAAGAACAACGGCATGGTGATCGCTTGCCCGATACCCATCAGGCGATCGCGATTGCGCACCAGCCCGGCCAGCGTCATCGACAGGCACGCGAAGAACGCGGCACCGAGCATCACCGTGCCCATCGCCGCCAGGATCCGCAGCGGATTGATGGTCAGGCCGACGTTCATCAGATACGCCAACGCCATCACCCCGACGACCTGTGCCACCGATCGCACGCCGGCCGCGAATGCCTTGCCGGTGATCAGCGCCGACGGCGGAGCCGGGGTCACCATGATTTTGGCCAGGATTCCCGCGTCTCGATCCCAAATGATCTGCACCCCATAGAAGATGGAGATGAACAGCGCCGATTGTGCGATGATGCCGGGCGCCAAAAACGCCAGATAGGACACCTTCCCGGTATTGATGACGTGCAGATGGCTGAACGTGGTACCGAAGATCAACAACCACAGCGCGGGCTGCACCATCCGGGTCACCAGCTCGGTGCGATCATGTTGCAGCTTCTGCAGTTCGACGATCGCGAACGTGCTGATCCGGCTCAACGTGGCGCCGGCCCGTTGCCAGCCACGGGGAGCCCGAACGAGCGTAGCGTTGGCCGCGTTACCGACTGTGTCAACCTGCACGACGGGCAGCCCTTCTGCTGGAACGGATTTCACGGATGCCCGGCGATTCCTCGGCCTCGTCGTCCAATCCGCAGTCCGCGTAGTGACGGAACACATCCTCGAGTGTTGCCTGAGCTGACCCCTTGGAAATCTGGGCCTTCAACCTGGCGGGTGTCCCCACGGCCCGGAGCGCACCATGATGCATCAGCGCCACCCGATCACACAGCGCGTCGGCCTCTTCCATGTAGTGGGTGGTGAGCAGCACCGTCATCCCGAACTGCGCCTGCATGTTCTGCACTTGAGTCCACACCCGGTCGCGGGCAATCGGATCCAGCCCCACGGTCGGTTCGTCGAGCACCAGCAGCGAGGGCCGGTTCACCAGCGCTTGCGCCACTTCCAGGCGGCGGATCATGCCACCCGAGTAGGTCGACGCCAGCCGATCGGCGACGTCGAGCAGGTTCATGGCCTCCAGCGCCTGGTTCACTCGGTCGGTCCGGTCGGCGCGTCGCACCCCGTACAGCCGCGCGAACCATTGCACGTTCTGTCTGCCGGTCAGCGCCGGCTCTATCGAAAGCTGTTGCGGCACATAGCCCACGTTGCTTCGAATGTCCATGGTCTGCCGGCGGGCGTCCATGCCGAAGATGCGCAGTTCGCCGGTCTGCACCGGGGTCAATGTGGTCAGCATCCGCACCAGCGTTGTCTTGCCGGCGCCGTTGGGGCCGAGCAAACCCATCGTTTCGCCGGGTCTTACCTGCAGCGTCAGGTCGTCGACAGCGGTGAATCCGCCATAGCGAAAGGTCAGGTGCCGGCAGTCGATCGCCATCGGTAGCGATCCGGTCATGAACGTCGCTCCTGCAATAGTCGGGTCATCGTGCCTAGGACCTCCAATCCCTTTGCCAGGGCATCGATTTGACGGTCGTCAAGTTCGCCGAGCACCTCGGACAGTGCGGCTCGTCGGGCGGCCCGAGACGCATCGACCATCTGCTGCGCGGGCTCGGCGAGCCGCAATTGGCCGACGCGGCGGTCGGTTGCGTCGACGGTCCGCACCAGCAAGCCGTCGGCCACCAGCCTGGACACCAATGTCGAGGCGGTGTTGGGCACCAGTCCGAGTTCGGCGGCGGCGGCGCTGACCGAGATCCCGGGCCGGCGGCGGACGAGCCACAGCAACTCGGACTGCGACTCGGACAGGCGAGTGGAGTCGAACGCGCGACCGGCTGACCGCCGCAGTTGCCGACGGAATCTGCCCACCACGCTGAACACCTCGGTGACGAGGTCGGTATGAGACTGCACTGTCGTCATAATACCTCTGTATACAAGCTAAGTATGTGTGCGGGCTGTGTCGCCGAGCTTTTGCTCGACACGATGGAGCACCACGTCTGTGAGGGCCCCGCTTTTCGCGGCGGCAGTCATATAGGTGCAAAACGGCTGCCGACGGCGATCGGTCGGCGAGCCGGGATTCAGCAGACGCAATCCCGTTGCCGTCGTCGTATCCCAGGGGATGTGGCTGTGCCCGAACACCAGGACGTCGGTGTCGGGATATAGCCGTGACATGCGGGTTTCCCGTCCCGACGCGGTTCCGGTCTCATGCACGACGGTGAAGCGCACGCCCGCCAACGTCACGTCGGCACGTTCGGGTAGCCGGGCGCGCACGGCGGGGCCGTCATTGTTTCCCCAACATGCGACGAGCCGGGCGGCCCGGGACTCCAGCGTGTCGAGCAGTTCAACGGCCACCCAGTCGCCGGCGTGGAACACGACGTCCGTTTGCGCGACCTCGTCCCATACCTGCCGGGGCAGGTCGCGTGCGCGCAACGGGACGTGGGTGTCAGCGATCAGCAGCAGCCTCACCCGGTCATCTTGCGCCGCGGTTCAACTTCGTTGGCTGCGGGCTTCGGCGCCCGTCTCGCCGGCGTCAATGGCGTCGTCGGGGCCGGTCTCACCCACATAGGTGCCGTCGTCTTCCCCTTGGGCGGCACGCGACCGCGACTCGTGGGATTCCGCTTCGACGTCGGATTCGGTCTTGTGGCCCTTGGGTTCAGTCATAGTGCTTCCGCATTCCCGCGACGCCGTGCGGCAAAACCGTGCTCGCCGCGTAGTCGTGACCGTCAGTCGGCGGTCAGGGGGTGGACCTGCAAATTGCAGATGCCCTCGTTGGCCCCGATCGAGACCGGAATGTCAAATGTCTGCCATGTTCCCGGTGGTATCACGCGCAGGCGTATGTCGGTGGGCGCCGATCCGTAGGTCGGGCAGTCTTGGTCTTGCGCCGTGCCGGTGGCCGACCATTCGACCATCGCGTGTGCGCCATGACCGGGAACCAGAACCGCCGTCGCCCCGGGTGTTCCGCCGCCCAGATATCCCTGCGGTGTCGGCTTGGCCTGGATTTGCGTTCCGGTGGGTACCAAAGCGACGACCGCGGGATAACCCGACAACTCACAGGCGCTGACGTCCGGTTGTGCGGTGAAATTCAGCTGGATGCCGCGGTGACCCAAGCCAGCCTGCTGCGGTCCCGCACTCACCGCGAGCTGCTGGATGTCGCACAGCGCGATTTCCGGATCGGCATTGGCGGTACCCCCGGCAGCCGTCGTCGCTGCGGCCGCCAGCCACACCGCCGAGCCCAGCGCGGCCTGCGTTACTTTCATAGCTTGTCCCTCCTGTCCTCGGTCGGTGGTTGCAGCGTCCCGCGCCACAGTCGCCGAGGCCAGGTGGCACGCTGTTGAACACCCAAGCAGAGGAGAGACCCATGCGCACCTTTGAGTCAGTCGCCGACCTCGCCGCGGCTGCGGGCGAGACCATCGGACAGAGCGACTGGGTGACGATCACTCAGGAAGAGGTCAACATGTTCGCCGACGCCACGGGCGATCACCAGTGGATCCACGTCGACCCGGAACGAGCGGCCAAGGGCCCGTTCGGAACGACGATCGCGCACGGCTTCATGACCCTGTCGCTGCTGCCGCGGCTGCAGCACCAGATGTACACCGTCAACGGCATCAAGCTGGCAATCAACTACGGCCTCAACAAAGTTCGATTTCCTGCCCCGGTACCGGTGGGTTCGCGGATACGTGCGACGAGCTCGCTGGTCAGTGTCGACGACGTCGGCAACGGTGCCGTGCAGGCAACGGTGTCGTCGACCGTGGAGATCGACGGGTCGCCCAAGCCGGCGTGCGTGGCGGAAAGCGTCGTCCGCTACATCACGTAGTGTCGCGAGCAGACGCAAAATCTCCCATTTCGCACCCGAATTGGGTGATTTTGTGTCTGCTCGGCGTCAGTATTCGGCAATGGCATGTTCCAGGCGCTCGGCCAGCCGGGCCTGAGCTTCGGCCCGCCGGGTCGGGATGTGCTGCGACGGGAATAACGTTGTCACAGGTTGGTATTCGCGCAGCGTGCGCCGGGCCACCGTCATCTTGTGCAGCTCGGTGGCCCCGTCGGCGATACCCAGCGACTCGGCACCCACCAGCATCTTGACGAACGGCATCTCGTCGGACACGCCGAGCGCGCCATGCAGGTGCATCGCCCGTTGCGCCACGTCGTGCAGCACTTGCGGCATCGCGACCTTCACCGCCGCGATGTCACGACGAACCTTCTGGTAGTCGTCGTGCTTGTCGATCAGCCAGGCGGTGCGTAGCACCAGCAGCCGGAACTGCTCGATCTGGATCCAGCTGTCGGCGATCTTCTCCTGCGTCATCTGCAGGTCGGCCAGCCGCCCATGCCGGGTCTGCCGCGACACCGCGCGTTCGCACATCATGTCAAAAGCCTTGCGGGCCAGCGCGATTGTTCGCATCGCGTGGTGGATACGACCGCCGCCGAGTCGGGTCTGCGCGATCATGAAGGCCTGGCCCTCACCGCCCAGTACATGGTCGGCGGGAACCCGGACGTTGTTGTAGCGGACGTAGGCGTGGCTGGCGTGCTTGGACACCTCACCTCCCACGCCTACGTTGCGCACGATCTCGATGCCGGGGGTCTCGGCCGGCACGATGAACAGCGACATCTTGTCGTAGGTGTGCGACTCGGGATTGGTGACGGCCATGACGATGAAGAACGACGCGTGCTTGGCGTTGGTGGAAAACCACTTCTCCCCGTTGATGATCCAGTCGTCACCGTCGCGCGTCGCGGCCGTGACGAACATCCCGGGATCAGAACCGCCCTGCGGTTCTGTCATCGAATAGCAGGAGGTGATCTCACCGTCGAGCAACGGCTGCAGATAGCGGGCCTTCTGTTCGTCGGTGCCGAACAGCGCGAGAATTTCGGCGTTGCCGGAATCCGGTGCCTGGCAGCCGAATACCGACGGCGCCCAGCGTGACCTTCCGAGAATTTCGTTGAGCAGCGCGAGTTTGACCTGACCGAAGCCCTGGCCGCCCAGCTCGGGCCGCAGATGGGCGGCCCACAGTCCCTGTTCCTTCACCTGCTGCTGCAACGGCCGCAGGATCGCCATCATCTCCGGGTTCTTCTTGTCGTAAGGGTCGAGGGCGACCAGATCGAGCGGCTCGAGTTCGTCGACCATGAATTTTTCGACCCAGTCCAGCTTCGCCTGGTATTCCGGGTCCGTTTCGAAGTCCCACACCGTCGGCAACCGTTCCCCAGTGCAGCGTTGCACCGGCCTTGTTTGATTGTGTCCGGTGCACGTGTGCACCGGGCTTTGATGAAGTCACACCATCGTAGGACGGCCCGCTATAGGGCCCGAACGTCGGAAGGTGACCAGAACGCGCGCATCGAGGTGATGTTGGCGTCCTCGTCGAATGTCATCAGCGAGATGGGCGAGAGTCGGTGGCGGGTGTCGCCCGCATGAAGTGTGAGGTGCCAGAGGAAGGCCGCTTCGTTCCCGACGACCCGCAATTCGACGAGCTCGGTCTCCTTCTTGATGTCCTGGACGTTGGCGTAGAACTCGTGGATCGCATCGCGGCCGCGCCGGATGTCCGATCCGATCGGATCTTCGAGGGTGGCGTCGGCGGCATAAACGGTCAGTACCTCGTCGGCGGAGCCGGTGGCGACGAGCTCGAGATAGCGCTTGATGGTCTGTGCGATGGCTTCGTGGGATGGCATGGCCTTGGACGCTACCGGGTGGCGCCGGGCGCAGGACCACGTTGTCTCAACCACCGGGTAGTTACTACAGTGTGTAGTAGATGTGGGTTCGGCCGGTCGAGAGTGGGACATGATCATGGCCGAACAGCGCAGCGCAGTCCGACGATTTCAATGTGTACTGACGCCTTTGGTTGTGTAACAAGGGATTTCAGTGTGAGCCCAAGGCGGGAATCGGCCGGAATTTCCGCCCAGGTTTCACTTCCAAAGCCAAGGATTCACACCAAAGTCGCGACACTACGCTCGCTCCCACGCAGCTCAGTGCAGTTTGGGTAGCACGTTGGTGCGGTAGAAGTCGATGGCGGCCAACGGGTCCTGCTGCGGGAAGTGCATGAAGGGGACGGCTCCGACGTCGAGAACCGCTTGCACTGCCCGGATGTGAACGGCGGGGTCGGTGCCGACCGTCCAGTTTGCGAGCACTTTCTCGGTGGGATGGGATTCCGCCGCCCGCTGGATTTCGACGGGATTAGGCTGGTCGACGGCTCCCGCGGTGAAACGCCACAATGCGGCGGCTTGGGCGGCTGTGTTCTGATCACCCACCACGGCAAACACTTCTGCTCGTTTGCCCATTTTGGCGGGATCTCGTCCGGCGGCATGCGCGCCGGCGCTGAACGCGTCGAGCAGTTTCGGGCTCTCCAGCTCGCGCACTTGCATGATCCAGCCGTCGCCGTACTGGCCGGCCAACCGGGCGCTCTTGGGCCCGCTGGCGGCGACGAAGATCGGCGGCGGGGTTGGCGGCAGATCGTACAGTTTCAGTGAGTTGGTCTGAAAATACTTGCCCTTGACCGAAATTCGCTCGCCGCTCCACAGCTGGCGGATCAGCTCGATCGCTTCGACCAGCCGGTCATGGCGCTCGGCATAGCGGCCGAACATGTTGGTGGCCGCCTGTTCGTTCAGCCGCTCGCCGGTTCCCAGTCCCAAGAACACCCGTCCGGGGCTCAGGATCGCCAGCGACGCGAAGGCCTGGGCCACGGTCGCCGGGTGGTAGCGGTATGTCGGGCAGGTCACTCCGGTGCCAAATGAGATGCGGCTGGTGCTGTTTGCCACCAAGGCCAGCGTCAGCCACGGGAACATCGAGTGGCCCTGGTTGTCCTGCCACGGTTGCAGGTGGTCACTGGCCCACACGTGCTGAAAGCCGGCCCGCTCGGCGGCTTGCGCTTGCGCCACCAGCTGATCGGTTCGAAATTGCTCGTGCGACAACACAATTCCGACATTCTTGCTCGGCGGCAGCGGCGGCGGTGACGATGGCGCTGGCGACGACGAGGGTGCCGACGGGGTCTTGCGGTCGGTGGAGCACGCGCTGGCCAACCCGCCGGCTGCGCCGAAGCCGGCCGCCAGGGCGCCGAACGTCCTTCTTGAGATACCGGTCATCGGAGCGGAATACCCTTTCGCCAGGGCGAGCAGACGCAAAATCACCCATTTTCGTGTCGAAACGGGTGCTTTTGCGTCTGCTCGGCAGACTCCCACACCTGCGGCTACCGTGGCATGGGTGATCCCGCAGGCGCGCCCGGCAGACAAAGCCGATGTGCGCGCGTTATCACGCACCCTGGCCCGAGCCTTCTACGACGACCCGGTCATGCTGTGGCTGCTTCCGGACGACAAGTCCCGGATCGCGCACCTGCGCCGGTTGTTCGCGACGATGACGCGCCATCACCATCTGTCTCGTGGCGGTGTCGAGGTTGCCTGCGCCGGGCCCGACGTCGGCGCGGCCGCCTTATGGGATCCTCCGCAGCAATGGCATGAAACGCGTCGCGGGAAGCTGGCGATGGTGCCGACATTCGTGCGAGTGTTCGGCCGCCGGGTGGCAATTGGGAATGCCGTGCAGGAGGTGATGAAACGCGCGCATCCCGAAGAGCCGCACTGGTATCTGGCCGTCATCGGCAGCGACCCGACGGTGCGTGGCCAGGGCTATGGCCAGGCCCTGATGCGATCGCGGTTGCAGCGCTGCGACGCCGAATACTGCCCGGCGTACCTGGAGTCCTCCAAGCCCGAAAATGTGCCCTATTACCAACGTTTCGGTTTCACGGTCACCGGTGAGATCGTGCTGCCCCACGGCGGCCCGCCGATCTGGCCGATGTGGCGCGAACCGCGATAGCCTCAAGATCGCATTTACTGCCTTCGCGGAGGCACCGACAAGCCCTGCTCCGCAATGCGGATTGATGGAGACAACCATGGATGGCATAGACATGCAAGCTCTTGTGTCGCGACATCTGAGGGCGGAGGGTGAGGGTGATGTCGACGGCGCCGTCGCTGTTTATACCGATGACATCGACCACGACGTCGTCGGATTTCCCAACAGCCCTACCCGGGGTAAAGCTGGGGCGCGAGACTTCTATAGGTACCTGACGGCGAATTTCCGCACCGAAGATGAGCAAGTCCTGCATCGGTACCTGGCAGACGACGCGATGATCCTGGAACAGATGATGACTGGCACGGTCGTCGGATCGATGTTGGGGCTTCCGGGCAACGGCCGCCGTATCAGTTTCCGCATCCTGCATATCTTCGAATTCCGCAACGGACTTGTCAGCCGTGAGAATGTCTGGCTCGACACGGCGGCCATTGCCGACCAACTGAGCTGATACGGCAGGTTATTCGAGTGGTATCGGCTTGCGCACCAGCGCCGCGAGCTCGTCTCGGCCTGTCACACCGGTTTTCGCCATCGCGTGGTAGATGTGGCTTTCGACGGTCCGTATCGAAAGGGTGAGCCGCTCCGCGACGGAGCGGTTGGAGAGGCCCTCGCCGATCAACGTGACGATCTCGCGTTCCCGGTCGGTTAGCGGCAGCCGCGCGGTGACCTGCAGGAGCGCCGGAGTGCTGGCACCGCCGCATTGCTGGGCCAGCGCCTCGGCTCGGGTCGAGCACCCCAGCGCGGACCCGCGCAAATTCTGCCGACGGTACGCGATGGCCGCGTGCGCGGCCGCATCAACCGCGGCGACGAGATCGCCCATGCGCTCGAATTCCTCTGACACTGCCGCTAATTCAGGCCCGTCCCCGGCATGCAGGGCATCGGCGAGCCGGGCAGCGAGGCCCGCTCGCGGACCCTCGACGATCGCTTCGAGTTCGTGCAAACGCGGTCCGCTGGCGCGGTCACCGAACTGGGTCGCAGTCTGCAAGCACATGACCTCAGGGGCGAATTGGCCATTGGCCCTTGCGGTTTCTGCGGCAGAAAGCAATAGCGTTATTCCCGCGGTGACGGCGCCCTCACATGCCGCCACCCACGCGCGGGCCATCGCATACTCGTAATCCAGGAAACGCCAACTCGGATGCCGCTGCGTCTCGAGCGCGGCAAGGGCCGCGACGGCTTCGACGGTTAAACCGCGCAGGGCAAGCGCAATCACGGATGGGATCTGACATCGATACACCCAGCCATTGCTCTCGGCCGAGGCGGTTAACACCCCCACCACGGGCCCCAGCATGGAACACGCGGTATCGATCTGGCCAGCACTCAACGCCACTCGGCCCGCCACAGCACTGCATAACTCCGCCGCCCCCGGTACGTTAGCGACTCGCGCACCGAGCCAGTCTGCCCGTCGTCGTGCATCGGCTATCCGGCCCGCCAGCACCAAGGCCCCGGCGTGGGCGTCAGCGATGGACACAAACGCCCGCATCGCGACGGGGTATCCGGCCTCCGCGGCAGCCTCCGCCTCCGTGATGCGGCCGGCGTCGCCGTGCGCGACGGTCCTAGCCCAAGACGTCACACGCTTGGCGACGTCGGGAAGCTGGTCCCAGGCAATGCTCGTAGATGCATTTCTGGCCGCTTCCGGTTGGCCCATCGCCGCGTAGTAAACGGTAAGAAAAGCATCGATGCAGCTGCGGGCCTGCCCTGAGGCGGTGTGGGACGCCTCGTCGATCAGCTTTCTCGCGCCAGCGGGGTCGGCGAGCGTGAAGAAGCGGTTGGTGGCCCGCAGGAAGGTGAGTCGTCCAAATTCGGTGTCGGTCAAGTCGGGGGTGGGGATTTCGGCGAGCACCGCGTCGGCCTCCACACCGCGGCTGAGCCACGATAGTGCGTACGCTCGGATGAAATGTGCCTCGGCTGCTCCGCCGGCGCGGGTGGCGGCCGTGGCAATTCGATCGGCCAGTGGCAGATCCAGGAGCCAGGCAGCGCCATGGGCGGCTTTGACCAACAGCTCCGGGTCCGGCTCCAGGTCGGAATCAAGGCTCAACGTCGCGCGGCGGACCACGACGCGCAGGTCGTCTCGGTCGTCGGATGCCGCGAGTTCCGCTGCGACGAGCCCCCGAAGTCGTCGCAACCTGGTCGTTGCCGCGCGTTTCCGGCGCACCTCACCGTAGAGCGGATGCGCCACCCGTGCCTCACTGCGACCGTCGACGTAGTCCAACGTGATCACGCCCCGACTCTCGGCCTCCTCAACTGCCGCCGGGCCGGCAATGCTGATCAGCGACGTTAGTTCGATGGGCTCGCCGACCGCCAGGGCATCAACAACGTCGCTCACCGATAGCGGGAGTGCTCCCATCCGCGCTTCGATCAGTTCGACCAAGCTGGGTGTCATCACCGGGTCACCGGTCCACCGCCACAAACCGCTGCGGTGGGCAAGTCGACCGTCGGAGACCTCCTGTTCGACGATGTTGCGCAGATACAAGGCGTTGCCACGGGTTAGCTTCCATAGCCGGCGGGCAGCATCCGGATCCACCGGTCCGCCCAGGGTCGTCGACAGCAGCGTCGTGGTTTCCTCCTGCGAGAGCGGCTGCAGGTCGAGCCGGTCGAACTGCCCGGCTTTCCATACCTCCTGAATCCCCCGGGAAACCTGCTCGCCGTCGCGAACCGTGAGCACTACTTTCGCAGCGTCGCGTGAAACAATTTGATGCAGAACGAATGTCGAGAGCTCGTCGAGCAGATGAACGTCGTCGATAGCGACAACCACGTCGTTGCCCGGAGCTGCGGACGTCAGTGAATCAATCACTCCGCGGACGAGCTGGAGATTGTCGGTGGCAGCCGACGGCGCCCACGACGCGAAGGCACCCAGAGGAAGCGACCGCGCAGACGACGTGGCGACCGCCCAACGGAATTCGCGTCCCTTCGACGCCGCCGACGACAATGCCTCACGGACCAGTCGGCTCTTTCCTACACCCGCCGCCCCGCACACGACGATCCCGGAAAAATCCGAGGCGAATAGCGCCGCCTCGACGATTTGCATTTCCTGCGAACGGCCGATCAGCGGCCAGCCGTCTCCGTTGCGCCGCCCTCTTCTGCGGCTTCCGGGGACGGTCTCCCCAATGGTCAGTTCGTTGTCCGCTTCGTGCATTTCAAGTGTCATCCTGTTCGTCAGGGGTACGGCAAACAAGCGATCGGACGATGGCCATCACGGTGAGCCGGTCAAACACCCCTCATGCACATCTTCCGCCATCAAAAGGGCAATGTCTGGGATAATGAACTACCTCTTAATCAGCCAAACGCTTTCGTACACATGTCGATTAGTCGCAAGCGATCCGGGAGTGCCCTCCGATTACGCGACGATTTGCGCGCGGGCCGCCGAAGATGTCGATGCCGCAGCCTCGTTGCGGCATACCGCGGCAATACCGCACTGATCGTCACCGCCGCTCGGCAGACCCGCGAAATGCCGTTGTGCGAACCGTATTTGAACACCCCGATGCAGCCGTGCTGCCGCAGCCTTGGGCCAAATGGGCCGAGCCGGCACGTGCCGATGAGTGCCGGCGGCATTCATCTGCGCCTACGCGGTGGCGGCCCAACTACCGCCAGCAATCGACGTACCCCGCGAAGGGATTTCGGACCGCGCGTCAGCACGACTGTCGCCATGACGAATTCGCCGGCCGGATCAGCCGGGGGGAGCGCACTGTTTAGAGCGGTGCTGGGTGCCCAATGATCGCCCTCTGTACGGTGACCCAGAAGTCCATTCCGGACCTGCCCCGCTGTGCACCATCGGCGACGTCGATTACTTCAGGGGCGTGTGAATTCGCAGAACGCCTCATTAGGCTTCTCAACTACGACTCTGCCTTCCAGGGTGATCCGACACCCTATGGTGCCTTGCCTCTTGGATGCGTTCACTTGGAGAACTTTCACGTCAGGGCTGACGGTGGTGGTTCGCTGCCATGGCACCTTCGTGTGATCGGGTACCGCCTCGGTCGAGGGGAGGGTGTAGATGGAGTACACCTCGCCTGACCCGGTCAGTTCGAATCTCACCGTTCCTTGCTGGTTGGTCGGCGTCGGGGGATTTGGTGGGTTCTTTCCTGGAGCGGGTTTGGGCGCTGCCGGCTTGCCGAACACGATGGCCACGAAGTCGGTTTCCCCAATGCGGTCGAAGCCAGTACCGAACTCGGTCCAGTCGCAGTTGCCTACCAACTGTCCCGCGCCGGCCCGGTAGGCCTTGTTTATCGCAGCGGCTTGGGGATCACCTTCGCCGGTGAACACGCGTATTTCGCCGTTGTATCCGGGGCCCAAAGCCGCTGAGGGTACATGCGATACCGCGACCGCCCGAGCGCGCGCTTCGAGGTCGTTACTTCTATTCAATGGCGGACATCCCGGGCCGTATTTGTGGTGGTCGGCCGTGATGACTCTATCGATCTCCGCGTCGGCGTGGGCTATCGGCGCCGCCAGTGCTGAAACCAACGCGGTGCCTGTCAGCGCGGTAGCGATGGCAACTGATGCTCGTGTGCTCATCGGAGTCTCTTTTCCGGGTGCCGGCCACAGCATTTGTGGCGTGCGGCCGATCACTAGTTCGGTTTGTGCCGGCAGCGGTATCACGCGCCCTAATGGCATCGTTGAGCTCACCGGACAGAGTCAGCTCAGTAGTCGACTACTGCAATTTCGGCAGGCCCGATGTGGCGGTATTTAGGCTTAAATTTCAATCGCGGGAAAGACCACTGACCTGATCGGCGCAATTCCGTAACCGGACCGGCAGGATTCCCTGTGACAACGGAACGAGCACCAACACCTCGGTCTTCTTCTGAGCGTCGGCCCGGTGGCCCCGAAACCCGCGTATCTTGCGCTGTCCGATAAGCAGCACGCGGCCACGAGGCCGTTTGCTCTGTCCGTTTCACGCGTACGCCTTTAGGATGTGCAGGTGCGGTTAGCGTGGCCGCTGACCGGCCGCTCGGAGGAAATGAAACTCGTCGAGGCCGCGCTGTCGGCCCCCGAGTCATCCGGGATGATCGTTTGCGGAGCGGCCGGGGTCGGCAAGAGCCGCATCGCGCGCGACGCCCTGTTGACCGCTGAGTCACGGGGCGGCGAGACCCGGTGGGCGGTCGCGACGTCGTCGGCGCAGTCGCTGCCCCTCGGGGCGTTCGCCTCCTGGGTGCCTTCCGATGTCACCGATACTCTGCAATTGGTGCGTGAGGTGATCGATGCGCTCACGCGCGCACCGGCGGGCACCCCGGTCGTTGTTGGTGTCGACGACGTGCATCTGCTCGATGACCTGTCGACGTTCGCGCTGCAGCAGATCGTGCAGCGGCAGGCCGCCAAAGTGCTCCTGACAGTTCGCGACGGGGAACCGATTCCGCCTGGGATACAGGAGATATGGAAGGGCGGTCAATTCCACCGGCTCGACCTGCAGCCCCTGTCGCGCGAGGAAGCCGCGAAGCTGGTGTCGGCCGCGCTCGGCGGCCCGCTGCACCCCGATGCCGCCCACCTGTTGTGGACGCTGACCCGCGGCAATGTGTTGTATCTGGTCAACATCGTCGAACAGGAAGTCTCCGGAGGTCGACTTGCACCCCAGCATGGGTATTGGCGATGGGCGGGCGATCCGGTCATGCCGCCCGGCCTCGTCGAGTTGATCGAAACGCGGGTCGGGGCGCTTCCGGGCGCGATTGGCGACGTGATCGACGTGCTGGCCGTCGGTGAACCTATCGAGCTGGTGTCGCTGCGTCGCATCACCGATCCGGCGGCGGTCGAGGAGGCTGAAATGCGTGGCCTGATCACCTTGGACCGCGTCGACGACCAGGTCGATGTCCGGGTGGCGCATCCCCTCTACGGCGAGATACGCAGGAATCGCGCAGCATCGACCAGGCTGCGTCGACTCCGCGGCCTCGTCGCCACCGAACTCGCGGCATCGGAAGGACGCGATCAAGTGCGAACGGTGGTGCGGCGAGCTGCCTTAAGCCTCGACTCCAATCTGACGCCCGACGCCGAGCTGTTCATCAAAGCAGCCGAAGGTGCCGTGTGGCTTGCCGATCTTCCCCTTGCTGATCGACTTGCCGATGCCGCGATCCGTGCAGGCGGCGGGGCCGAGGCCAACATCGTTCGCGCACATGCACTGTCGTTGCGCAGCCGCGGCCAGGAGGCGAACACTGTGCTCGCCGACACCCCTACCAGCAACTTCACGGCGGCCGATCATGCCCGGCTAGCCTTTCTGCGGGCCAACTTACTGCTGTGGCAGCTTGCAGACCCTTTGGGAGCAAAGAACCTCATCGACGCCGCGTCGGCGGTGACACCGCCGGGGGCCCGCGACTGTATTGACGCCTTCTACGCGGAGCACTGGGCGGCGATGGGTAAGTCCGCATGCGTATGGGAATCAGCTAAAGGCATTGTCTTGGACGAGCTTCCGGCGTTCGCTGGCGCCGTGACCGCCTGGGCGTTGGTTGTCGCGGCAGGAGACGCGGGCCGCATCACCGAAGCCGTCGCGGCCGCCGATACCGGGTATGCGATCGCTCGGCGGGCGTTCGATGCCGCACATATGCGTTTCGTCATTGCCGACCGCCACGTCGGCGCACTCCTGCTGGCCGGGCGAATACAGGGAGCGCGGGATCTGGCGGACGGGTTACGACGGCACGCCACCAATCTCGCGGGGGCAGCTGAGCTTTATGCTGCCGCAGTGGGTGGCCGAGCCGCCCTCGGTCGTGGGCGCCTCGATACCGCATGTTCGCTGCTGAAGGTCGTAGTTGGCGTGTTGTCGGCTTCGGGCGAGACTATCGGTTGGGGCTACCTATGCCAGATCCCGCGGACGATTGCGCTCGGGATGCGGGGTTTGGCTGATGAGGCGGCAGCCGCGTTCGCAGAACTTGAGAAGCAGCGGCATCCGAGCTGGCGGTGCGTTGACTACGAGGCGACTTTGGCGAGGGCGTGGGTTGCCGCGGCAGAAGGTGCAGTCAGCGAGGCAATCAGAACTGCGTTATCCGCGGCCGAAATTGCCCGCGCCAATGGGCAATTCGCGGCGGAATCGATGTGTCTGCAGACGGCCACGCAGTTCGGTGACCATTCGGGTGCGGCTCGTCTACTCGAGCTCAAGACGATCGTGGAAGGACCGCGCGTGGGTATTGCGGCGCGGTTCGCCCAGGCGCTGCGTATAGGTGATGGTGCTGAATTGGCCGCAGTGTCAGATGCATTCGAGAAGATGGGCGATCTCGTCGCGGCTGTCGATGCGGCCGCACATGCGGCCATCGCGTACCGCCGGCAGAATCTGCGCGGGTCTGCGTTGAGATGCTCTGCCCGAGCGGAAGCTTTGGCCGAGCAATGCGGGGGCGCCACAACGCCGGTACTACGTCAGGCCACCGAGCGGCTGCCTCTGACAGACCGGGAACGAGAGATCGTGATGTTGATTCGCGAGGGGTTGTCCAACCGCGCGATCGCGGACAGGCTGACCCTTTCGGTACGCACCGTGGAAAGCCACATTTACCGGGCGATGGCCAAGACGGGTGTGACAAGCCGTGACGAGCTTGCGACATTGATACCCGGCCACGGGTCCACACCCGGCGACATGCGGTAGTCGCTGCTGCCGTCGGCGCGATTTTCAGTGTCGGGCACTCGTTAGGAGCAATCGTCGTCTTTTCGAGTCTGCTGCTGTGCCGCGGCCAGTTTCGCCTCGGCGATTCGATAGATGCCGCCAAGGGATGCCTGCTCGACGGCGACGTACTCGCTGATCACGTCGGGAGCAACGCCCGCGTCGCGCAGCCGCAATGCCAGGGAGTACGGCAGCGGGAGCCGGCGCAATGCCCGCTCGCGGCTGCTGAGTTCATCGGACATGGAGCCAGTGCGCTTACGGTACGCACGTCATGGGCGGGAGCGCGGTCACGACGGCAAGTGATGGTCGTATGCTCATCGGAGCTACCTTTGGGTGCGATTTGGCTAAGCGGGCAGCCGTGCTAGCGACTGATGACATCGTCACCGCGGGCGAGTCTCGGCCTACTCAGTAGTGAACTACTGCAATTGCGGGCGGCTCGGCGCACCTCTACGTAATAGCGACGCAGGTGTGCGCGACACAACGGCGGCGTCAACTAGTCGCCGGATAATCGAACCTCAGGACTTGTTCAGCGCGGACTTCGGGTTGGCGCCCTTCCCGCCGTTGCTAAGTAGCGCCACGTCGCGGCGTGGCGAGATTGCAGAAATTGCAGTAGCCCACCACTGAGCTGACCCTGCCTAGTGAGCCCCGACGATGTCATCACGGCCACGTGATCACTACTGCCCGGCACAAAACCCAACCACTGATCGGCCGCACGCAACAAGTGCTGCGGCCGCGCCCGTAAAGGAACTCCGATGAGCACACGAGCGTCTGCGGCACTTGCCATCGCGACCGCGCTGACCGGCTCCACACTGGCCCTCACATTGGCGGCGCCAATGGCCCACGCCAACCCCGAGGTCGATGCCGTCGTCACCGCCGACCGTCACAAATACGGTCCGACTTGTCAGCCATTGAAAAGAAGCGACCAACTCGAAGCCATCGCACAGAGGTACTCGGTAAGCCCCGCCGCCCAACGTCCCAAAACCGGCGACTTCGACGTCAAGTACAACGGCGAAATCCGCGCGTTCTACGGAACGGGTGATCCCCAAGCCGCTGCGATAAACAAGGCGTACCGGGACGGCGCAGGACAGTTGGTGGGCAACTGCGACTGGACCGAGTTCGGCACGGGATTCCACCGTTACAACGTCGATCAAACCGACGTCGTCACGATCGTGTTCGGGAAACCAGCCGCACCCAAACCAGCCAACCCGCCCGCCGCTAGTCCCGCTACCAAAACGGCGTTCGTCGATGTCGAGGATGTGGACGTTTACGACGTCCCAGGCGGCAACGGGAAAGTCCTCGGGATATTACGGAAGGACAAGGGCGTTCAAGTGAACGCCGACTGCAAGTCACAAGATTGGTGTCTGGTCCGAGGCGTCGCCGTGCCCACTGGCCAGGGCTGGATCTGGGGACACCTAAGGTTCGAGTAGCTCGCGCGACCGTGCGTCATGGCGCCGACACGCGACCGCGTTCATCACCGGCGGCGCCGCCGGGTTGGGGCGAGCCTTCGCCCGCGCGCTACCAACTGGAGGGGCGAGCGTCGTCTCGGCCATGGTGTTTCTGTGTTCGGATGAAGCCTCGTTCATAACCGGCGAAACCTTAAGGGTCAGTGGCGGTTACCCAGTCGGCATCTAAGAGCTGCTGCGCCAGCCGGCGACGCCGATGGCGATCATGCGCAGCTGCTTGACGGCGATACGGTGAATCTCCTCCAGCGCCTCGGCACTCTGGGCGTCCTCGATGGCCTCGGCGGTCACGATCATCGCGTTGACGAAAAGGCTTGCCAGCACGTTGAGGTCTTCGGTGCTCCATTCGTTCAATCGCGGAAAGCGCGCCAGGTCGGTGGCCAGCTCCGAGGTGATCAGGCGGATCTCGGTGCGAATCGCATAGCGCAGCACCGAAACGCCGGTGGAGCGTTCCCGGGCGATGAAGCGCCAGTGCTCACGCTGGTCGGCCACGCTGCCGACCAAGATCTCGACGGACGATTCGATCACCCGGCTCGGGTCGAGCTTGCCCGCGCGGGCTCCGCGCAGCGTGTCCCGCAGGCTGCGGAACGACTCGTCGATCAGCACCAGCCCGAGTGCCTCCATCGACTCGAAGTGACGGTAGAAGGCCGCCGGCACGATCCCCGCCTCGCGGGTCACCTCCCGCAGGCTCAGGTTGCTGAAGCTGCGGTCGTTGAGCAGCTTGAGCGCCGCGGAGATGATGGCGCGACGGGTGGCCTCCTTGCGTTCCTCGCGGGAACGACTGTCCCGGCCTTTCTCGCGGACCTTGTCATTGCCGGAGCGGCGGGGTTGTGAGCTAGGAGTACGACTGTTCACTATGTGAACCGTAACACAGACCTGCCGAAACCCTTGACCACCTGCACAGCATGGTGTCACGGTGTACACATGTTCACTCAAACTTTCACTCGGACGATCGCCCGGCGAGTCCTGAGTTCTGACCTCGTTGATCTGCTCACCGGTCCGCACGGCGTCGACCGGTACACCGAGCTTGTGACGCCGACATGGACGTCGGGCCAGCCGCGTGCGAAGGTGACTGACGTGCGGCGGACCACGCCGCGCAGCGTCACCCTCACGCTGGCTCCGAACGCCGCGTTCACTGACCGCTACACCGTCAAAGCGGGCCAGTTCGTCAACGTCACCGTCGAGATCGACGGTCGCATGCACTCGCGCTGTTACTCGCCGGCCAACGTGGAGGGCAGCGCCGAGCTCGAGCTGACCATCGGCCACCATGAGGGCGGGCTGGTGTCGAACTACCTGTACGAGCGCGCCCGTCGCGGCATGGTGGTGGGCCTCGACGGTGTCGGCGGCGACTTCGTGTTGCCGGCGCAGCGTCCGCGGCGGATCTTGTTCGTCTCTGCCGGTAGCGGCATCACCCCCGTGATGGCGATGCTGCGCACGTTGGTCGCCGAAGGCCATTTGAGCAGGCCGGGTCACGAGATCGCGTTCGTGCACTACGCCCGAACCGCGCGGGAGGCCTGCTACCGCGACGAGCTCTCGGCGCTGGCCGGGGTGCGGGTGCTGCACGGCTACACCCGATCGGACGCCGGCGACCTGGCCGGCCGGTTCGGAGCGGAGCATCTGGCGGCCGCCATGCCCTCGCCTGACGCGGTGTTCGTCTGCGGGCCAACCGCTTTGGTCGATGCGGTGAAAGAGCACTGCGAGAACGTGTACACCGAGAGCTTCGTGCCGCCGGTGTTCGAGCCGCCGACGAACCCGTCGGGCGGACGAATCACGTTCGCGGACAGCGGGGTTGACGTCGTCGACGACGGACGCTCGCTGCTCGAGCAGGCCGAGTCGGCCGGTCTGACGCCGCAGAACGGATGCCGGATGGGCATCTGCCACACCTGCACCCGGCGCAAGGTGTCCGGTGCGGTGCGCAACCTGACCACCGGTGCCGTCTCGACCGGGCCCGACGAGGACGTGCAGATCTGCGTGACCGTCCCCGTCGGCGATGTCGATATCGCCCTCTAAGACCCCAAAAAGACCAAGCGACTGTGAAATCGGCGACGGCAATACGGCGTGTCGCGTCGTCAAGTTCACAGTCGCGGTGAATGAACCAAGGAGAAACTCATGTCAAACAAGATCACCCTCACCAAAGAACAGGCCGACGCCTTCGGCCGTGAGCTCGACGCCATCAAGGAACGCGTGACGGCCGACCTCGGCGAAGAGGACGCCGAGTACATCCGCCGGGTCATCAAGGCTCAGCGCGCCCTGGAAGTCGGTGGCCGCGCCCTGTTGTTCCTGCCGCCGGCCTGGCTGCTGGGCACGGCGATGCTGGGCGTCGCAAAGATTCTGGACAACATGGAGATCGGCCACAACATCATGCACGGCCAGTACGACTGGATGCGTGACCCGACGATCTCCGGCCGTGAGTTCGAGTGGGACACGGCCTGCCCGGCCGACCAGTGGCGGCACTCGCACAACTACATGCACCACACCCACACCAACATCGTGGGGATGGACCGCGACATCGGCTACGGCATCATCCGGATGAGCGAAGACCAGCCGTGGGAACCGTACTTCCTGGGTAACCCGGTCTACGCGTTCCTGCTGATGGTGTTGTTCCAGTATGGCGTCGCATTGCACGAACTGGAGACCGAGCGGATCCGCTCCGGTGAGATCAGGCTGCGGGACAAGCGTGAGACGCTGCGGGAGATTTGGAAGAAGACCCGCCGGCAGACGCTGAAGGACTATGTCGCGTTCCCGCTGCTGGCCGGCCCGTTCGCGCCGTTCGTGTTCACCGGCAACCTGACGGCCAACCTGATGCGCAATGTGTGGTCGTACATGATCATCTTCTGCGGCCACTTCCCGGAGGGCACTCAGGAATTCAGCATCGAGGAGACCAAGGACGAGTCCCGCGGCCAGTGGTACTTCCGCCAGGTCCTGGGATCGGCAAACCTCACCGGCGGCAAGCTCTTTCACCTGCTGTCCGGCAACCTGTCGCACCAGATCGAGCACCACCTGTTCCCGGACATGCCGGCCCGGCGGTACGCCGAGATTGCGCCCGAGGTGCAGGAGATCTGCGAACGCTACGGCATCCCCTACAACAAGGGCCCGCTGCTGCGGCAGTTCGGCACCGTCGTCCGCAAGATCGTCCGGCTCACCTTTCCGGACTCCTGGAAATTGCGGTCGCGCGGTAAGGCCACCGTGCCGGCTGAGAAGGAGCTTGTTGCCGCATAACCTCAGCGAGCCTGCGCTGAGGGCGCCGAGACTGCGTCCAGGGTGTGTCTCCCCGAGACATCGGGCCACCCTGGACGCAGTCTCGAGCCACGACGCCGGCGAGAGCACAATGGTCGCCGTGGAGTGGACCGGCGCGCGCTACGCGGACAAGCCGACGGTGGAGGCCTCGACGTGGATCGACGCCGAGCCCGCCCGGGTCTGGAGCTTGGTCTCCGATATCGCGTTGATGCCCACCCTGAGCAGTGAGCTGCAGGCCGTGGAGTGGGTGGACGGCACCGACCGGCCGCGGGTGGGTGCCCGCTTCGTCGGCCACAACCAACACGACGCGTTCGGGCAATGGAGCACCACCTCACACATCGTGGTGTGTGACGAGGAGCGTGAATTCGCCTGGGCCGTAGGTGATTTAGCCAATCCGTCGGCGACCTGGCGGTTCCGGCTGACGCCACGCGACGGCGGGACGACGCTGAGCTATCGCGCGCAGATGGGACCCGGGCGCTCGGGGTTGTCGGCGGCCATCGACGCGATGCCCGACAAGGAACAGAAGATCGTGTTCGTGCGGTTGCGGGAGTTCGAGGCCGCGATCGACAAGACGCTGGCGGCGATCAAAAGGCTGGCCGAACACGGGGTGCGGTGATGCGCACCGCCACGACGGTCGAACTCTCCGGTGCCACAGGCGAAGTGGTGGAGTTCGCCGTCGAGGCCGAAAAGCTGGGTCTGGATGTCTGCTGGGTCGCCGAAGCATGGGGTGCGGATGCACCGTCGGCGCTGGGGTATATCGCCGCTCGCACGGACCGGATGCTCCTCGGTTCGGGTGTTCTGCAGGTCGGCACCCGATCGCCGGTAGTGGTCGCCCAGACTGCGATCACGCTGTCCAACCTGTCGTCCGGCCGCTTCCTGCTCGGCTTGGGTGCGTCGGGCCCGCAGGTGATCGAGGGTCTGCACGGCGTGTCCTTCGCCCGGCCGCTGGCCCGCATCCGCGAGACCGTCGACATCGTGCGGCAGGTATTCGCCGGAGGCAAAATCTCCTACTCCGGCAATGAGTTTCAGATTCCCCGCCCGGGCGGTGAGGCGGTGCCCATGCGGTTGTCGACCCGCCCGGAGCAGGCCATCCCGATCTATCTGGCGGCGTTGTCGCCGGCGATGCTGCGGTTGACCGGCCGGATCGCCGACGGCTGGCTGGGCACCAGCTTCGTTCCGGAAGGTGCCGCGGGCGCTTACTTCACCCACCTCGACGACGGGCTGGCCGCCGCCGGCCGCACCCGCGCCGACATCGACATCTGTCAGGGCGCCGAGGTCGCCTTCGCATCCAACGAAGATGAGCTGAGCGGCATCGTCGCCGACCGCAAGATGGAGCTCGCGTTCAGCCTGGGCGGGATGGGCTCGTCGACCACGAACTACTACAACCAGGCCTACAGCCGGCAGGGCTGGGCCGACGTCGCGGCCGAGGTGCGGAAGCGCTGGCAAGGTGGTGACCGCGAGGGGGCGGCCGGGCTGGTGAGCGACGAGATGGTGCTGGCCACAACGCTGATCGGGACCGAGGAGATGGTTCGCGCGCGGCTTGCGGTATGGCGAGACGCAGGCGTGAACACCGTGCGGCTGTATCCCGCCGGCGACACCATTGAGGCCAAACTGCGGACCCTGGGCCGCGCCATCGAGCTGGTCCGGCAAGTGGATGCCGAGCAGACAAGGGATTGACTTTGCGGTGACGGCGCGACCCACTCGTACTTTCGCGCCATGGCTGCAGAGTCAATGAGGTGGCGGAAGAAGCAGACCGAGCCTACTGTCGGGGGCCCAGCAGAGCGATAGACGCGTCCACCGCCGGTTCGACGATCTCGCGGACGGGCCGCCCGTCCTCCACCGCCAGTGCCACGAGTTCGCGCAACCCGCCCACCAAAATCACCGCCAGCGGCGCCGTCAGCGGCGGCAGGTTGGCGCGCTGGAAACCCGGGCTGCTGCTCAGGTCGATGAGCAGGTTGGTCAACAATTCCAAACCATGACGCTGGAAGGGGCGGGCCACGTCACCCAGTGATGGCAGGACGCGAATCCAGCTCAGCGTGATGGCCGGGCGGGACTCGATGTTGCCGACGTAGCCTTCGACGGCCTGGCGAATCTGTAGGTGCCAGTCCGCCTCGGGATCGACGGCCGCCCTGATGTCTTCGGCCATGATCTCGATTTCGGCCTGCAGCAGTTGCAGGAAGCATTGCTCCTTGCTGGCGAAGTGGTCGTAGAACGTGCGCTTCGAGGTGCGTGCGTGGCGGACGATGTCGGCGACGGTGGTGGCCCGATACCCGCGCTCCCGGATGGAGGTGGCGAGGCCGTCGAGCAGCCGGAGCCGAAACGGATCCGTCACAGCGGCCCTGCCGACCTCTGGTGCCACGGATGTCATCGACGACGGCCTTTCAGGCTTGTCAGGTTTGGTACTACAGAGTACCGTACCGGGAAAGGCTCACGGTACACCGACGTACCACCCCGATCTCGGGACAGAAATTGGGAGCACAGCGTCATGACCGAAGTTGTCACCGCCCCGTCCGCCTCCCCCGCGGTCCGCCTGCCACCTGCGACCCGCCTGCCGAAGATCGTCCAGGGTGTCATCTTCGCGATGTCGCGCCGGCGGATGTTCCGGCTGCTGGCCCGCCGCCACGGCAACGTCTTCATGCTCAATGTCCCGATCTTCGGTCGTGTCACGGTGGTCGCCGACCCGCAGCTGGCCAAGCAAATCTTCACCACCAGCCCAGAGGAACTCGGCAACATTCAGCCGAATCTGAGCCGGTTGTTCGGCTCGGGGTCGGTGTTCGCCCTCGACGGTGACGATCACCGCCGGCGACGGCGGTTGTTGGCGCCGCCGTTCCACGGCAAGAGCATGAAGCAATACGAGGCCATCATCGAGGAAGAGACGCTGCGCGAGACTGGCAACTGGCCGGAAGGCCGGCCCTTCGCCACGCTGCCGTCGACCATGCACATCACTCTCAACGCGATCCTGCGGGCGATTTTCGGTGCCGACGGTGCCGAGCTCGACGACCTGCGCCGCATCATTCCGCCCTGGGTCACGCTCGGTTCGCGCATGGCGGCGATGCCCAAACCCGAACGTGACTTTGGCCGGTTCAGCCCATGGGGCCGGCTGGCCGAGTATCGGCGCTAATACGACCTGGTGCTCGACCGGCTGATCGACGCCGAGCGTACCGACCCGAACTTCGACGAGCGCACCGATGTGCTCGCGCTGATGCTGCGCAGCAGGTACGACGACGGTTCGGTGATGTCGCGCAAGGACATTGGCGACGAACTGCTCGCACTGCTGGCCGCCGGGCACGAAACCACCGCAGCCACGCTGGCTTGGGCATTCGAGCGGATAATCCGGCATCCGGACCTGCTGGCGGCCCTGGTCGAGGAGGCCGACAACGATGGCTCTCAATTGCGTCAGGCGACGATCCTGGAAGTCCAGCGGGCCAGGACCGTCATCGACTTCGCCGGCCGTCACGTCTATCCAGCGGTTTACCAACTCGGCGAATGGGTGCTGCCGCGCGGGGATTCGATTCTGATCAGCATCTCGCAGATCCACGAGAACCCCGACGTCTTCCCCGACCCGGAGCGCTTCGACCCGCAGCGGTACATCGAGAGCAAGCCGGCGACGTTCTCCTGGCTGCCGTTCGGCGGTGGCGCCCGTCGTTGCCTGGGAGCCGCCTTCGCCAACATGGAAATGGACGTGGTTCTTCGAACTGTGTTGCGGCGCTTCGACCTTGAGACGACGACCGCTCCCGCCGAGCGCTGGCACTGCCGGGGTGTGGCCTATATCCCGAAAAACGGCGGCCGGGTGACGGTCCACCGACGTTGAGCCACAACGGCTTTCGCTGACCAACGAGTCTGCGCTGACGGCGGCGAGCCTGCGGTCAGGGCTGCGGCCGACGTCAGACGCTAGCCCTCAGCGCAGGCTCAGCGGCTCGCGTCGGCCCGCCGCGGCAGCTTCCAGCCGGGGCGCACGTAATGGCAGGTATAGCCGTAGGGGTAGCGCTGCAGGTAGTCCTGGTGCTCGGGCTCGGCCTCCCAGAAGTCCCCGGCCGGGCTCACCTCGGTCACCACTTTCCCCGGCCATAGGCCGGACGCCTCGACGTCGGCGATGGTGTCCAAAGCGATGCGCTTCTGCTCCTCGTCGAGGTAGAAGATCGCCGAGCGGTAGCTGGTGCCCACGTCGTTGCCCTGCCGGTTCTTCGTGGTCGGATCGTGGATCTGGAAGAAGAACTCCAACAGGGTGCGGTAGTCGGTGACCGACGGGTCGAAGATGATCTCGACCGCCTCGGCGTGCGTGCCGTGATTGCGGTAGGTGGCGTTGGGGACGTCGCCGCCGCTGTAGCCGACGCGCGTAGAGATCACCCCGGGTTGTTTACGGATCAGGTCCTGCATCCCCCAGAAGCAGCCGCCGGCCAGAATGGCTTTCTGAGTGGTTGTCATATTCGTCCTCCTTGGCCGGGCCGGGATCCGATAACGCCCCAGGCTACACTCCGGCGGTGAGGTGTAACGGCTTGTGAGCAGCCCGGAATTCCCCCGCAGCGAACTGGCGGCAGCCTTCGAAAAGTTCGAGCAGACCGTCGCCCGCGCCGCCGAAACCCGCGACTGGGACGCCTGGGTGGAGCAGTACACGCCGGACGTCCTCTATGTCGAACATGCGGCGGGCACCATGCGCGGACGCCAGCAGGTCCGTGACTGGATTCAGCGAACGATGACGACCTTCCCGGGCAGCCACATGATCGCGTTCCCGACGTTGTGGTCGGTCATCGACGAGGGCACCGGTCGGATCATCATGGAGCTGGACAACCCGATGCGCGACCCCGGCGACGGCAGCCTGATCAGCGCCACGAACATTTCGATCATCACCTATGCCGGCGACAACATGTGGCGACGGCAGGAGGACATCTACAACCCGCTGCGTTTTCTGAAGGCGGGGCTGAAGTGGTGCCTGAAGGCGCAGGAACTGGGCACCCTCGACGACGACGCAGCGCGCTGGCTGCGCCAGAACGGCGGCGGCAGCTGATGGCGAAAACCGCTCGCGCGAAACCCAAATTGGTGATCGGCGCCAACGGCTTCCTCGGCTCACACGTGACCCGGTTGCTGGTCGAGGACGGCCACGAGGTACGAGCGATGGTGCGGCCCACCGCCAACACCCGCAGCATCGACGACCTGCAGCTCACCCGATTCGAAGGCGACGTCTTCGATACCGACACCGTGCGCGAGGCGATGGACGGCTGCGACGACGTGTACTACTGCGTCGTCGACACTCGCGCCTGGTTGCGCGACCCGGCGCCGCTGTTTCGCACCAACGTCGAGGGACTGCGCAACGTCCTCGACATCGCGAAAGAGGCTGACCTGCATAGGTTTGTCTTCACCAGCAGCTACGTGACCGTGGGTCGCAGTCGCGGGCACGTGGCCACCGAGGAAGACCGGATCAGTCCGGATCGTCGGGTGAGCCCCTACGTCCAATCCCGGGTGCAGGCCGAGGATTTGGTGCTGCGGTATGTCGCGGAGCACGGCCTGCCCGCCGTCGCGATGTGCGTGTCCACCACCTACGGCGCAGGCGACTGGGGACGCACCCCACATGGCGCCTTCATCGCGGGTGCGGTGTTCGGCAAACTGCCGTTCCAGATGAGCGGCATCGAACTGGAGGCGGTCGGCGTCGACGACGCCGCCAGGGCGATGATCCTGGCCGCCGAACACGGCCGCAACGGCGAACGCTACCTCATCTCTGAACGGATGATCCCGTTGACGGAGGTGGTGCGGATCGCGGCAGCGGAGGCGGGCGTGGCGCCGCCGCGCCGCTCGATCCCGCTCCCGGTGCTCTACGCCCTGGGTGCGCTGGGCAGTTTGCGGGCGCGGGTCACCGGCAAGGACGCCGAACTCAGCCTGGAGTCGGTGCGGATGATGCGCGCCGAGGCCCCCGTCGACCACGGCAAGGCCGTCCGGGATTTGGGCTGGCAGCCGCGCCCGGTGGAAGAGTCGATACGTGCGGCGGCACGATTCTGGGCCGCGATGCACACGCCGGACGCGGCGCGCGATCTTTTCCGGGCCTAGGCTGCCCCATCCTTATGCGTTCTGACGGGAATGCCGATCGTCCGGCCGCGTTACCTTAGTCATCGAGCAGAGAGGTGAATCATGAGCCATCCGGAGATCAAAGTGCCCAGCGCCGGCCATCCGATCATCATCGAGCCGACCAAGGGGCGGGTCCAGGTCCGGGTCAACGGCGAGCTGGTCGCCGACAGCACCTCGGCGCTGGTGTTGCGCGAAGCGACTTTGCCTGCGGTGCAATACATTCCGCTCACCGACGTGGCGCAAGAGCGGCTGACTCGCACCGACACCAGCACGTACTGTCCGTTCAAGGGCGAGGCCAGCTACTACAGTGTGACCACCGCAGGCGGCGACACCGTCGACGATGCGATCTGGACCTACGAGCAGCCCTATCCGGCGGTGGCGGCGATCGCCGGGCACGTCGCGTTTTATCCTGACAAAGCCGAAATCAGCGTCGTCGCAGATTAATTCAATTCGGGAAAGACAGCAGCGAGCGCTCGGGTGTCGCTGTATTCGCGTATCGACACAATCTGCCCATCGCGGGTCTCGAAGATGCAGACGAACGGACTGTCGTAGTGAATGCCGTCGCTGCCGGTGCCCTCGATCTGTCCCTCGACCACCACTGTCTCGCCCTCGTTGATGCAACGCAGCAGTTCCATTTTGACCTCAAGCCTCTGCTTGCGGGCATCGGTCCCACGTCGCAAAGTCACCGCGTCGTAGGAAATCCTGGTGACGATGCTCCAATAGGTGAAGTCATCGCTGAGCAGCGCGAAGCCTTCGTCGAGATCGCCGCCTTCGCACACGCTCTGCAGGAACGTCCACGCCAGTTCCGCCTGCGGGTCATCGAACGGCGTCGTCATATCGCAATATTGTCGTGGCTGACTGTTGCCGGTCAATCGAAACGGAGCCATTGAAGTGCAGAGCGCGCGCAACGTCACGCTCCCCGGAGTGGCCAGCTTCGGGCATACGTTGGCGCCGCTTCGGCGGGGACCCCGGGATCCGTGCTTTCGGCTGCCTGGCGACGGCACTATCTGGCGAACCAGCTTGCTGCCCAGCGGGCCGGTGACCGCACGGATCAGCCGCGCCGCACCCGACACCGCCCGCTGCGAGGCATGGGGCGGTGGAGCCGAAGAATTCCTGGCTGCCGTGCCCGCGCTGCTGGGCGCCGACGACGACGCCTCGGACTTCCTGCCGCGCGATCCCACCGTCGCTGCCGCGTACCGACGGGTCCCACACTTCCGGCTGGGCCGCACCGGGCGGGTGCTGGAAGCACTTATCCCGGCGGTCATCGAGCAACGGGTGCCGGGTGCCGACGCATTCCGGTCATGGCGGGTCTTGGTGACCAAATATGGGACACCCGCGCCCGGGCCGGCGCCGGACGGCATGCGGGTGCCGCCGGCGGCCGACGTATGGCGAAACATCCCGTCCTGGGAGTTTCACCGCGCCAACGTCGATCCCGGGCGGGCGCAGACGGTGGTGAGCTGCGCGCGTCGCGCGACATCGCTGGAACGGCTGGTGTCGCGGCCGGCCGAGCAAGCGCGCACCGCCCTTCAGTCGTTGCCGGGCGTCGGAGCGTGGACCGCCGCCGAGACCGCGCAACGGGCGTTCGGTGACGCCGACGCCGTGTCGGTGGGCGACTACCACATTCCCAAGATGATCGGCTGGACGCTGCTGGGCCGTCCGGTTGACGACGCCGTCATGCTCGAGTTGCTGGAACCGATGCGACCGCATCGTCATCGGGTGGTGCGGTTGCTCGAAGTCAGTGGCCTGGCCTACGAACCGCGCCGCGGTGCCCGGTTACCGGTGCAGCACATTCATTCTCTGTAGAGCGCTGCGTGGTTTCTGTTCAGGCCCATCGGGTAACCGTCGGAGGACGTGACCGTAACCGAATTCAGGAGAACCGATGGCGCAGTTCACCATTCCGGGATTGACCGACAAGCAGGGCGCGCGGCTCGCCGAACTGCTGCAGAAGCAGCTGAGCACGTACAACGATCTTCACCTGACGCTGAAGCACATTCACTGGAATGTGGTGGGGCCGAACTTCATTGGTGTGCACGAGATGATCGACCCGCAAGTCGAAGCGGTGCGCGCGTATGCCGACGAGGTCGCCGAGCGGATAGCTGCCCTTGGTGCGTCGCCCCAGGGCACGCCGGGCGCGATCATCAAGGACCGTTCGTGGGACGACTATTCGGTCGGCCGTGACACCGTCGAGGCCCATCTGGCTGCGCTGGACCTGGTCTACACCGGCGTTATCGAAGACATCCGCAAGGCCATCGACGAGACCGAGGAACTCGATCCGGTCACCCAGGACATCCTGATCAACCACGCCGGCGAGCTGGAGAAATTCCAATGGTTCGTTCGGGCGCATCTAGAGAACGCCGGCGGAAAGTTGGCCCATGAGGGCAAGGCCACCGAACGCAGTGCCGCCAAGACTGCGAAAGCCGCCCGACGCCGGTCCTAGCTGGCGGCTACTCGCAGTCGGCCGGCCCGAAGGGCGGTTTTGACCGTGTTGACAGCGTTGAGCGTGAACTGGCGGCGTTGGGTGTGAAGCTGCGGCGTTGAGTGTTACGCCAGGGCGTGGAAATCGCTGGATCTGCGCCATGGCTTCACGCCGAACGCCGTGGCTTCACGCCGAACGCCGTGGCTTCACCCCGAACGCCGCGCGCTCCTTGAACGCCGCGCGCTCCTTGAACCTGTCGTCAGGGAATAATCGGACTGCGGTCCGGTTATACCGGTAACTCTAAAAAGGAGGCAATATGCCTGCAGTTACCGCGGATACCCTGACGTTGCCGAAGGTGGGCGCGCCCGGTCCGGCCGACACCGAGCGACCGGTGCGGTCCGTGACCACCGGCCCGCGCGGTTACGAGGGCGAAGGCTTTCCCGTCGTCCGGGCCTTCGCCGGGGTCAGCACCGCTGCTCTGGACCCATTTGTGCACATGGACCAGATGGGTGAGGTGGAGTACGAGCCGGGCGAGCCCCGGGGCACGGATTGGCACCCACACCGGGGCTTCGAAACCGTGACCTACATGATCGACGGAAAGTTCGCGCATCAGGATTCGCACGGCGGCGGCGGCTTGATCACCGACGGCGCGACACAGTGGATGACGGCGGGTTCGGGCATTCTGCACATCGAGACCCCGCCCGCCGAGCTGGTCGAGAGCGGCGGCGTCTTTCACGGCGTGCAGCTGTGGGTGAACCTGCCGCGGACAGACAAATTTGCCAGCCCCCGGTACCAGGCCATCGAGGGCGCCGACGTCAAGCTGGCCTCCTCCGACGACGGCGGAGCCTTGATCCGTGTCATCGCCGGCGACATCGACGGCCACCGCGGACCGGGGATCACCCACACGCCAATCACGCTGGCGCATGCGACGATCCAGAACGGCGCTCGGCTCAACATTCCATGGCAACGCGATTTCAACGCGCTGATCTACGTGTTGTCCGGACGCGGGCGTGTCGGTCCAGTGGGACACCCGATTCATCAGGGTCAATTGGCCGTTCTTGGTCCCGGTGACCGGATTACCGTGGCCGCTGAGCCGACGCAGGATTCTCATCTAACGACGGCCGTGGATGTGCTTATCCTCGGTGGCCAGCCGATTCGAGAACCGGTTTTTCACTACGGGCCTTTCGTGATGAATTCGCGGGCCGAAGTGATCGAAGCGCTCGAGGACTACCAGGCCGGCAAATTCGGTCACGTCCCGCCGAATGCGCTGATGCCCCACCGCGGCGGTGGCACAATCTATTAATGCCGCCTACGGCGAGTCGCCGGCCCGGTCGCCCTCCCGCAGCGAAGGCGGACGAGACCCGAAAACGCATTGTCAACGCGGCTCGTCGGGTGTTCAGCGAGCACGGCTACGACGGCGCGACATTTCAAGCCATCGCGGAGCGCGCGGACCTGACCCGTCCGGCAATCAACCACTACTTCTCCAGCAAGCGGGTGCTCTACCGCGAGGTGGTCGACCAAACCAACGAACGCGTCGTCAAGGCCGGGATCGAGCGGGCGCGTAACGCGAGCACCACGGTTGGGCGGCTTTCGGCGTTTATTTCGGTGGCGCTCCAGGCTGAAGCCGAAATTCCGGCCACGGCAGCATTTTTGGTGACCTCCGTGATGGAGTCGCAACGCCATCCGGAATTGTCCCGCGACGGCAGTGATCCGGTGGAAATCAGCCGGGAATTCCTGACCTGGACGGTCAACGACGCGATCGAGCGCGGCGAACTTCTCGCCGATATCGACGTGGCGACATTGACCGAGACATTGCTGATGGTGCTGTGTGGCGTCGGATTCTATGCCGGTTATCTCCGCGCCCACCGCGACATGGACACCGTCACTCGCTCATTGCAGCAGCTGCTGGCCGGCCAGCTCTGGCGCCGTGATCGGTAAGCCGGACTGTTGCCTAAACCACATAGCTTATCTAACTTAATGCGGTACGATGGTCGCCGAACGATCGGCTGTCCGCGCCACTGATCGCCCGCGCCGCGGTATCACCGGCCGGAACTACGTCACGACAAACTGGAGCACCCGATGAGCTCACTGCGCACCCACGACGACACCTGGGACATCAAGACCAGCGTCGGCACCACGGCGGTGATGGTGGCCGCGGCCCGGGCGGTGGAAACCGAACAACCCGACGCGCTGATCCGCGACCCGTTCGCCAAGCTGCTGGTCACCAACGCGGGTGCCGGCGTTTTATGGGAGTCCATGCTGGACCCTGAGGTCGCCGCCAGGGTGGAGGCGCTCGACGCCGAATCCGCGGCCCACCTCCAACACATGCGTAGCTACCAGGCGGTGCGGACACACTTCTTCGACACCTTCTTCGAAGATGCGGTCGCCGCTGGTATCCGGCAGGTGGTGATCCTGGCTTCTGGGCTGGATTCGCGCGCTTATCGCCTGGATTGGCCGGCGGGCACCACGGTGTATGAGATCGACCAGCCGCAGGTGTTGGATTACAAATCCACGACGCTCGCGCACAACGGCGTGACGCCCAAGGCTGATCGCCGTGAGGTCGCCATCGATCTGCGTCAGGACTGGCCCGCTGCCCTGTGTGCCGCTGGGTTCGACCCCGCTGCCCGCACCGCGTGGCTGGCCGAGGGGTTGTTGATGTACCTGCCGGCCGAGGCGCAGGACCGGTTGTTCACCTTGATCGGCGAGCTGAGTCCGGCGGGCAGCCGCCTCGCGGCCGAAACCGCACCGATGCATGCCGACGAACGGCGTCAGCAGATGCGCGAGCGTTTCAAGAAGGTGGCCCAGGAGATCGGCTTGGAGGAGACCGTGGATGTCGGGGAGCTGATGTATCGCGACGACCACCGGGCCGACGTCGCAGATTGGCTCAACGACCACGGCTGGCGTGCCCGTGCGCAGCCCTCACCGGACGAGATGCGCCGGGTGGGCCGCTGGATCGAGAATGTCCCGTTGGCCGACGACAAGGACGCCTTCTCCGACTTTGTCACCGCCGAGCGGCTGTAGATCAGGCCCCAGCGGATCTTCCCTACTGCTCTCCCAACCGGATGGTTAGGATCGCGGTTATCACCGATGTGTGACGGCGCGAACACGCGCGGGCACTTCCGGCGAGGTCCGAGAAGGGAAGACGACGATGACTACCGAATCGGTTACACCGAAGACGCAGGAAGCCCAGGCCGAGACAAACGGTTCGCCTGACACGAGCGAGATCGCCGCAACGGTGGCTCGGCTCCGCAAGACTTTTGCCAGCGGGCGGACCCGCAACATCGAGTGGCGAAAGCAGCAGTTGCTGCAGCTGGCGAAGTTGATGGAGGAGAACGAGGACGCGATCGCCAAGGCCCTCGCCGAAGATCTGGACCGCAACGCGGCCGAGGCGTTCATCGCCGACGTGGCGACGACCATCGGCGAAGCGAAGTACGCGGCCAAGAAGGTGCGCAAGTGGACGCGTCGCAAATACCTACTGCTCGAGATGCCGCAGCTGCCGGGCCGCGGCTGGGTGGAGTACGAGCCCTACGGCACGGTGCTGATCATCGGCGCCTGGAACTACCCGTTCTATCTGACGCTGGGCCCGGCGGTCGGCGCGATCGCCGCCGGAAACACGGTCATCCTCAAGCCGTCGGAAATCGCCGCGGCGTCGTCGCGTCTGATGGCCGAGCTGGTACCGCGCTATCTGGACAAGGACGCGATCGCGGTCATCGAGGGCGACGGCATGGTGAGTCAGGAACTCATCGCGCAAGGCCTGGACCGGGTCATGTTCACTGGCGGCACGGAGATCGGCCGCAAGGTCTATGAGGGCGCCGCGCCGCATCTGACCCCGGTCACGCTCGAGCTCGGCGGCAAGAGCCCGGTGATCGTGGCGGCGGACGCCGACGTGGACGTGGCGGCCAAGCGGATCGCCTGGATCAAGATCATGAACGCCGGTCAGACCTGCGTGGCGCCCGACTACGTGCTGGCCGACGCGTCCATCCGCGACGAGCTCGTCGAGAAGATCGGCGCCGCGCTCACCAAGTTCCGGTCCAAGGACGATCCGAGCGGTATGCGCATCGTCAACCAGCGCCAGTTCGACCGGCTCAGTAGCTACATCGCGGAGGCCGAAGCTGATGGCAGGAGCAAAGTGGCCGTCGGCGGGAAGTGCGACGCGTCGAGTCTGCGCATTCAGCCGACCGTGGTCGTCGACCCCGACCCCGAGGGGTCGTTGATGAAGAACGAGATCTTCGGGCCGATTCTGCCGGTGCTCACCGTCCAATCATTGGACGAGGCAATAGCTTTCATCAACGCGCGACCCAAGCCGCTGTCGGCCTATGTCTTCACCAAGTCGAAGGAAACTCGGGAACGGGTGATCAAGGAGGTGCCGGCGGGCGGCATGCTGGTCAACCACCTGGCCTTCCAGGTGTCGACGGCCAAGCTGCCGTTCGGCGGTGTGGGCGCGTCGGGTATGGGTGCCTACCACGGCAAGTGGGGCTTCGACGAGTTCAGTCACCGCAAGTCGGTGCTGACCAAACCGACGCGGCCCGACCTGTCGAGCATCCTGTACCCGCCGTACACCGAACGCGCGCTCAAGCTGGCTCGCCGGATGTTCTGACGTCAGCCCGGCTGTTTGCGGCCGGTGCTGATGGTTGTTTTCAAGTTCTCCGAACCCTAGGAAGGAATCTCTATGCCCGGAGTGCAGGATCGTGTCGTCGTCGTCACCGGAGCCGGCGGGGGACTGGGGCGTGAGTACGCGCTCACCCTCGCCCGGGAGGGCGCCAGCGTCGTCGTCAACGACCTCGGCGGGGCCCGCGACGGCACCGGCGCCGGTTCAGCCATGGCCGACCACGTCGTCGCCGAGATCCGCGAGGCGGGTGGTCGTGCGGTGGCCAACTACGACAGCGTCGCCGACGAAGCCGGCGCGGCCAACATCATCAAGACCGCGCTCGACGAGTTCGGCGCGGTCCACGGTGTGGTGAGCAACGCCGGCATCCTGCGCGACGGCACCTTCCACAAGATGACGTCGGAGAACTGGGACGCCGTGCTCAAGGTGCACCTGTACGGCGGGTACAACGTGCTGCGTGCGGCCTGGCCGCACTTCCGTGAGCAGAGTTTCGGCCGGGTGGTGGTGGCCACCTCCACTAGTGGACTGTTCGGCAACTTCGGTCAAACCAATTACGGCGCAGCCAAACTCGGCCTGGTCGGCATGATCAACACGCTGGCGCAGGAGGGTGCCAAGTACAACATCCGTGCCAACGCCGTGGCGCCGCTCGCGGCCACCCGGATGACCGAAGACATCCTCCCGCCGGAGGTGCTGGAGAAACTCACGCCGGAGTTCGTGGCGCCGGTGGTTGCCTACCTTTGCACCGAGGAAGCCGACGACAACGGGTCGGTCTTCGTCGTGGGCGGCGGCAAGGTGCAGCGCGTGGCGCTGTTCCAGAACCCAGGCGTCAACTTCGAGAAGCCGCCGACGGTGGCGGATGTGGCCGCGCAGTGGTCCGAGATCATCGACCTGTCGAAAGCGGAGAAGGCCGGCTTCAAGCTGTAGGGCTCACGCGAGCAATGCGTGGCGAAGCCGGTCCACGTCGGCTTCGCTGACGCCCGCGTCGCGCAGGTAGTTGTCCAGCGATCCGTAGGTCTGATCGATCGCTTCCCGCGCGGCGAGCAGGTATTCCTCCCGGACACCGAGGACCTCGTCGGACAGTCGGGCCTCGGTGAACTTGACCACCTCGGGGGTCAACTCGGTGTCTGAGCGTTGTCGGATCATCTCGGTGATCTGGCCCCGCAGCTGCGGCACGGCCTCGTTGCTGCGCAGGTAGTCGGCGGCGATCGCGGCGCGGTCTACGCCGATCGCTTCGAGCACCGTCGCAACCACGAAGCCGGTGCGGTCCTTGCCCGCAAAACAGTGTGTGAGCACCGGCCGGCCGGCGGCCAGCAGCGTGATGATGCGGCGCAGCGCGCGTTGGGCGCCATTGCGGGTGGGAAATCCCCGGTATTCGTTGATCATGTGGCGGGCAGCGGCCTCGCCGAGCGGTTCGTCGTCGGGGCTTTCGGTCAGCAGCTGTTGGAACGCCCGCTCGTGTGGCGCTGCCTCGTCCGTCGGTTCTTTGTCGCCGAGATCAGGCAGCGGCAACAAGTGGATGTCGACGTCGTCGGGGACCCGCCCGGGACCGCGGCGTGCGACTTCCCGGGCCGCGCGCAGGTCTGCGACGTCGGTGATGCCCAGACGGCGCAGTGTTGCCCTGCCGTCGTCCTCGAGGCGACTCAGCTCGCTAGACCGGAACAGCCGGCCCGGACGCAGCGCCTCGACGCTTTCAGCGACGTCGCGGAAGTTCCACGCCCCCGACAGTTCCGGGGCCATCTCAGGTGACCGCCGCGGCGAATGGCGACTTCTCCCGGCCGATTTCGGCACGTGCGATGGACCGCATGTGCACCTCGTCGGGACCGTCGAAGATCCGCATGGCGCGATGCCAGCCGTACATCCGTGCCAGCGGAGTGTCGTCGCTGACTCCGGCCGCGCCATGTACCTGGATGGCGCGGTCGATCACATCGCAGGCCACCCGCGGCGCCACCGCCTTGATCTGTGAGACGAGCAGATGGGCGGCCTTGTTGCCGTGCTGGTCGATGGTCCACGCCGCCTTCTGGCACAGCAGCCTGGCTTGGTCGATTTCGTTGCGGGACTTGGCAATTACTTCTCGCACCACGCCCTGATCGGCCAGTGGGCGTCCGAAGGCGACCCGGTTGCTGGCGCGGTCCACCATGAGCGCCAGCGCCCGCTCGGCACCCCCGAGCGCGCGCATGCAGTGGTGGATGCGGCCCGGTCCCAGCCGGGCCTGAGCGATCGCGAAGCCGGCGCCCTCTTCGCCGAGCAGGTTGCTGATCGGCACTCGAACGTTGTCGTAGATGATCTCGCAGTGCCCGGGCTGGTCTTGGTAGCCGAATACCGTCGTCGACCGGACCACCGTCACCCCCGGCGTATCTATCGGCACCAGGACCATCGACTGCTGCTGGTGGCTGGCGGCGTCGGGATTGGTGCGGCCCATCACGATCAGGATCTTGCAGCGTGGGTCGGCCGCCCCCGAGGTCCACCATTTGCGCCCGTTGATCACATAGTCGCCGCCGTCACGCACGATGGAGGTTTCGATGTTGCGGGCATCGCTGCTGGCCACGGCCGGCTCGGTCATCGAAAAGGCGCTGCGGATCTCGCCGTTGAGCAGCGGCTCCAGCCACTGCTTGCGTTGCTCCTCGGTGGCGAAGAGATGCAGGGTCTCCATGTTGCCGGTATCGGGCGCCGCGCAGTTGAGCGCTTCGGGCGCCAGCTCAAGGCTCCATCCGGTCAGCTCCGCCAGCGGCGCGTAGTCCACGTTGGTCAGGCCCGACTCGGCCGGCAGGAACAGGTTCCACAGGCCGCGCTCTTTGGCCTTGGTCTTCAGCTCCTCAATGACCGGCGGGACGGTGTGGTCGTTCGGGCCCGCCTCCTCGCGGTAGTGGTCGTATTCGGCTTCGGCGGGAAAGACGTGCTCCGTCATGAAGTCGGACAACCGCTTGTGGTAGTCGCTGGCCTTGTCCGACATCGCGAAGTCCATGTCCGTCACGATAGGACACGTGCTGGGGCAGCGAATTTCAGGGCATCAGAGCGTTGAGCCGGTAAATCTGCAGAGAAAGTACGAGTAGGCGTCTGCAGATATACAGGCTCGGCGGACGATGAAAGTCATGACCGACGCACGACCGCCATTTCCGCCGTTCACCCTCGAAACCGCCACCCAGAAGGTGCAGGCCGCGGAGGACGCGTGGAACACCCGCGACCCCGAGCGCGTGAGCATCGCCTACACCGTCGATTCGCACTGGCGCAACCGGGACGAACACATCGTCGGTCGGGCAGAGATAGTCGCCTTCCTCACCCGCAAATGGCAGCGCGAGCTCGACTATGCACTACGCAAGAGCCTGTGGAGCTTTTCCGGCAATCGGATTGCCGTGCGATTCCAGTACGAGTGCCATGACCACACCGGCCAATGGTTCCGCAGCTACGGCAACGAACTTTGGGAATTCACCCCGGCCGGGCTAATGTCACGCCGAGAAGCCAGCATCAACGACGTGCTGATTGCTGAATCCGAGCGCCGCTACTTCGGGCCTCGCCCGGCGACGGAGCATGGCCAGGAGATTCCGCTCTGGTAGCCGGGTCGCTGGTCGTCCCCGGTAGGGTAGCGGAGCGATCAGACCGGAGTAACGAAAGAAGATGTACGCGCCATGACAGATGCGCAGACAGGCCTCGTCAAGGTTGGGGTGGTCGCCGAATCCAGACCCGAGGAGCGGCGCGTTGCGCTGGTGCCCAAGGCGGTCGCATCACTGGTGAACAGTGGCGTGGCGGTGGTGGTCGAGTCCGGTGCCGGGGAGGGCGCGCTGCTGCCCGACGAGCTTTACACGCAGGCCGGCGCCACCATCGGCGACGCCTGGGCCGCCGACGTGGTCGTCAAGGTCGCGCCACCGACCGCCGATGAGGTCGGCAGGCTGCGCGGCGGCCAGACCCTGATCGGGTTCCTCGCGCCGCGCGACGCCGACAACTCGATCGGCGCATTGAAGAAGGCCGGTGTGCAAGCCTTTGCGCTCGAGGCCATCCCGCGGATTTCGCGGGCGCAGGTGATGGATGCCTTGTCGTCGCAGGCCAACGTGGCCGGATACAAGGCCGTGCTGCTCGCGGCCTCGGAGTCGACGCGGTTCTTCCCGATGTTGACGACGGCCGCGGGCACCGTGAAGCCGGCGACCGTGCTGGTGCTCGGGGTCGGAGTGGCGGGGTTGCAGGCGCTGGCGACGGCCAAACGGCTGGGTGCGCGAACCACCGGGTACGACGTGCGCCCCGAGGTGGCCGACCAGGTCCGCTCGGTGGGGGCGCAATGGCTGGATGTGGGGATCGAGGCGTCCGGCGAGGGTGGGTATGCCCGCGAGCTGACCGACGAGGAACGTGCGCAGCAGCAGAAGGCTTTGGAAGAGGCCATCAGCGGGTTCGACGTGGTGATCACGACAGCGCTGGTCCCGGGGAAGCCCGCGCCGAAGCTGGTGACCGCCGCGGCGGTGCAGGCGATGAAGCCCGGCAGCGTGGTGGTGGACCTGGCCGGCGAGACCGGCGGGAACTGCGAGCTCACCGAGCCCGGGAAGACCGTCGTCAAGCACGACGTGACCATCGCCTCGCCGCTGAACCTGCCCGCGACCATGCCCGAACACGCCAGCGAGCTGTACAGCAAGAACATCACCGCACTGCTGGACCTGTTGATCAGAGACGGCAAGCTGGCGCCGGACTTTGACGACGAAGTGGTCGCGGAATCGTGTGTGACCCGAGAGGACTCCTGAATGCACGGCATGTATGACGAACTGCTGTCCAACCTGGCGATTCTGGTGCTGTCCGGGTTCGTCGGGTTCGCGGTGATCTCGAAGGTGCCCAACACGTTGCACACGCCGCTGATGTCGGGGACCAACGCCATCCACGGCATCGTGGTGCTCGGCGCGCTGGTGATGTTCGGGGAGGTGGAGAACCCGTCGCTGGCCGTGCAGATCATCCTGTTCGTCGCGGTGGTGTTCGGCACGCTGAACGTCATCGGCGGCTTCATCGTCACCGACCGGATGCTGGGCATGTTCAAGGGCAAGAAGCCGGTTCCGGCCAAATCTGAGGAGCCGGCGGCCAAATGATCCACGACAACGTCGACTACTTGGTGATCGGGCTCTACGTCATCTCGTTCGCGCTGTTCATCTACGGCTTGATGGGCCTGACCGGGCCCAAGACCGCGGTGCGCGGCAACTTGATCGCCGCGGTTGGCATGGCCCTGGCCGTGACCGCGACGCTGATCAAGATCCGGCACACCCATCAGTGGTGGTGGATCGTGACCGGCCTGGTACTCGGGGTCGTGCTCGGGGTGCCACCGGCGCGCTGGACCAAGATGACCGCCATGCCGCAGTTGGTGGCATTCTTCAACGGCGTCGGCGGCGGGACCGTCGCGCTCATCGCGCTCGCCGAGTTCATCGAGACTGACGGCTTTTCGGCCTTCCAGCACAACGAAGAGCCGACCGTGCACATCGTGGTGGCGTCGCTGTTCGCCGCCATCATCGGGTCGATCTCGTTCTGGGGATCGATCATCGCTTTCGGCAAGTTGCAGGAGATCATCTCGGGCCGCCCGATCGGCCTGGGCAAACTACAGCAACCGGTCAACCTGCTGCTGCTGGCCGCGGCCATCGCGGCTGCGGTGGTGGTCGGCATCCACGCGCATCCCCAAACCGGTGGGGCGTCGCTGTGGTGGATGATCGGTCTGCTGGCCGCCGCCGGCGTGCTGGGGCTGATGGTGGTGCTGCCGATCGGCGGGGCCGACATGCCGGTGGTCATCTCGATGCTCAACGCCATGACCGGGTTGTCCGCCGCGGCGGCCGGACTGGCGCTGAACAACACCGCGATGATCGTGGCGGGCATGATCGTCGGCGCGTCGGGTTCGATCCTGACCAACTTGATGGCCAAGGCCATGAACCGGTCCATCCCGGCGATCGTGGCGGGCGGGTTCGGCGGTGGCGGCGTGGCGCCCAGCGGCGATGGCGGCGGTGAGAAGCACGTCAAGTCGACCTCGGCCGCCGATGCCGCGATTCAGATGGCCTATGCCAACCAGGTGATCGTGGTGCCGGGCTACGGCCTGGCCGTGGCGCAGGCCCAGCATGCCGTCAAGGACCTGGCCAGCCTGCTCGAAGACAAGGGCGTGCCGGTCAAATACGCCATCCATCCCGTCGCGGGCCGGATGCCCGGGCACATGAACGTGCTGCTGGCCGAGGCCGAAGTCGACTACGACGCGATGAAGGACATGGACGACATCAACGACGAGTTCGCCCGAACCGACGTCACCATCGTCATCGGCGCCAACGACGTCACCAACCCGGCGGCCCGCAACGAAGCCTCCAGCCCGATCTACGGCATGCCGATCCTCAACGTCGACAAGTCCAAATCAGTCATCGTGCTCAAAAGGTCGATGAACTCGGGATTCGCCGGCATCGACAACCCGCTCTTCTACGCCGAGGGCACCACGATGCTGTTCGGCGATGCCAAGAAGTCGGTGACCGAGGTGGCTGAGGAGCTCAAGGCGCTATAAGCCCGACCGACGTCCTTCGGGCGTCGGTCGGGATGTTCGCGGCTGGTCAGACGGGTGGGTAAGCGGGCGGCGGGTATCCGTTGCCGTCTTCGACCCCCCGTAACCCCCAGGTGAGGTACCTGAAGAAGAACTCGATCTCGTCGCTCACGTCGTAGTCCGGATTCGGATCCATTCAGCCCACCTTCCCGCTCGCGACCGGTTCGTCAGAGAAGTCTAGTCGCATGCGGGTCCCGGCGACAGGTACCGGGGCCTTGCTTAAACTGTCCAACCAGTTGATTGATAACTTTCCCTGACGGGATCCGCCCTGGGTAATGACGAAAGAGCTGACATGCCATCCGAGAACGGGCTCACGCGCCGCGAGGAGCTGCTGGCTGTCGCCACCAAGCTGTTCGCCGCGCGTGGCTATCACGGCACCCGGATGGATGATGTGGCCGATGTGATCGGCCTGAACAAGGCCACCGTCTACCACTATTACGCCAGCAAGTCGCTGATCCTTTTCGACATCTACCGTCAGGCCGCCGAGAGCACCCTGGCCGCCGTGCACGACGATCCGTCCTGGTCGGCCCGGGAAGCGCTCTACCAGTACACCGTGCGGCTGCTCACCGGGATCGCGAGCAACCCCGAACGGGCCGCCGTCTATTTCCAGGAGCAGCCGTACATCACCGAGTGGTTCACCAGCGAACAGGTAGCCGAGGTACGCGAAAAGGAAGCCCAGGTCTACGAGCACGTGCACGGCCTGATCGACCGCGGAATCGCCAGCGGCGAGTTCTACGAGTGCGACTCGCATGTGGTGGCGCTGGGCTACATCGGCATGACGCTGGGCAGCTACCGATGGCTGCGGCCGAGCGGACGGCGCACGGCCAAGGAGATCGCCGCCGAATTCAGCACCGCGTTGCTGCGCGGGCTGATTCGCGACGAGTCGATCCGGAAGAATTCCCCGCTGGGGCCGTAAACGCCTTACGTGAACTCGACGCGGCGACGCGCGCCGCCCGGACGCCGCGTGGATTGAAAATCGAGGCCGGTAAGGCACCGCCGAAAATGTGGACTACTGTCTAGAAAGTTTTCAAGGCTGCTCAGCCTGGACGAAGGGACTCTCATGGCGATCCGCGTCGCCCACGTCGGCACCGGAAATGTCGGTCGGCTGGCGCTGACCGGCCTGATCACCAATCCACAGTTCGAGCTGACCGGGTTGTGTGTGTCGTCGCCCGAGAAGGTGGGTCGTGACGCCGGGGCGCTCGCGGGCGTCGACGCCGACACCGGTGTCAGCGCGGTCGGCGACCTCGACACCCTACTTGCCGACAAGCCGGACTGTGTCGTCTACTGCGCCATGGGCGACACCCGGCTGCCCGAGGCGATGGGCGACGTGATGCGCATCCTGGCCGCTGGTTGCAACGTCGTCGGGTCCGCGCCCGGACTGCTGCAGTATCCCTGGGGCGTGATCCCCGAGAAGTACATCGCCCGCGTGGAAGACGCTGCGCGGCAGGGTAATTCGAGCATCTTCATCAGCGGTGTCGATCCCGGGTTCGTCAACGACCTGTTGCCGTTCGCGCTGGCCGGCACCTGCCAGCGCATCGAGCAGGTGCGCTGTATGGAGATTCACGACTACGCCAGCTACGACGGCGCAGAAGTGATGAACTACATGGGGTTCGGGCGGCCCTTGGACGATATGCCGATGCTGCTGCAGCCCGGTGTGCTCAGCATCGCGTGGGGCACGGCGATCCGCCAGCTGGCCGCCGGTCTGGGTCTGGAAGTCGACCAGATCACCGAGTCATACCAGCGCGAGCCGGCGCCCGAAGACTTCGACATCGCGGTGGGACACGTGGCCAAGGGCACCCAGGCCGTGCTGCGGTTCGAGATCTGCGGCATGGTCGACGGCCACCCGGCCATCGTCGTCGAGCACATCACTCGACTGCGCCCCGACCTGCGACCCGACTGGCCGCAACCCGCTTCGGGCGGCGGCTCGTATCGCATCGAGATCACCGGCGAGCCGTCCTACGCCGTGGACATCGTGCCCAGCAGTCGCAAGGGTGATCACAACTACGCCGCGATACTCGGCGCCGCAGGTCGCATCGTCAACGCCATCCCGGCGGTGGTCACGGCGCCGCCGGGCATGAGAACGACACTCGATCTACCGCTGGTCACCGGTAAGAGTCTCTATACGGCAAGCGATTTGGTGACCAACTAAGAAAGGAAGCAAACTTCATGGGAAGAGTGGACGGAAAGGTCGCGCTCATCAGCGGTGGTGCCCGGGGGATGGGCGCATCGCACGCACGCCTGCTGGTAGCCGAAGGCGCCAAGGTGGTGATCGGCGACATCCTCGACGAGGAAGGCAAGGCGCTCGCCGACGAAATCGGGGAGGCGGCACGGTATGTGCACCTCGACGTGACGCAACTCGACCAGTGGGAAGCCGCCGCAGCGACGGCAACCGGCGAATTCGGCAAGCTCGACGTGCTGGTCAACAACGCCGGCATCGTCGCGCTCGGGCAGGTGCGGAAATTCGATATGGCCAAGTGGCAGAAGGTGATTGACGTCAACCTTACCGGCACGTTCTTGGGCATGCGGGTGGCTGTCGACCCGATGACGGAGGCCGGGGGCGGCTCGATTATCAACGTCTCGTCGATCGAGGGACTGCGCGGAGCTCCTGCGGTGCACCCCTACGTCGCGTCCAAGTGGGCGGTGCGTGGTTTGACCAAGTCCGCGGCTTTGGAGTTGGCGCCGTTGAACATTCGGGTCAATTCGCTGCATCCGGGTTTCATCCGTACCCCGATGACCGCTCACCTGCCCGACGACATGGTCACCATCCCGCTCGGTCGTCCGGCTGAGTCGCGCGAAGTCTCGACGTTCGTGGTATTCCTGGCCAGCGACGAGTCGTCCTACGCGACCGGGAGTGAGTTCATCATGGACGGTGGCTTGGTGACCGACGTTCCGCACAAACAGTTCAAATAGCGTGACGACCGCAGGTCTGCTGCGCAGCCTGGCGGATGCGGTCGGCGCCAACCACGTCAGCACCGACCCCGACGTGCTGGCCGGCCGCAGCGTCGACCACACCGGACGCTATCGGGGCCGCGCCGGTGCGCTGGTACGCCCCGGTTCGGCCGATCAGGTCGCCGAGGTGCTGCGGGTGTGCCGTGACGCGGGCGCGTACGTCACCGTGCAGGGCGGCCGCACGTCGCTGGTTGCCGGCACCGTTCCCGAACGCGACGACGTGCTGCTGTCCACCGAAAGGCTCTGTGCGGTAAGCGATGTCGATACCGTCGAGCGCCGCATCGAGGTCGGCGCCGGAGCGACCCTGGCGGCGCTGCAGCGCGCGGCGAGCGCGGCGGGGCTGCTGTTCGGGGTGGACTTGGCGGCCCGCGACACCGCGACCGTCGGGGGCATGGCCGCGACCAACGCGGGCGGTCTGCGCACGGTGCGCTACGGCAACATGGGCGAGCAGGTCGTCGGCCTGGAGGTGGCCCTGCCCGACGGTTCGGTACTGCACCGCCATAGCCGGGTGCGCCGCGACAACACCGGCTACGACTTGCCTGCGCTGTTCGTCGGAGCCGAAGGCACCCTGGGCGTCATCACCGCACTCGATCTGCGGCTGCATGTCGCCCCCGCACACCGGGTGACGGCGATCTGCGGATTCGCCGACCTCGAGGCACTGGTCGAGGCCGGCCGCACGTTCCGGGATGTGGACGGGATCGCCGCGCTGGAGTTGGTCGACGCCCGACTGGCCGCTTTGACCGGTGAGCATCTCGGGGTGGGTGCGCCGGTGGCGGGTGACTGGATGCTGTTGGTGGAATTGGCCGCCGATCACGACCAAACCGAGCGGCTTGCCGGTCTGCTGGACAGCGTATCGTCGTGCGGCGAACCCGCAGTCGGGGTGGATGCCGTTGCCCGGCAACGGTTGTGGCGCGTGCGCGAGTCGGTTTCGGAAGTGCTGGGGGTGTACGGGCCGCCGGTGAAGTTCGACGTGTCGTTGCCGTTGTCGGCTATCGGCGGATTCGTCAGGGCTGCAGTCGATTTGGTGCGGTCCCGGGTTCCCCGGGCGCTGCCGGTCTTGTTCGGCCACATCGGTGAGGGCAACCTGCACTTCAACGTGTTGCGTTGCGACGGCGACGCTGAAGCAGAACTCTTCGCGGCGATGATGGACCTGATTGCGCAGTGTGGCGGCAACGTCAGCTCGGAACACGGCGTCGGCAGCCGCAAGCGGGCCTACCTGTCGATGTCTCGGGAGGCCGCGGATATCGCGGCGATGCGCGCGGTCAAGGCCGCGTTTGATCCGACCGGCTACCTGAATCCCGCCGTCTTGTTCTAGTTGCGCTGCCGCGAAAGTGCAACTACCGACGGTGCTACTCGGGAAATGCGTTGCCAGTTGCAGTTTCGCGGCTGGACTAGCCGGTGTTCTTGATGCCGACGGCGTGCCGCAGCTGGGCCAGAAACTGGTCGGCGTCGTCGCTTCGAACGATGTAGTGGGAGATCGCGATCCGGATTACCGTTGCGGCCTTCACCGCCGCGTTGGGTCCGGGCAGCAGCCGTTGCAGGCCCTCGCGCATCTCCGGGATCACCCGTGCGACCTGTCGGATGACATGCTCGGGTTCGACGTCGACCATCCGCACTCCGGAGTACGAGTACTGCCATTCGACGATGAATCGCAGTGCGGCGTCCAGTCTTTCGACGCCCTTGAGACCTGCGGTCGCCTTGGCCAACCCACTTTCGAAGCTCTGGCGCTCGTAGTGTGAGAAGGCGGAAAGCAACTCTTGTTTGGAGGAGAACCAGCGGTAGAGGGTGGGCCGGGAAACGCCGGCCTGGGCCGCGACTTCGGAGAGGCTCAGCTTCGTCGTCCCGCTGCGTCCGAGCACCTCGGCGGTGGCCGCGAGGATCCGTTGGCGAGTCGAGGTGTCGGTTTCGCCGAAGTCCGTCGTCTGGGCCGGCTGGCTCATAGTGGAGACCCTAGCCGCGTCCGCAGAGTTGTGGTCATCTATCGGTCTCCGGGCGTCTCGGACGTCTGCGTACCAGTACCGACTGCTGAATGGCGCCGATCGCGCCCCGCTCGTCGAACAGCGCGCCAACCGTCGTACCGATGCCGTCGGGCCCGTAGTTGGTTTCCGCGCGAATGCCGATCCAGTCGCCGTCGGGGATCCGGAACACATGCACCGCCAGATCGGTGTTGATGAACGTCCACTTGGTGATGTCCAGCTTGCTGCCGATGCCGTTGGCGCAGTCGGCCACCGCGAACAGTCGCTCCAAGGGCGTCATGGCTTCGCCCTTGACCAGGTCCACTGTCGGCCTGATCCAAGATTCGCCGTGGCCGGGGGTCATCGGTTCGGTCAACCACAGCCACTCCAGGCTGTGTACGTAGTTGCGGTCCCACTTCCGCGCCGCCAGGTTGCGTGGGTGCGCCTCGGACACCGGCGGCAGCGGAAGTGCTGCCGCATGCGCAACGGCGTGGGTGTCCAGCTGCTGCAATCGCCAACCGCTGGCCCGGGCGACCGCCCTGGGCCGGCCGTCGGGGCCGGCGGCCAGCATCTCGGCGGTGACCAACTCGATCTGCTTGCCGGCGCGCTCCAACGTTTGGCGAACCCACAGGTCGCCCTCGGCCGGCACCGGTCCGAGCAGATCTATGACGACCCGGCTCAACCTGGTGTCCTCGCGCTGCTCGCATCGCTCCAGCGCGCGTACCAGCAGCGCCGATACGGGCGCGCCGTGCTGTATCGACGACGACCAGGTGCCGCGGGCCAGGTCGGTGGCCCGGAACTTGTCCCCAAGCCCGTCGGCGCGGTCGACCTCGATCAGCTCGTAGTACGAATCGGACATGCATTCACCTTTGCAAAGGTTTCAGGGCAGGCCGGCGCCGGGCGTGGCGACCGTGACGGCATCGAGCCGGGAAAGCCTCGTGCCGGCCAGCCGTTGCGGATAGGCGTCGGTGCTGGACAACAGGAATAGCGTGCGGCGCTCCGGACCGCCGAGCGTGCAGGCGATCGCCGCCCGGTCGCCCATGTCGATTCGGTCCGTCACGGCACCACCCTCGACGATCCGCTCGAACTGGTGTGCCAGCGTCATCGCGGCCCATACGCCGCCCTCGGCGTCGAGCGCGATGCCGTCGGGTGGGCCGTCGAACCCGTCGGCGAAGACGCGTCGGTCGGTCAGCATGCCCGCGTCACGGATGGTGTAGGCCGTCAGACGCCGGGCGGTCGACTCAGCGACAAGCAACGTCGTGCCGTCCGGCGTGATGACCATTCCGTTGGGAAAGTCGAGGTTGTCGGCCACCACCGTGGCGCTGTTGTCCGGGTCGAGCCGCACGATAAGGCCGTTGGTGAACGCCTGGGATCCGATGTAGGCCCGCCCCGCGTTGTCGACGACCATATCGCCGAGGCTCGCCGGCGTCAGGGCAGATAGGTCGGCGATGGTGACCACGGTTTCGCCGTCATAGCGCAGCACGCACCGGTCTTTGCTGGAGACGATCAACAGTGAGCCGTCCGGCCGGAAACCCAGGCCCGACGGCGTGTGGCCGGGCAAGGGGAGCGTGGTCAACGAGCCGCGCATGTCGCAGGTGTGTACGGCCTCGCCCAGCAGGTCGGAGAACCACAGCAACCCCTCGAACCAGCGCGGTCCTTCGCCGAAGCAAAAGCCCTGGGCCAGGGCGGTGAGCTCGGTCATGACGTTACAAATCACTGCAGAAGTGTCATGCACCGGAGGTATTGCTGTCAACGTGGGGCGGGCGGTGGACCAGCTTTACAAGCAATGCGCAAAGTGTCACGCTGAGCCGTGGGTTCCGGGAGCGAGAGGTGAGCGTGTTGACGACAGAATCTGATCAAGCCCAATGGTCTGTGGGCACCCTGCTGGATCTCTTCGACGTAACCGCCGACGGGCCCGACCGATTCACCGGCGACACCGGGCTGGCCGGCCAGGACGGTCGGCAGGTGGTGGAAGGCACTCAGGTGGTCGCCCAGGCGATAGTCGCTGCGGCAAAGCGATTCCCGGACAAATCGGTGCGCTCGGCGCACGCGGTGTTCTCCCGTGCCGTCATGGTGGGACCGCCGGTCGAACTGATCCTGGATGTGGTTGCCGAAGGCCGGTCCACCGCGACCGCGATCGTCGCCGTGCACCAGAACGGCCGACGCTGCATGAGCGTGACGGTGCTGGCCGACGTCCCCACCGACGACGTCATCCGCCACCACCTCCCGCGGCCCGAAGTGGCCGGGCCTTCCGAGGCCAACCCCGCCGAGATGCCGATGATCGGCCGCGAGTTGCGGCTGGTGGACGTGGTCGACGTCAACAGCCCCGACGAGGTCGGGCCGCCGGAGCTCTACGCGTGGCTGCACTACGACCCCATCCCGGAGCGAGACGACCTGGCCAAGGCGCTACTGGCGTACTTCACCGGCCATCTGGGGATTTCCACGACCATGCGTGCGCACCCCGGCATCGGGACAAGTCAAGCGCACTTGACCGTGTCCACCGCGCCGATGACGATCTCGGTCGCCTTCCACGAGCCGGTGCAGTGGGATGGCTGGCTGCTCTATTCCCACGAGAGCACCCAGGTCGGCGCCGGAATGTCCTACGTGCGGGGCACGGTGCATGCCGAGCAGGGCGACCTGCTGGCGTCCTTCGCCCAGGAGTCGCTGATTCGACCGCTGCGCACCAGCGACACCGCGATCGACTCACGGTCACGTTTCTAGCGTTCTGTCGCGGGCAAAAGCCATGTATTTCACCATCACTCATCCGATGCATAGCCACCCCTACAACCCGGAGTTGCTAAGCGGGGACAGTATCGCCGCGGTCGCCAAGGCGGCCGAAGACGCGGGATTTCATGGATTCGGGTTCACCGACCACCCGGCGCCGTCGCAGCGTTGGCTGGAAGCCGGCGGCCATGACGCGTTAGACCCGTTTGTAGCACTAGGTTTCGCCGCCGCACGGACGAGTCGGATACGGCTGGTGCCGAATATCGTGGTGCTGCCGTATCGAAATCCCTTCGTGGTGGCCAAGTCTGGATCAACGCTGGATCTGCTGTCCGGCGGTCGTTTTACCCTTGCCGTGGGCGTGGGTTACCTCAAACGGGAATTCGCGGCGTTGGGCGTGAACTACGACGAACGCGCCGAGCTGTTCGAAGAGGCGTTGCAGGTGATCCGTGCGGTGTGGTCCGGCGACGATATCTCTTTCGAAGGAAAGCATTTCAGCGCGCGCGGCATCACCGCCCACCCCCGGCCGGGCACTCCGCCGCCGATATGGGTCGGCGGCAACACCGCGGCCTCCCGCGAGCGAGTCGCCCGATACGGCGACGGCTGGTGTCCGTTCCCGGCGCCGGCGCAGCTGGCCCGGACGGCGGGTACCGCGGTCATCGATTCGGTGCAGCGCCTGAGCGACGGCATCGAGGACTTGCGGCGTCGATGCGATGCGTCGGGACGTGACTGGTCCACGATCGACATCACCTTCACGAACTTCGAAGGTGGCAGCCCCGCCAGTGACGCGTTTCATGCCGACGCATACTTGAGCGGTTTGGAAAAGCTTGCAGCGGTTGGTGTTACCTGGGTACAGGTGGGCCTGCCCGGCGACAGCCTGGCGCATGTGCTGGAAAGTATCGACCGGTTCCGGTCGCTCGTCATCGATGTGATGTGAATGGACTTCTCACACGTCGCACTCAGCGCCGAAGACCAGGCGTTCCGTGATCATCTGCGGGCCTTCCTAGCCGAGCACGTCACCGACGAAGTACGCCGGCGCGATCACGAGCTAGGCGAAAACTTCGATGAGCGAGTGCATTTGGCGCTTGGGGCAGCTGGTTATCTGGCCGCCGACTGGAGGATCGAGTCCGAAGGCGGATTCAACCCCGTGCGTCGGCGGATCTTCGAGTTGGAGATCGCCAGGGCTCACACGCCTTGGTACCACTGGGGCACCACGTCCGTCGTCGCTCGGCTGGTGGAACAATTCGGCAAGCCGGAACTGAGCGCGCAGGTACTCCCCGGAGTGCTGTCTGGCGAGATCCGGCTGTGTCTGGGCTACACGGAGCCGGAAGGCGGCTCCGACGTTGCAACTTGCAAGACCCGCGCGGTACGCGACGGCGAAGGCTGGATCATCAATGGCTCCAAGATGTTCACCTCGAACGCGCAGAACGCCAAGTACGTCTTCCTGCTTACCAACACCGACCCACAGGGACCGAAACACAAGAATCTGACCATGTTTCTGGTGCCGCTGGATTCGCCCGGCATCGAGATCCAGGGCATCCGCACGCTGGACGGCGATCGGACGAATATCGTCTACTACAGCGACGTGCGCGTCGACGATTTCTATCGGATCGGTGAGGTCAACGGCGGCTGGACCGTGATGCGAGCGGCGCTGGATTCCGAACACGGCATCGTCGACCCGGAAGATCATGGCCTGCAGAACATTGCGGCGATGTCAGGCCACGGCATGCTGATGGCAGAGACGGTGGACAAGGTCGCGACTCTTGCGCCTGGCGACGACTCGGTGCGCTACCGGCTGGGCCGCAGCGTTGCGCGGATGGAAGCGGCGCTGTCTACTCCGGGCATGTTCGGTCGGGTTGCCATGGCTCAGACGATGCGCGACATATCCGGCGATCTGATGGATATCTTGGGGACCGCATCGGCACTGCCGACCGATGCTCCGGGCGCCATCGGCGACGGCGCAGCGGAATACCTCTTCCGGCTGGCGCTGCCGATCGGCATCTACGGCGGCACGCTCGAAGTATTCCGCAACATGATCGCGCAGCACGCGTTGGGACTGGGTCGCCCTAGCTATCAGTAGCCTTGGCCGCGAAAGTGCAACTACCGACGGCGCTTCTCGGGAAATGCGTTGCCAGTTGCACTTTCGCGGACCTCTAGACCCGGCAACTCGGCCAGCACGTCGGCACGGGTTTCGTCGAAGCTGAGATATCCCTTGATGGGCAGGCTTTCCGGCAGTGGGTCCTGGTAGCTCCAGGCGACATCCTCGATCACCGTGTCGTTGATCATCGCGGCCCAGTAGGTCGCCATGCCCTTGTAGTTGCAGTAGCTCGTCGTATCGGTCTGCCGCAGCAGGTCGGTGCGAACGTGTGCCGGATCCACGTAGAGCCGCGGTGTCAGCGCGGTCTCGAAAAGGATGACGGTGTCTTGGGTGTCCACCAACACGGTGCCTCCGATGTTTACCTGCAGCCGGCGCGTCGTGGGGCGGCAGTCCACGCGGTGGTACGGATTCGGCGGGTAGTGCACGAGTTTGCGGCCTTCCTCCAGCCATGTGTCAACGGAATCCCAAGGGACATAGACAAACCCGGGCGCCTCCGGCTCGGGCTCGGTGGGTAATTCGCTGACTTCGCCGGCCGGGAAGACATAGCTGAGCGGACGACCCTGGCGATGCACCATGAGCGCGTGTTCGGTGTCGAGCACCAGTCGGTTTTGCCGGAACGCCTGTATCCGCCGCGGATGTGGCTCGATGTAGACGACTTCGGAGGGTATCGGGGGAGCAAACCGTCCCGCGGGATCTCTGCTCAGCGGCCCGCGCCCGGCGACCAAGCTCATGCTGATCTCCTCTGCATCACTCGCCTCTCCGGTCGTCCGGTTGCATCAAAGAATGGTCCCACTCCGAACCCAAGCACGGCGGCTAAGGTGCCAGTCATGGCGGGACCGGTGGAGGGCATCAAAGTCGTCGAGCTCGGAGTCTGGGTGGCCGGACCGGCTACCGGGGGCATCCTGGCCGACTGGGGCGCCGACGTCGTCAAGATCGAACCGCCGACCGGCGATCCAGGGCGGATGTTCGGCCGGATGCTGGGCTGCGATCTTGGGGTCAACCCTCCGTTCGAAATGGACAACCGCTCCAAGCGCAGCATCGTGCTGGACCTCACCACAGCGGAAGGACGCGACACCGCATTCGAATTACTCTCCGGCGCCGATGTTTTCGTCACAAACGTGCGCCCTGCTGCGTTGCGGCGGCTCGGGCTGGACTACGAGTCGGTACATGATCACAACCCGCGGCTGGTCTACGGACTGATCACGGGCTACGGCGAAACCGGACCCGACGCAGACCGCGCGGCCTACGACGTGGCGGCCTTCTGGTCGCGCGCCGGTGTCGCCCACCTACTGACTCGGCCCGGCGACACGCCGCCGTTCCAGCGTGGCGGCATGGGGGACCACTCGGCGGGCATGACCCTGGCGGCAGCGGTGTGCGCGGCTTTGCTGGCCCGCGAGCGGACCGGCGAAGGACAACTGGTCACCACGTCGCTGTATCGCCAGGGTGCCTACACGGTGAGCTTCGACCTCAACACCTACCTGCTCACCGGGCAGCCGATCGCGATCGGGCAGCGGGAGTCGATGGGCAACCCATGCATGAACAACTATCAAGCCGGCGACGGTCGCCGGTTCTGGATCGTCGGGCTGGAGGTGGACCGGCATTGGCCGGCGCTGTGTCGTGCCGTCGACCGACCGGAGTGGTTGACGGATCCGCGCTACCGCGACGCCCGATCCCGGGCGGCCAACGCTGTGCAGTTGATCGCTGCCCTGGACGAGATCTTCGCGACGAAGTCGCTGGCCGAATGGGCGGAGGTCTTCGCAGCAGAACCCGATTTCTTCTGGTCGCCGGTCAACACGCTTGAGGATGTCGTGGCCGACGAACAATTCCACGCCGCGGGCGGGATAGTCGACGTGCCGGACAAAGACGCAAGCATTCCGATGGTCGCCACGCCGGTGGATTTCCATGGCACGCCCTGGGCGCCGCGTTCTGCCGCACCGCAACTCGGGCAGCACACTGACGAGGTGCTCGCCGAGCTGCAGGCGCGCCGCGGCAGCTGACTCGCCCGTCGGACCTTTACAAATTCGCCTTGAAGTGTCACGCTGTCCGGTGAGCCGCGTCACCCGGTCGGACCCGCACGGTGAGGCGGTGACAGCCCATGAGAAGCGCCCAGGCCACGCCGTAGGCACCCGTTTTGGGGCAAAAGGAATGGATGGATGGTCACCGGAACTTTCGACATCAGCGACTATCGGAAACGCGGCGCGACAGGCCGGCCTCGGGTGGACGCCGAGAGTCTGCGCTACCGGCTCGACGTGGTGGCCGCCAGCACCGGCGACGCGGTGCAGTCCGCCGGGGGGTGGATGTACGACCGAGTGATGGCCGGTTGGGAGGTGACCGTGCTGCTGCCGCCCGGGTGGGACGAGCGGCCGCTGCGAATCCTCGGGGTCACGGCGGTGGATATGGACTCCTGGTTCAGCCGCGCCGTGGGCCAGGGCCTGGCCGTCAGCGCCAAGGCGTTCACCGCGGATCCCACCGTTGCGGCCCGGGTACTCAAGGCGTTGCATCACCGGTCAACCGAAGTCGCCTTGTGGGGTGACGGCTGGCCGCCCGAGGTGAGCCGCGGGCTGACCAGGGTGCAGCACGTGCTCAGCGCCGCCGCCCGGGTGTTCAAGGGCTGCGCTCTTGAGGCAGCCGGGATCGACTGCGACGCAACCGATTCCGCCGAGACGCTGTTGCGGGATACCGCAACCTGCCTGCCGGTTGAATCGGAGCTCATCCGGCTCGGCTAGCGACATGAAGAAGTACTACCGCCACACCCTGCTGTACCTGCACGAGACAATCGCGCTGGGATCCGGCCGAAGCGACCGCTTCACGGAGCTGTTTGTCGACATCTATCAGCCGATGATGGACGAGCTGGGCGCGCGACTGTTCGCGATCTGGGAATGCACCGCCTACAACGGCCACTGGCCGCAGGTGACCATCATCTGGGAGATCGACGGGTTCGCCGACTACGCACGGATCGGCGCGGCGCAGGCCCGCGGCGGCAGCCACGAGGTCGCGGCAGGCAAGTGGTCCGCGTTTCTGGCCGACATCGGCGCGTCGGGGGAGGGCCGCATCATGTACCCCGGCCCGAGCAACAAAACGCTGGCCCAGCTGCGCGAGTCCAATTTCACTGCGCCACTGGTCATTCAAGAAATCATGCAGACCAAGCCGGGCCGACAGGACGACTACATCCGCGAGCTGGAGCGCCTCTACGTCCCGTGGTCAGAACGCACGGGCAAACGATGGCTGGGCTCGTTCACCACGACGTTCCGCTACAACGAGGTCATCCACTACTGGGCACTCGACGGCGGCTGGGATTGCTTTGCGCAGCACTACCCGTCGTGGAAGGACAACCCACCCGCCGAGATCGTCACCTGGATGAGCGTGGCCCCGGCCCTGCGCGACGGGTGGGAGGACTCGATTCTGCAGGCCCTGCCCCCGTCACCACTGCAGTGAACGCTCCGCCGGGCTTCCGCTACGACCCTTTCGACGCGGAAGTGATGGCAAATCCGTTGCCGTACTACCGAATCCTGCGCGATCACTATCCCGTGTACTACATGCCGCAGTGGGACACGTTCGCGCTCTCCCGATTCGACGACATCTGGCGCGTGCTGGAGGTGAACGACGGGACTTTCGTGGCGTCGGAAGGCACGTTGCCCGCTGCGTCGGTGCTGGCCAACCACAACACCGGGCCGGTCGACGACCCGCCGCTGCATCCGTTGCCGTTCCACGCGGTGTTCGACGCCGATCTGTACGGCCAGATCCGCCGCGCCCATTCGCAGCCGTTGCGGCCGCGCGCGGTTGCCGGGCTGGAAGCCAGAATTCGCGAGTTGGCCAACGAGCGACTCGATCTGCTGTTGCCGCAAGGTTCCTTCGACCTGACGCAGGACTACGGCGGCGTCGTAGTGGCTGCCATTGTGTGCGAATTACTAGGCATTCCACCCGATCTCGCTTCCGACGTGCTGGCCGCCGTCAACGCCGGCAGCCTCGCCGAGCCCGGCGTCGGTGTCGACACCGCCGAAGCCCGGCCCAACTACCTGGAGTTCCTGGTGCCGGTGGTCCGGCGCCGCCGAGCCCATCTATCCGACGGTGTACTGCCCGTGGTTGACGGGTTGCTCGACTACCGGTTGCCCGACGGGAGCGAGCTCGACGACGTCGAGGTCGCCACGCAGATGCTGTGCATCTTCATCGGCGGGACGGAAACGGTGCCGAAGATCGTCGCCCACGGCCTTTGGGAGCTCAGCCGGCGGCCCGAACAGTTGGCCGCGGTGCGCGCCGATCCAGTCGCCAATGTGCCCGTCGCACGTGAAGAAATGATCCGTTTCTGCGCACCCGCCCAATGGTTCGCCCGAACAGCACGGAAGCACTTCGGAATTCACGATCAGACCATCGAACCGGGCCAGCGGGTCATCACGCTGCTGGCTTCGGCGAACCGCGACGAGCGGGAATATCGCGACCCCGACGAGTTCGTCTGGAACCGGCCGATCCGTCGCTCTCTGGCATTCGGTCGCGGCCAGCACTTCTGCATCGGCTACCACTTGGCCAGGCTGGAAGTGGTTGTGTTGCTTCAGGAATGGCTACGGCGCGTTCCGGATTTCGCGATACGAAGCGAGCGGGCCACCCGGCTGCCGTCCAGCTTCCAATGGGGATGGAACAACATCCCGGTGGAGGTCTGACGTGTGGTCTTACCGGATCGTCGCGCCCTATCAGTTCGAGCGGACGCAGATCGCCGACAAAACTCCCGATTGCTTGGCCGATGGTCAAGTGCTGCTGCGGTTTTTGGCCGCCGGTGTCTGTGGTAGCGATCTGCCCGCGTTTCGCGGTGTCCGAGGCCGGCTGCCCGGAGATGACGGCCGCAGCGCTGCCGAAAAGGACGGATTCCCAATACATGAGGTCGCAGGGGAGGTGATCGCCAGCCGGCATCCGCGGCACCGGCCGGGGGATCGCGTGGTGGGCTGGGCATCGGGTTTCGACGGCCTGATGGAGCGGGTGGTCAGCGACGGCGACGGGCTGGCGCCCTACGATCCGTCGCTGACCCCGGCTCAGGCCGTCGGGTTGCAACCGCTGGCGTGCGTGCTCTACGCGTGTGAGCAACTTCCCGACCTGGCCGGGCTATCGGTCGCGATCATCGGTCAGGGCTCCCTGGGGTTGTTGTTCTCCTTCGTCGCCAGGGCGGCCGGAGCCAGGCGTGTCATCGGGGTGGATCCCGTGGATCGCGAAAAGTTCTCCGCCGCATTCGGAGTCGACGAGGCGGTCCGCGCCACCAGCGACCGCTGGGTGAGTCAGCTGGCACCCGGCGACCGCGCGGACGTCGTCATCGAGGCCGTCGGCCACCAGGTCGCCACTTTGAGTCACGCCATCGCCGCGGCTGCCCCCGGCGGCACGGTCTTCTATTTCGGCGTTGCCGACGACGACTCCTACCCCATTAGTATGCGCACCATGCTGCGCAACAACTTGACGCTGAAATCCGGTGTAACGCTTGACAGACGACGAGTGCTCGAGCTGGCCGGAAGATTTGCCGCCGAGCACCCGGAGCTGTTGAGCACCTATCTGACCCACACGTTCGGTATCGGCGATGCGCAGGCCGCATTCGAGCTGGCCTGTCGGCCGGACCCCGAGCGGGTCAAGATCGCGATCGCGGACTGCGCATGACCGACAACGTGACCGGCAGCCTGCAGCTGGCGCTGAGCCAGCGATCGACCCTCTGGGGTGGATGGATCACCGGGCCGACGCTGATCGGTCCCGCTGAATTTGCCAGGGCCGGTTACGATTACGTGGGCTTTGACGCGCAGCATGGCTACCTGGATGATGCCGGCATCGCGGCGACGCTTCGCCACATCGAACACGTGCCGATCAGCACGGTGGTGCGGCTGCCCGATGCCGCCCCGGCCCCGATCGGGCGGGTGCTGGATGCCGGAGCCGACGCCGTCGTCATCGCAATGATCGAGTCGGCCGAGCAGGCCGCCGCGGCAGTGGCCGCCACCCGATATCCTCCCCTGGGCATCCGAAGCTTCGGCCCGTTGCGGGCCAGCCTCGGCCACGATGCCGCAGCCCTGGCGTCGCGGGTCAGCGTCTTCGCGATGATCGAAACCGCCGCGGCACTGTCGGACCTGGATCGGATCTGCGCCGTCGACGGCTTGGCCGGAATCTATGTCGGGCCGGCCGACTTGGCCCTCTCGATGGGATTCGAGGCGGTCGGGGCGATCACCAAGCCCGAAGTGCTGGACACGATAGTGCGTATCCATCGCACCGCCACGGCGGCCTGCCTGGTCACGGGCATTCACGCCGGTGAGGGCAAGACGGGTTGCACCATGGGTCGGCTGGGATTTCGGATGGTGACCCTGGCCGCGGAATCGCAAGCGCTGCGCCGCGGAGCGGCCGAATACCTGCGTGAAGCGACCGCGAAATGAACGGTGACCGTCGTGTCGCACTGGTGACCGGAGCGGCCGGCGGGCAGGGTTGGGCCATCACCAAACGGCTTAGCAGCCAAGGTTATTGCGTGGCGGCGTGCGACCAACGCCGCGAGGAGCTGTTAGCCGCAGTGGACGAGTTAGGCGCCGACGAAGTGATCGGGATCGGACTGGACGTGACCTCGGCCCAACAGTGGGAAGCGGCCGTCGAAACCGTCATCGACAGATTCGGGTCGCTGACCACGCTGGTCAACAATGCCGGTGTGCTGCACCGCGCCGCGTTGGCCGCCGACACCGCCGAGAACTTTGAAAAGGCTTGGCGAGTCAATTGTTTGGGTGTTTTCCTGGGCATGCGGGCCACGCTGGATCAGCTTCGGGCGGCGGAAAACGCTGCCGTCGTGAATATCTGTAGTACCGGCGCGATCCGACCCTTTCCCCAGCATTGCGCCTATGGTTCCTCGAAGTGGGCGTTGCGCGGCCTGACCCAGACCGCCGCTGCCGAATTGGCGCCACTCGGCATCCGCGTCAACGCCGTGTTCCCCGGGCCGATCGCGACACCAATGCTCGACGACGCAACCCAGCAGCGACTGGCGAAGACGTTGACGTTTGGACGACTCGGCCGCCCTGACGAGATTGCCGATGCGGTCGCGTTTCTGGTATCGACGGAAGCCTCGTTCATCACCGGTTGCGAGCTCGTCGTCGACGGCGGTCAATGCCTGCAGATCCGCTAAGCCCCGGCGAGCAGACGCAAAATCCCCCAAATCGCCGGTGATTCGGGCGATTTTGCGTCTGCTCGGCACTAGAACCGGATCAGTTGGCGTACTGCCGTGCCGTCGGCCAGGTGGTCCATCGCCTCGTTGATGTCATCCAGCCGAATCGTCGACGACACGAGCGCCTCGACCGGGAGTCGGCCCGACTGCCACATCGCGACGAACCGCGGGATATCGCGGCTGGGTACCGCCGAGCCCAGATAGCTGCCGATCAGCGATCTGCCTTCGGCGACAAAGCCCAAGGGCGACACGCTGATTCGAGCCGCTGGCGGCGGTAAGCCGACGGTGACGGTGCGACCACCCGGAGCGGTGAGCGCGATCGCAGACTCCAGCGCGCGGGGATGGCCGACCGCCTCCACCACGACGTCGGCCTTGGCGCCCGCCTCGGCACACTGCTGCGGCGTGTAAGCCTCGTCTACGCCTAATCGCCGTGCAGCACTAAGCTTTTCGGCCACCTGGTCGACGGCGATCACCCGCACGTCGTCGTAGGTCAATGCGGTGAGCACCGCGGCCATCCCGACGCCGCCGAGGCCGACGACTGCCACCGTCTGGCCCGGTCGTGGATCGCCGACGTTGAGCACAGCGCCACCGCCGGTCAGTACCGCACACCCGAGCAGTGCCGCAACGTCGGGCGGCACGTCGGATGGCACCGCAACCGCGCTCGCCCGATTGACCACCGCATGCGTCGCGAAACCCGAGACACCCAAATGGTGGAAAACCGGGTGGCCGGCCCGGGCCAGCCGGATACCGCCACCAAGCAGCGTCCCGGCGGTATTGGCGGCGCTGCCGGCTGCACATGGCGTCAGTCCGTCGGTGGCGCACGCCGCACAGTGGCCGCACCGCGGCAGAAACACCAGCACAACCCGTTGACCCGCTGCGATGTCGGCGACGCCGGGACCGACCGCTTCGACGATCCCGGCCGCTTCATGGCCGAGCAGCATCGGCACTGGCCGCACCCGGTTGCCGTCCACCACCGACAGATCGGAGTGGCACACCCCCGCGGCTTCGATGCGGACCAGCACCTCGCCGGGGCCCGGACCGTCGAGATCGAGATCGACGACGCTGATCGGCCGGGATTCCGCATATGGCCGGGGCGAACCGATCCGCTCCAGCACCGCGCCCCGGATGTGAAACATGTTGGAATACAACCATGAGTGCACCCCCGGGCGTCCCGGCGGACCCGTCCGCTCCGGACAAGCTGACCAGCAACGACTTCCCGGTGCTGTGGCCGGTGGGAACCCGGTGGGCCGACAACGACATGTTCGGTCACCTCAACAACGCCGTCTACTACCAGCTGTTCGACACCGCGATCAACGCCTGGATCAACACGACCACCGGCCTTGATCCACTCACCACGCCCGCGCAGGGGATCGTCGCCGAATCCGGCTGTCGCTATTTTTCCGAGCTGCATTTCCCCGAGGGCCTCGCGGTGGGCCTCGCGGTGACGCGGTTGGGTCGCAGCAGTGTCACCTACCGCCTCGGTATGTTCCGCCCCGGCCCGGCCCAGCCGATTACCGCGCTCGGGCACTGGGTGCACGTGTACGTCGATCGCGCCACCCGCAAGCCGGTCCCCATACCGGAGGCCATCCGAACGCTGTTGGCTTCGGCCTGCGTTCCGCGGTAAGGCCGATAAGTCGGCCCGAAAAGGCCCCGAAAAGGCGAGGAAAAGGCAGTCGCGCACCCGGTTATGCTTCGCCCATGCCCGTTCTGAGCAAGACCAGCGAGGTCGACGCCGACGCCGCGGCGATCATGGCCATCGTGGCCGACTTCGAGGCATACCCGCAGTGGAACGAAGCGGTCAAAGGCGCGTGGGTGCTCGCCCGCTACGACGACGGGCGTCCCAGTCAGTTGCGGCTGGACACCGAAGTTCAAGGCCTGGCGGGTACGTATATCCAGGCCGTCTACTACCCGGGTCCCAACCAGATCCAGACCGTGATGCAGCAGGGCGACCTATTCCTCAAGCAGGAACAACTGTTCAGCGTGGTGCCGATCGGCAACAAGTCCTTGCTGACCGTCGACCTGGACATCGAGCCCAGCATGTCGGTGCCGGCGCCGATGGTGAAGATGCTGCTCAACAACGTGCTCGACGCCCTCGCCGAAAACCTCAAGAAGCGCGCCGAGCAGTTGGGGGGTTAACCGTTGGGGGGTTAACCGAAGATTCCTTCGCGGTCCAGCGTCTCCTTCAGCCGGCGCGCGCCGTCGGTGAACTGCCAAACGGTGAGCTCGATGACCGCCGCGGTGTCGCGTCGACGCAATGCCGCGATCAACTGCCGGTGGTTGTCGACGGCCGCCGTCCCCCACTCCGGATCGGATGCGTACACCAACACCGGCATGTAGCGGGCGGCGTTCAGCAGGAACCAGGCCAACTTGATGCGGCGGCTGGCCTGGTTGAAGACCCGGTGAAACGCAAACTCCACGGCCGCGATCGTGTCGGCGTCGCCCGAGTCGACCGCACCGGCCAGCGCGTCGTTCATCCGGTCCAGCTCATTGATCTCGCCGTCGGTGATGTGGTCGGTGGCCGCCACGGCCAGTTCCCGGGCGATGGTGGCCTGCAGCCAGAAAATGTCGTCGAGGTCCTGTCGGGTGAGCGGCACCACCACATGACCGCGATGCGGCTCGAGCTGCACCATGCCCTCGCCGCGCAGCTTCAGCAGCGCCTCCCGGACCGGCGTAATGCTCACGCCGAGTTCGGCGGCGGTCTCGTCGAGGCGGATGTATGTCCCCGGGCGCAGCTTCCCGGACATGATTGCCGCCCGCAAATGGCCGGCGACCTCATCTGACAATTGAGAGCGGCGCAGTGGCCGACGGCTACGCGGTCGCGCGGAGATCGGGGCGTTCACGTCGGCTGCCAGGACTTTCAGGGTCTGATCGGGTCTTGTCTTGGGGGTACCAGGGCCGTTAGTGTGACCCACACAACACTATGTTTTATCAAATATCAATCAGTCGCAAGCGGTGCGGGAGTGAAGGGGAGGGATAGTGACCGCGCAATTGGCCAGTCACGTGACGGAGGTCGATAAGCGCGCTCAAGAACAGCCCTACCTGGCCCGTCGGCAGAACTGGGTCAACCAGCTCGAGCGGCACGCCATGATGCAGCCGAACGCGACGGCGCTGAGGTTCCTGGGCCGCACGGTGACCTGGGGGCAATTCCGGCAGCGGGTTGCGGTGCTGGCCGATGCGCTGAGCCGCCGAGGGGTCGGCTTCGGCGACCGGGTCATGATCTTGATGCTCAACCGCCCCGAGTTCATGGAGTCGGTGCTGGCCGCCAACATGCTCGGGGCCATCGCCGTTCCGCTCAACTTCCGCCTCACTCCAGCCGAGATCGCCTTCCTGGTCGAGGATTGCGAAGCCCGCGTGATGATCACCGAAGCCGTCCTGGCACCGGTGGCGACCGCGGTCCGCGGCATGCAGCCGCTGCTGGACGAGATCGTCGTCGCCGGTGCGGGAACCGACGACGCGGTATCGGGCTACGAGGACCTGATCAACGAGACCGGTGAGGCACATGAACCGGTCGACATACCGAACGACTCGCCGGCGCTGATCATGTACACCTCGGGCACCACCGGTCGGCCGAAAGGCGCCGTGTTGACCCATGCCAACTTGGCCGGCCAGACGATGACCGTCCTCTATACCAGCGGCGTGGACCTCAACAACGACGTCGGTTTCATCGGTGTCCCGCTGTTCCACATCGCCGGCGTCGGCAACATGCTGACCGGCATGCTGCTGGGCGTCCCGACGGTGATCTATCCACTCGGCGCGTTCGACCCGGGGCAGCTACTGGACGTGCTGGAAGCCGAAAAGGTAACCGGCATCTTCCTGGTTCCCGCGCAGTGGCAGGCGGTCTGCGCCGAACAGAAGGCAAGACCCCGCGACTTGCGGCTGCGAGTGATGTCGTGGGGGGCCGCGCCGGCACCGGACGCATTGCTGCGCGAAATGTCGGCGACCTTCCCCGGAACCCAGATCCTGGCGGCGTTCGGCCAGACCGAGATGTCACCGGTCACCTGCATGTTGCTGGGCGAGGACGCCATCCGCAAGCGGGGATCGGTCGGCAAGGTGATCCCGACGGTCGCGGCCCGGGTGGTCGACGACAACATGAACGACGTGCCCGTCGGCGAGGTAGGTGAAATCGTCTATCGGGCACCGACAATGATGAGCGGCTACTGGAACAATCCGGAGGCGACGGCAGAAGCGTTCGCGGGTGGCTGGTTCCATTCCGGCGACCTCGTGCGGATGGACGAGGACGGTTACGTCTGGGTGGTCGACCGGAAGAAGGACATGATCATCTCCGGCGGCGAGAACATCTACTGCGCCGAGGTGGAGAACGTTCTCGCGAGCCATCCCCGCATCGTCGAAGTCGCCGTCATCGGCCGCGTTCACGAGAAGTGGGGCGAGGTGCCCATCGCCGTCGCGGCGGTAACGGATGAGGGCCTGCGACTCGAAGAGCTTGATGAGTTCCTGACCGAACGGCTCGCCCGGTACAAACACCCCAAGGCCCTCGAGATCGTAGACCGGCTACCCCGCAACCCGGCCGGGAAGGTGCTCAAGACTGAGCTGAGGGTTCGTTACGGCACCGTCGGAAGGTCCGAAAGTCGTTCTGCGCCAGGGGATTCAACGTAGAGAAAGGGAAGCTCAAGCAATCTGTAACGTTTGCCCGCTGTTGACGAAGGGTTAATTGTGCGTATCCGGTTCACACCTGGACGGCCATCGGGTACATTCCTGTGGTCTCCGTTACTACCTGCGGGTAGGGAGCTGAGGGTCACACGCGGCGCAGCCGGGCGCAGCGGGTCACATCGCAGAGGGGTCGGGACAAGGAGGAGGCGTGCGACAGGATCCGCCGTGGCGCCGCGGAACTTGGGGTGCGCGGTCGTGAGGGGGCATCTGTGACGTCGACGTCGACGCGGCCGAGCGCGATCGGGTGGGCCCGTGACCAGCTCGAGACGCCACTTACCCTGATCGGCGGCTTCTTCCGGATGTGCGTCCTGACCGGAAAGGCGCTGTTCCGCTGGCCATTTCAGTGGAAAGAGCTGATCCTGCAGTGCTGGTTCATCATGCGGGTCGCCTTCCTGCCGACCATCATGGTGTCGATTCCGCTGACCGTGCTGCTGATCTTCACGCTCAATGTTCTGCTCGCCCAGTTCGGTGCCGCCGACCTCTCCGGCGCGGGCGCCGCGATCGGTGCGGTCACCCAGCTCGGCCCGCTGACCACGGTGCTCGTGGTGGCCGGCGCGGGTTCGACGGCCATCTGCGCGGACTTGGGTGCGCGCACCATCCGGGAAGAGATCGACGCCATGGAGGTGCTTGGCATCGACCCCATCCACCGGCTGGTGGTGCCCCGGGTGATCGCCGCGACCGTCGTCGCCACGCTGCTCAACGGTCTGGTGATCACCGTCGGTTTGGTGGGCGGCTACCTGTTCGGGGTTTACCTGCAAAACGTGTCGGGCGGCGCCTATCTTGCGACGCTGACCACCATCACCGGGATGCCGGAGGTGGTCATCGCGACGGTCAAAGCTGCGACGTTCGGACTGATCGCCGGTCTGGTGGGCTGCTACCGCGGCCTGACGGTGCGCGGCGGATCCAAAGGTCTGGGCACCGCCGTCAACGAGACCGTGGTGCTTTGCGTGGTCGCCCTGTATGCGGTCAACGTCATCCTCACCACGATCGGCGTGCGATTCGGAACGGGGCACTGACATGTCGACCGGAACCGTCGTCCGTCAAACTCGTCCGCGGCTAGTTGAAAACGCCAAGCGTTACGGCCTCGTCTTCAACCGGGGGCTCGACGAAATCGGGCAGATGGCCTGGTTCTCGTTGGTGTGCTTGGGGCAGATACCGCATGCGCTGCATCACTACCGCAAGGAAACGCTGCGCCTGATCGCCCAGATCGGCATGGGCACCGGCGCGATGGCCGTCGTCGGCGGCACCGCCGCAATCGTCGGCTTCGTGACGCTGTCCGGAAGCTCGCTGGTCGCCATTCAGGGTTTCGCATCGCTGGGCAATATCGGTGTCGAGGCGTTCACCGGCTTCTTCGCCGCGCTGATCAACGTGCGCATCGCCGGTCCGGTGGTCACCGGCATCGCGCTGGCGGCCACGGTCGGCGCCGGTGCCACCGCCGAGCTCGGTGCGATGCGGATCAGCGAGGAGATCGATGCCCTCGAGGTGATGGGCATCAAGTCCGTCTCGTTTCTGGCGTCCACCCGGATCGTGGCCGGCCTGGTGGTGATCATCCCGTTGTACGCGCTGGCGATGGTCATGTCGTTCCTGTCGCCACGGATCGTCACGACCGTCCTGTACGGACAGTCCAACGGCACCTACGACCACTATTTCCGCACTTTCCTGCGCCCGGACGACGTGTTCTATTCGTTCATGGAGACGATCATCATCGCGGCGGTCGTGATGGTGACCCACTGCTACTACGGATACAACGCGGGGGGCGGTCCGGTCGGCGTCGGCGAGGCCGTCGGCCGATCGATGCGCTTCTCGCTGGTCTCGGTGCAAGTAGTTGTCCTGTCGGCCGCGTTGGCGCTCTACGGCGTCGACCCCAACTTCGCACTAACGGTGTAGCGCCATGACGACTCCGGGGAAGATCAACAAGCCACGCAACCCTCCGTACAAGTTGGCGGGCGCCGGGTTCCTGATAATCCTGGTGGTGGCTTTGGTCTTCGTGTTCCTAGAGTTCCGGGGAACGTTGACGCCCAAGACGAAGGTGACGATGGAGTCGCCGCGGGCGGGTTTGGTGATGGACCCGGGCTCGAAGGTCACCTTCAACGGCGTCGAGATTGGCCGGGTCGCCCAAGACGGCATCAAGGAGATCACGCGGGACGGCAAGCCGGCGGCCCGATTCACGCTGGACGTCTACCCGCAGTACATCAAGCTGATGCCCAGAAATGTCCGGGCCGACCTCAAGGCCACCACCGTGTTCGGCGGCAAATACGTGTCGTTGACCACGCCCAAGGATCCGCAGGGCAAGTTCGATCCCAAGCGGGACATCATCGAGGCCAAGTCGGTCACCACCGAGATCAACACCCTGTTCCAGACCATCACCGAGATCGCCGAGCGAGTCGACCCGGTCAAGCTGAACCTGACGCTGAGTGCGGCCGCGCAGGCGCTGACCGGGTTGGGCGACAGGTTCGGTCAGGCGATCGTCAACGGCAATGACATCCTCGACGACGTCAACCCGCGGATGCCGCAGGCTCGCCACGACATCCAACAGCTGGCGGCACTCGGTGACGTATACGCCGACGCCTCGCCGGATCTGTTCGACTTCCTCAACAACGCGGTCATCACCTCTCGCACGATCAATGCGCAGCAGAAGGATCTGGACCAGGCGTTGTTGTCGGCGGCCGGATTCGGCAACACCGGCGCCGACGTCATCAGCCGGGGCGGACCGTACCTGGCCCGCGGAGCCGCCGACCTGGTACCCAGCGCCCAGTTGCTGGACACCTACAGCCCCGAGCTGTTCTGCGCCGTGCGCAACTACCACGACATCGAACCCGTCGTCGCTTCGTTCCTCGGTGGCAACGGCTACTCGTTGAACAGCCACTCGCAACTGCTGTCTGGGTTGGGCCTGCTGCTGAACCCAGTTTCGGCGGTCGTCGCGATCGCCTCGCAGCTGGGTGCGCTGGCTGGAGTGGTCGGTGGCGCACCTAACCCCTACATGTGGCCGGAGAACCTGCCTCGGGTGAACGCTCGCGGTGGGCCGGGCGGTGCGCCCGGTTGCTGGCAGCACATCACCCGTGATCTGTGGCCCGCGCCCACCCTGGTCGTGGACACCGGCAACAGCCTTGCGCCTTACAACCACGTAGACACTGGTTCGCCCTATGCGATCGAATACGTCTGGGGCCGTCAGGTAGGGGATAACACGATCAACCCATGAGTATCAAAGGGACCCTCGTCAAGCTCAGCGCCTTCGCAGTGGTGCTGCTGCTCTTCACTGTGATGATCTTCGTGGTGTTCGGTCAGATCCGTTTCGACAGCACCAACAGCTACTCCGCAGAGTTCAGCAACATCAGCGGTCTGCGGGAGGGCCAGTTCGTCCGCGCCTCCGGGGTGGAGATCGGCAAGGTCAAGACGGTCGAATTGGTCGACGGCGGCAAGCGCGCACGGGTGAAGTTCAACGTGGACCGTTCGATTCCGCTCTACCAGTCGACGACGGCGCAGATCCGCTATCTGGACCTGATCGGTAACCGCTATCTGGAGCTCAAGCGGGGTAACGGTGAAGGCTACGACAAGGTCTTGGCTCCAGGTGGATTCATCCCGCTTTCACGGACCTCGCCGGCTTTGGACCTCGACGCGCTGATCGGTGGTTTCAAGCCGGTGTTCAAGGCGCTGAGCCCGGACAAGGTCAACGAGATCGCAAAGACTCTCATCACCGTGTTCCAGGGTCAGGGCGGGACTATTAACGACATTCTGGAGAACACCGCGCAGCTGACCAATCAGCTTGCCGAACGCGACCACGCGATCGGCGAGGTGATCAAGAACTTGAACACCGTGCTGGACACCACGGTTCGCCATCGCAAGGACTTCGACCAGACCGTCAACAACCTCGAGGTGTTGATCACCGGCCTGAAAAACCACGCCGACCCGCTTGCCGCCGGGACCGCGCACATCAGCAATGCCGCCGGGACGGTTGCCGATCTGCTGGCCGAGGACCGAGCTTCGCTACACAAGGCGGTCAACTACCTGGACACGATTCAGCAGCCGCTTATCGATCAGCGTCAGCAGCTCAACGACTTCCTCCAAAGTGTGCCCACGGCGCTGAACATGATCGGGCGCGCCATCGGTTCGTACGGCGACTTCGTGAACTTCTACGCCTGCGACATCACGCTGAAGATCAACGGGTTGCAGGCCGGCGGACCTGTCCGCACGGTCCGGCTCTTCCACCAGCCATCGGGTAGGTGCTCGCCGCAATGAGAACTCTCGAACCCCCCAACAGACTGCACATCGGGTTGATGGGCATCCTGGTGACCGTCCTGGTCATCGGCGTCGGTCAGAGCTTCACCAGCGTCCCGATGCTTTTCGCGCGGCCCAGCTACTATGCGCAGTTCGACGATACGGGCGGAATCAGCAAGGGCGACAAGGTGCGTATAGCCGGCATGGAAGTCGGCAAGGTCGAGGAACTCAAGATCGACGGCGACCACATCAAGATGAAGTTCTCGATCGGCAGCAACCGAATCGGCACCGAGAGCCGGCTCGCGGTGAAGACCGACACCATCCTGGGCAAGAAGATCCTCGAGATTGAGACGCGGGGCAACAAGCTGCTGCAGCCGGGCGCCACTTTGCCGAGGGGACAGAGCACCACCCCCTACCAGATCTACGACGCGTTCTTCGATGTCACCAATGCCGCCAAAGGCTGGGACATCGCCTCGGTCAAAGAGTCCCTGCATGTGTTGTCGCAGACCATTGACGAGACTTATCCGCACCTGAGCGCAACGCTCGACGGGGTCGCCAAGTTCTCCGACACCATCGGCAAACGCGACGAGGAGATCAAGCACCTGCTTGCCCAGGCCAACCAGGTCGCCAGCGTCCTGGGCGACCGCAGCCAGCAGGTGGACCGGCTGTTGGTGAACGCGAAGACGCTGCTGGCCGCGTTCGAAGAGCGCGGTCGCGCTATCGACGCGTTGCTGGGCAACATCTCGGCATTCTCCGCGCAGCTGTCGGCGTTCATCAACGAGAATCCGAACCTGAACCATGTGCTGGAACAGTTGCGCACGGTCAGCGAGATCCTGGTGCAACGCAAAGACGACCTGGCGACCGGGCTGACCGAGGTCGGCAAGTTCCTGCCGTCGCTCAACGAAACCATCGCTTCCGGCCCGTTCTTCAAAGTCGTCCTGCACAACCTGTTCCCCGGCCAGATCATCCAGCCCTTCATCGACGCCGCGTTCAAGAAGCGCGGGCTGGACCCGGAGAACTTCTGGCGTAGCGCGGGTCTGCCCGAGTTCCGCTGGCCCGACCCCAACGGCACGCGCTTCCCCAACGGTGCGCCGCCGCCGGCACCGCGGGTGCTGGAGGGCACGCCTGACCACCCCGGTCCGGCCGTCGGGCCTGGCTCGCCCTGCTCGTACACGCCGGCCAATCCGGGCGGCAACGTCACCGTCGGCGACGAGGGCCTGCCACGTCCGTGGAACCCGCTGCCATGTGCGGGTGCCATGCAAGGTCCGTTCGGCCCGATACCGGGCGGATTCCCGGTGCCGCTGGACGTGGAAGCCTCGCCACCGAACCCCAACGGCCTGCCGCCGACTCCGGGCATACCGGGCAGTGCGCGCCCAGGTCAGGAGGCTCCGGGTGTCCCCGGCACGCCGGTTCCGATCCCTGGCGCACCTCCGCTCGCCCGCACCGACCAGGCGCCCCCGGCACCACCGTCGACGTTTGCGCCGGGCCTGCCGCCGGGTCCGCCGGCCCCGCCGGGACCGGGGGCGCAACTGCCGGCACCGTTCATCAACCCGGGTGGAGCTGGTGGCAGCGGAATCACGGGAGGTAGCCAGAATTGAGCACCATCTTCGATATCCGCAACATCAAGTTGCCGCAGATGTCGCGGGCGGCGGTGATCATCGGATCGCTGGTGGTGGTCCTGGGAATTATCGCGGTCTGGGCCGGGCGGGACCTTTACCACAGGCTGACCACCAACAGGGTCACCGCCTACTTCCCGGCGGCGAACGCTCTCTATGCGGGTGACAAGGTCCAGATCATGGGCTTGAAGGTCGGCGCGATCGACAGCATCACGCCGGCCGGCGACAAAATGAAGGTGATATTCCACTACGACAACAAGTACAAAGTGCCGGCGGATGCCCAGGCGGTGATTCTCAACCCCACCCTGGTGGCATCGCGCAGCATCCAATTGGAGCCGCCCTACAAGGGCGGCCCGGTGCTGGCCAACGACGCGGTGATCCCCATCGAACGCACCAAGGTGCCAACGGAATGGGACGAGCTGCGCAACAACATCACGCACATCATTTCCCAGCTGGGGCCGACGTGCCCGCGAGAAGACGGGAAGAAAGACGACGGGACCCCCTGCAGCGTGCTCGAGCGCGAGGGGCCGTTCGGTGAGGTTGTCGAGTCGTTCGCCAACGGGCTGGCCGGCAAGGGCAAGCAGTTCAACGCCACATTCAACAACCTGTCCAAGGCTCTGACGGCGCTGAACGAGGGCCGCGGCGACTTCTTCGCGGTGGTGCGCAGCCTGGCACTGTTCGTCAACGCGTTGCACCAGGATGACCAGCAGTTCGTCGCGTTGAACCAGAACCTCGCGTCCTTCACCACCCGGCTGACGCACTCCGACCAAGACCTGTCCAATGCGCTACAGCAGATCGACTCGCTGCTCACCACCGTGCGGCCGTTCCTCGACAAGAACCGCGAGGTGCTCAGCACCGACCTCAAAAACCTCGAGATCGCGACCAACACGCTGCTGCAGCCCGAGCCGCTGAACGGGGTGGAGACCGCCCTGCACGTCGGTCCGACGGCCTTTGCGAATATCAATCAGATCTACCACCCGTCGCACGGTTCGGTGGTGGCCATTCCCGCGATCACCAACTTCGCCAACCCGATGCAGTTCATCTGCAGCTCGGTCCAGGCCGGTAGCCGCATGGGATATCAGGAGTCGGCCGAACTGTGTGCGCAATACCTGGCGCCGATTCTCGACGCGATCAAGTTCAACTACCTGCCGTTCGGGTTGAACCTGTTCAGTACCGCCGAGACACTGCCGAAGGAGGTCGCCTACTCCGAACCGCGGCTGCAACCACCGAACGGCTACAAGGACACCACCGTCCCGGGTATCTGGGTGCCCGATACGCCGTTGTCGCACCGCAATACGCAAACGGGTTGGATCGTCGCCCCGGGCATGCAAGGGACGCAGGTGGGGCCGGTCACGGCTGGCCTGATGACGCCGGAGTCGCTGTCCGAACTGATGGGCGGCCCCAACATCCCACCGGTTCAGTCGACGCTGCAGACCCCGCCGGGACCGCCGAACGCCTACGACGAGAACCCGATCCTGCCGCCCATCGGCCTGGTGGCCCCGGTGCCCGTCCAGCCGCCGCCGCCCGGGCCGGAAGTGCGGCCGGGACCGGTCGCTCCGACGCCGGCTCCGGGACCGGGACCAGGACCGGCGCCGGCACCAGCACCGGTCGGACCGCCGTTGCCCGCTGAGGCAGGAGCGGGCCAGTGACTCGGATGACGTGCGTGAGCGGGCTGATTCGTCACCGGGCATGGCAGGCACTGGTGCTGCTGGTGGCCGCACTGGTTTTGAGCTCCTGCGGTTGGCACGGCATCGCCAACGTCAGGATTCCGGGTGGTCCGGGCTGCCCTCCTACGTGGACGCTCGGGTGCGACAAGGCGGACGCCTACACGATCTATGTGCAGATGCCCGACACGCTGGCCATCAACGGCAACAGCAAGGTGATGGTCGCCGACGTATTCGTTGGCTCGATCAAAAAGATCGAGCTCAAGAACTGGATCGCCACCTTGACGCTCGGCGTGAGCAAGACCGCCAAGCTGCCCAAGAATGCACTGGCCAGGATCGGCCAGACCAGTTTGCTGGGATCTCAGCACGTGGAGTTGCTGTCACCGCCGAATCCGTCGTCGGAACTGCTCAAGGACGGCGACACCATTCCGCTGAAGAATTCGTCGGCGTTCCCGACGACCGAGCAAACCCTGGCGAGTCTCGCCCTGGTTCTGCGGGGTGGGGGCATCCCGAACCTGGAAACGCTGCAGGACGAGGTTTACAAAATCCTCAACGGGCGGGGTCCGCAGATCCGTGCCTTCCTCGGCAAACTGGACACGTTCACCCGCCAGCTGAACGAGCAGCGCGACGACATCACCCACGCGATCGACTCCACCAACCGCCTGCTGACCTATGTGGGTGGCCGCAACGACGTCCTGGAGCGGACGCTGACCGACATTCCGCCGCTGATCAAGCACTTCGCCGATACGCAGAATCTGCTCATCAACGCGGTGGACTCGGTCGGACGGCTGAGCCAGGTCACCGCACAGTATGTCGGCGAAGCACGCGGACCCCTGCATACCGACCTGCAGGCGCTGGAATGTCCGCTGCGGGAGCTCGGACGCGCGTCGCCGTACCTGATCGGCGCGTTGAAGTTGATCCTCACGCAGCCGTTCGACATCGACAGCGTTCCGAAGGTCATCCGCGGTGACTATATGAACTTGTCGTTGACGTTGGATGTCACCTACAGCGCGGTTGACAACGCGTTCCTGACCGGCACCGGATTGTCCGGCGCCCTGCGCGCGCTCGAGCAGTCCTACGGACGGGATCCAGCGACGATGATTCCCGATGTCCGCTACACGTCGAACCCGAATGACGCCCCCGGTGGGCCACTGGTGGAAAGGGCGGAGAGAGGGCAATGCTAACTCCCTTCATCAGACGCCAGCTGATCCTGTTCGGGGTCATGACCGTGGTCGTGTTGCTCGTGCTGGGGGTGTATTACCTGCGGGTTCCGAGCTTGATGGGTATCGGTCGGTACACCCTCAAGGCCGAGTTGCCGGCATCGGGTGGCCTGTACCCGACGGCCAATGTCACGTATCGCGGCATCACGATCGGCAAGGTCACCTCCGTCGAGCCGACCGAGACCGGCGCCGAAGCAACGATGAGCATCGATAGCGACTACCAGATCCCGCTGGACGCGACCGCGAACGTGCATTCGGTATCAGCGGTCGGTGAGCAATATCTGGACTTGGTGTCAAAGGGTGCTAACCAGGGCAAGTATTTCGCCGATGGAGCGACCCTGCGGCGGACTAACGCGATTTGCCAGGAGGCGGCACGGAAAGCTGGTGTGAAGCCAGAGTGTGAGAACACCGTGCCCGAGGAGATCGGGCCCGCGCTGGACACCGCCAACCGCGGGTTGGCGAAATTGCCCAAGGACAAGATCAGCTCGCTGCTGGATGAGACCGCGCAATCGGTCGGTGGGCTGGGTCCTGCGCTGCAACGGCTCGTCGACGCGACTCAGGCGATCGCCGGTGACTTCAAGAACCAGATCACCGACGTCAACGACATCATTGAGCACTCCGGACCGGTCATCGAGAGTCAGGTGCAGTCGGGTGATGCCATCGAGCGCTGGGCCCGCAACCTGAACAGCCTGGCCAGACAGTCGGCCCAGCGGGACGCGAACGTGCGAAGCATCCTGCGGCAGGCGGCGCCGACCGCCGATCAGGTCAACGAGCTGTTCAGTGACGTCCGGGAGTCGCTGCCGCAGGTGCTGGCGAACCTCGAGGTCGTCATAGAAATGCTCAAGCGCTACAACAAGGGCCTCGAGCAGATTCTGGTAATCCTGCCACAGGGCGCATCCATAGCGCAGACGGTGGGGGCGCCGTTCCCCAACTACGCCGCACTGGACATCGCGCCGTCGATCAACCTGCCGCCGCCGTGTATGACCGGCTTCATCCCGGCCTCCGAATGGCGGTCACCGGCCGACACCAGCGTCGCGCCGCTGCCGAGCGGGACCTACTGCAAGATTCCGATGGAGACCCCGGCCAATGTCGTGCGTGGATCGCGCAACATCCCGTGTGTCGACGTCCCCGGCAAGCGGGCCGCCACACCGCGTGCGTGCCGCGACCCCAATCCGTATGTCCCGCTGGGCACCAACCCCTGGTACGGCGACCCCAACCAGATCCTGACCTGCCCGGCGCCCGCGGCCCGCTGTGACCAGTCCGTACGGCCAGGCATGGTCATCCCGGCGCCGTCGATCAACAACGGCCTGAACCCAGCGCCGGCTGACCGGCTACCACCCGGCGGCCTGACGCCACCCCCGAAGAGTGACCCCTTACAACGGCCTGGTTCGGGTACCGTGCAATGCAACGGACAACAGCCCAACCCGTGTGTCTACACTCCGAGCGGGCCTCCCTCGGCGGTATACAGTCCTCAGAGCGGCGAAGTGGTAGGGCCCGACGGCGTGAAGTACTCCGTCGAAAACTCGACCAAAACAGGAGACGACGGATGGAAGGAGATGCTGGCACCAGCCGGCTGAACCCCACCGACGCGGACGATTCACCTGAATCCGAGGCGAAGGCCGAGGATTCGTCAGAATCCAAGGCTGTACCGAAACAGAAGAACGAGGATTCCGCAGTCAGGCCAGCGATGGTCACGGCGGCGGCGATGTTCGCCTTCATCGTTGCCGGTATGAATATCGTCGCGGGACTTTCACATTTCGTGATCGGCGGCTTCGACAAGCCCGCATTCGGACCCTTGGCCCTGATTTACGGAGTGATAGGCGTCAACCTGGTCTTCGCAGTGGTCATGGTGTTGGGCGGAATCGTCGCGTTACAGGGCACAACCAACAAGCTCCTGGTCTATTCGGCGGTGGCATTGGCCGTTCAGGAAGCACTGCAAACCCTGTTGTCGGCCATTTACCGGTACGCACCTCCGATCATCGGAGCTGTCGGCGTAGCCATCGCGGTGTTCCTGATCTGGAGCCTGATGACCCCGAAGAGTCAAGAATTCTTCGGCGCGCGCGGCGGCAGTGTCGCCGACCGCCGCGCGGTGGTCCTCGCCGGTATCACCGTGCCGCTGCTGGCGCTGGCGGGTGGCCTCGGGGTGGGGGGCTACCTCGCGCTGCGTTCGCATCACCAAAGCCAGGCCATAGCGCGCAACAACGCCGCAGCGCTCAAGGCCGCGATGGACTGCATTGCGGCGACCCAGGCACCGGACATCAATGCGCTGGCCGAGGCCGAGCGGAGGATCGTCGAGTGCGGCACCGACGAGTATCGCTCCCAGGCCCTGATGTACTCGAGCATGCTGATGCAGGCTTATCAAGCCGCTAATGCGCACGTTCAGGTGGTGGACAACCGCGCAGCGGTCGAGCGCGACAATCCCAACGGTTCGGTGAACGTCTTGGTTGCGCTGCGCGTCAGGGTGACCAACAGCACGGCGCAGAACCAGGAAGTGGGTTACCGCCTGCGGGTGACGATGACGCCCACCGAAGGACAGTACAAAGTCTCCAGGGTCGAATCGGTGACGAAGTGACCTTGCTGGTCGAGGAGACTCAGACCACGGTAGCCGCCCCAGAGTCGTCGGAGCGGACTTTGGCGCCCTGGCATCTTCGCGCGGGGGCTTTCGCGATCGACGTCCTGCCGGCGATCGCTGTGGTGGCCACCATGCTGCTCACCTTCTTCACCGTGCCGCTGCACGGCCCGTGGTGGTGGGTGTGTCTTTCCATTGCCGGGGTTGTCTTCCTGCTGATGCTGGTAAACCGGTTGCTGCTGCCCGCGGTCACCGGCTGGAGTCTGGGACGTGCCTGGTGCGGCGTCGCTGTGGTACGCCGCGACGGGAGCGCGCCGGGGGCATGGACGCTGTTGTTGCGCGACTTGGCCCATCTCCTTGACACCGCTTCATTGCTGGTGGGGTGGCTATGGCCGCTGTGGGACTCCAGGCGCCGAACGTTCGCCGACATGTTGGTGCGCACCGAGGTACAGCGCGTCGAACACGACACCCGGCCACGCGATATCGGGCGCTGGACCGCGCTGGTGGTGCTGATCGCGACGGCCATGTGCCTGGGTGGTGCCGGCGTGAGCTATGCGGTCGTGTACGCCCAGGAACGGGCCACCGATCGAACACGCGCGCAGATCGCGGTCGAGGGTCCCAGGATGGTCACGCAGATGCTGACCTACGACCCGAAATCGTTGTCCGACGACTTTGCGCGTGCCCTTTCTCTGGCTACCGACAGATACCGGCCACAGCTTGCCCACGAACAGGATGTGGTGCGAAAGGGTCAGCCGGTCATCAACGAGTACTGGTCGACTGACGCGGCGATTCAATCGGCCGGCCCGGACCGGGCGCAGATGCTGGTGTTCCTCCACGGGCGGCGCGGCGACGGGGCCGAGCAACGCTATATCACTGCCGGCGTTCGAGTGGTCTTCGTCAAGGGCGCGGACCACCGCTGGCGCATCGACGACCTCGTCGTGCTGAGCAAGCCCAAACCGCCGGGGGAGAAAAGGTGAGTCCCCGCCGCAGGTTCCGGCCGAACGAGCGACCACTGCTGGACGCGCAAACGACGCCGTCGCCGCGGCGGCGCTGGAAGTTGCCGCTCGTTGCTACCGTCGCCGTGCTGCTGACCGTCGCGGCGATCACGGCTACCACCTTGATGTTGATCTCCCATGAATCGCATCGGCGCGCGGCGCAGAAGGACCGTGCGGTGCTCAGTTACGTGTCATGGTTCATGGCGGGCTTCACGACCATCGATCCGTATCACGCGAACGATTACGTCGACCGGATATTGGCGCAAGGGACCGGCGAATTCGCCAAGCACTTCCAGGAGACCGCCAACGAGACACTGCTCACGATCGCCCGGGCGGAGCCGACTACCGGCACCGTCGTGGATTCGGGCGTCGAACGGTGGAACGACGATGGCACCGCTACCGTGTTGGTGGCAACCGACGTCACCTCCAAGTCTGCCGACGAAAAGCAGGTGTTCCATAACATCAATCGCTGGACGGCGACCGCTAAGCAGGAAGGGAATCAGTGGAAGATCAGCAGCCTGCAGCAGGTGATCTGACCGTCGACGCGGCTTCTGCAACTGACGTGACCGAGACCGCCGAAGCCGACACCGAACAATCCGAAGCCGACGAAAACACCGTTGCTGCTGACGAATCCGGTGCGGCGCAAGGAGAGGACCGCGAAGAGAAGGCGGCCAAGGGTAAGAAGAAGGCGGCCAAGGACAAGAAGGACCGCGATCCACAGGCACGTCGTCGGATTCGGGAACGCGTCGCCGTCGCTGCCGTATTGGCGACGATCATGCTGCTCGTCGGCTCCGCCGCGTTCGCGGGCACGACCATGCATGCCTACTTGTCCGAACGCGCCACTGTCGCAACGAAACTCAAAGTGGCGATGACCGCGGCCGACGCGATCAGGACGCTGTGGTCCTACACGCCGGAGAACATCGATACTCTCGCCGACCGGGCAGCGAAGTATCTTTCCGGCGACTTCGCGGCGCAATACCGGAAAGTCATGGGCGAGATCGCATCGCCCTACAAACAGCACAAGATCACCAGCACCACCGAAGTCACCGGTGCAGCGGTCGAGTCGCTCAATGTGCCCCATGCCATCGCGATCGTGTACACCAACACGACTTCCAAAAGTGGACTGAAGAAGAATATTCCCGGCCTGATGTACCTGGCCTACCGGGTCAACATGACGCGTGATGATCACGGCCGTTGGCTGGTGACCAGGATGTCGACCGTTACCTACATAAATATGACTCCTCAGATATAGCCGCCCGGCGCCCATGCCCGTCACCTCGCCGGTATCCGAACGGCGGACTGTCACGGCGCTGTTGTTGCTTACGTTTGCCACCGGCCTCGCCGACTCGATCAGCATCCTGGTGCTCGGCCACGTGTTCGTCGCGAACATGACTGGCAACGTGATCTTCCTCGGCTTCTGGTTGGCTCCGAAAACCAGCATCGACCTGACCGCGGTAGTGGTGGCGCTGCCCACCTTCGTCTGCGCGACCATCCTCGCCGGCCGCCTGACCCGGCAATTCGAAGGCCGGACTCGTCGGTGGCTCACCACGGTGTTCGGCTTCGAGATCGTCTTGCTGGTGACGATGTCCGTGCTGGCGGGCTGATCTTCCGCTTCGGCTAGTTGAACGTGGTGACCCGTCTTCGGTTTGCTGCGCTTGCCATTCGAGATGGCGAGTTTGATTCGCGCCTGCTTTAGCAGGCTGCATCGTCTGCCCGACTCGGCTGTGGCCGATGCCCGCACCGGAATGGGGGTTATTCGGTTAGTAATCAGGCTGATTCGGCCGCTGTTTGACCATCGCCGTAATCCCCTCACGGTAGGTAGTGATACCAAAGTCGGGGAATCGAGCGGCGAACTTCGATGAGTCGAAGATATTGTCGACACGATAGCGCGGCATTAGCTCCTCGGCCTCTTTCGCCGAAGCGTTGAACAGACCGCCGATCCTGAAAAGCGCCAGCGGAACAGTGGTGTACGAGAGCTTGTTGCCGGTGATCTCGGAGGCCACCTCGATGATGTCCTGGTATGTCAGACGGTCCGGATCGATTGGCAGATGCCAGGTTTGGCCGTACGCATCGGAGGTGTTGCCAATCAAGCTCAAAGCTCGGCTGGCATCGGGTGTCCATATCAAACTGCGCCGGGTGCGAGCGCTCACTGGCACCAATGGCCGCTTGCCGCGATTGACCCGATCGAATATCAGCGAGTTGGTAAGGCTTTTCGTCTTGCCAGGCCCGTAGAACTCTGGCGCGCGGCAAATCACGGCCTCGATCCGCCCTGCATGCATCTCATCGAGGAGCATTGTCGCGATCTGTGCCCGTACGGCCGACTTCCGCCCGACGGGCTCGAAGGGTGTCCCCTCCACCTGCGGCGCGGAGGTCCGCGGATACATGTAGGTGTTGTCGAAAAACACCAGTTTGCAGTTCTGCTGTTGGCAGGCGGCGATGGTGTTGGCCATCATCACCGGAAAGCGCTGCTCCCAGAGTGCCGAGTCCATGGGAAGCCCCACGGTCAGATACGCGATATCGCTACCTGCTACCGCCGCGACGGTTGCTTCGGCATCGGTCAAGTCGGCCGGGAAGAGCTGGTCGGTCTCGTGGACCTTGCTGGGGTTGCGGCTCACCAGCCGGATGTCCTGGGTGAAGTTGCGGTACAGGTCGCGGGTCAACTCCTCCGCGATCTGGCCGTTGGCCCCGAGTACCGTTTGCATGTGTTCCTCGTTTCGGGTCGGGATTGAGCCATCCCGGGTTTGATCACACCTGTTTTCGTGCCCGGGGGTCGCGTCGCGATCTGGTCGTGAGCGTAAACCCTGATGGCAACACTCTGATCTACGTTAGCCGGAATCACCAGATACGCAGCGGCACCGGGGCTTTCACGCATCGTCCGCGCAACTGATCCGTCCGTCAACGAACGGGAAGGATAATCAGCGGCGGCGGCGGCGTTCGACGTCGAGATCCACCATCCGGGCTTCTTGAGTCTGGCGGCTCGATGAGGCCGGGTGAAGTGCGATGGCGATGGCTATCCGGTCGGCCAGGTCGCTGACGACGTCATCGGTGACATGCAGTTTCGCGGCCTGCCGGCCGATGCGCATCATCTCGGCAACGCGGTCGAGCTGCTCCGAAATGTAGTGGCGCGCAGCACCGCCGGTCACGGCCAGACCGTGGCGCTGTTGAAGAAGTCTGACCAATAGCGCTGCGCGGTCGCCGAGCCAGCCAGAACGCCGTGGCGTCATCATGCCGATGCGCCTTGGCGGCGGTGCTGCTTCGAGATGATCATCGGCGGCGTGATCGTCGGCCAGGCAGCTCGTGCGCCGCGGCCCGGCTTATTGGCGCGTCGGCGACCAGGCGCTGGACGCTCGCGCCGTCGAGTGTGGTGTCCGCGCCCTCGCCCTCGGGTAGGGCGGCGATCGCGGCTTGCACGCTCAAGTACAGGGCTACGTAACGGCTGATGTGTCTGCGGCGCAAACTTCGTTGGCCAGCAACGGAGTCACACACCAGCACTATTGGGACGCCGAGCGCCTGAGGATCCGGCCAACGGATGTTGGCGAACCTCGCCCATGCCGACTCGGCCGCGACCGCTATTCTGCTGACATCGAGGATCAACGCCCGAGGCTCATCTTGCGCGGCCGCGATAACCGCATGCCGCACAAGTTCATACGTGCTGGCGTCCCATACGCCATAGACAGTGAGCACACGACAGCCCGCCACCGCCTTGGCAGAAACCGTCAACCCACTTCGAGCAGTTGCCACGTGAGATCACCACCCCTCGTCGGCGGGCTACTCGGTGGGGCTCGCGAGATCGCTGGTATTAACGAACACCAGGTTGCCGTCGTCGAGTGTGACCGCCCACCGGCGGCTCGCGTTGGCGATATGGTGAGGGCCGACATCAACGCTGTAACCGGCCGCATCGCCGAAATCCTCGACAATGATTCCGCGGGACGGCCCATTGCCGCCGGATCTGATTAGTACCCGGGCGCCCACTGCGAAGGCGGCTGCGGCACCGGAAGGCTGATTCGAGTCGTCGCTATCGCGTTGTTGCACGGCTGGCCCCCCTTGGCGCATTAGCTTTGGGTAACGGTCGCCTCGGCGTCACCGGGCTTCCAGGTGATCGTGCCGTGGGCGAACGTCGACTTCTTCGCGCCATCCGGGGTGTCCTGCTCGTCACTGGTGGGATAGCCGAGCGTGCCCTGCGAACCGCCGAGCTGGTTCCACTTGTCCCGGATCTTGCCCCAAACCACGTAGGCCTGCGTCTTATACACGATCACGCCGCCAGCGAACTGTTGGTACATGCCGCCGTCGGGGTTCTTTTGCTCAGCACCCGTCGGTGCGCCCAGGTCGTTGCGTGACTTGTCGTCGAGCGACTGATACTTGGCGAGGATGGGTCCCTCGACGGTGTACGGCGTGCCGTTGGCACCGGTGATCTGGGTGGTACTCGGCGCCGCGCTCGAGCCGGCGCTGCCCGATGGGCTGGCGGTAGCCGAGGAAATCACCGACGACGCAGCCGAACTCGCCGATTCGCCGGTGCTGGAGGTCTTGTGACCACACCCCGCACCGAGCAGAGCGACCACACCGAGTGCAAGGGGCACCGCGACAATCCGGCCAACCCCCGCGCGCCTACTGCTGTTGTCCACCATTGCACTCCCCCTTGGAACGAATCGACAAGACGGATGTGCACGATCGCCGTTGATCCGCGCACAAGGTTCCGGCGCCCTGCTAGTGGTCCGCCGACTGCACCGTCAAAATCCCCCGAGATGTCTGGTACATCGTGTACCGTGTGTCCTGGGTCACGCTACCTCATGTATCCGATCGTGGGAAGGGGTCTCGCGCATGCCCGCCTGTCCCGACGCCACCGCGCGTGACGGCCGGGCGGCTCGCTGGGCAGGTCAGCGGGAGAAGCGCCGCACCCAGTTCGTGGAGGCCGCCGTCCATGCCATCGCCCGCCACGGCCCACAAACCACCACCGAGCAGATCGCCGAATCCCTTGGTGTGACACGCACCAAGCTGTACCGCTACTTCGATAACGCGTCCGAGCTCAACCAGGCGGTGGCCCGCCGCGCAGGCGACATGCTTTTTGCTGCGCTGGCCGAAGTGTGGAGTCCGATCGGGATTCCCTACCAGATCGTGACCGGCTGGGTGGGCACCTACGTCGGCTGGGTGAGCGAAAACAGCAATCTTTACCGATACGTGATTCGGCACGCGGTTGGCGACGGCACAACCCGCGGCGACGTCGTCACCGACATCAAAACCACCATCGGCACTCACTTCTCGCAGTGGTTCACCGCCTACTGGATGGCCTTCGGCGTCGATCCGCAGCCAGCTCGGCCGCTGGCCTTCGGCATCGTCGGCTTTATGGAGTCGGCTACCACACACTGGTTGGACAACCCCGCACACATCTCCCAGGACGAGCTGATATCCCAACTGGCCCAATGGGTGTGGTGTCTGATTGACAACACCCTTCAGGCTGGCGGTGTGCACCTCGACCCGAACGCACCGCTTGCCGACCCACGCGAGACCACCGCACTCGCGACCGACGCAACTGCCGACACGCGGGGTTCGGTGAGATAACACGAGGATGACAGGGCGAGCAAGAGGGGGCTCCTCGTAGTTAGTTGTGGCTAGTGGCCACTCATCCCGCCAGCACAGACACGACCTTCTTGGCCGTCGCCTTGGCGGACCCCGGATTCTGGCCCGTTACCAGCCGCCCGTCCACGACGACATGCGAAGCAAAGGGAATCAGGCCCTTCTCGTAGAGGGCGCCGCGCTTCTTCATTTCCTCTTCGACGTTGTAGGGCACCAACTTGTTGACCCGGGCCAGCACCTCCTCCGACCAGGCGAACCCGGTCAGCTTGCGCCCGGCGACCAACAGCGATCCGTCCGACAGCTTGGTGTTGAGCAGGCCGCAGTAGCCGTGGCAGACCGACGACACGACTCCACCGCGCTCGAAGATCTCTCGCGTGATGCGTTGCAGGCCTTCACTATCCGGGAAGTCAAACATCACCGCGTGACCGCCGGTGAAGTAGATCGCGTCGAAATCCGCCGAGTCGATCTCATCGGGTGAGGCGGTGTTGGCCAGCAGCGCCATCTTCGCGTCGTCGGCCTTCCAGGCCTTCGCACTCTTGTCGTAGTTCGGAAACTTCAGCGACCGCGGCTCTAGCGGTGAGGGCCCGCCTTTCGGGCTGACGATCGTCTGCTCATAGCCGGCTTCGGCGAAGACGTGATAGGCGTGCGTCAGCTCCGAGAGCCACAGCCCAGTCGGCTCGGACGGATCCTCGTAGTGCGAGACGTTGCTGACGACGTTCAGGATGCGCTTGGTCATCCTCCAAGGATTCCGTGGACGGCCTGCCGGTGCCACCAGTTGGCCACTTTTCACAACTAGTTGGCCATTCGTCACCTGTGGTCCAAGGTGTGCTGGTCGATAGCTTCGGTGCGGTCGACCGCGTTGGAGCATGATGAGAGCAATCAGCGAGACACGGCCACGTGAGGTCCATGTGGGCACTCAACCCGACCAGGAGGAACGAATGTCTGTTGTGCTCATTACCGGTTGTTCGAGCGGAATCGGCGCGGCAACCGCCGCTGACCTCGCAACGCATGGCCACAACGTGTACGCCACCGCGCGACGACCCGAGACCCTGAAATCTTTGGCGGACAAAGGGTGTCACACGCTCGCGCTCGATGTGACTGACGAGCAGTCGATGACCGCCGCGGTCGCTACCGTCCAGAGCGAAGCCGGATCGATCGATGTTCTGGTGAACAATGCCGGCTATTCGCAGTCGGGAGCCGTCGAGTCGATCCCAATCGACAGCATCCGCAGGCAGTTTGAAACAAACGTGTTCGGCCTGATCAGGATGAGCCAACTGGTGCTCCCGGGTATGCGGGACGCGGGCCACGGACGCATCATCAACATCGGGTCGATGGGGGGCAAACTCACCTTTCCTGGCGGCGGCATCTACCACGCGACGAAGTATGCGGTCGAAGCTCTCTCAGATGCGATGCGGTTCGAAGTCCAAGGGTTTGGGGTACAGATTGTGCTCATCGAACCCGGGCTTATCACTACCGGTTTCGCCGATACCGCAGTCGGATCGGTCGGTGACCTGCAGGACGGACCGTACGCGGAATTCAACTCGCGCGTCGGAGCGCTCACGGCCCAGATCTACTCCAGTTCGGTCGCCAAACTCCTCGGCGGCGGTCCGGATTCGGTTGCCAAGGTTGTCCGCAAAGCGGTCGAGGCCAAACGACCGAAGCCGCGCTACACCGTCACTCCCAGCGCAACGCTGGGCATCCTGCAACGCCAGCTGACGCCGGACAAGTTCTGGGACCTGGCGATGCGCACCCAATTCCCGGTCCCCGGTGCCAATTGACTCGGCCAGGTACTGCTCGAAAAGAAATGAACGTATGCGATAGCGCTTAACGGTTTGCCGGATCTCTACCTGGGCACGCCTGTGGCACAATCGGATTGCGCTGTTTAGCCCCGGCCGGCTGGTGGCCGCCGAACGCGAATGCCAACACGGGTCAACTCTTAGTTGAAGGCGAGCCAGCTGGGCAACGCGCGCTCGTGTGAGTCGCAGAGAACCTGCCGGGTGTCGCAGGAGCCCCTCGGCGAACCCGCACCGGCCCACATGCCTCCGGTGTCGCGGCGCAGCACGATTGCCGATGACCCACCCCCGTCGAGCAGGATCGCCGTATCGCTGCCCAGACCGCGGAACAGGTCCTGAATGTTGTCGGGCGTGTAATTGCCGCCCTCGAAGACGTACATCTCGTCGCGCTGCTTCACGTAGGCGAGGGCCGTACGCGCCGCGCTGGGTCCGCCGTCGTGCAGCTGCCCGGTCTTACCCGGAGAGAGCAGCCCGATCCCGGCCACCGCCACGAACCGCTCATTCTTGTTGAGCAGATCCTGGATGACCGGCGTCGCGGCGTCATAGTCCTGGGTGCCCTTGGGCCGCAACACATATGGCGCGCCACCGGCGGGCAGGATCATCGTCGTCAACGACGTCCAGCTCTCACCCCCGCCGGACAGTCCCTGCTTGCCGGGATAGGCGACGGTTCCCGTCACGGCCTGGTTGGCCCGACCCTGGCCGTGGGTATTGTCCACGAAGGCGCCCAGCGGTGAACTGCAGCCGGTCGACCGCCACGTGCCGCCCTTCTGCGGTCGCACGTCGAAGAAATTCGCGTTGATCGCGATCGTCGGTTGGCCCATGCGCTGCCATGCCTGCAGCGGCGCGTAGGTTTCCGACGCCTGCCATAGCCCCTCATTGGTTCGGGCGCCTGGGTTGTTCTCGCAGCGCGCTTGATCGCCCTGGTGCGTGTCAACCAGAAGGTGTGGCTGAAGCCGTTGTGAAGCACCCTTGATGACCATCAGATGGCCGCCGTTGTTCATCTCGGACCAGCGGCCATCGCCGCTGAGCATCGGCGCCGGGTGACCGGGGCCGAAGTTGTACACCAGGTATGAGCCCTTGGTGCTGGCGATCGCGCTCTCGAGCATCTCCCGGCCGTCGGCCGCGCGGGCCACCGGCTGGCCGGTGGTGGTGGCCAGCGTCGCGCACACAGCCGCTGCTGCGCAGCAAGCGGCCAGCCGGCGCAGGCCGGCGTGTGGTGTGCGCACGATTGCCCCTTCGGCCCGGACCCGATATCAACATCAAAGCATTAGTCACAGCCGTCACACTGTCAACTTTGGTAACAGGCCCGCGACACTTGGGCCGCATTGCGGCGTCAGCACGCTTTCATCGTGAGCTGACGGCGTTGAGAGTGAGCATGCGGCGGGAATCCACGCGCGGTGCCGGCCTGGATTCACGCCCGAAGCCAACGATTCACACGCAACGGCCAGGATTCACACGGAGACTACGTTTGTGGGCTTTCGGGTTCCGGCGCGCTATTCGGCTCGCCCGCCGGCTCAGTCTCGGGCGTGCGTTTGCTTTCCCGCGCTTGATGCTGTGCTTGGTGCGCCTCGGCAATCGCCAGCCCGACCGCACCCGGAATCCGGTGAAAGCCGCTGCGGTCGTAGATGCGCGTGACGATGCCACCGAGCAGCAACCCGATGACCAGGCCGATGGACGTCATCAGCAGCGCCTGGGACAGACCGGCATCCGCGTGGCCGTTGAGATACAGCAGCGACCGCGCACCCAAGAAGACCTGGTGCATCGGTTCGAATTCCGCGAGCCAGCGGAAGAAGCTCGGCACCGCTTCCAGGGGAACCGTCGCACCCGCGGACGGTAGCCCCAGGATCACAAAGACCAGCATGCTGAACAGCAGGCCCATCGAGCCCAGCACCGCGATCAAGGAGCTGGACGTGATACCCACCGCGCTGATGGCGAACACGCCGTAGAGCCACAATTGCCAGCCGCGGTCGATGGGCATGCCCAGCCCGTGGGCTATCGCCAAGTAGACCGCGGAGGTGAGCAAGCCCAGCAGCACCATCAATCCCCACTTGACCAGTAGGGTGCGGAATCGCGAGATGCTGATCAGCTCGGCAAAGCGATAGACGGGCCCGTACTCGGCCGGTACATAGCCGAGCATCGAATCCACCAGCGTGCTGACCACGATGCTGCCGGTAAAGCCCGCCAGTAGCAGCAACAGCGCGTAGTAGAAGGCCGACAGCCCGTTGCCGGTGCCATTGGGCAGCGGGTTGTACACCGCGGATTTGATGTCGATAGGGCTGGCCAGCCCCAACGCCGCCGCGCCGGACAGTGGGGTGCCACCGGTCTGCGCCGCAACCTCCTCCGAAAGATATTGGCCCACTTGGCCATTGGCTTTGACCATGGCTTGAGACAGGGTCTGTCCGGCGATACTCGAGCCCAAGGTGCCGGCTCGTTGGTTGGTGAAGATCGTGACCGACGGCCGAGTCGGGCGGGTGGGCGCCACCGAGCTCTCGCCGAACTCGCGAAGATTCGTCGAGAAGTTCACCGGGATGAACAGTTCGCCGTAGACCTTCGCGGTGTCCATCAGCCGCTTCGCCTCATCCGGCCGCACCACCCGCACGTCGAATTTGTTCTTGTCCAACCCCGCAGTCAGGCCGTCGACAATCTTTGCGCCCGCAGGACCGGCGTCCTGGTTGACGATGGCTATCGGGAAATGGCGCAGGTTGGTCGTCGGGTTCAGGATGCCGCCCAGGTACAGGGCGCACAGGGCCGACATCAGGGCCAGCGTGATCACGATCGGCGCGCCCCAGAACCGCACTGTCCGTATTGCCTTCAGCGGGTTGGGCGCCGCGTGCCGCGGCTGTGTTTGAGGCATGCGGGCTCCTCTCTGTCGCGCCCACTCTATGTGGTGCTATCGACGAGCGGTGCTACCGACCGAGCGTGGCATGCATCTCCCACACCAGTACTTCGGCGGGGTCGGTGGCGGTCAGCCGACGGCCGTCCTCGTCGTTCAGCCGCACAGCGTCGCCTTCGGCGAGTTCGCCAACCTCTTCCAGCGTGACGCGGCCGCGCGCGACGAACAGGTGCAGATACCGAGCCGCGGGCAGGTTGACCTCGCCACCCGGCTGCAACCGGGCCCCATGCAGAGCGGCGCTGCGGTTGTGCAGGCTGATGGCCGCGTCGTGCCCAGGGATGCCGGAGGCGATCGTCACCAGGCCACCGGTCAGCACATCTTGAATCTCCTGCTGCTGATAGCTTGGGTCGATTCCGGTCTGGTCCGGTGTCACCCACATCTGCACGAAATGCACTGGCTCAGTTGACGAGGCATTCTTTTCGGAATGCAGGATTCCGCTCCCCGCCGACATGCGTTGGGCCAGGCCAGGGTAGACCACGCCGCGATTGCCAACGGAATCCTGATGGGTGAGTTCACCCTGCAGCACCCAGGTTACGATCTCGGTGTCCCGATGCGGGTGTGTATCGAAACCCGTTGCAGGCGCGACGATGTCGTCGTTGTTCACCAGCAGCACGCCATGATGGGTGTTGTCGGGGTCGTAATAGTCGCCGAACGAAAAGGAATGCCTGGACGTCAGCCATGACGTCGTGGTGACTGCGCGGTCGGCCGCCCGTCGTATCTGCACAGGTTCTATTTTCCATGCCGAAGGTTGTCTATCTTCGGTGATCAGGCGAATTGGTAGTCGCTCAACGGGAATCGAGAAGCTTCGGCAATCGCATTATGGGTGGACGTGGGCCGCAACAGCGTGGCCTCGCCGCTGTGATTGAAGTAATAGGACCGCGACGTGGCGCAGTCCCCGCCGTAAAACACCGAGTTGTCGAGCAGTTCGGTCACGCGATTGAGGAAGCGTGCGTTGGCTTCCTCGGTCACTTCGAAGGTGTGGGCGCCACGGCGCTGGACCTCGCCGAACAGCCGTGCCATAAGCCGCATCTCGCGCTCGATCGTGTCGAAGTAGGACAATCCGCTGTACGAGTAAGGGCCGGCCAGGTTCAGGAAGTTCGGGAAGCACGGCATCGACACGCCTTGGTAGGCTTGGAATTTGGTTTCGCGCCACCACTTTCCGAGGTTACGGCCGTCGCGACCGATGACCTCGATTGCCGGGAAGTTGGCGTCCCACAGATCGAAACCGGTGGCCAGCACCAGCGTGTCGATCTGCCTCTTACGCCCATCGGCGGTCACAATGCCGTCCGGCTCGATGCGCTCGATGCCGGCGGTTTCCAGATGGACAGAGGGCTTGGTGAACGTGCGGTAATAGGTGTTCGAGAACGTCGGGCGCTTGCAGCCGAAGTCGTAATCCGGCGTGAGTTTTCGGCGCAACTCTTTGTCGCGGATCGATGCGAACCGGAGCATCTTCGACATATAAGCGGCGGCCATGTTGAGGCTACGGAACTGCCGGTAGTGCAGCACCGCGGAGATCAGCATCAGCTCGAGGACATTGTCGGTGACATACCGAAACGCCCTTTGCAGCTGTGGAATTCGTGCGAATGCTTGTCGCAGCAGCGTGGGGATTCGAAAGTCGATTTTGGGCACGACGTAGATTGCGGTGCGCTGGTACACCGTCAAGTCGGCGACGCGCTTGGCCAGTTCCGGGACGAGTTGCACCGCGGTGGCACCGGTGCCGATGAGGCCGACGCGGCGACCGGCCAGGTCGTAACTGTGGTCCCAGGCGGTGGAGTGGATGATGCGGCCGTTGAAGTGGGCGATACCCCGGATCTCGGGGGTATGCGGCTGCGAAAGGAACCCGGTCGCGGCGATGAGGAACCGCGCCGACAGCGTTTCGCCGCCGGCCACCGTCACTTGCCAGAGCTGAAGTTCTTCGTCCCACCGGGCGCTCTCGACGGTGGTGTTGAACCGCATGTGACGGCGCACGTCGTACTTGTCGGCGACGCTATCGGCGTATTTCTTGAGCTCCTGGCCGGGCGCGAACAGCCGCGACCAATTCGGATTGGGCTCGAACCAGTAGGAGTACGTGGTCGACGGGATGTCGACGGCCAGACCCGGATACCTGTTGACGTGCCACGTTCCGCCGAGGTCGTTTTCCCGTTCCAAGATGACGAAGTTCTGGTAGCCCAGCCATTTGAGCTGGATCGCTGCGCCCATGCCGCCGAAACCAGCACCCACGACGATCACGTCCAACGGCTCCGATGCCATACGAAGACGGTACCTCAGGTACTGGGTACTTTGTCGAGCCGTCGGGTGACGTCCCTCGTCATGCGCTAGCAGGTGATCCAGAATCGCTGAACCGAACGCCCGTCCTCGGCCGCTGCGTCGTCGGTCCGCACCCCGCCGTTCGCCTTGATGACGGATGCCGAGGCGACATTGTGCTCATCGCAGGTCACCAGCACTGCATCAATTCCCATGTCCCGACAGATCGCGATGGCTTGTCGCAGCATCTGCGTCGCATACCCTTTTCGGCGTTCGGACCGGCGGACGCTGAAGCCGATGTGACCGCCCTCGAGAAGTAGCGCGTCGGTCAATCGATGCCGAATGTTCACGATGCCGACAAGCCGATTATCGGATTCCCTGACCGCCAAATATGTCGTCGCTGGAACCATTCCGACGGGGACGGTCATTTCATTCTCGAAAGCACGGACATGGCGAAGCCATTCCTCGAAGCTGGCCGCCCTACTCAGCGAACCTGCGCCATGCAACGTGTCCCCATGGCGAATGAATTCGTCTCGGTAGGCCATGATGGCGGCTGCAAACTCCTCGCTCGGTTTCACGAGCACCAAGCCATCGTGTCCACTGCGATCCATCTCGGCCCCTGTCCGACGCGGCGCTGTCGTAACTGTATGTAGCTGTCTCGGCTTGTCGTCCGAGCGCGACACTTCCTTACGCGGCGTTGACCAGGATCGAGTATTGGGCCGCGGCACGCCGGCCGGCGTCCTTTTCCTCGTCGCTCCAGACCAGCGCGAGGTATCGCCCGTAGGACACCAAACATTGGAAGCGGCTGTTCGCGTTGTCGGCCCAGATGGCTTGCTTTTGCTCGTAGCATCGAGCGCTCGGGAGCCCGTCGGGCGTGGCCACGTCGTGATCGACGTATTCTTGCCTGTCTGCGTCGAGCAGTTTAGGCAACAAGATGTTTGCCGACCCCTCATCTTTAGCGCGCAAAAGCAGGCTGTCCTTGCTAAAGGAGCACCGGTCGACACCGGCCTTCTTCAGCAATCCGTCCTTGAGGCCCTGCCCGTCCCAACACAGGATGGCCGCTCGTGGACCCATGCTCCCGAACTCTCTGGATACCTTCGGCGGATCTCCTGCGACAAGAATTCGACTGAGCATGTTGTCCGGATCGAGCGGCAGCGAAGTGAGCCCGTATTCGGAGGTTGGGATGAGCTTGGCGACCAGGGGCGCTTGCAGGTCAAAGGTGCGTTTGATCCGCTGCACCAAGTAGTCGAAATTCTTTTGTGTACTGCTGCCGGTGGAGATGGTTGCAACAACCTTGCCCGAGGCCATAGTCGCCGCTACTGCAGCCCAATTCGGGCGATAATGCGCCTTGGCGTGCGGGTATCCGGGGATGTCGATGTGCCGGTTTTCCGAGTTGGAATTGAAGTCGATATCGTCTATCTCGGCTGCGGCCCGTGTGGCGGTGTCCTCGTTGGGAAAAGTTGCCAGCATGATTGCCAGTCGGTCTCCGGATTGATCACGTACAGACTCTGGGATGCGCTTTGAGAAGCCCTGGACAAAATAGGCGGTGATCATGCCGTACTTTTCCAGGACTGGCGCGATGATCGGAAGGTTGTTGCCGGCAATCAATTCGGCCGCCCTGTTTCGGTCCGACGTCGGAATGCCTTCGAGGTAATCGAATTGGGCGTCGACGTCGAAGGGATTTGCAATGCCCTCGGCGAGGCGAAACGCCTCGAGATACGCGCCCTCCTCTTTGGTTGTCGGGCCCGGCACAGGCCGTGGTCTCGTGTTGTAGTGTCCGACGTCCAATCTGGGATCGATAGTCGGTGTCTGCGCGGATCTGCTGCTGTGTTTCTCAGTCAGCTGCCAGATGCCAATTCCCGCCGCCAGGGCGACGACAAGGATTAATGCCGCACCAATCAACATCCACCGGCCCTTGCTTCCACGTTTGGCCATGGGTGGTGGCCACGGATGTCCTGCCGGGTGGCCGACGTGGCCAGGATGGCCGCCGGGGGGACCGTACGCCGTCGTGGACGGAGGGGGCGCAGCGTTAGGCGTCGTGGTTGCCGCGGCGGCCGGCACCTTGACGCCGGCCGTCGAGCCCAAGGCGACGGCTGCCTCCGCCGCTCGGGCAAACTCGCCGCAGGAGGGATAGCGCTCTTCTGGGCTCTTGGCCATCCCGCGCGCGATCACGTCGTCCAGTTGCGGCGGTACCCTCGTGCGCAAACTGGCTCGTGGAACCGGCTGGGTCAAATGCGCGGCCACCAGGCTTGCCCGGTCGCCGGAAAACGGCGGCGATCCGGTGAGAGCTTCGAACAACACGCACGCCAGCGCGTAGGTGTCGACGCTGTGCGTCACCTTGGTCTCGTCGCCGGCAAACCGTTCCGGCGCCATGTAAGTCCACGTCCCCAACATCTCGCCCACCTGCGTCAACTTCTGCTCGGAGGCGGCGTTGGCAATCCCGAAATCCGCCAGATAGGCGAAGTCGTCGGCCGTGATCAAAATGTTTCCCGGCTTCACATCGCGATGCAGCACCCCCGCGGCGTGGGCCGCATCGAGTGCCGACCCGACCTGGCGTATCACCGATACCGCCTTGGCCGGCGGCAGCGGTCCCGAGCGCTTCAGCATGGTGTCCAAGTCGATACCGTCGATCAGCCGCATGTCGACGTAAAGCTGCCCGTCGATCTCGCCGGCGGAATGAACCGGCACCACGTGCGGATCCCGCAGGCGGCCGGCAATCCGCGCTTCGCGCTGCAGTCGCTGTCGATAATCCGGGACCTGCGCGTAGGTTCCCGATATCAGCTTCAATGCCACGACTCGGTCCATGACGGTGTCATGAGCTTCATACACGGTTCCCATGCCGCCGCTGCCGATCAACCGCTTGAGTAGGTAGGGCCCGAATTGCGTCCCAATTTGCCGGCCGGTGTCACTCACTGCCGCTCTCCTGCGTTGGGCTGTAGGGGCATCTTAAACCGCTGGTCCCTCCGCCGAGCCCAAATGCTGGGGGCCGCACCGGCGCACCGTGTCCGACACCGCCGAAGGGGCCGCCCTGGCTCACGCCGTCATAAGGATAATCCCTGCATTCGGCAGCCATCGGCCAAACCCGTTGCACGCCAACTTGACCCGACCCCTACCCGCCGCGCCCTAGTCGAGCAGGCCCAACGAGATGGCAGTGGTTACCGCGGCGGTACGATCGCAAACACCGAGCTTGTTGAACGTCCGCAGCAAATGGGTCTTCACCGTCGTCGCCTCGCTGATGTGTAGCGCGCTTCCGATTTGCGCGTTGGTCTTGCCCTTAGCGACGAACGTCAGCACCTCGATCTCCCGGGCCGACAACGCCGGGACTGCGGGTTGACGCACCCAACGCACCAATCGGTCAGCGACCGAGGGCGCCAGAACGGTCTTGCCACGCGCCGCGTCGCTGAGCATTCCCCGAAAGCCCTCACGGACCACCGGATGATCATCGACCAGCATCACCGTCGTCACTTCGAAACCTCGATTTCGATAGTCACGCCGCCGCCGGGCGTGCCTGCCACGGTCATGCTGCCACCGACCTGTGCGACTCGCGCCCGCATCCCGCGCAGGCCGAACCCGTCGCGGTGCTCACTGTCCAGGCCGATCCCGTTGTCCTGCAACGATAATCGGACCCCGTCGGCGGTGGCCGAGAGCTGCACACACACCGTGCTGGCCCGCGAGTGTTTGCAGATGTTGGCGAACGCCTCCTGGGTGGCGCGCAACAGCACCACATTGGTCGCCATTCCCAGCGCTGGCAGGCCGTCGTCGACCGACATGGTCACCGCCATTCCGGTTTCTGCGGTCAGTTGGTCACACTGGCGCCGGATCGCGGCGGCCAACGAACCCTCGCCGAGGGCCGTTGGCGTCAGCCCCGCCACGATCACCCGCGCCTCGGCGAGGTTTGCCCGCGCCGTCGTCTGAATCAGCTCGAGGTGGCGATTGGCCGCGGCCGGGTCAGCGTGCAGCTCCGCCTCGACCGCCTGGGACAGCGCCACGATGCTGGTGAACCCTTGCGCCAGCGTGTCGTGAATCTCCCTGGACAGCCGCTCGCGTTCCGCGGCGGCGCCGGCCTGGCGCGACAAGCGCTCCGTTTCGGTGCGGCTGGCGGCCAGTTCTTTGACCATCGCCGCCATTTGGGCGCGTTGTCGCGTGGCGGTGGCGCCAAGCGTGCCGATCACCGACGCCGCGATCATCGCGATCAGTGTCACCCCGGCCGCCAGCGCAACGTTTTGCGACGCCGGTCGTCCGAGGATGATCACAATGAACAGCGGTGTGATGGTCAGCGCGATCGTCACCATGACTGCGGCCCGCATGGGCAGCGACGCGTAGATGATGGGATAGACCGCGGGCACCGCGGCCATCCCCAGCGGCACCGCCGCAATGGTCACTGGCGAGAACGACAACGCCACCAATGACAGCACCGCCATGACAGCCACGAAAATCCATGTCTGCCAAGTAGATTGGCCTGATCGAAGCATCGGACGCCCGATGGTGAATAAGCAGACCATCATGAGGGCCATCGCCGACGCGACCACTGTCGCGTTTCCGGCCCGGTTGTTCCACAGCAGTACCGCCGCGATCGTCGCCAGGCAGATACCGACGACGTAAAGCTCCCATGCCCAATGCCACTCACCGGCGGCGCGAGGCTTGTGTGGATCTGCGGCGCCCATACGCGATGCTAACTCCGAACCTGGTGACGGTGGACCTGTTCGGCGCTGACGCCAGCTGTCGTCATCAGGGCTGTTTTCGTACCAGTTCGATCTGGTCCGGACTTCCGGCATCGAACCAATAGTGGTGGAACTGATCGGTTTTCGGGTCGCCTGCCGAACGCAACCGGTGCGCAATTGGGGGTCTCATACCGTGGTGTTGCCGGTTCGGGCCCGGTGCGAACACGCACGGCGGTCCAGTCACGCGGCCGTCTGCAAAGACATATCGCGCATCGACACATCGCTCGGCGTGGCCGACCACTCGTTGATGGATGCGGACGACGTCGACGATCCGGCTCGCACCCAGAGCACCAGCTCAGGGATCAGGATGAGGGCGCCAACGCAAGCGACGGGTATCGCAAGGAGCCGCCGGTGCGCCACCGCGTCCTTGCACTGGTCGACGTAGTTACTCGCGGTCCGAGCAGCGGTCGTCGCGCCGGCCGTTGCAAACTGAGGATCCTGCGGGTCATGCCCCTGATCGTCCACGGTCGCCTGCAGTAACTCGGCGCGATACCCGTTTCCGCAGGAAAGTTGGATGCCCCACTGGTCGTATGTTTTGAGATGCACCGGAAGGCAGAGCAGGACCAGGCCACCGCACAACAGAAATGTGCCGATCAGCATGTCCACCCAACCGCGGGTAATCACCTTGGCTGCTTCGTCCACGTCCTGATCCTCCGCCGCTCGCCCGCTCCTGCGCGACGACCGGACGGCTGAATCCAGGTGTCCACCGAACGGTGGACAGCAAAGCGGCGGTGTCCGCTTACGGCGTCAAAGCGAACTGGGCAAGCCGAACTTCGCGAACAGGCTGTCGTCCAGGAACGCAACCACATGCGACACACCGTCGGCGGTCATGTCGAGCACGTGCAACTGAAAGGGCACATGCACGTCGCCCTGGCGCATATACATAGCGGCGGCGGGTTGTCCGTTGGCGATCAACGGCAGCATGCGCATATCACCGGCAGACTCGGCCGGGCACTGCTGGTGAATGAGCGTGACGATGGATTGCGGACCCTGGTACCAGCCGATGTACGGCGGCATTTCCCAGATGGCCTCACTGGTGAACATCTCCACCAGCCGATCGATGTCGTAGGTTTCGAACGCCGCGATGTAGCGGCCCAGCCGATCGCGCGCCTCGGCGGAATCCGGCGCTATTAGCCGATCGTCCGCGCTGGGCCCGACGGCCTCCAACTGAGACCGGGCCCGCTGCAAAAGGCTGTTGACGGCGACGGTGGTAGTGCCGATGGCGTCGGCCACCTCGGCGGCCTTCCATTGCAGCACGTCGCGCAGCAGCAGGACCGCCCGCTGGCGCGGTGAAAGGTGCTGCAGCGCAGCAACAAACGCGAGCCGCACGGACTCCCTTGAGTCGGCAATCACCGATGGGTCTGCGGGATCGGCCACCAAGTCCGGCAACGGCTCCAGCCAGGGCACCTCGGCGCGTTCCACCAACTCCGCCGTCGGCTCCGAGCTGGAGGTGCCCAGCCCGGTCGGCAACGGACGGCGCTGCCGGCCCTCCAGCGCGGTCAGGCAGGTATTGGTCGCGATGCGATGCAGCCAGGTCCGCAGCGACGACTTGCCCTCGAAACGGCCGTAGGCCTTCCAGGCGCGCAGAAATGTCTCCTGCACCAGATCCTCCGCGTCGTGCAGCGACCCGGTCATCCGATAGCAATGTGCGAGCAGTTCCCGACGGTAGGGCTCGGCATGGGTGGAGAAGTCCGCGTCAGAACTTTCTGAACCTTCCAGGAGGGTACTCACGCGACCGAGCCTACGCAGCGCGGCTGACATACCGCACGGGCAGGCTGCGGTGTCTCGTAAGCTGCCGGTAATGACTACCAACCGCACGGAACGGAATTTCGACGGTGTCGGCGGCGTGCGCATCGTTTACGACGTCTGGACCCCGGCGACGCCGCCGAAGGCGGTGGTGGTGCTGGCGCATGGGCTTGGCGAGCATGCGCGGCGCTACGACCACGTCACCCAGCGCTTCGGCGAAGCCGGCTTGGTCACCTATGCCCTGGACCATCGTGGGCATGGCCGCTCCGGCGGCAAGCGGGTGGTAGTTCGGGATATCGCCGAGTTCACTGCGGACTACGACACCTTGGTCGGTATGGCCAAGCGCGAGCATCCAGGCCTGAAATGCATTGTGCTGGGGCACAGCATGGGTGGTGGGATCGTGTTCGCCTACGGCGTCGAACGCCCGGACAACTACGACTTGATGGTGCTGTCGGCGCCGGCGGTGGCGGCTCAGGACCTGGTGAACCCGCTGGTGGCGTTGGCGGCCAAGGGGCTCGGGGTCCTGGTGCCCGGTCTGCCGGTGCAGGAACTCGACTTCACCGCCATTTCACGCGACCCGGAGGTGGTGTCGGCGTACGTGAACGATCCGCTGGTGTACCACGGGAAGGTGCCCGCCGGTCTAGGTCGCGCGCTGCTGCAGGTCGGTGAGACGATGCCCCGGCGGGCCCCGGCCTTGACGGCGCCGCTGCTGGTGGTGCACGGCACCGCCGACCGGCTGATTCCCGTCGACGGCAGTCGCCGGCTGATCGAATGCGTGGGGTCCAGCGACGTCGAATTGAAGGAATATCCCGGCCTTTACCACGAAGTGTTCAACGAGCCGGAGCGCGATCAGGTACTCGACGACGTGGTTACCTGGATCGTCAAGCGGCTGTGAGTCGCGAAAGCGAGATGTCGTACCGGTCCAGTACTTTGGCGCTATGACCGACGACAAGACGCTAGCCCGCATCGCCGCATTGCTGCGTCAGGCCGAAGGCACCGACAACCCCCATGAGGCCGACGCCTTCATGGGCGCCGCTCAACGGCTGGCGACGGCGGCCTCCATCGACTTGGCGGTGGCCCGATCCCATCAGGCCAACCGGTCGCCCGCACAAGCGCCCACCCAGCGCACCATCACCATCGGGACCGCGGGCACCCGGGGACTGCGGACGTATGTGCAGCTTTTCGTGCTGATCGCGTCGGCGAACGACGTGCGCTGCGACGTGGCGTCGAATTCGACCTTCGTCTACGCATACGGCTTCGCCGAGGACATCGACGCGACGCACGCCCTGTACGCCAGCCTGGTGGTGCAGATGGTGCGCGCGTCGGACAGTTATCTCGCCTCGGGCGCGCACCGGCCCACGCCGACGATCACTGCTCGGCTCAACTTTCAGTTGGCGTTCGGGGCGCGGGTCGGGCAGCGTCTGGCCGAGGCACGCGAGCAGGCCCGCCGCGAGGTCACCGAGGATCGTGGTCGTTCGCCTGGCACCGCTATCGCGCTGCGGGACAAGGAGATAGAGCTGAGGGATCACTACCGCAGCATGTCGAAAGCGCGCGGCACCTGGCAGGCCAGCCGGGCTACCGCCGGCTATTCGTCGGCCGCGCGACGCGCCGGAGATCGGGCCGGCAGACGAGCCCGGCTCGGGAACAGCGCCGAGCTGCCGGGGTCGCGAGCCGCGCTGGACCGGTGACACCCGAGGGCTCGCCCCGAGATTCCCAGCGCTCCAAGGTGTATGCGGCTGAGGAATTCATTCGGACATTGTTCGATCGCGCCGCCGAGCACGGCTCGCACGCGATCGACTTCTTCGGCACCCAGCTGACCCTGCCGCCGGAGGGGCGGTTCGGGTCGGTGGAATCGGTGCAGCGCTACGTGGACGACGTGCTGGCGTTACCCGCGGTGCGGGAGCGCTGGCCGACGATCTCACCTTTACGAGTTCGGGCGCGCCGGGCGGCCACCGCGGCTCATTACGAAAACCGCGGCGGCGCAGGCATAATCGCCGTCCCCGACCGCGACACCGCCGACTGGGCCATGCGTGAGCTGGTGGTACTCCATGAACTGGCGCATCACCTGTGCCAGGCGCCGCCGCCGCACGGTCCGGAATTCGTCGCGACGATGTGCCGGCTCTCCGAGCTGGTGATGGGCCCCGAACTCGGGCACGTGCTGCGTGTCGTCTACGCCAAAGAGGGTGTGCGATGACCGATCCCGACCACCGCGCCGCCGAAATCGAACGCCAGATGACCGACGACGAGCGATTCTCACTGCTTGTCGGCGTCATCGGGACCAGCGACATGTGGCCGCTGCGCGACGAGCGCATTCCCCCGGGCGTGCCGATGTGCGCCGGCTACGTCCCCGGGATCCCCCGCCTCGGTGTACCGGCGCTGCTGATGAGCGACGCGGGCCTGGGTGTCACCAACCCCGGCTATCGCCCGGGCGACACTGCCACCGCGCTGCCCGCCGGCCTGGCCCTGGCCGCCGGCTTCGATCCGGAGCTCGCGCGCGCCGCAGGCGCCGCGGTCGGGCGTGAGGCCCGCAGTCGCGGCTTCAATGTGCTACTGGCCGGCGCCATGAACCTGGCACGCGACCCACGTAACGGCCGAAACTTCGAATACCTTTCCGAGGATCCACTTTTGACCGGCACCATCGCCGCCGGCTCGGTCAACGGGATACAGCAACAGGGGGTCATCTCGACGGTCAAGCACTACTCGCTGAACTGCAACGAGCGCAACCGGCATTGGCTGGACGCGATCATCGATCCCGACGCCCACCGGGAATCGGACCTGCTGGCCTTCCAGATCGCCATCGAGCGCTCGGCACCCGGCGCCGTGATGACCGCCTACAACAAGGTCAACGGTGACTATGCCGCGACGAATCAGGCCTTGCTCAACGAGGTGCTGAAAGAGGCTTGGGGATACCACGGTTGGGTCATGTCCGACTGGGGAGGCACGCCGAGTTGGGAATGTGCCCTGCACGGACTCGATCAGGAGTGCGGCGCCCAACTCGATGCCCTGTTCTGGCAGTCGGAGATGTTCACCCAACCGCTGCGAGCCGCATACGCCGACGGCAGGTTGCCCGGCGAACGCCTGTCTGACATGGTCCGGCGGATCCTGCGCTCGATGTTCGCGGTCGGCGTCGACCGGTGGCCAGCCGAGCAGGATACGCCGGATACCCTGGCGCACAACGAGATTGCGCTGCAGATCGCGCGGCAGGGAATCGTGCTGCTGACCAACCGCGGCGTGCTGCCGCTGGCGCCTGAGACGTCCACACGCATCGCGGTGATCGGCGGCTATGCGCAGCTGGGTGTTCCGGCGGGCGGTGGTTCCAGCGCGGTCATCCCGCTGGGCGGCTATGCGGACGTGATTCCGATCGGCGGACCGGACCCCATGGGACGACTGCGCAATCTGTATCTGCTTCCGTCGAGCCCGCTCGATGAGCTGAAAAGGCAGTTACCGCACGCCCGGATCGACTTCGAACCCGGCATCAGCCCGGCGGAGGCGGTGCTGGCGGCACAGCGCGCGGACGTCGCAATCGTGTTCGCGGTCGGGGCGGAAGCCGAGGGCTTTGACAGTGCAGACCTTTCGCTGCCGTGGGGCCAGGACGGCGTCATCGCCGCCGTCGCAGCCGTCAACCCGAACACCATCGTGGTGCTGGAGACCGGCAACCCGGTCGCCATGCCATGGCGCGACGCAGTGAATGCCGTTGTGCAGGCATGGTATCCGGGCCAAGCGGGCGGTCAGGCGATCGCCGAAATCCTGGCCGGACGGGTGAACCCGTCGGGCCGGCTGCCGATCACCTTTCCGCTCGACCTCGATCAGACCCCGCGTCCGGAGTTACCCGGACTCGGCGAGCCGTTCGGGACACCGACCACCATCGACTACTTCGAAGGCGCCGATGTCGGCTACCGGTGGTTCGCGAAACAGGGTTACCAGCCGATGTTCACCTTCGGTCATGGCTTGTCCTACACCAGCTTCGAGTACCACGACCTCACGGTGATCGGCGGTGACACGGTGACGGCCAGCTTCACCGTTCACAACACGGGTGACCGCGGCGGGGCCGACGTGCCACAGCTGTACCTGACGGCCGCACCGGACGGGAAACGGTTGCGATTGCTGGGGTTTGAGCGAGTACTGCTCGAGCCGGGCGAGAGTTGCCGAGTCGGCATCGAGGCGGACCCGCGCCTGCTCGCGCGATACGACGGCAGCAATTCCAACTGGCGGATCGCGTCCGGTAGCTATGCGGTGGCGGTGGGCGCCTCGGCGGTAGCCCTGAAATTGGCGGCCGAGGTCGAGCTGGCCGGCCGCGTGTTCGGGCGGTAACACGCGACCGGCCGTTCAGCGCTACTCGACTGGGACCAGTTCTTCGCCGCAGGTGCAGCGGTAGGCCTGCCCGGAATTCGAGCAGTGGCACTCATGTTCAATCCGAACACGGCAGCCGCAGCCCTCGTGGCCGCAGGTCAACACGGTTCCCGCCTCGTAGTTGGTCATTTCGTCATCCCTTCTGGTGTGTCGGTACTCCGTCACGTGAGAGAGCCTATACCCGGTAGGGGTATACGCGCAAGCGCAGGGATGCATTGCTAGCCGCCCCGGCCCGGCGCTAACTGTGAAACAGCCCGCCGTTAGCGTGGGCGCATGGCCGAAAATCCGACACCGCAAGCAGTGGACGCCTTCCTGGACAGCACAGTGATTTCCGATCCGATGCTGACGGCGGCTCTCGACGCCTTGGCGGCCAGCAAGAAGGCCGGGTTGCCGCCGATCGCCGTGTCGGTGCAGCAGGGCAAATTCCTATGCCTGCTCGCCGGTGCAATGCAGGCCCGCCGCATCCTCGAGCTGGGCACGCTGGGTGGATTCAGCACCATCTGGCTGGCCCACGGCGCCGGCCCGCAGGGACGAGTGGTGACGTTGGAATACGATCCCAAACACGCCGAGGTTGCACGGTCCAACCTGCAGCGGGCCGGCGTAGCCGACCGGGTGGAGGTGGTCGTCGGCGCCGCGCTGGACACGTTGCCGACGGTGACCGGTGCGCCCTTCGACCTGGTGTTCATCGACGCCGACAAAGAGAACAATCTGGCCTACCTGGACTGGGCGGTCCGCATGTCCCGTCCGGGCTCAATCATCGTGGTGGACAACGTCATTCGGGATGGTCAGATCCTTGCCGAGTCTGCCGACCCCAGGGTCACGGCAACACGCAAGACGTTGCAGGCAATGGGCGAGCACCCACGGCTCGACACCGCGGTGCTGCAGACCGTCGGGGCAAAGGGCTGGGACGGCTTCGCTATCGCGGCCGTGCGTTAGTTGGGCGAGCAGACGCGAAATCGCCCAATTTCGTGCCGAATTGGGCGATTTTGCGTCTCGTCAGGGGGTCAGGTCTTTGACCGCTTGCTCGGCCGAGATCACCTCGGAGATCCGCAGCCCCGTGTCGCCCGCGTACAAGGCCGCCCGGTCGACCCACGAGTCGGGCATGCGGCGAACCGGCGCCGCCGGTGTGAACAGCGGGCGGCGCGGCGACTGCAGGCGCAGCACGCCGCCCAGGTCGCGGTAGAGCGGCGCGGACAGCGGGCGGCTCGCCGCGTTGAGCCGTGCCGGAATCGCCTTGGCCCACCCGTCGTCGCGGCACCAGCGCCGGGTGGCGGCGTTGGGTATTACGCGGTGCCGCAGCGGCCAGGTGATCCCGAACAGGTCCGTTTCGATCGTCTTGTCCGCGTTGATGATTCGTCGCTGGTACTCGTGGTTGGCGTCGGCCTCGTGCGTCAGCAGGAATCGTGTTCCGGCGATGACGCCGCTGGCTCCGGCCGCCAGTGCGGCACGGGTGTCGGTGCCCTCGGCGATTCCGCCGGCGACGAACACCGGGCGATCGCCTGCCACCGCCAGCGCCTGTGGCAGGAAGTCCATCGCCGGTTCGGTTCCGACCAGGTGGCCGCCGGCTTCTCGCCCCTGTGCGATCAGGCCATCGGCACCCCAGGCGACGGCGCGGCGCGCCTGTGCGACGGTACCGACCATCACGAACACGAAAATTCCGGCCTCGCGTAGATGCTCGACCATGCTGCGCGTTTCGCCGAAGGCCAGCACGGCGACGTCGATGCGGCTCTCGACGCACACTTCGACGTGACGACGGCCTACGAAGCGCATCAACAGGTTCACCGAGACCGCCCGTCCAGGGGCCACACTGCGCACGCGATCGATCCAGCTGCGCAGCTGCCACGGCGTGGTCAGGCCCAACGTGCCCAGGCCACCGGCCTTGGCGACGGCGCCGGCCAGTGCCGCGCCGGCCAGCCCGCCGCCCATGCCGGCCTGTCCCACCGGAACGTCCAGCCGCAGCCGGTCAAGAACGTCCATGAGACTCCTCGCGGCGAGGGTGCACAGAATGCCAATGCTTCTCGGCGTGTCGTGTACAAACATGCACGCTCGCGCCGACGTTCACTAGCCGCAGACCGCGCCGATCGCGGCGGAGCCGACCAGCTTGACGTACTTGGCCAGCACGCCGGTGGTGTAGCGGGGCGGCGGCGGATTGAAATCCTTTTGCCGAGAGGAGAATTCAGCCGGATCGGTGAGCACGTCGAGCGTCTGGTTGGCGACGTCGAGACGGACCCGATCGCCGTTGCGCAGGAAGGCGATGGGCCCGGCGTCGACGGCTTCGGGCGCGATGTGGCCCACGCACAGGCCGGTCGTCCCGCCGGAGAACCTGCCGTCGGTCAGCAGCAGCACGTCCTTGCCCAGCCCGGCGCCCTTGATGGCGCCGGTGATGGCCAGCATCTCGCGCATCCCGGGGCCGCCCTTAGGACCCTCGTAGCGGATCACCACGGCGTCACCGGCAGTGATGGTGCCGTCCTCCAACGCGTCGAGTGCGGCCCGTTCGCCGTCGAAAACCCTTGCGGTGCCTTCGAATACATCGGAGTCGAAACCGGCCGACTTGACCACCGCGCCTTCGGGAGCCAGGGATCCGCGCAGGATGGTGATGCCCCCGGTCGGGTGCAGCGGGTTGTTCAGCGCGCGCAGCACCTTGCCGTCCGGGTCGGGCGGGGCGATGTCGGCCAAGTTCTCGGCGACCGTCTTGCCGGTCACCGTCAGGCAATCGCCGTGCAAAAGGCCCGCGTCAAGCAGGGTCTTCATTACCACCGGGACACCGCCGATATGGTCGACGTCGACCATCACGTGCTGACCGAACGGCTTGACGTTGGCCAGATGCGGCACCTTCGACCCGATCCTGCTGAAGTCGTCGAGCGACAGCGGCACACCGGATTCCTGGGCGATCGCCAGCAGGTGCAGTACCGCGTTGGTGGAGCCGCCGAACGCCATCACCACCGCGATCGCGTTCTCGAATGCCTCGCGGGTGAGGATGTCGCGGGCCGTGATGCCGCGGCGCAGCAATTCGATGACGGCCTGACCGCTGCGGCGGGCAAACCCGTCACGGCGGCGGTCGGTGGCCGGCGGCGCGGCGCTGCCCGGCAACGACATGCCCAGCGCCTCGGCGGCGCTGGCCATGGTGTTGGCGGTGTACATGCCGCCGCACGCGCCCTCGCCGGGGCAGATGGCGCGCTCGATGGCATCGACGTCCTCGCGGGGCATCAGCCCGCGCGCGCACGCGCCGACCGCCTCGAACGCGTCGATGATGGTGACCTCACGCTCGCTGCCGTCGGACAGCTTGGCCACGCCGGGCAGAATCGAGCCGGCGTAGAGGAACACGGCGGCCAGGTCCAGCCGCGCGGCGGCCATCAGCATGCCGGGCAGGGACTTGTCGCAGCCGGCCAACAGCACCGAGCCGTCGAGCCGCTCGGCTTGCATCACTGTTTCGACGCTGTCGGCGATCACCTCGCGGGACACCAGCGAAAAGTGCATGCCCTCGTGGCCCATGGAGATCCCGTCGGAAACCGAGATCGTCCCGAACTCCAGCGGGTAACCGCCGGCGGCGAACACCCCTTCCTTGACCGCCTTGGCCAGCCGGTCCAGGGAGAGATTGCACGGGGTGATCTCGTTCCACGACGACGCGACCCCGATTTGGGGCTTGGCGAAGTCTTCGTCGCCCATGCCTACCGCCCGCAGCATGCCACGAGCGGCGGCCTTCTCCAGGCCGTCGGTGACGTCACGACTGCGGGGCTTGATGTCAGGGGTCATCGTCCAAGTATGCGGTGTGTAACCAGCGCAAAATCCTGGGGTTATACCCCGCTAGGGTATAGTGAGCGCGTGACTCCTGCATCAACGGCACACGGGTATTCGCAGCAGAAGGACGACTACGCCAAACGGCTGCGGCGGATCGAGGGTCAAGTTCGCGGCATCGCGCGGATGATCGAGGACGACAAGTACTGCATCGACGTCCTGACCCAGATCAGCGCCGTGAACAGCGCGCTGCGATCGGTCGCCCTCAACCTGCTCGACGAGCACCTGAACCACTGCGTGACCCGTGCGGTAGCCGAAGGCGGCAGCGACGCTGATAACAAGCTTGCCGAAGCTTCCGCGGCCATCGCCCGGCTCGTTCGTTCGTAATCACGCGGGCGTGTTGAATCACCCAGGAGGTTAAAACCCGTCCTCGCAGTGCGTACGGTATGGGTCAGCGTGATCGCGCCGGGTACCAAAAAGCTGCCCGAGCGATCTCGCACCCTTGAGACGCCTGACCATGGTAGAAACCGGAACCGCCCCCGCACCCGCGCGAACGTGGACACCACGGATCGCGGTGCAACTGTCCGTACTGGCGGCCGCGGCCTTCATCTACGTCACCGCCGAACTTCTGCCGGTGGGTGCATTGGCGGACCCGAAGGCCAGCCCCGTCGAGGCCGGTTTACTACTGGCCTTGTATGCGCTGGTGGCGGCCCTGACGACGGTTCCGCTGGTGCGGTGGACAGCGCACTGGCCGCGACGGCGGGCGTTCCTGCTCAGCCTTACCTGCCTGACCATCTCGCAACTGGTGACCGCACTCGGGCCCAACTTCGCGGTACTGGCCGCGGGACGGGTGCTCTGTGCGGTCACCCACGGCCTGCTGTGGTCGGTTATCGCGCCGATCGCGACGCGGCTGGTCCCGCGCACCCACGGCGGGCGTGCGACGACGTCGATCTACGCCGGAACCAGCCTGGCGCTGGCGGTTGGCAGCCCGCTGGTGGCGGCCATGAGCGGAATGTGGGGCTGGCGGCTGGCGGTGGTATGCGTGACGGTTGCAGCCGCCGTCGTCACGATTGCCGCCGCATTGGTGCTGCCGCCGATGGTGCTCACCGAAGACCAGCTCGCGCATGTGGGCCCGCGATCACGGCATCACCGTAATCGCGGGTTGATCGTGGTCAGCCTGCTCACCATGGTCGCCGTCACCGCGCACTTCGTCTCCTATTCGTTCATCGTGGTGATCATCCGCGATGTTGTCGGGGTCGGCGTGCCGAACCTGGTCTGGTTGCTGGCTGCGTACGGGATCGCGGGCGTGGTGGCCGTACCCCTGGTGGCGCGACCGCTGGACCAGCGACCCCAAGGGGCGGTGGTGGTGTGCATGGGCGCTCTCACGGCGGCGTTCGTGGTGCTGACCGCGCTGGCCTTCGGCGGCACCCGCACCATGGTGACCGCTCTGATCGGCAGCGTTGCGATCGTGTTGTGGGGCGCAATGGCGACCGGCGTTTCGCCGATACTGCAATCCGCGGCGATGCGCAGCGGCGCCGACGATCCTGATGGGGCCTCCGGCGTCTACGTGACGGCTTTCCAGGTGGGCATCGCGGCCGGCTCACTGGCCGGGGTCGCCGGTCTGTTGTACGAGGGCAGCGTGGCGGTGATGCTGAGCGCATCTGCTGGCCTGATGGGTATCGCCTTGGTCGGCATGGCCGCCAACCGGCAGCTGCTGGACCATCCGCCTGCCTCGGCCCCGTCAACTTCACAGGACCGGTCAACGTAGCAGGTCAGCCGCGTTAGGCGGCTTGCTGGTCGACGGTTCGCCGGCCGCTGAATTAGGTGGCTGGTGGCCCCGCTATGCCACACTGGGCCAAACGAGACGGGAGGGATGTGTATGTCGCGCTGGACGAGGGGAGGCCTCCTCGCCGCTCTGAGCGTGGTGGTGTTGGTGCTCAGCCCGGGCGCCGCGTCGGCAGATCCGGACCCCGATCCCCCCGGCCCAGGGCCGGTCGCCGCACCTGCCGACCCCGGCGCGCCACCAGCCCTGCCGGGGCTGGCGCCGCCGCCCGCGGTGCCTGGCGAAGGGGTTGTGCCGCCGCCGCCCGGCGGGCCGGGGACACAGCCGGTGGCCGAGACAGGCCCGGTCGCCGGACAGAATCCGACGCCGTTCACCGGTCAGCCCCCCTTCCGTCCGCCCACCTTCAACCCCGTCAACGGGGCGATGGTCGGCGTGGGCAAGCCGATCATCATCAACTTCGCCGTGCCCATCGCCGACCGGCCGATGGCTGAGAGCGCGATCCATGTCTCGTCGGTGCCGCCGGTGCCGGGCAAGTTCTACTGGTTGACCCCTAGTCAGGTGCGCTGGCGCCCATTGAGCTTCTGGCCGCCGCATACGACGGTGACCGTCGATGCGGCCGGCACGGTGTCGAGCTTCACCACCGGTGACTCGCTGATCGCGACCGCCGACGACGCCACCCATCAGATGACGATCACCCGCAATGGCACGGTGGTGCAGACCTTCCCGATGTCGATGGGCATGGCCGCCGGCGGCCACCAGACCGCGAACGGCACCTACTACGTGCTCGAGAAGATGCCGTCGGTGGTCATGGACTCGTCGACGTACGGGGTCCCGGTCGACTCACCCAACGGCTACAAAGTGACGGTCGCCGACGCCGTCCGCTTCGACAACAGCGGCAACTTCGTGCACAGTGCGCCGTGGTCGGTGGGCGACCAGGGTAAGCGCGACGTCAGCCACGGCTGCATCAACCTGAGCCCCACCAATGCGAAATGGTTCTTCGACAATTTCGGCAGCGGTGATCCGATCATCGTCAAGAACTCCGTCGGCACCCCGAAGAACGATGGCTCCAACGACTGGCAGTTATAGCGATCGAGGACGACCGGAAGGGATGCATATATGTCGGGCTGGACGCGGAGAAGTGTCTCCGGCGCGCTGAAGGCAGTCGGAGTAGCTGCGGTATCCGGCTGGGTGCTGGTGTTGGGTGCAGGTTCCGCACTGGCGGATCCCGATCCGGCGCCCGGTGATCCCGGACCGGTCGTGCCGCCCGCGGACGCCCCGCCGCCAGCGGCTCCGTTCACCGGCACGGCGCCGTTTGGCCCGCCGAAGATCACCCCCGCCAACGGCGCGACGGTGGGTGTGGCCCAGCCGATCATCATCGATCTCCCCGGGCGGGTGGAAGACGCGGGCGCCGCGGAAAGCGCGGTGCACGTCACGTCGACTCCGCCGGTGGAGGGCAAGTTCTACTGGCAGACCCCGACCCAGCTGCGCTGGCGCCCGTTGAGCTTCTGGCCGGCTCACACCGCGGTCACCGTCGACGCGGGCGGTACGGTGTCCAGCTTCCAGACTGGGGACACGCTGGTCGCGACCGCCGACGACGCCACGCACCAGCTGACCGTCACCCGTAACGGGACCGTGGTGCAGACCTTTCCGATGTCGATGGGTATGGCCGCCGGCGGGCATCAGACCGCGAACGGCACCTACTACGTCCAAGAGAAGATGGCGTCGGTGGTGATGGATTCGTCGACCTACGGGGTTCCGTCCAGCTCCCCGAACGGCTACCGGGTGACGGTGACCGACGCGGTCCGGTTCGACAACAGCGGCAACTTCGTGCACAGCGCGCCGTGGTCGGTGGACGACCAGGGTAAGCGCGACGTCAGCCACGGCTGTATCAACCTGAGCCCCGCCAACGCCAAGTGGTTCTTCAACAACTTCGGTCCCGGTGATCCCATCATCGTGAAAAACTCCGTCGGCACCTACACCAGGAACGACGGGTCCAACGACTGGATGACCTAGCTCCGCCGCCGAGCAGACGCAGAAGCCCCCGTTTCGCGCCGAAATCGGGGGCTTTTGCGTCTGGTCAACGCCAGAGGTTATGTATATCGTCATACATATGGCAAGCCCGCGTGAGCGCATGGTGGTGTCTGCGGCGCTGCTGATCAGGGAGCGCGGGGCGCATGCGACGGCCATCTCGGACGTTCTCGAACACAGCGGCGCCCCGCGTGGCTCGGCGTATCACTACTTCCCCGGCGGGCGCACCCAACTGCTGTGCGAGGCGGTCGACTACGCCGGCGAGTACGTCGCCGCCATCATCGCCGGGGCCGGCACCGGCGCCGCGCTCTTGGACACCTTGGTCGACAAATACCGTCAGCAACTGCTCGACAGCGATTTTCGGGCCGGCTGCCCCATCGCCGCGGTCTCCGTCGAGGCGGGCGAGCAAGCCGACCGGGAACGGATGGCACCAGTCGTCGAACGTGCGGCCGCGGTGTTCGACCGCTGGTCGGACTTGCTCGCGCAGCGTTTCATCGCAGACGGGATATCGGCACAGCGCGCCGGCGAACTGGCGGCGCTGGCTATCTCGGCGCTGGAGGGTGCGCTACTGCTCGCCCGTGTGCATCGCGACCTGAAGCCATTGGACCTCGTTCACCGTCAACTGCACGACCTGTTGCACGCCGAGCTGCCTGAGAGGAACCTGCAATGACTACCACCGATTGGCAGCCGACGGCATGCATTCTCTGCGAATGCAATTGCGGCATCGTCGTGCAGGTCGAAGATCGCAAGCTGGCGCGCATCCGCGGCGACAAGGCGCATCCGGCCTCGCAAGGCTACACCTGCAACAAAGCGCTGAGGCTGGACCACTACCAGAACGGCCGCGGTCGACTGACGTCGCCGCTGCGCCGCCGCCCCGACGGAACCTACGAGGAAATCGATTGGGACACTGCGATTCTCGAGATCGCCGAGGGCTTCAAGCAGATCCGGGACAGCTACGGCGGGGACAAGATCTTCTATTACGGCGGCGGCGGGCAGGGCAATCATCTCGGCGGCTCCTACAGCGGCGCGTTCCTGAAGGCCCTGGGCTCGATGTATCGGTCCAACGCACTGGCGCAGGAGAAGACCGGCGAAGCGTGGGTCGATGCCCACCTGTACGGCGGTCACACGCGGGGCGAGTTCGAACACGCAGAGGTAGCCGTCTTCGTCGGCAAGAATCCGTGGATGTCGCAGAGCTTTCCGCGAGCTCGGGTGGTGCTCAATGAGATCGCCAAAGATCCGGCCCGGTCGATGATCGTGATCGATCCCGTCGTCACCGACACCGCGAAGATGTCCGATTTTCATCTGCGGGTGCGGCCAGGGACCGACGCCTGGTGCCTGGCGGCGCTGGCCGCCGTCCTGGTGCAGGAAAACCTTTGCGACGAAGTCTTTCTCGCCGAGCACGTACATGGTGTCGACGCCGTTCGGACAGTCTTGCGCGAAGTTCCGGTCGCCGACTATGCGCAGCGGTGTGGGGTGGACGAGGAATTGTTGCGTGCGGCTGCGCGGCGTATCGGAACCGCGTCCAGCGTGTCGGTGTTCGAGGACCTCGGCGTCCAGCAGGCCCCCAACAGCACCCTGTGCTCGTACCTGAACAAGATGCTCTGGATCCTCACCGGCAACTTCGCGAAACAGGGTGGCCAGCATCTGCATTCGTCCTTCGCGCCGCTCTTCGGCCAGTTCTCCGGCCGCACGCCGGTGACGGGCGCACCGATCATTGCGGGGCTGGTACCGGGCAATGTCGTTTCTGAGGAGATTTTGACCGACCACCCGGACCGATTCCGCGCGATGATCGTCGAAAGTAGCAATCCAGCTCATTCACTTGCCAATTCCGCCGCCTGCCGGGAGGCGTTCGAGCAGCTGGAACTGCTGGTCGTCATCGACGTCGCGATGACCGAAACCGCCCGGCTCGCACACTACGTGTTGCCGGCGGCATCTCAATTCGAGAAAGCGGAAGCTACCTTCTTCAATCTGGAGTTCCCGCGCAACACATTGCAATTGCGACGGCCGCTACTCGAGCCGTTGCCGGGCACCTTGCCGGAGCCGGAGATCTGGGCTCGGCTGGTGCGGGCTTTGGGCATAGTCGAAGAAGACGATCTGCGACCGTTGCGCGCGGCCGCAGAGCAGGGCCGCCAGGCCTACACCGAAGCATTCCTTTCCGCCGCGGCGGCCAATCCGACTGTGGCTAAACTGGTTCCGTACGTGCTCTATGAAACGCTCGGCCCGACGCTGCCCGACGGGCTGGCCGGGGCCGCCGCCCTGTGGGGGCTGGCCCAGAAGACCGCGATGAAGTACCCGGATGCCGTGCGCCGCGCGGGTCACGCCGACGGCAATGCGTTGTTCGACGCCATCTTGACTAGTCCGTCGGGGGTCACGTTCACCGTGCACAACTACGCCGACGACTTCGAGCTGATCAGCCACGCCGATCGCAAGATCGCCCTGGAAATCCCCGAAATGCTTTCCGAAATAAGGTCATTGGCCGCAACGCCTACGCCATTGACCAGTACGGAGTTTCCGATCGTGTTGTCGGTGGGTGAGCGTCGTGCGTACACCGCCAACGACATCTTCCGCGATCCGTCATGGCGCAAGCGTGACGCGGACGGGGCGCTGCGGGTCAGCGTCGAGGACGCCCAGGCACTGGGACTGGTCGACGGATGCCGGGCGAAGATCACCACCGCGGCGGGCAGCGCCGAAGCGACGGTGGAGATCACCGAGACGATGCTGGCCGGACATGCCGCCTTGCCCAACGGCTTTGGGCTCGACTACACCGGCGAGGATGGGCGTACGGTGGTCCCGGGCGTCGCCCCGAACGCCCTGACGTCCACCGAATGGCGAGACCCCTATGCGGGCACCCCGTGGCATAAGCACGTCCCCGCCGCTGTCAGCCGAGTTGGGGCGCACGCCTGACGTCGCTGCTATCAGTTCCAGATGCGGACGCGGTGCTGCGGATCCAGGAACAGTGCATCGGCTACGCCGACGTCGAAAGCCTGGTAGAACGCGTCGAGATTGCGAACGACGCCGTTGCAGCGGAACTCCGGTGGGGAGTGCGGATCGGTTGCCAACCGCCGAACCGCCTCGGCGTCACGCGATTTCGCCCGCCATACCTGGGCCCAGCCGAAGAACACCCGCTGCACGCCGGTGAGCCCGTCGATGACCGGAGGCTGCTCGCCGTCCAACGAAAGCTCATACGCCAGCAGGGCAATGGACAGCCCACCCAGGTCGCCGATGTTCTCGCCAACCGTGAACGCACCGTTCACATGGTGATCGCCGCCCAGCGCTCTGGGTGTGTACGCGTCGTACTGCTCGATCAGTGCCTTTGTGCGGGCGCCGAATTCAGTCCGGTCGGCGTCGGTCCACCAGTCCACCAGGTTGCCGTCGCCGTCGTATTTGGCGCCCTGATCGTCGAACCCGTGCCCGATCTCGTGTCCGATCACTGCGCCTATGCCGCCGTAGTTGGCTGCGTCGTCGGCCTCGGGGTCGAAGAACGGCGGTTGCAAAATCGCTGCGGGAAAGACGATTTCGTTCATGCCGGGGTTGTAGTAGGCGTTGACGGTCTGCGGCGTCATGAACCACTCGTCGCGATCTACCGGTCCGCCAAGCTTGGCCATCTCACGGTCGTGGTTCACCGCGGACCCGCGCAGGTAGTTGCCGTACAGGTCGTCGCGATCGATTACCAGCTTGGAATAGTCCCGCCACTTCTTCGGATAGCCCACCTTCGGGGTGAACTTGCTCAGCTTGGCCAGTGCGCGCTGCCTCGTTTCCGGCGTCATCCAGTCCAGGTCGCTGATGCTGAGCCGGTACGCCTCGAGCAGGTTGTCCACCAGCGCGTCGATCCGTTCCTTGGCGCCTGGCGGGAAATGCCGCTGCACGTAAAGCTTTCCGACGGCCTCGCCCATCAGCCCCTGCACCAGCGAAACCGCCCGCTTCCACCGGTCGCGGATCTGCTCGGTACCGGTCAGCAGGCGGCCATAGAAGTCGAAGTCGGCGGCCACGATTTCGTCGGTCAACAAGCCGGCGCGTGCGCTGATCAATCGCCAACGCGCCCAACGTTTCCAGTCTTCGAGGTCCTCGCTGGCCCACAGCTCGGCGAATGCCGTGAGGTAATCCGGTTGTCGCACAACGAGTTCGCTGACCACATCCGGTTTGGCGCCCAGCGCACTGGTCCAGCCGGACCAATCGAAACCCACCGCCTCGGCCTGCAGCTCGGCGAAGGTGCGCAGGTTGTAGCTCAGTTCTGCGTCGCGACGCTTGACCACGTCCCAATGGGCCGCAGCGAGTTTGGTTTCCAGGGCCACGATGCGGGCCGCGGCATCGGCGTGGGCTTCGGAGCCTCCATAGACCAGGTTGAACATTCGCGCGATGTGGCGCGGGTACGCCGCCAGCACCTCGGCGTGTTGTGGGTCGCGGTAGTACGACTCGTCGGGCAATCCGATGCCGGACTGGGTGAGGTGCAAGAGGTAACGGGTCGAGTCCTTGGAATCGGTATCCACATACAACGCGACACCGCCGCCCATGCCGGTGCGTTCAAACGTGCCGAGAACGGCTGCCAGCGCATCGCGGTCGGCGGCCGTATCGATCATGGCCAACTCGTCGAGCAGCGGTTGTAGGCCTGTGCGCTGGACGGCGTCTTCGTCGAGAAAGCTGGCGTAGAGGTCGCCGATGCGTTGCTGGTCGGTACCCGGATCGGCGCCGGACTTGCTGGCATCGATGATCAGGTCGCGCACTTGCTCTTCGGCCCGGTCGTACAGGGCGCGAAACGCGCCGTCGGTCGCCCGGTCCGCGGGTATCTCGTATTCCGCCAGCCAGCGGCCATTGACGTGTCCGAAAAGGTCGTCTTGCGGCCGGGCGTCGGCGTCGACGTAGCTCAGGTCGATCCCCGAGCGAATGGTCTGCACAGTCACCCCGCCATCCTTCCATCTCTTTTCAGGTGCGACGATCGGGCCATGCCCGACGCCGAGCAGACTGAGATATCCGCGGAAGAGGAGTCCGAGGACTACGACGACTATGACGAGGGCGGCCAGGTGTTCTCTGGTTACGGCATCGGGTCAACCCTGCTGGGCGTGCTGTCGGTCGCCGCGGTGGTGCTCGGCGTGCTGATTTGGCACTCACATCGCGAGGAAACCCGAGAGCGCACCTACCTGAGCCGGGTCATGCAGACGGCCGCTGATTGGACGGGTGTGCTGATCAACATGAACACCGGCAACCTCGACACCAGCTTGCAGAGGCTGCATGACGGCACGGTCGGCGAGCTCAACGCCGACTTCGATGCCGCCGTGCAGCCCTACCGGCAAGTGGTGCAGAAGTTGCAGTCGCAGAGCGCCGGGCGGATCGAGGCGGTGGCGATCGAAACGGTGCACCGTGACGTGGATTCCCAGCCCGGCAAGCCGCGGCCCGTCGTCACCACCAAGTTGCCGGCGTTCGCCAGCCGAACCGACTCGGTGATGGTGGTTGCGACGTCGGTGAGCGAGAACGTCGGCGCCAAGCCGCTGACCGTGCACTGGAGCTTGCGGCTCGACGTGTCCAACGTCGACGGCAAGCTGATGATCTCGCGGCTGGAGTCGATCAAATGAGAAACCGATGGCGGCTGCTGGCCTTCGACATCCTGGCGCCGCTGGGCGCGATCGTCGGGTTGCTCGCGATCGGGGTGGTGCTGGGCTGGCGGCTGTGGTGGGTGTCGGCGTGCTCGGTGTTGCTGCTGCTGATCGTCGAGGGCATGGCGATCAACTTCTGGCTGCTGCGCCGGGACTCGGTCACCATGGGGACCGACGACGACGCCGCCCGCCTGCGGTTGGGCGTCGTGTTCCTGTGTACCGCTGCACTGTCGGCGGCCGTCATCACCGGCTACCTGCAGTGGACGACTCCGGACCGCAGCTTCAGGGCGGATTCCCGAACCGTCGTCCAGATCGCCAGCGGGATGGCCGAAGCGGAGGCGTCATTCAGCCCCAGTGATCCGACGGCCTCCGTCGACCGGGCGGCCGCGATGATGGTGCCCGAACAGGCGGCGCCGTTCAAGGAGCAATACCGCAAGTCCACCGTCGACCTGGCCCAACGAAACGTCACCGCTACGGCGGCCACCCTGGCAGCGGGGGTTGAGGCGATGGGGCCGACGGTGGCCAGTGTGGCGGTCATCCTGCGCGTCACGCAGAACTCTCCCGGTCAACCGCCCAGTCAGGCTGCGCCTGCGCTACGGGTGACGTTGACCAAGCACGGCGACAATTGGCTGGTATCGAACGTCACGCCGATCAGCGCGCGTTAATCAGCTAGTGCGGGCTCCACGGCCGATTCCGATATCGCCGGCGATACCGGATTCTCGATCGCGATATGCCCAGCCTTTTTGGTACTGACGTGACGGATGTGACCAGGCGGCCGATGTGAACTAGTCCGTATCGGTGGACTTCACCTTCACGAACCGGTCGGACAACCGGCGCATCCGCACCATCAACGAGGCCGACGGGCTGATGCTGCCGTCGAGGTAGGCGGCCAGGTCCTGCGGCTGGACCCCGATACGGGACGCAAATTCCGGTTCGGCCAAGCCGGAGCGCTCCATGAGCAGGCGCACATGGCGCGCCACCTCGCCACGTTCGTTGGCCTCCAGGTGCATGCGGGCGCGTTCCAGCACCTCCGCCAACGCCTTGGAGATGCCATACGGCCTGGTGCCGTCAAGCACCTCTTCGACCTGGCGGGCTGTGCGGCCATAGGGGTCGCGCTTCAGCGCAGCGGCGATGCGCTTCCAGGTGCCGATATCGCCGCCCTGCATCGCCGAGCGGATCGCGGAGGTGGGCCAGAGTTCCACCGGCTGGTCCACATCTGCGCCGGCAGGTCGTTGTGGGCGACCCGACGAAGGCCCGGGCCGTCGGTCGGCTGCCAACGTCACCTCGCCTCCTCCAACATCGCCACGGCCACCGACAGGCACCGCTGCCTGACCTCTTCCCAGTCCGACTCGGCGTCTGGTTCGGACGTGTGATCATCGTCTAGGTCAGACGGACGTGGATCCGCGAGCCGACGAACCAGCTGGCTGGCCATCCATTGCGGCCTCGAGAACGAGCCGGGTGGTTGACAACAGTAATACCTGTCCATTCCCGCCAGCACCACAGCGGCGGTCTCGGGTTCCATCGTTTCCACCATGTCGGCAAGATCGGCGTAGTCGCGCCGGCTGTTACGGCACATGATCAGGTAGCCCTTGAGGCGCAATGCCTCGGCGCCGGTCGGTACCAGAAGCCGGTCGCCGGTGGGCAACTGGACGTGCGTGGTTTCCACCGGACTGCGCCGCAGGTATTTTGGCCGCTCGTCGGCGCCGGACTCGGTTTCGAGGGCGTCGATGGCGACGGACAGCCGGCCACGCCACAAGGTGACCGGATGCACCCGTCGCGTGCCCCAGGGGATTGTCCAGGTGATGCCATTACGGGAGGCCAGGCCACCGACGAGCTTGCGGGCCGCCGACTTATTGCCGGTCTTCGTGTCCACCGAGACCACCCGCAGTCCGCCGGTGTCCCCGGCGTCTTCGCCCGGCTGGTCTGCCCCCTCCAGGGGATCCTTACTGCCGTTTCGTTCGCAGCCGCTGAAGGCGAGGGGATCGGCCACGCAGATGGCGTCCGGGGCCAGCTGCTTGAGCTTGGCCGCGGATTTGAGCACCATCCGCAAATCCGAACTGGGCGCGACCAACGCCGACATGTCTTCTGGGATGACGACGACGTCTGCAAGGTCCACCTCGGGCAGCGGCCGGTCGAAGTCGACCGACGGCAGCACCCGCAGCATCCACCGAGGCATCCACCAGTTCCATTGGGCGAACATCGCCATCAGGGCGGGAACCAGGACCAGGCGCACCACGGTGGCGTCCACTGCGATCGCCACCGCACATGCGACACCGATCTCGGCCACCAGCGGCATGCCGGCAAACGCGAAACCGATGAACACCGCGATCATGATCAGCGCGGCGCTGGTGATCGTGCGTGCGCTGGTGCTCACCCCGTAGGCGACCGCGTCACGCGTGTTCCCGGATAACAGGAAGCGCTCCCGGATTCGGGCCAGCAGGAAGATCTCGTAGTCCATCGACAGCCCGAACGTCATCGCCAGCACCAGCGGCGGCACGGTGCTGTCGATCGACGTGATATGCGCGAACCCGAGCTGCTCCAGCCATCCCCACTGGAACACCATCACCAGGCTGCCGTAGGCCGCGGCCACCGACAGCAACGTCATCAGCACGCCCTTGAGCGCCAAGAACACCGAGTGGATGGAGAGCAGCAGCATCAGGAAGGCGATCAGCGCGACGAAGAGCAACACCAGCGGCTCGGTCTGGGCCACCCGATCGTCGAAATCCTTGATCAACGCGGTCTGGCCGCCGACGCTCAGCTGAGCCGAATCGAGCCCGGAAACTTGCGGAAGTTGCGTTCGCATCCAATCGACGGTTTCCCGGGCCCTCAAGTCTTCGGGATCGACCGACAACACCGCCGACAGCAGGGCGCTGCCGTTGTCGTCGGCCAATACCGGCGGCGCCACGGAGATCACGTTGGGCGCCTCCGTCATCCGTTGCCGGACGGCGTCGACCGTCGAGCGGTGTTCGGGTGCGGACGCCGTGCGATCGGGGTAGCTGACCAGCACCTGTACCGGACCCAGCGCCCCGGGTCCGAGGGCTTGGCCCGCCGCAGCCACCCCCGAACGGATCTCGTGCGACGAGTCGAACTGGCGCAGCAGGCTGTTGCCCAGCACCATCGACAACGCCGGTGCGGCCATCACGACCAACACCAGCGACGCCGCCAGCGCCGAGATCCACGGCCGGCGCATCACCCAGCCCACCCAACGGGTCCAGAACCGAGACTGGCTGCTCTCCGGCCGGCGCGACCAATGCAGTAGCGCCGACCTCTTGGCGGCTGCCCTCCCGAACGTCGCCAACACCGCCGGCGTCAGGGTGGCAGACGTCAGCATTGCGACCGCGACCGCGAGAATGGCTCCGGTCGCCATCGACTTCAGCGCCGGGGTGTTGATCAGATAGATCCCGGTGAGCGAGGCGACGACGGTCATGCCGGACAACACCACCGCGAGCCCGGAGGTGGCCATCGCGGCGTCTATGGCTTCGTCCGGCTGCCGGCCGGATCGCAATTCCTCCCGGAACCGCATCAGAATGAACAGCGAATAGTCCACGGCGAGAGCGATGCCGAACATCGACACCGTCGAGGTGACGAACACCGACATGGTGGTGTGCATCGACAACAGGTAGACCAAGCCCATGGTGACCACGACCGTGCACACGCCGAGGGCCAGCGGTATTGCCGCGGCAGCCAGCGAACCGAACACCGCCAGCAACACGATCAGGATGATCGGCAGGTTCCACCGTTCGGCTTCGGCGATGTCGTGCTTGGTGTTGGCGGCCGCGGCAGCGCTCAGCGCGCCCTGCCCGATGACGTACAGCCGTACCCGGCCGGTGGGTGTTTGCCCGGCCTGATCGCCCTTGACGCCCACCCGGGCGCGCAGCTTTTTGGCAACGTCGCTGGTGTTGCGGGAGTCCAGGCGCAACGACACCACATACGGCCGGTCGGGCTGCGGGGCACGTTGCGTGGGGTTGGGCACCTCCGTTACGCCCGGAAACTCGGCGGCGATCTGTCGCAGCAACGCGACCGCGTCGTTCATGTCCTGGTAGCTGGCGTCCGCCCGGGGGGCCGCGACCAGCGCCAGCGAAGACGCGCCCTGCTCGTGGTATTGCTGTTCGAGTTGGTCGTGGACCCTGATCGACTGGGACCCGGCTACCTCGAAACCGCCGCCGGTGAGATGTCCAGATTCCGTCAGCGCCAAATAGACCGACGGCACCAATGCCAGCAACCAACCCGAGAAGACCAACCAGCGGAATCTGCGCAGGCTGCGGCTTAGGCGCATCATGAACTGCTGGATTTCGGTCTCCCCATACTTCTCGGGCACGCGTGCAGGCGAGCCTACCGCAGCGTGCTGTGCGATAAGCCGGTTCTGGTGTATCTGAGCTGCGACGACGGTGAGATTGTGCAGAAGTTGCAGAACCGTTGCGAAATCGATAGCAGTCCGAATTCGGGTAGCCACCTTTAGCGAGACTGCAGTCAGGGCGGCCGAATTCGCGAAACCCTAGCCCTGGGCGCAGGTTCAACGCCGTGAGCGCAGGCTCGACGGACCCGAACCGCTTGGCTAGCCCTCGTTCTCGACAGCCTTGGGCGGCGGTACCGGACCCTGTAGCGCGGTGTTCGTCGGGTCGCCGAACGACTCGCTGTCCGGCTGCACAACCGGCAGCGGACCGGTGATCGGGTCGTCGTCGGGATCGCCGACGTTCTCGGTGCGGAACATGAAGAAGAACACCACCCAGCCAATGGCGGCAATCAGCAACCAACTGATCAGCCGATAGATCAGCATCGCCGAAATGGCGCTGGGCAACGACATTCCACTCGACACCAAGCCCGGCACCAGCACTGCCTCCACCACCAACAGACCGCCGGGCATCAGCGGTATCGTGCCCACCGCGCGGGCGGCGGCATAGGCCACCGTCAAGCCCGCGACCGACGCGTGGTCGCCGGCCGCGTAGGCGGCGCAGGCCAGACAAGCGACGTCGGCCACCCAGTTGAACAGCGACCAACTGAATGCCACCGCCAGGTCGCGTCGGCCCAAGCTGACCGACTCCAGTTGCATCAGCGTCTCGCGCCACTTCTCCAGGCCGGTATCGGCGGGCTTGCCGCGAACCGAGTTGGCCCAGGCCAACACCCGGCTGCCGATCCCGTCGATCAGCTCCGGCCGCGACGCCACCGCCTGCGCCAGCAACAGCAGCGCGACAAAGCCGCCCAGCGTGAACAGCAACGAGAACGGGTTGTTTTTCGCTCCCAGGAAGAAGGCGCCGCCCAGCCCGAGCAGGGCCAATCCCACCGCCTGCAGCACGCCGGACATCACCAGCTGCCAGGACGCGACGACGGTCGACGCACCCCAAATCCGTTGCTGGCGAAAGAGGAACGTCGCCGAGAGCACCGGCCCGCCCGGCAGCGTGGTGCTCAGCGAGTTGGCCGCGTAAAAGGCCGCCTCCGACCGCCATTGCTTGACATGCACCCCGGCGGACGCCAACAGGGTGCGCTGTATCTGCGCGAAGCTGTGCATGGACGCGGCCGCAGCCAGCACCGCGACGATCAGCCACAACCAGTTCGCTTCGTACAAGCTCATCCACGCCTTGGCCAACTGGTCCCACCCCAGGGCCACCTCGACCGCGAGCACGATCGCGACGATGCCCAGGACCACCCAGCGCACCCACCAGTATTTGCTGCGCGGCGCGTCCGAGCGCTGGGGCCGCAGGCTGCGGGCCGGGGCGTCGTGCGACACGTGAATTAGGGTAACCGTGCTGGTAACGGCTACATCGACGCGCATTTCCGACTGTGTCATGGTCGTGACCGGATCGTGCCGGCCGAGAAGGCCTCGGCACGCCTGCCGCGACAGCTAGGCTTGCCCGATGTCGACACATCTCGACGACGCCTCAGTTGAACCCCTGGTCCGCAAGGCCGCGGCCTGGGCGTGGCGTTTGCTGGTCATCGTTGCCGCGGTGGTCGTCCTGCTCTGGGTGCTGAAAAAGCTGGAAATCATCGTCGTGCCGGTGTTGCTGGCCTTGATGATGAGCGCCCTGCTGGTGCCGGCGGTCGACTGGATGGACCGCAAAGGCCTGCCCCGAGGTCTCGCGGTAGCGCTGGTTTTGCTGGCGGGATTCGCGGTCTTGGGCGGCATCCTGACGTTCGTCGTCACTCAATTCATCGTCGGCCTGCCCGATCTGACCGAACAGATCAGTCGCAGCATCGATACCACCCGCAAATGGCTGATCGAAGGCCCGCTTCATCTCAAGGTCGAGCAGATCGACAATGCGGGCAACGCCGCCATCCAGGCGCTGCACAACAACCAGGCCAAGCTGACCAGCGGCGCACTGTCCACCGCCGCCACCATCACCGAACTGATCACCGCGGCCGTCCTGGTGCTGTTCACGCTGATCTTCTTCCTGTACGGGGGACGAAACATCTGGCAGTACGTCAGCAAGATCATCCCGGCCGACGTCCGCGACCGGGTACACGAGGCGGGCCGGGCCGGATACGGCGCGTTGACGGGATATGTGCGGGCCACGTTCTTTGTCGCCCTGACCGACGCGGCCGGTGTCGGGGCCGGTCTGGCGATCATGGGTGTGCCGCTTGCCCTGCCGCTGTCCTCTCTGGTGTTTCTGGGCGCCTTCGTCCCGCTGATCGGGGCTTTGGTCTCCGGCTTGCTGGCGGTGGTTGTGGCCCTGCTCGCCAAGGGCGTCGTCTACGCGTTGCTGACCCTTGGCCTGCTCATCTTGGTGAACCAGCTGGAGGCGCACGTGCTGCAGCCGCTGGTGATGGGTCGCGCCGTCTCGATTCATCCGCTGGCGGTGGTGCTGGCTATTTCCACCGGCGGTGTGCTGGCGGGCATCGTCGGCGCGCTGCTGGCCGTTCCGACGGTGGCCTTCCTCAACAATGCGGTCCAGGTGCTGGTGGCCAAGGATCCCGAAGCCGCAGCGGAAAAACAGATGGAAGATGAAGAGGTGTCGGCGATCGTCCAGGCGAAGCCGGACAATCCCGAGGACAACGCCGGCGAGGACAAAGACACAACAGACGCAGCCGACAACGCCAAGGACGACGCCGAGACCCGCGCCGAATGAGTTCGGGTGTCTTACAGCCGTCCCTCACGGCGCAGCAACTCCTGCGCTGACACACCACCGCCTACTCGACGACGCGGGCGCGCCTTGTCGGTCTCGCCTCGGGCGTTGAGCTTCTCGGTCGCGGCCTCGGAGTCGTCGGTCTCGGATCGCATCACCGGCAGAGCGGCGGTGGGGTCGGCCGGGTCGCCGTTGTTCTCACCGGATTGGTTCGACGGGGTCGGGATGCGCTGAGTTCGGTCCGCGGACGGCGGCGATCCCGCCGGTCGTGTGGAGCGCGGTGGCGTCTGGCCCGCCGTCGGCATCTTTCCGGTCGCCGCCCCGGACGGCACCTCCGTGACGGTAGGCGACGGAACCTGCTGGGCCGACCGGGGCTCGGGCCGGGGACCTGAGGCCACCCGCGTGGGTCGAGGTGGCTCGGGCACACCCGGGTGCGTGGGGTCGTGATGCGGCCGCTGCGCCTGTGCGGCCACTGCGGCCGCCGTGACGGGAGGTCGCACGGCGCGGCCGTCCAGGGTTGGGCGCTTGTGCTCGTCGGGCAGGTCGATCTCTCCCAGCCCGATTCGGTTCTGCAGGCGCCTGGCCCACCGCGGAGCCCACCAGCAGTCGTCGCCGAGCAACTTCATCACCGACGGCACCAGGAACATCCGGACCACGGTGGCGTCCAGCAGCAGCGCCGCCATCAGGCCGAAGGCCAGGTACTTCATCATGACGAGGTCGGAGAACACGAACGACCCGGCCACCACGGCGAGCACCAGGGCCGCAGCCGTGATGAGGCGTCCAGTGGTCGCGGTGCCGATCCGGATGGCCTCGGCCGTGGACATGCCGCGCTCGCGGGCCTCCACCATCCGGGACACCAGGAATACCTCGTAGTCGGTGGCCAGGCCGTAGCCGACCGCCACTACCAGGGCGATCACCGGCGCGGTCAGCGGGGTAGCCGTGAAATTCAGCAATTTCGAGCCGTGCCCGTCGACGAAGATCCACGTCAAAATGCCCATCGTCGACCCGAGCGTCAGCGCGCTCATCACCGCCGCCTTGATCGGCAGCACGAACGAGCCGAACGCCAGGAACATCAGCACCAGGGTCGCGCCGAGCAGCACGACCAGCATCGCCGGAGCCTTGGCGAACAGGCTGTGGATCGAATCCTGTTCCAGCGCAGGGGTACCGCCGACGAAGACGGACAGACCCTTGGGCGGCGTGATCGACCGTAGCTCGGCGATCTTCTTGGCGGCTTCGTTTCGGACCACCAGGCCGTTCTGGATCACCCGGACGGTGTTGTCCTCGGGATGGCTTGTCCCGTTGGGTCCCGCGGCACACGGGTTACCGGCCACGATCGGGCAGGGCCGTTCGTCCCACTGGTCCTTGGTGAACCCGCTGATCCCGGCGATCTTGCTGCGGATGTCGGCGACCTGCTGGTCGGTGACCGGGGCGTGGTTGTCGCTCTGGATTACGACGGTCAGCACCTCGGTGCGATACCCAGGGAAGAGTTTGTCGAACTGTTCCTGCGCCTGGCGGACGGAATTGTTCGGCGGCAGGTACTTCTCGCTCATACCACCGAGTTTCAAATTGCCCAGTGGGATGACCAACAGGATCATGCCGACCACGATCGGGATGGCAAACACCAACGGGCGCCTCATCACCCAGTTCACCAGCTTGCCCCAGAACCCGGCCTCGACCTCTTCGCGCGTCTTCGTCTTCTGCAGCCGGTCGGCCAGCCAGTTCAGGTAGGCCCGCGACACCTTCCAGTTGCGCAGGAAAGGTACCCGGAAGGCGGTGCGGACGCCCAGCGCGTCGACGTGGCGACCCAGGATCGCCAGGCAGGCGGGCAACAGCGTGATCGACAGCAGCGCCGCCAGTCCCACCGCGGCGATCAGCGCATAGGTCAGCGACTTCACGAAGCCCTGCGGCAACATCAGCAGGCTGGCGCCCGAGGCGATGATCAACACCGCGGAGAAGGCGACCGTCCGCCCGGCGGTCATCACGGTGCGTCGTACCGCGGCCTCGGTGTCGTAGCCTTCGGCGATCTCCTCGCGGAACCGGCTGACCACGAAGAGCCCGTAGTCGACGGCGATGCCGAGGCCGATCAGCGAGACGACGGGCTGCGCGAAAAAGTGGACCGGGCCGAAGAACGCGAGGAGGCGCAGGATGCCCAGCGAACCCGCGATGCTCAATCCACCCACGATGACCGGCAGACCGGCCGCCACCGCGCCGCCGAACACCAGGAACAGCACCACGGCCACCAGCGGCAGGGCGAGTACTTCCATGCGGCGCTGGTCGGTGGCGATGGTGCCGGTCAACGCCTCGGCCACCGGTTCCAGCCCGGCGAGCTTGACGGTGCCGCCGTCGAGCTTCTGCAACGCCGGCGCGATGGCCTTGTAGTTGTTGAGAATGGTGTCGTCGTCGTTGCCCTTCAGCGGGATGCTGACGAAGGTGTGCTTCTTGTCCCCGGTCGCCATCCCCTTGATCAGCGGGGGCGCGTCGGCGGGATTCGGCAGCGCCACGTAGCCGGCCCAGCCGAGAACCTGGTCGGGGTGGTCGTCCTTGAACTTGTTCAGCTCGTCGACGATGTGCTTACGCCAGGCGGGGTCGTCGACGGTCTTGCCGTCGGGAGCTGTGAAGGTGGCCACGATGTGGCCGGTCCGGTCCCGGCCGTAGACCTTGTCGCCCAGGACCGAGGCCTTGACGGACTCACTGCCCTCGTCGTAGAAGCCGCTCTGCGTGACGTGCTTACCCAGGCTCATGCCGAAGATGCCGCCGCCGAGGCACAGAGCGACCATGACCCCGATTACGATGAACCGGTAGCGGTACACAGTTCGACCCCACCAGGCGAACACGTGAACTCCTTACTGGATCTCTAGCGACCCGAGCCTTGCCGTCAGGTTTTCGGTTTTAAACATGCCGGCGGTTTTCCACCGCACGTCGGTTTTCACACACGCGCGGTCAGCAGCGAAGCAAGCGGCCGGAACGGCTGCAGCCAAGCGCCCTGGTCAGGCAGCGAATCCAGGCCGATTCGCGGCAACGGCTCCCGGAAAACACCCGCGATATCTTCCAGGTCGACGAACTCCAAGGTATCCGACGCTAACGCCCAACTGGCATGTTCACGAAATCCGATCACCTGCACCGCGACCCCGGAGCGTGCGATTTCTTCCAGCGGCTGACGGAAAGCCTGACCGTCGGCGGACGCCACCACCAGCGCCGCAAGGCCCTCCCGGTGTCGTTGGGCGATGTGCTGCAGCATGTCGCGGTCGACGTCACTGTCCTCGTCGATCTTCGGTTTGGCAAAGACCGCAAAACCCACGTTACGTAAGGCGTCCACCCACGGTCGAACGACTTCGGCGCTGCCCGGTGCGATGTTGGTGAAGACGGTCGCCTCGGGCTCGACGACTTCGCCCGGGCGGCCCGCGGCGACGTCGGCGGTACGGGCCAGCAGCCAACGGCCCAGCGCGTCGAAACGGGGACGCTCCACGCCGGTCGGACGCCGGCCCAAGATCGCGCCCAGTCCCATATCCAGGTTCGGCGCGTCCCACACCAGCAGCACCCGCCGGATCGGGGCGGCTGCGCCGACGAAGCCGGTCAGTCCGTCCTCGGACGGCAACGAGGACGGAGTCACCTGGGGTGGCTCCGGTGTTGCCGGTGCGGCGGCTTCTTCTGTCACGCTCATGGTCATCTAGTTCTCGCGCTTCTTCCAGATCAACTCGACGACGGCACTGCCGACATCCTGTGCTTTCGTCTCGTATTTGGTAGTGGGGCGAACGACAGAGATCGGCAGGTTGCCTCCGGCATCGACGCGGCGCAGCTGGGGTTCGGCGTCGCCGACCTCGGCGATCTGCTCGGCGTAGCCGGAGTGGTCGGTCGCAACGTGCAGCACACCACCGGGGCGCAGCCGATCGCCGATCAGAGCGAGCGTCGCCGGTTGCAGCAACCGGCGCTTGTGATGACGCGCCTTCGGCCATGGGTCGGGAAAGAACACCCGAACACCGGTCAGCGAAGCAGGCGGTATCAACCGCTGCAGCACGTACACCGCCTCGCCGCGAATCAACCGGATGTTGGTCACTTGCTCACGGTCGATCGCGGACAACAATTGCGCCAGCCCGCGCCGATAGACTTCCACCGCGATCACGTCGATGTGCGGCTCTTCGGTCGCCATGGCCAGCGTCGAAGTGCCGCTGCCAGAGCCGATTTCGAGCACCAGCGGCGCATCGCGGCCGAACCAGCCGCGGGTGTCCAACGGGCCATCCGGGTGGGTGCCCGTCCCCACCGACATACCCAGCTGCGGCCATAGCCGCTCCCAGGTCTCCCGCTGCGCGTTGGACAGTGCGGCACGCCGGGCCCTGAATGCAGTGACCGGTCCGCCAGGTAGGACTTCTTTTCCGGATGAGACATAGTGCCCGGCGACTCCGTGCTCGGAGGTTTCCACGCCGGGTTGCGTATGCATTTGTCCATCGTGGCCCATGAACGGGCGATGTAGCCGCACCTGGTCCAGATTGATACCCAACAGTTGCGTATAGCTGGTAACAGATCGGCGGTTGACTCGCATCTGCGGGCCACTAGTGTCACGATGCGCTTGCGAAAGCGCTCCGGGAACGGTCGGATCGAGCTGACGGGACGAGGGACAGGGGACGCCAGATTTTCGTCGATGAGCTGGTGCGATTTGCTGCCGAGGTCGCTGACGAGCGGGTGACGACGATCGCCGAGGCTGCCGCCGCGCCGCTGCGCGTAGCGGTCCGTGGACGCCGGAAAGTGGGTTGCACCACCGTCGCGCGGGCACTGAATCGCTGTGGCGATGCTTCGGGTATCCGCGCCGGCGAAGCCGACGCCCAACCGGATGTAGTCGTGCACGTCATCGCGGAGGTGGTCAAACCCGAGGACTCCGAAGCCATCGCCGCCACCTCGGCTGAGCGTCCGGTGTTGGTGGTGCTGAACAAAGCCGACCTGGCCGGTTTCGCCGGAGCCGGTCCGATCGCCGCGGCGCGGGCCCGCTGCGTGGTTTTGGCGGGACTGCCGGAGCTGCGTGGGATACCGGTGGAGCCGATGATCGGGTTGCTGGCCGCGCCTGATGACCTGGACCACGCGGTAACCGCCCTGCGCGGGCTGGCCGGCCCCGCCGGCACGGCCGTGCTGACGGAGCTGTTCAACGGCTCCTTCGACGGGTTTCTGGCCGTGGGTTCTCCGGTGCCGATGGAGGACCGGCTGCGATTGCTGAACTCCCTCGACCTGTTCGGCACCGCGCTTGCCGTCGCGGCGGTTCGTCGGCGCTCCACGGTCGCTCAGCTGCGGGCCTTGCTGCGCCGGGTGAGCTGCGTCGACGCCGTCGTCGCCGAGATCAATGCCGTCGGCGCCGAGGTGCGCTACCGGCGGGTCCTCGATGCCGTCGCCGCGTTGGAGGCTCTCGCCGTCTGCGAGGGGCGGCGACTGGGGCAGCGGATCGGCCAGTTCCTGGCCCACGACGACACCGTGGTGGCCCGAATGGCGGACGCCGCCGACCTGGCGGACGCCGGTGGGTTCGCCGTCGCGCCGGAAGCCGGCGCGGCAGCCGGACCTGCCGCGCACCTGTCGCGGGCGGTGTGGTGGCAGCGGTACAGCGAAAGCCCCCTCGTGACCGACGTACACCGGTCCTGCGCCGCGGACATCGCCAGAGGGTCGCTTCGGCTGTGGTCACAGGCCTGCGTGCCGGAGGTGGGGAAGTGAGCGAAACGGCTCACGACGATCCGGTCGGCCAGGTCGATGCGCTGGTGGCGGCGATCGGTCCGCGGCTGGGTGCGCCCGCCATCCACCGCCGCGACGTGGTCCTGGTAACCGGTCCGTGGATGGCGGGGATCAGCTCCGTCGCCGCCGCCCTGCGGGAGCGGCTGCCGCAGCACAAGTTCGTCGAGTCGACCGATCTGGGCCCCGGTGACGCCCCGACGGCCGTGGTGTTCGTGGTTTCCGCCGCGGCCGAGCTGACCGAATCCGACTGCGCCCTGCTCGACGCCGCCGCCGAGTGCACCGATGCCGTGATCGGGGTGGTGTCGAAGATCGACGTCCACCGCACCTGGCGCGACGTGCTGAACGCCAACCGCGACAAGCTTGCCGCGCACGCGCCGCGCTACGCCCGAGTGCCCTGGGCCGGGGTCGCCGCATTGCCCGAGGTCGGCGAGCCGCGGGTCGACGAGCTCGTCGGCGCCGTGGAAAGAAAACTCGCCGAATCGGACGTCGCACGCCGAAACAGGTTGCGGGCGTGGGAATCCCGGCTGCTGATGGTGGCCAAGCGGTTCGATCGGGACGCCGAGGGCGCCGGTCGGCAGGCCCGAGTGGATGCACTGCGCGAGCAACGCAGTTCCGCCCTGCGCCAACGCCGGCAGTCGAAAACCGAACAAACCATCATGCTGCGCGGCCAGATCCAGCAGGCCCGCGTCCAGCTGTCCCACTTTGCCCGCAACCGGTGTTCGTCGGTGCGCGGTGAACTGCAAGAGGACGCCGCGGGGGTGGCTCGGCGCAAGATGCCCGACTTCGAGGCCTATGCGCGCGGCCGGATCAATGAGGTGGTCGCCGAGGTCAGCGAAGGGACCGCCAAACACCTCGTCGACGTGGCGCAGGTGATGCGGGTTCCGCTGGAGCTGCCGCCGCTGGAGAAGCTGCCCGAAGTCGAGGTGCCGGCCGCACCGCTGAAATCGCGGTGTCAGGAAACGTGGCTGATGGTGCTGTTGGGCGTCGGATTCGGCCTCGGGGTGGCGCTGACGCTCAATCGCTTGCTGGCCAGCGTGACGCACCGGCTCTCGCCGGGCCTGGCTCCGTGGCTTGCGGTCGCCGGGTTCGCGGTGTGCCTGGTGGTCGGGGTGGCGGCCACGGTGTCGGTCGTGAACATCCGCGGCCTGCTGCGTGACCGCGCCGCGCTGGACCGCTGGGCGGGCGAGGCGACGGAGTCGCTGCGGTCGGTGGTGGAGGAATTGGTCGCCACCCGGGTGCTGATGGCCGAGACGTTGCTGAACACCGCGCTGAGTGCGCGCGACGAGTCCGAGAATGCGCAGGTGGCCGACCAGGTCAACGCCATCGACACCGAATTGCGCGAATATGCGATCGCCGCGGCCAGGGCCGCCGCGCTGCGTGACCGCGAGCTGCCCACGGTGCAATCGGCGCTGGAAGCGGTACGTGCAGAACTCGGCGAAGCGGGTATATCCAAACCCAAGGGCCCCGCTGAGACCCCCTCTTAGCTGGGCCTCGGACAACGAAAAAGGCACAATTTGCGGGCAATCATGACGCTTCTGAATCGTTGTTGTGAGAAGGCTTATACCCGCCCGTGCCTGTCACGACAAGTTGCTCACGATAACCTGTATGTAAAGCTTCACCGGTTGAACCTGTTGTGTGGGCCTTTGCATGCTTCACCAGAAGTGCCATACGCAACGACGAAAGTGCCCCGCAGTACACAGAAGAATTCAGGAGAGTTCGATGACCTCAGCGACCATTCCCGGACTGGATACCGCGCCTACTAAACATCAGGGCCTGCTGTCCTGGGTGGAGGAGGTCGCCGAGCTGACCCAGCCCGACCGGGTGGTCTTTGCCGACGGCTCCGACGAGGAGTTCCAGCGGCTCGCCGCGCACCTGGTCGAGGTGGGCACCTTCAAGAAGCTGAACGAGAAGAAGCACCCCAACTCCTACCTCGCGCTGTCCGACCCGTCCGACGTGGCTCGCGTGGAGTCCCGGACGTTCATCTGTTCCGAGCGTGAGATCGACGCCGGCCCGACCAACAACTGGATGGACCCCGCCGAGATGCGGGCCACCATGACCGAGCTGTACCGCGGCTGCATGCGCGGGCGCACCATGTGGGTGGTGCCGTTCTGCATGGGTCCGCTCGGCGCGGACGACCCCAAGCTGGGCGTCGAGATCACCGACTCCGAATACGTCGTCGTCTCCATGCGCACCATGACCCGGATGGGCAAGGCCGCCCTCGACAAGCTCGGCGACGACGGGTTCTTCGTCAAGGCATTGCATTCGGTGGGCGCTCCGCTGGAGCCGGGCCAAAAAGACGTGCCCTGGCCCTGCAATGACACCAAGTACATCACTCACTTCCCGGAGACCCGGGAGATCTGGAGCTACGGCTCCGGCTACGGCGGCAACGCGCTGCTGGGCAAGAAGTGCTACTCGTTGCGCATCGCCTCTGCCATGGCCCGCGACGAGGGCTGGCTCGCCGAGCACATGCTGATCCTCAAACTCATCTCCCCGGAGAACAAGGCGTACTACTTCGCCGCCGCGTTCCCGTCGGCGTGCGGCAAGACCAACCTGGCGATGCTGCAGCCGACCATCCCGGGCTGGCGTGCCGAAACTCTGGGCGACGACATCGCCTGGATGCGGTTCGGCAAGGACGGCCGTCTGTACGCGGTCAACCCGGAGTTCGGCTTCTTCGGGGTGGCGCCGGGCACCAACTGGAAGTCCAACCCCAATGCCATGCGCACCATCGCGGGCGGCAACACGGTGTTCACCAACGTTGCGCTTACCGACGACAACGACGTGTGGTGGGAAGGGCTCGAGGGCGAGCCGGATCACCTGATCGACTGGAAGGGTAACGACTGGGTCATCCGCGAGACGGAAACCAAAGCGGCACATCCGAATTCGCGGTACTGCACGCCGATGTCGCAGTGTCCCATCCTGGCCCCGGAGTGGGACGACCCGCAGGGCGTGCCGATCTCGGGCATCCTGTTCGGCGCCCGCCGCAAGACCACCGTGCCGTTGGTGACGCAGGCCCACGACTGGCAGCACGGTGTGTTCATGGGGGCCACCATGGGCAGCGAACAGACCGCTGCCGCCGAGGGCAAGGTCGGCACCGTGCGCCGCGACCCGATGGCCATGCTGCCGTTCCTGGGCTACCACGTCGGCGACTACTTCCAGCACTGGCTCGACCTGGGCAAGAACCACGACGAATCCAAGCTGCCGAAGGTGTTCTTCGTCAACTGGTTCCGCCGCGGCGACGACGGCAAGTTCCTGTGGCCCGGCTTCGGCGAGAACAGCCGCGTGCTGAAGTGGATCGTCGACCGCATCGAGCACCGGGCCGGCGGGCAGCAGACCCCGATCGGCATTGTGCCTGCCGTCGAGGACCTGGACTTGGAGGGGCTCGACGTGGACCCCGACGATGTTGCCAAGGCGCTGGAGGTCAAGCCCGACGAGTGGCGCAAGGAGCTGCCGCTGATCGAGGAATGGTTCGAGTTCGTCGGCGAGAAACTGCCCACCGGCGTCAAGGACGAGTTCGACGCCCTCAAGCAACGCTTGGCCGAGGCCGAGTAGCGCGAGGCCAAGTAGCGCGAGCAGACGTAAAATTCCCCCAAAACAGGCGTTTTGGGGGAATTTTGCGTCTGCTCGGCGCGCTGACCTTTTGGCTGTGAATCCTCGGCTTTGGCTGTGAATCCTCCGCTTTCGGTGTACGGCCAGGGTGGAAATTTGCGTGGATTCCGGCCCTACTGTCACACCGAAAGCCGTGAGTTCACACCGAAAGCCGTCAGTTCACACCGAAAGCCGTGAGGTCACAACGAAAGCCGTGAGGTCACACCGAACGCGCGACACGGATCACCCCTCCCGTGATCGGCGCAGCGACTTCGGCAGGTACACCGCACCGGGCCCTGCAGCCGCAGCCCAGTCGGCCGGATTGGAGATCGCGCACCGCTGCAGCGACAGGCAGCCGCAGCCGATACACGAGTCCAGGTTGTCGCGAAGCGCCATCAACCCGGCGATCTGCTCGTCCAGGCGGGCACGCCAGCTTTTGGACAATCGAGTCCAATCGGCTCGGGTCGGGTTGCGTCCGTCGGGCAGTTTGGCCAACGCCGCCGCCACTTCGTCCAGGCTCAATCCGACGTTTCGGGCAGCGCGGATGAACGCCAAACGCCGCAACATCTGGCGCTCGAACCGGCGCTGATTGCCGGCCGTGCGAGTCGCACGAATCAGACCCTGGCTCTCGTAGAACCGGATAGCCGACGGCGCGAACCCACTGCGATTCGCTATCTCGCTGACGGTGAACAAGTCCCGCTTGTCCATATCGGTTCCCCTTGGCCCTTGACTTAAAGTTAACTTTAACTACCAGTATGGCGGTATGACGCAATCTACGCCCCCTTCTGTTGCCATCGTCACCGGAGCCGCACGTGGGTTCGGCCGAGCCGTGACCGCCGCCTTGCTCGACCGCGGCTGGACCGTCGTCGGCGACGCCCGCCGCGCCGACGAGCTGGAAAAGACTGTCCGAGAACTGAATTCAGCGCGCCTGATCGCCAAGCCGGGTGACGTCACCGATGCCTCGCACCGGCGCGCACTGGTGGGCGCGGCCACCGCCGCCGGACCGCTTCGGCTGCTGGTGAACAACGCGAGCCGGCTGGGGCCAAGCCCACAACCGCTTTTGGTCGATTATCCAGAAACCGAGCTGCGGGCCGTCTACCAGACCAATCTGTTCGCACCGCTGGCCCTGATCCAGGCGACCCTGCCGGTGCTTGCCGACAACGCCGGGACCATCGTCAACCTGACTTCCGATGCGGCCGTTGAGCCGTACCCGGCGTGGGGCGGTTACGGCTCGTCGAAGGCCGCGCTCGACCAGCTGTCGGCCGTGCTGGCGGCCGAGGCCCCCGCCGTGCGGGTTTACGCATTCGACCCCGGTGACATGCGCACCGAAATGCATCAGGCCGCCTTCCCCGGCGAGGACATCTCCGACCGGGCCGAGCCGGAGTCCGTCGTGCCCGCGTTGCTGCGGCTGCTCGACACCCGACCGGCGTCGGGCCGCTACCGCGCGGCCGACCTGATGGCTGGAGCCGGCCGATGACCGTCGCCGCTCTCGGGACACCGCACACCCAGTTCCAGCGGCCGACGGCATCGGACGCCAGCGAACCACCGGAGGCGCGCGGCGTCGCCCGCGACGCGGTGAAATTGCTGGTCGCGCGGCCGGGACGGGTCAACCACGCCCGCTTCGCCGATCTCGGCGATTACCTCCAACCGGGCGACCTGTTGGTGGTGAACAACTCCGCCACCCTGCCCGCCGCGATCGACGGCGGTCGCAATGGGCAGCCCATCGCCGTGCATTTCTCCACCGCGCGCGCCGAAAAGCTATGGGTGGTCGAGCTGCGCTCGGCCGGCGCGGCGACAGGGCACTTGACCGACATCCGCCCCGGCGAACGCATTGAGATGCCCGGCGGCGGCGCGATCGTCATCCGGTCGTCCTATCCGGAACCCGGGACCGACGGCGCGCGGTTGTGGACGGCGCAGGTGGTGCTCGAAGGCGACGTGGTGAGCTACCTGGCCCGCTACGGGCGACCGATCCGGTATTCGTACGTGCCTCGGCCATGGCCGTTGCGCTACTACCAGACCGTATTCGCGCGGCATCCGGGCAGTGCCGAAATGCCAAGCGCGGCACGGCCGTTCAGCGCCGAACTGGTTGCCGGGCTGGTGGCCGACGGCATCGGGTTCGCGCCGATCACATTGCACGCCGGGGTCTCCTCGGCGGAGGCGGGCGAGCCGCCGGCCCCCGAGCTGTTCCAGGTGCCCGACGCCACCGCCCACCTGGTAAACCTCACACATTCCACCGGTGGACGGGTGATAGCCGTCGGAACCACGGTGACCCGGGCTCTCGAGTCGGCCGCCAATCCGGACGGGGTGGTGAACCAGGCCGTCGGCTGGACGGATCTGGTGCTCGGTGGGGACCGACCGGCCCGGGTGGTCGACGGACTCATCACTGGATGGCACGATGCCGGCGCCTCGCATCTGCTGCTGCTGGAGGCCGTCGCCGGCCCGGGCCTGGTCGCCACGGCGTATCGGGAGGCTGTCGAAAACGGCTATCTGTGGCATGAATTCGGCGACAGCGCTCTGCTGCTGCCGGACAAGTAGCGCGAACAGACGTAAAATCCCCTGAATCAGGCCTGATTCAGGGGATTTTACGTCTGCTCGGCAGGGTCACCCCGGTTCGCATTCCGGCGGCATGAAACCGACGCCTCGACGCCCGTCGCGTCTACGCATCGTAAAGTTCAGCCATGCAAATCCGTGAGCATGTCGGCAGCGGAAAACCGGCGGTCATCTTGCACCCGTCCGGCACGGTCATCACGTTCGACGAGCTGGAGGCTCGCGCGAATCGGCTGGCGCATTACTTCCGTCGCGCGGGCCTGCGCGAAGGCGACGCGGTGGCGATCCTGATGGAGAACAACGAGCACATCCACGCCGTGATGTGGGCCGCTCGCCGCAGCGGCCTGTACTACGTGCCGATCAACACGCACCTGACCGCGGCGGAGGCCGCCTACATCATCGACAACAGCGGCGCCAAGGCGATTATCGGGTCAGCCGTCTTGCGTGAGACCTGCCAGCAACTGCAGGAACACCTGCCAGGCGGACTGCCCGATCTGTTGCTCCTCGCCGACGCTGACTCGGACGGCTGGGAGCGCTACCCGGATTGCGTTGCGGACCAACCGGATACGCCGATCGGCGACGAGATCGAGGGTGACCTGCTGCAGTATTCCTCGGGCACCACCGGCCGGCCCAAGGGCATCAAGCGCGAACTGCCGCACCTGCCGCCCAGCGAGGTGCCCGGCATGATGTCGGCTTTGGTCGGGTTCTGGATGACACCCGAGTCGATCTATCTGAGCCCGGCGCCGCTTTATCACACCGCGCCGTCGGTATGGTCGATGAGTGCGCAGGCCGGCGGCATCACGACGGTCGTCCTGGAGAAATTCGACCCTGAGGGTTGCCTGGACGCTATCCAGCGCTACCGGGTGACCCACGGGCAGTTCGTGCCGGCGATGTTCACCCGGATGCTGAAACTGCCTGAGACAGTGCGTAATTCATACGATCTGTCCAGCTTGCAGCGAGTCATGCACGCGGCCGCGCCGTGTCCGGTGGAGATCAAGAAGCAGATGATGGACTGGTGGGGCCCGATCGTCGACGAGTACTACGCGTCCTCCGAGGCGATCGGGTCGACGTTGATCACCGCCGAGGACTGGCTGGCGCATCCCGGGTCGGTCGGCAAGCCGATGCTTTGCGAGATACACATTCTCGACGAGCACGGCAACGAATTGCCGCCGGGACAGCCCGGCGAGATTTACTTCGGCGGCGGATATGCGTTCGAATACCTCAACGACACGGCGAAGACCGCGGCGTCGCGGGACAAGCACGGCTGGGTGACGGTCGGTGACGTCGGCTATCTCGACGACGAGGGCTACCTGTACCTGACCGACCGGCGGCACCACATGATCATCTCCGGCGGGGTGAACATTTACCCGCAGGAAACCGAGAATCTTCTCGTCACCCATCCAAAGGTGTTGGATGCGGCGGTGTTCGGCGTTCCCGACGACGAGATGGGCCAACGGGTCATGGCCGCGGTGCAAACGGTGGATCCGGCCGACGCCACCGACGAGTTCGCCGACGAGCTGCTTGCCTGGCTGCGGGATCGGTTGTCGCACTTCAAGTGTCCACGGTCGATCGCGTTCGAGGCGCAACTGCCGCGCACCGACACCGGGAAGCTCTACAAGAACGAGCTGATTAAAAAGTATTCGGCCTGACCGATGCTGCGGCTGGTCGACCTGTCGAGTCCGCCGGATCCCGGCTCCGAGGTCCGCGCGGATTCTCCGCCGGGCGTCTTCGTCGCCTTCGGCTCGGCCGCCGATTTCGCCAACGCCGAAACATGGCTGGAAATAGCGTCTTTCACGCTGACGGAGGATCCCTGCCGAGATCGCCGAGTGGTCACCGTCGACTCGGTTCCCAAAGTGCTGGGCGAGCTGACGCAGCGCTGTGAGCGCTGGCCGCATGCCAGCAGCGTGTGCGACGACGTATTGCGTACCGTGGACCCGAACGGCGCGACGCTGGCCGGGGTGATAACCGAGTCGCTGGCTTACTCGACGCTGCAAGCCGGGCCGGAATTCGCGCGCTGGCTCGACGAACGCGGTCCGGCCCGCATGCCCGACATTGCCGAGCCCGTTCAGGCTGAGCGCGACGGCGATTCGCTGCGGATCAGGTTCAACCGGCCGCAGCGCCACAACGCGTTTTCCACCGACGCCCGTGCCGCACTGCTGGAGGCGCTCACCGTCGCGCAGCTGGACCCGTCAGTTAGCGAAATCGTCTTGAGCGGCAACGGGCCGTCGTTTTGCAGCGGCGGCGACCTCGCGGAATTCGGCACCTTCGCCGACCCGGCGAGCGCACACCTGGCGCGCACCCGCCACAGCCCCGCGCTCGCGCTGGACGCCCTCACTGCCCGGCTGGGCCGGGCTTGCCGCGCCGAGGTGCACGGCCGGGTGCTGGGCAGCGGGTTGGAAATGTCCGCTTTCTGCGGATGGGTTGAGGCACAGGATGATTCGGTATTCGGCCTGCCCGAGCTGGGCCTCGGTCTGATTCCCGGAGCCGGCGGCACCGTCAGCATCACCCGCCGGATCGGCCGTTGGCGCACGGCGTATTTAGTGTTGTCCGGTCACACCATCGACAAACCGACCGCGCTGGGCTGGGGCCTGATAGATGCTTGACCCGGTGTCAGCGTTCAGGGCGTGATAGGACTGCGATCTCTACATCGCCGGTCTCACCGATAATGATCGCTTTGTAGTCGCCCGCTTCGCCATCGCGGCCTCCGTCGAAACGGTGCTGGGCTTTACCGGACGGCGTGACGAGCGTGACGACCTCACATTCCCTGCTCTTGGTGTGGGTCTTGCAGTACACCGCGAACCCTTTGCCGTCCGGATCAGGGATGTTGACGACTGCGTACCCACCGTCAACGTAGGGGCCTATCGGTTCGACCTTGATCGTGGCGGTGCTATCGACGCGCACCGTACCGACGACCTTCGCGACTTTTGTCAGCTCGGTGGGGTCAGACCGGGTCAGCGCCTTGATGATTGGCAGCTCGGCATCTCCGATCCAGCTGAGCACGTCGGCAACCATCGCGAATACCGTGCGGGTGGCGCTGATCTTCCAGCCGCCGTCGGAGCGGACGGCCACCAGATAGTTCAGACGCTCGACCAGTGGGGTGAACGGGCCGATGGTCGACTTGTCCCCGAGGCAGGCTCGCTGATGGTTGCTCGGGTCGTCTTCCGTCAGGCAGCGGCCATCCCAGTCGATCGCATGCATTTCGCCGTCAGATGTGGCCATCAGGTGCAGATTCTCTGGCCGCACCCGGGCGGCGTTTTGGTCCAGGGAGATTAGGGTGAACCGGCTTTTGGTCACTTCGAGGGAAAAGTTACTGCGGCTCAGTTTGTCCAGTCTGGCGTCGAACAGGTTGCGGTAGGTCTGCAGGAGGCGGCCCTCCACCCCTCCCGTGGCACGAGCGAACTCGGTGATGTTACGGGCATTGAGCGTTTTGGCCAGCGCCGACACGTAGCCTTCGGCCGCTTCGACCGGGGAGGCGAAACCGGGCGAGTCGGTAACCGGTGAAGTTCCCCGGCCGTCTTCTTCGGAGATGTACTGGAAGAGGGTGTAAAGCGGGCTGACATACCAGCTGCCGCCGCGTTGGACCGTCATGACAAACGGCGACTGCTGGCGGCCATCGATCCGCAGGGTCCGGGTATGGCCGTCCGTCGTCACGTCGGCGCCGCGGACGGTGATGGTCGTTTGCTTGGCGGTCAATCCCTTGGTGTCGAAATACTTCTTGAGGGGACCGGATGCCTTCGCTGGAGCGAAAGACGCTGCGATATCGGCATTTTCGATGCTGACTTTTGTCAGCCCACTCTGTTGGGCTTCGGTGTTCAACTTGAGGTTCTTGACGCTCACCTGCACGCCGGCGTCCTTGGTGCCGCCGCGGAGATCGCTCTGCTCGCCGAGCGCGGACGAGATCCGCCTGGCTTGTTTCGCCACGTCAGTGAGCCCGGCGAGCTCGTCGGGCGGCAGCAACAACCCCAGCCGCGTCAGGTCACCGGCTTCGATGGCCGCGATTGCCCGGGTGACCGCCTCTTGCGGCGAGGCCGCCCCGCCGAAAAGCCGCGACAGCACGGTCCGGTGCAGCACGACGCCGCCTACCAGGAGTAGGCAGACGACGAGAGCTGTTGCGCTCCAGCGCAACAGCGTTGACCCGGTCGGACCCCGGCTGGGGTAATGCGGGCCCGGGAACGGCGCTGGTGCTTGCCAAGTCGCTTGCGGTCCTTGGGGATTCATGGCGTCGGCGGCCTCATCTGTTGGCGGGCGTGCAGCGCGGCGCGGACTTCGGGGTCGGTGGACTGCGCCAGCCAGGCAAGCAGATCGGGTGGCGCGGCCGGATTTCGTGCGATGATCGGCCACAATGCGCCGTGCTGCTGCGCGAGGCTGTACAGGACGTGGGGAGGCGTAGCGGGGTCAGCGGCGATGACGGCCGGATCCGGCGGACCGTTCATTGGTCCCGGAGCCGCCGTCGGGAAGAAGGACCGGATCGGGCTGGGCAGCGTCACAAATGCGGCGGCCGCGGCAGGCAAGGCGAACGCCGCGATCACCTGCGGGCCGGTCACCACTTCCCATCGGTTCGGGCTTGATCCCAGCACCAGGATCGACACCAAGCCGGTGACGCCTTGGACCGTCGACGCCACCAGGACGGGCATCCGGCAGCGTAATGCGTTGAGGGCGATCTGCTGTCGCGCCCAATCCGCCGCGACGGCGCCCAGCCCCGCGCAGATCAGGGTGGTGAACACCGCAGCGGTCAGTGCTCCGCTCAGGGTGACGTTGGCGATTATCTGTGCCAACAGCAATAGGTCTGCGACGACCACCAGGCCCAGGACGCCGCGGGCTGCGGCGAGCCACGGCTGTGCGCCGGATAGCTCGCCGGGTCGACGGAGCGAGGGAGAGGTGGCGATCAGCGCGGCGATCATGGTGAGAGAGAACCCGCCGAACGGCAGGTGCAACGACGCGGCAGCACCGAGACTGAATCGCCCGACGGCCGCAAGGACGCTCCACATCAACGCGCCCGCGCCGGCGGCGGCGAGCACCAGCCGCCCGGGCGAGTCACCGTGCGAGGCCCGGCGGGCCACCCTGCAGACCGCAATCACCCAAATCACCAGCAGCACCGCCTGAGTGACCGGCACCAAGACCAAGGCCCGCAATTCCAGCACCCCGGACAGCGACCGGTAGGCGGCGAGCAGCACGCCGAGCAATGCCAGTGCCGCGCACACCGGAAGTGCCGCGGACGTGACAGTCAGAACGGCTCGCCATAGGCGGGTGTTGCCCTGCGATCCGCCGTCGATCAGGTCCGAGCGGCGCGGCAGGGCGGCCAGCACCGACGCGGCCGCCGCGATCCACGCGCCGGGGGCGGGCGCGAATTTCGTGGGGCCCCCGTCGATGGAGCCGATGATCGCGTCGATGACGAAATAGGTTGCGGCGCAAAGCCCTAGCGGTGCAGCCGTGACGAGCTTGGCGATCCGGAGCTTGGCCGGCGTCCAGCTGGGGCCGAACATGCCGGTTCGGCTCAGGTAGGGCAGCACGGTCGCGCACAGCGCCAGCACGCAGCCGACGATGACTTCCGGTCGGCGGTAGGCCCTTTCGGCCATTGTCCAGGGCAGCAGCAGGATGACCGGCCACGCGACGACGGTGACGGCGTCCACCGCGAAGTCACCGCGCGGCACACCCGCGAACGGACTCGAGCGCGGTTTTCGCGGCGGTTGGAAAGGCGGTGGGAACTGCGGTGCCTGGAAAGGCGGCTGGAAAGGCGGTTGGAAAGGCGGCTGGAAGTGCGGGGGAGCGGCCGGGTATTGCGGGCCGTAAGCGGGCCACTCCGTCCCGCCCGGCGCGGTCTGCCACATCCCTGGCTCTGACAATGCGTTTCCTGTGATCTGGGTGCGCCGAAAGGCCGATGTCGACTAGATACTGCCACACCAAGGCGGGCGTCCGGTGCGCTCGGGCGCGGCTAAATCCCGCCCCTGGCGACCAACTGATCGGCGATCACGTTGCGCTGGATCTCGTTGGTGCCTTCACCGACGATCATCAGCGGAGCATCGCGGAAGTACCGTTCGACATCGTATTCGGTCGAATAGCCGTAGCCGCCATGGATTCGGACGGCGTTCAGAGCTATTTCCATCGCGGTCTCCGACGCGAACAGCTTGGCCATCCCGGCCTCCATATCGCAGCGCTCGCCACTGTCGTACCGCTCGGCGGCGTAGCGGGTCAGCTGACGGGCGGCGGTCAGCTTGGTCGCCATTTCGGCCAGATAGTTGCCTACGGCCTGATGCTGCCAAATCGGCCGGCCGAACGCTTCCCGTTGCTGGGCGTACGCCAACGCGTCCTCGAGGGCCGCCGACGCAACGCCCAGCGAGCGCGCGGCGACCTGGATACGGCCGGTCTCGAGGCCCTTCATCATTTGCGAAAAGCCTTGTCCCAGCTGGCCGCCCAAGATCGCCGACTCGGGAATCCGGTAGTCGTCGAACGACAGCTCGCAGGATTCGACACCCTTGTAGCCCAGCTTGGGTAGGTCGCGCGACACCGTCAGCCCGGGCCCGTGCCCCACCAGCGCGATCGAGATGCCCCGATGACGTGGCGTGGCATTCGGATCGGTCTTGCACAGCAGGGCGATCAGCCCGGAATGGCGTGCGTTGCTGATCCACGTCTTGGCACCGTTGATGGTCAAGCCGCCGGAGCCGTCCGGCAGCGCAGTGGTCGTCATGTTCTGCAAGTCCGAGCCGCCGCCCGGCTCGGTCAGCGCCATGGTGGCCCGCAGCTCGCCGGTTGCCATCGGCGGCAGATATGTCCGTCGCTGTTCCTCGGTGCCGAACAGCGTCAGCAGCTTGGCCACCACGGTGTGTCCGCCCATCGCGCCGGCCAGGCTCATCCAGCCGCGGGCCAGCTGTTCGGTGATGCGGACATAACACGGCATCGAAACCGGCGACCCGCCGTATTCCTCGGGAACAGCCAGGCCGTAGATGCCGATCCGCTTCATCTGCTCGATCCACGCCTCGGGGTAGGTGTTGGCGTGCTCGACGTCGCGGACGGTCGGTTTGACGTCGCGATCGATGAATGCCCGGACCGTGGCAATCAGCATCTCTTCTTCGTCGTTCACCTGAGACCGCCTCCCGCGTTGACCCTCGGTTGGACAGCCTGCCAGCATGTGGCGTGGTGAATGCGAACGGGTACGCGGGGGTGCGCGAGGGCGGGCCCTACTTCGACGACCTGTCCGTTGGGCAGGTGTTCGACTGGGCGCCGGCGGCGACCCTGTCGTCGGGCTTGGCCGCCGCCCACCAGGCCATCGTCGGCGACCGGATGCGGCTGGCACTCGATGCGCAACTGTGCGCCGCGGTGACCGGCACGCCTGGTCCGCAGGTACATCCGGGACTGGTGTGCGACGTCGCGATCGGGCAGTCGACGCTGGTGACTCAGCGCGTCAAAGCCAACCTGTTCTACCGCGGGCTCAGGTTTCACCGATTCCCCGTCATCGGTGACACCATCTACACCCGAACGGAAGTCGTTGGGCTGCGGGCGAACTCGGCCAAACCGGGGCGGGCGCCGACGGGCCTGGCGGCGCTGCGGATGATCACGATCGACCAGGCCGACCGGTTGGTGCTCGACTTCTACCGGTGCGCGATGCTGCCTGCGGGCCCGCAGTTCGATCCCGCCAATGCGCCGGCCGACGATCTGTCCGCCGTCGGCTCAGACCCATTGGCGCCGGCCTCCGATCCCACCGCGGACTGGGACGGCGAGGTATTCCGAAACCGCGTGCCGGGACCGCATTTTCACACCGGTCTCGCGGGTGCGGTGCTACACAGCACCGCGGACGTGGTCAGCAGCGCGCCCGAGCTGGCCCGCCTTACCTTGAACATTGCTGCCACACACCATGATTCGCGTGTCAACGGCGCTCGGCTGGTCTATGGCGGGCATACCATCGGGCTGGCCCTCGCCCAGGCCAACCGGCTGCTGCCCAATTTGGTGACGGTCCTGGGCTGGCAGTCCTGCGACCACACCGGCCCGGTATACGAGGGCGACACCCTGTACAGCGATCTGCATGTGGAGTCCGCGGAGGCGACGGACCACGGCGGGGTGCTGGGGTTGCGGTCGGTCGTGTACGCGGTCGGCGATTCGGCCGACGGGCCCGACCGGCCCGTGCTGGACTGGCGCTTCAGTGCACTGCAGTTTTAAATGCCCCATGCGGTGGCTACAGCACAATGGTGGCCATGACTGGTGAGCTGGCACGCTGGGCTGACAGCGGGCTGGCCTATCTGACCGGTCTGCCCGACGGGCCACCCGACTTCTCCCGGGCCAACGTGTTGACCCGTGCCGAACGGATCACCCCCGACGCGGCCTGTTTGCTCGCCGGCCGGGCCGGCTTGCTCGGGCTCAGCCGCGGCGGACGCATATCGGCCGGCGGCGCCACCCGGCTGCTGCGGACTCGGGACGGCTGGGGGGCGATCACGCTGTCCCGCCCCGACGACGTCGCCGCCGTACCCGCCCTACTGCAGGTCGACGACATGCCCGCCGACCCCTGGCCGAAGCTGACAGCTTGGGCCGCAACGCGTTTCGTCTCGGAAATGGTGGAGCGAGCACGGCTGCTCGACATTCCGGCTGCCGCATTGGGTGAGACAACCCCCACATCACCGCGGATTCGCCGAATGGGCGACGCGGTCCCCGGGCGCGGGCTGGCGGGTCTGCTGGTGGCCGATCTGTCGTCGATGTGGGCCGGCCCGTTGTGCGGGAAACTGCTGGCCCGCGCAGGAGCCACCGTGGTCAAAGTCGAAAGCCGCCGCCGCCCAGACGGAACCCGCGGCGGAAACCGAGCCTTCTTCGATTGGATCAACGGCGAAAAACTGTCCTACTGCCTGGATTTCGACCGCCAAGCCGACGAGTTGCGGCAGTTGCTCACCGTCGCCGACATCGTGATCGAGGGTTCGCGGCCCGCGGCGCTGGCCCGGCGTCGGCTCGGACCGGAACACATTGCACCGGGGGCGGGACGAATCTGGTTGCAAATCGGCGGATACGACGACCCCGGACGACCCGCCTTCGGCGACGACGCCGCGGTGGCCGGTGGCTTGGTCGGTGCCAGCAGCGACGGGCCGGTGTTCTGCGGGGACGCCATCGCCGACCCGCTGACCGGGCTGGAGGCAACGTTGGCCGTGACCGAATCGCTGGGCCGGGGTGGCGGCGAACTGGTTCAGGTGGCCATGGCGGCGGTGGCCGCCGGCTATGCGAACTTACCGGCGGTGTCGCCCGTCTCGGCGTATCCGGCACCGCCCCCGCAGCCTCCGGTGGTAACCACGTCAGCGCCCGAGCTCGGCGCCGACGACGCTAAGGTTCGCCGACTGATTGCCCAAAGGCGCTGTCTCTCATGCTGATTCAGGGTGCTACGCTGCTGGACGGCAGAACCGTCGACATCCGCGTCGGCGAGCAGATCGAGGAAGTCGGCAGCGGGCTGGTGGCAACGCCCGGGGAGGGTGTGCTGTACGCCGGGGGCGGAGCCGTGCTGCCCGGCCTGCACGACCACCATGTGCACGTGCGATCCGCTGCGTCGGCGTTGGATTCATTCTTGGTCGGGCCGCCCGGGGTCAGCACCAGAGATCAACTGGCGCAACTGTTATCGAACGCCACACCCGGTCCCGACGGATGGATCCGCGCGGTCGGCTATCACGAGTCGGTCGCCGGCGAGTTGGACCGTGCTGCCATCGACGCGGTGGTGCCCCACATTCCGGTGCGCATTCAGCACCGCAGCGGCGCACTGTGGATGCTCAACTCCGCCGCGCTGGGCCGCATCGGCATGGCCGAGCATGCCGACGGCCGCCTGCGCAGTGCCGACCCTGGCTGGTCGGACGCGGTGCAGCGGCGCGAGACAAATCTGGCCGAACTCAGTCGGCGGATCACCGCAACCGGCGTCACCGGCGTCACCGACGCAACGCCCGACGTCAGCGCCGACGACATGGTGTCGCTGATGGTCGCGCACCGCCGCGGTGAATTCCGGCCACGGCTGCATTTCTTGTCACCGGGCAAGATAATCCTGCAGGACGACCGGCTGGACCTGGACTCCCTGACGGCCTGGATCGCCGAGCAGCACGACGGTGGCCGGCCCGTGGCCGTGCACTGCGTGACCGCGGCTCAACTGGTGGTGACCATCGCGGCCCTGCGCGAGGCCGGCAGCCATCCACTCGATCGCATCGAGCACGCATCGGTTGTGCCAGACGACAATCTGAGCGACCTCGCCGATCTGCAGGTCACCGTCGTCACCCAGCCGAACTTCGTCGCCGAGCGCGGCGATCATTATCTCGCGGACGTCCCCGCCGCCGAGCACGGTCAGCTGTGGCGGGTGGCATCGTTGCTGAACGCGTCGGTGCCGGTGGCGCTTTCTACCGACATGCCGTTCGGGCACGGCGACCCGTGGACTGCGATGCGCGCCGCGGTATATCGCACTACGCTGTCCGGCGCCGTCCTCGGTGCGAACGAATGTGTCTCGGCGCGAACGGCTTTGGAAATGTTTTTGGGACGTTCCGATCAGCCGGGCCGGGTCAGGACGGTGGCGGTCGGGCAGCCGGGGGACCTGTGTGTGCTGAACGAGCCACCGGCGACGGTACTGGCCGAGCTGGACGCCGGCATGGTGGCCGCCACCGTCATCGGCGGTCAACTCGTGTATTTCGCCATGTGACCGCTCACACCGACAGCGCGAGCCCGGACCGCAGGGCATCGCATTGACTCGCGAAGAACCGTTGTGACACCGGCGCTTTCGGCGCAACCAGGTCGAAGCCGTGGAAGACACCCGGCACCACTTCGACCTGGCACGGTACGCCCGCATTCTGCAAGCGTTCTGCGTACGCAAGATCTTCGTCATGGAACAGGTCGTTGTCGCCCACGCCGATCCAGGCGGGCGGCAGGCCACTCAGGTCGGCGCGCCTGGCCGGAACAGCGACCACCGGATCGGCGGCACCCAGATACGCCGTCCAGCCGAACCGGTTGGCGCGCGCATTCCACAGCCGGTAGTTCGGCTTGTCGGCGGCCTCGCAACTGCGGTCGTCGAGCATGGGATACACCAGCAGCTGGAATGCCGGGGACACTTCGCCGCGGTCGTGGGCCAGCAGCGCCAAGGCCGCCGCCAGGCCACCGCCCGCGCTGGCGCCGCCGATCGCCACCCGGCCCGGGTCAACCGCAGGCAAGGTGGCCAGCCAGGTCAACGCCGCGTAGCAGTCCTCAAGGGGCGTCGGATACGGGTGTTCCGGTGCGAGTCGGTAGTCGACCGATGCGACGGTGATGCCCAGCCTTTTGCTGAAGCCGCGGCAGACCCGGTCGTCCTGCCGTGCGGTGCCCATCACGAATCCGCCGCCGTGAATCCACAGCAGGGCGGGCGTCGGTCCGTCCCCGCCGACCGGCCGGAACAGCCGGACGCCGGTCCCGGATTCCAGCGTGAGCACCTCGACGTCGTCGGACGGGCCGCGACCCCTTATCACCGCACTCAACCTGCGGACCAGCGGCAAGGTCCGCGGACCGACCAGTTGGCGTGGGGCGATGCGCGCGATGCGGCGCAGATCGGGGTGAACATCGGCGGTCGGAGCGATCGGCACCAATTCAGTATGCGTGCGGCGCCTCGGGGATCGGCGCGAGGCCAAATTTTCGCCGACGCAGATTTGGTGCCGCAAACGTGGTTGTCCCCATTCGGGTGGGGGTACGCTGCCAACCATGACGGCGAGGGGACCGCGCATGACGCCCTGTATGAGATGGTTGCTACGGGCCCGGCCCACCGACTATATGCTGGCCCTCAGCACTGCAGGGGCTTCGCTACCGATCGTAGGTAAGCGCCTTGAGCCGCTGGGCACAGTCACCGCCGTGAGTGTCTGGGGCGCCCGGCACGCGCCAGAATTCGCTGCCGCCGCGGCCCGCGGCTGGCTGACGCGAGGAGCCGATGTCAAAGAAGTCCGCCGCCGCGAACGCGAGAGCACACACGAGGTTTCCGTCACGGCGTTGCGCGGTGTCGTCTCGTCGGCGGACCTGGACGCCGAGTGGCCCACGGCCGAGCGCACGCCGCCGATTTGGGAGGCGTTGCGGCAGCGGCGGCACCTCTACCGCCGCGCCGTCCACTACGGCGACAGTCCCGCCCAGATGCTCGACGTCTGGCGGCGTAACGATTTGCCCACCGAGCCCGCCCCGGTGCTGATCTTCGTACCGGGTGGTGCCTGGGTGCACGGTAGTCGCACCCTGCAAGGTTCCGCGTTGATATCTCGACTGGCAGAACAAGGTTGGGTGTGCCTGGCGATCGACTACCGCGTCGCGCCGCACCACCGCTGGCCGCGCCACATCGCCGACGTCAAGACCGCCATCGCGTGGGCGCGGGCCAACGTCGACAAGTTCGGCGGGGACCGCAATTTCATTGCGGTGGCAGGCTGTTCGGCCGGCGGGCACCTGTCTGCGCTGGCCGGGCTCACCGGCAACGATCCCGCCTTCCAGGCCGCGCTGCCCGAAGGTGCCGACAGCTCGGTGGACGCGGTGGTGGGCATCTACGGCCGTTACGACTGGGAAGACCGCTCGACCCCCGAAAGGGTCCGGTTCGTCGACTTCCTGGAGCGGGTGGTGGTCAGGCGGTCGATAGACCGTCATCCCGAAGTGTTCCGGGCTGCCTCGCCGATCGCGCGTGTGCATCGAAATGCCCCGCCGTTCTTGGTAATTCACGGCAGCAAGGACACCGTGATCCCGGTGGAGCAGGCCCGTAGTTTCGTCGACCGGTTACGTTCGGTGTCCAACTCATTGGTCAGCTATGTCGAGCTGCCCGGGGCTGGTCATGGCTTCGACTTGCTCGACGGTCCCCGTGCGGGTGCCATGGCGCACGCGACGGCCCTGTTCCTCAATCAGGTGTATCGCAACCGCACGCAGTTCGCGAAACGGGTTATCTGAGCGGCTGCCGATTGTAAGGTTCCCGTATGAGTAGGGGCCTGCGGTGAAACGGCTCAGCGGCTGGGACGCGGTACTGCTGTACAGCGAAACTCCCAACGTGCACATGCACACCATCAAGGTCGCCGTGATCGAACTCGACGAGGAGCATCGGGGTTTCGATATCAAGGCGTTCCGTCAGGTCATCGCCGACCGGATGGACAAGCTCGTGCCGTTGGGCTATCAGCTGGTCGACGTCCCGCTGAAGTTTCACCACCCGATGTGGCGGGAGAACTGCGAAGTCGATTTCGAGTACCACATTCGTCCGTGGCAGCTGGCGCCGCCGGGTGGCCGTCGCGAACTGGACGAGGCGATCGGACAGATCGCCAGTACGCCACTGGACCGGGCCTACCCGCTGTGGGAGATGTACTTCGTGGAGGGCCTGGCCAACCACCGGATCGCCGTCGTGGTCAAGATCCACCATGCGCTTGCCGACGGTGTGGCGTCGGCGAACCTGATGGCGCACGGCATGGACCTGATGCCCACCCCGCAGAGCGGCTCGTACACGCCAGATCCGGCGCCCACCAAGGCGGAATTGATGACTTCGGCGTTCGTGGACCATATCCGCCACATCGGGCGAATCCCCGCGACGGTCCGGTACACGGCGCAGGGCATCAACCGGGTGCGACGCAGTTCGCGCAAGTTGTCGCCGGAACTGACGCGGCCGTTCACCCCGCCGTCCACCTTCATGAACCACATGCTTACCCCTGAGCGCCGATTCGCCACCGCCACACTGGCTTTCGCCGATGTCAAGGCGGCCGGCAAGAAGCTCGGCGTGACCATCAACGACATGGTGCTGGCGATGTCGAGCGGGGCGCTGCGCACCCTCCTGTTGCGGTACGACGGCAAGGCCGAGCCGCTGCTGGCGTCGGTCCCGGTGGCCTACGACTTCTCGCCGGAGCGGATCTCCGGAAACCGGTTCAGCGGCATCATGGTGGCGCTGCCGACCGACTGCGACGACCCGCTGGAACGCGTCCGGGCCGCCCACGAGAATGCGGTGTCCGCCAAGGAAAGCCACCAGCTGTTGGGGCCGGAACTGATCAGCCGCTGGGCGGCGTACTGGCCACCGGCGACGACGGAAGCCTTGTTCCGGTGGATGGCGGGCCGCGACGGGCAGAACAAGGTGCTGAACCTGAACATTTCGAATGTTCCCGGTCCTCGCGAACGCGGGAAGGTGGGCGGCGCGCTGGTCACCGAGATCTATTCGGTGGGTCCGTTGACCGCTGGCAGCGGCCTGAACATCACCGTGTGGAGTTACGTCGACCAGCTCAACATCTCCGTGCTCTCCGACGGCGCCACCGTCAAGGACCCGCACGAGGTAACCGAGGCCATGGTCGCCGACTTTGTCGAAATACGCAGGGCCGCTGGGCTTTCCGAGGATCTGACGGTCGTCGAGACCGCGATGGCGCCGGCTTGATCGAGGCTTGAGCCGCCATTACATTGACCGGCCGGTTCGTCAACCGGGCCGACCGTTACCATCTGCACTGTGAGCGACGAAGCGAACACCGAACCCGAGGTCCTGGTCGAGCAGCGGGACCGGATCCTGATCATCACCATCAACCGGCCCAAGGCCAAGAACGCGGTCAACGCGGCGGTCAGCCGAGGGCTGGCCGACGCGATGGACCGCCTCGACGGCGACAATGGCCTTTCGGTGGGAATCCTGACCGGCGCGGGTGGCTCGTTCTGCGCGGGCATGGATCTCAAGGCGTTCGCCCGCGGCGAGAACGTCGTCGTCGAAGGCCGCGGGATGGGCTTCACCGAACGTCCGCCCGCCAAACCGCTGATCGCGGCGGTCGAAGGTTACGCGCTGGCCGGCGGGACCGAGCTGGCGCTGGCCACCGACCTCATCGTGGCGGCCAGGGACTCCGCATTCGGAATTCCCGAGGTCAAGCGGGGGCTGGTGGCCGGTGGCGGCGGGCTGCTGCGGCTGCCGGAGCGCATTCCGTACGCCATCGCGATGGAGTTGGCGCTGACCGGTGACAATCTGTCCGCCGAGCGTGCGCACGAGCTGGGCCTGGTGAACGTCCTGGCCGAGCCCGGGAAGGCGCTGGACGCAGCGATCGCGCTGGCGGAAAAGATCACCGCCAACGGGCCGCTGGCGGTGGCCGCCACCAAGCGGATCATCGTCGAATCCCGCGGCTGGAGCCCGGAGAACAGGTTCGCCGAACAGGTCAAGATCCTGGCCCCGATCTTCATGTCCAACGACGCCAAAGAGGGCGCGATCGCGTTCGCCGAGAAGCGCCCGCCCCGCTGGACGGGGACTTAGCCTGCCGAGCAGACGCAAAATCCCCTATCCTGGGCCGAAATAGGGCGACTTTGCGTCTGCTCGCCACTATCCCGTCAGGTAGCGCTCGACGGTCGGGCCCAGCCAGGCGACCAGATCCTCGATGCTGGTCGACGCGATCGGCTCGATCTTCAGCTGGTAGCGGGCGAACGCCAGCCCGGCCAGGTGACTGGCCACCAACTCCACCCGCAGCTCCGCGTCCTGCACGCCGAACTCGGTGGCGACCCGCTCGGCCATCGGGCCGGCGAGGCTGTCGTGCAACACCTTTCGCGCCTGGGGGTGCATCGCCGCCGAGCGCCATAACGTCAGCAGCGGCTCATATTCGGCCCCGCGGTCCCAGTGTTCGAGGAATCGGCGGACCAGCCGCGCGCCGAGGTCTTCGGTGCCGTCCTCGAGCAGTGCGGCCAGATGCTGCAGGGGATGCTCGGGACCGGTCAGTGCCGACGCGGTGAAAAGCCCTTCCTTGCTGCCGAAGAAGTAGTAGACCATCGCCACGTCCACTTCGGCGTCGGCGGCGATGCCGCGCACGGTGGCCCGGTCGTAGCCGTCGTGCATGAAGCGTTCGCGCGCGGCATCGATGATGCGCTGCCTGCTCTGCTGACCGGTGCGCCACCGGCCGCTGCGCCGCGCCTCCGGCATCCCGGCAGCATACTTCAACGCCCGTTGATCAAACCGCCGACATGGGCGTACATTCATTCTTGAACGGAGGTTGAAGTATGGTTACCAACACGCATGAGCGACGGCTCTGGTGGCGCCACCTGCTCTCGATCCTGGTCGCGCCGATCACGATGACGCTTGTCATACCCGCGCTGATCGTGAGCCCGGCGAACGTGCGGACGCCGGACCTGAATTCGCCCGCGTCCATCGCGCTGGCGACCGTCGGCGTCCTGTTGATCGCCGCGGGACTGGCGCTGATGGTCTGGACGAACGTGCTGTTCCACCGCATTGGCAAAGGCACGCTCGGTGTGGGCCCGGTGCTGGGCGAGCCGGTGCATTTGGTCGTGCGCGGACCGTACCGGCACGTCCGCAACCCGATGATCACCGGGGTGCTCTGCGTCCTGCTGGGGGAGGCGGCGGTCACCGCGTCCGCCGCGCTGCTCGGTTGGTTCGCGATCTTCTTCACGGTGATGGCGGTCGTGATCCGGTTCTGGGAAGAGCCCCATCTGGTGCAGCGCTACGGCGCCGACTACGTCGAGTACCGGCGCAACGTTCCGCGATGGATTCCCCGAATGTCGCCCTGGCGGCAACCGGCGGCGTAACGAGCCCCCGTAGCATGGGTTACACTACGGCCTAGATTTGTAAAGGCCGAAAACCCGGAAAGATCGCGGATGAGCGTTTCGTTGCTGCTCGAGATGGCGGCGTCGAGTCACCCGGATCGCACGGCTGTCGTCGACGGCGACTTGCGGCTGACGACGCAGCAGCTCAGCGACCTCGCCGACGGCGGCGCGGGCGTCATCGCGGCTTCGAAAGCCCGCCACGTCGCCTACGTCGGCACTGGCGGTGCGCTGTTACCGGTGCTGATATTCGCCGCGGCGCGAGCCGGGCTGGCGTTCACCCCGATCAACTACCGGCTATCCGCCGACGGCATCCAAACCCTGATCCGCCGGTTGCCCGAACCGCTGGTGATCGTCGACGATCGCTATCGGGAGATGCTCGGCGACGTGGCGCAGCGGGTGATGGTCTCCGATGACTTCTTGACGGCCGCGCGCAGCGCCGAGCCGGTCGCCGAGTTCGCCGACCCCGACGCCGTGGCCATCGTGCTGTTCACCTCGGGCACCACCTCGCAACCCAAGGCGGTCGAGCTCTCGCACAACAACTTGACCAGCTATGTCACCGGTACGGTCGAATTCGAGTCAGCAGATCCCACGGACGCCGCGCTGATCTGCGTGCCGCCGTACCACATCGCCGGCGTCGGCGCCGCGCTGTCGAATCTGTACGCCGGCCGCAAGATGGTCTATCTGCCCAATTTCGATGCGCAGGAATGGGTTTCGCTGATCAACGCCGAACACGTCACCACCGCGACGGTGGTGCCCACGATGCTGGACCGCATCGTCACCGTGCTGGAGAGCGGGCACCACGAACTGCCCTCGCTGCGCAACCTGGCCTACGGCGGCTCGAAGGTGGGCCTGCCGTTGGTTCGCCGGGCGCTGCAGCTGTTGCCGAATGTCGGCTTTGTCAACGCGTATGGGCTGACCGAGACCAGCTCGACGATCGCCGTGCTGACCCCGGACGACCACCGCGCCGCGTTGTACTCCTCGGATCCGGCCGTCGCCAAGCGACTTGGATCGGTGGGGCAGCCGGTGCCCGGGATCGAGCTGCAGATCCGCGCCGAAGACGGCACCGTGTTGGGGCCGGGGCAGAGCGGCGAGTTGTTCGTGCGCGGTGAGCAGGTGTCCGGCCGCTACACCGGGATCGGCTCGGTTCTCGACGAAAATGGTTGGTTCCCAACGAAAGACATCGCCGTGCTCGATGCGGACGGTTACCTGTTCATCGGCGGGCGCAGCGACGACACCATCATCCGCGGCGGCGAGAACATCGCACCCGCGGAGCTCGAGGAAGTGCTGGTCGAGCACCCGCAGGTGCGCGATGTCGCCGTCGTCGGCGTCGAGGATCCGCAGTGGGGCCAGGCAATCGTCGCGGTGGTGGTGCCGGCCGACGACGTCGAGCCCGACCCCGACGAACTGCGGGAGTACGTCCGCGAGAGTTTACGCGGATCGCGTACCCCGGACCGCGTAGTGTTTCGCCACGAACTGCCAACTACCGCTACCGGCAAGGTACTTCGCCGAGAGATCATCGAAGAGCTAGAAGGATTACACGCATGATCAAGAACGGAACCCGCCTGGCCAGCCAAGTCTGCGACACCCAGGTGATCGTGGTCAGAAGCGCCGACAGCCTTGACGACCTGCGCTGCGGCGGTGTCCCGATGGTGGAGCTTGGTGGCGAGCGGAAGGGTGAACTCGACCCTGCCTTCGCCGACGGCACCATCATGGGCAAGCGCTACGTGGACGAAAACGGGGCCGAGGTGCTGGTGACCAAGCCCGGGGCCGGAAGCCTCAGCGTGGGCCAGACCGCGTTGCAGCTCAAAGAGGTCAAACCGCTACCCGCCAGCGACTGAACTGCTGCCCGCGGTCGCCCTTTGCGGCGGAACTTGCCGCGAGACGAATTCCCTTGCCTTGATTAGGAATTCGAGCTGTTCGGCAACTTGGCGCAACGGGAGCACGCTGCGCGTCGAGCGGCACAGCACTATTGCGCCCTCCATCGCGGAGATCGTCATCACCGCAAGCGAAGCGGCATCCGCGTCACCAAAGCCCTCGGCAACGAACGCGCGGGTCATCGCGGTACACCACCGCCCCAAGATGGCGCCCGCCTCCGCGGACAGCTCCGGTTCGTCGTCGGCGCCGCAGCCGATCGCCGCGGCGACCACCGGGCAACCGGCGTTGAAGTCTCCGTCGATCAGCAGGCGTTCCCAGAACTTGACGTACTCGCGCAGCAGGGCCTTGGCGCCCCGGTCGACGGCCTCGTCGATGGTGGCGGTGATCAGATCACCGGAGTACCGCAGCGCCTCGGCGAGGATCTGGATGCGGCCGTCGGGAAAGTGGTAGTACACCGAGCCGCGCGGCGCGCCGCTGCGGGCGAGCACCTCGTCGATCGTCACGCCGGCCGCACCGCGTTCGCGCATCACCTCGGCGGCGCTGATCAGCATCTTCGTCCGGGTGTCGCATCGCTTTGCCGACGCAGGATCCTTGAGCGGGGTCATGCAGCGTGATTCTGTCGCAGGGCCGGCCAGTGCATATTGCGTGGGTGAAACCAGGTCGGGCGACGGCGCAGGTCCGGCATCTCTCGGGTGAATTGATAGCCGGCCACGTTGAGTTCGAGGATCCACATAATCTTCTCCAGCCGTGGGCTGCTCCCTGGCGGGTGCTGCTCTTATGCGCCGGAGTTTCTCGCCGACCCATAATTATGGTGAATAGCATATGAGACAACCATCTAGTAAGCAAGTCCATTCCCGGTTAACAGTGCGTGTACTGGGAAGAGCCGTTTCGGGGCCTGAGCGGACGTGACGCTGATTCCGACCAAGAGTATGAGGTATTGCATATTAGCTAGGGCTGCGTTTGACTAGCCCGATGAACTTGGACACCGTGACCCTCGAGCGGGACGGGCACGTTCTGCTGATCGGCCTGAACCGGGCCCACAAACGCAATTCGTTCGACCGCGCAATGCTGACCGACCTGGCCCGCGCATACGGGCTGCTGGAATCCGACCCATCGATACGCGCCGGGGTGTTGTTCGCGCACGGTGACCACTTCACCGCAGGGCTGGATCTGGTCGACGTCGCTCCGGCCATCGCCGCCGGCGAGCGGCCGGTCCCGCCAGACGGCCGCGACCCCTGGCGGCTGGACGGGCCGTGGACCACCCCGCTGGTGGCGGTCGCACACGGTTGGTGCATGACCTTGGGCATCGAACTCCTGCTGGCAGCCGACATCCGCATCGCCGCCGCCGACACCCGGTTCACGCAACTCGAAGTGCAACGCGGGATCTATCCGTTCGGCGGCGCGACGATCCGCCTACCTCGCGACGCCGGCTGGGGCAATGCCATGCGCTGGCTGCTCACCGGCGACGAGTTCGACGCCGCCGAGGCGCACCGCATCGGCCTGGTCCAAGAGGTGGCCGACGACGCGGCGGCAGCGCAGGCCCGGGCCCGGGAGATCGCGCAGACCATCGCCGAACGCGCCGCGCCGCTGGGCGTGAGAGCCACGCTTGCATCAGCGCACACAGCACGTGAGCAGGGCGAGGCAGCCGCGATCCAGGGGCTCGTCCCGGCCATAACCGAATTGTTCGCCAGCGCGGACGCCGCAGAGGGCGTGCAGTCGTTCATCGAACGACGCCAGGCCCGCTTCCAAGGCCGCTAGCGACGCTAAACAGCCCCGGGGTGTCGCCCAGCCAAACGCCGAACGTGCTCTCACGGCGAAAATTTGGCCCATTTCTCGCCGTGAGAGCACGTTCGGCGCTAAGGGTCGCTAGCTCTGGACCGTGTAGCCCATCGGCATCAGCACGCTCTTCTGCTGGGTGAAGTGCTCGACGCCTTCCGGCCCGTTCTCGCGACCGATGCCGGAATTCTTGTAGCCGCCGAACGGACAGCACGGGTCGAAGGCGTACCAGTTGATCGCGTACGTCCCAGTGCGGATCTTCTCCGAGATCTCGATACCGTGCGGTACATCGGCGGTCCACACGCTGCCGGCCAGCCCATACACCGAATCATTGGCGATCTTGATCGCGTCGTCCTCGGTGTCATACGGGATGATGCAAAGCACCGGCCCGAAGATCTCCTCCTGGGCGATCGTCATCTTGTTGTCGACGTCGGCAAAGACCGTCGGCTGCACGAAGAAGCCGTTGTCCAGGCCCTCGGGACGGCCGCCGCCGCACACCAGTCGCGCGCCTTCCTCGACGCCCTTGGCGATGTAGCCTTCGACGCGGGCGCGCTGTTTCTCCGAGATCAGCGAGCCGATCTGGGCGGCCGGGTCCGACGGCGGCCCAACCGGTAGCGCCTGCACGAAATTGCTTACCGCCTCGACGATCTCGTCGTACCGCGAGCGTGGCGCCAGGATCCGGGTCTGGCCCACACAGGCCTGGCCGGTGTTCATGATCCCGGAGAACACCAGCATCGGCACCGCGGCGGCCAGGTCGACGTCGTCGAGCACGATAGCCGCCGATTTACCACCCAACTCCAAGGTGCACGGCTTGAGCATCTCGGCGGCGCGGCGGCCGATCTCCTTGCCGACGGCCGAGCTGCCGGTGAACGTGAACAGGTCGACGTCGCGGTTCGACGTCAGCGCCTGCCCGGTTTCGATCCCGCCGGGTACCACCGACAGCACGCCCTCCGGCAGGCCGGCTTCGGCGAACACCTCCGCCAAAGCGTTTGCGGTAAGCGGTGTTTCGGCGGCCGGCTTGAGCACCACCGTGCAGCCCGCCAGCAACGCCGGGCCCAGCTTGTTGACCGCCAAGAACAGCGGCACGTTCCACGCGACGATCGCGCCGACCACACCGATCGGCTCGCGATGGACAATGCTCTGCCCGTAGGAGCCGTTGCGGACCTCCCGCCACTTCACCTGGTCGACCGCCGGGCCGGCGAAGAAGTTCAGCGCGCCCATCGAACCCATCCAATGCATCGTTTCGACGGTGGTCGGCGGCTGTCCGGTCTCGTCGGCCAGCAGCTTGGCGAACAGCGGCTTACGCTCCTCCAGCACCTTGGCCGCCTTCGCGATGACGGCCGCGCGCTCCTTTGGCGGCGTCGAAGGCCAGGGGCCGTTGTCGAAGGCGGCGCGCGCCGCGGCGACGGCGGCGTCCACGTCGGCCGCGGCCGCCAACGGCACCCGGCCGACGTATTCGCCGGTGGCCGGGCAGTGCACCTCGATGACCTCCGACGTCGACGGCTCCGTCCACTTGCCGCCGATGAAGAGTTTGTCGTATTCGGTCGTTTGGCTGTGGCTCATGGCGCCACCCTACCCAAGCGGAAGCAAGATTAGAACATGTTCCATTATCGCGGTTGAAGCACCAGCACCAGATTGCTGACCAAGAACTCGCGCAGCACCGGCACCGACGTCATCCACCAGGCCCATCGCGGGTGGTAGCGGGGGAATGCGGCGATCGCAGCGCCGGTGCCGGCGGCCCACTTCAGGCCGTTGGCGGCGGATACCGCGAACAACGACGACCCGTAGTCGTTTTTAGCCGGATGACCGTGCTTACGGGCATACCGCGCCGCGGCCCGGTGTCCACCGAGATAGTGGCTCAGGCCCATTTCATGTCCGCCGAACGGGCCCAGCCAGACCGTGTAGGACAGCACCGCCAGCCCGCCCGGCCGGGTGACGCGCAGCATCTCGTCGCCCAGCTGCCAGGGCCGCGGCACGTGCTCGGCGACGTTGGACGACAAGCAGATGTCCACCGAGTCGTCGGCGAAGGGCAGCGCCATGCCCGACGCCCGGACGAACATGCCTGAGCCGCGGGGTGTGGCCGGCCCGGTCGCATGCATCTCGTTCGGGTCCGGTTCGACACCGATGTAGCGGATGCCGGCGTCGTCGAACGCGCTTCCGAAATAGCCCGGCCCGCCGCCGACGTCGAGTAGGGTGCGGCCGACGGGCGACTCACCGTGAATGGCCCGCCACAAATCACCGATCATGGTCGCGGTGTCGGCGGCCAGTGCGCCGTAGAAGCGCGCCGGGTCCGGCTGTTCGTAGCGGAACTCGGACAGCAGCCGCAGCGAGCGGGCCAGCGTCGCCCGCCGCGCGAAAATTTCGGTCGCCGCCACTCGCCACACCGTTGCAAGTGAGTGATCTTTAGTGGTCACGCGACTTGCACCCCGTCTCGGGGTTGTTCCCCGGCCGGGTAGCCGGTTCCCTTCCGCGCTTCACGGCCACCCGCCGGGTGAGGCCCGGTCTTACGGTCGGCTCCACGCTTGACGGCGGCCCCAACTGGGCCGACGACGCTAATGGTGTCCTCGTAGCGTGCGAGGTTGATCGCGGCGCAGTCATCACGCTGATGCGTGACCGAGCAGCCGTGGCATTGCCAGTGTTCGACCCAGCCGATGTCCTGCACATGCCCGCAGGCGTGGCAGGTTTTCGACGACGGGAACCAGCGGTCAGCGACCACCAGCGCCGACCCGTACCAGCCCGCCTTATAGGACAGGTGCCGGGCCGGAGTGCCCAGGGCGGCATCGGAGAGTCCGCGCCGTCTGGCACGCGCCCCCGCAAGGCCCTTTTGGCGCAGCATCGCGGCCGCGTCCAAGCCTTCGACAACGATGCGGCCGTGGGTCTTGGCCAATCGTGTTGTCAGACAGTGCAGGTGGTGGGTACGGACATCGTTGACCCGGCGGTGCAGCCGGGACATCTCGGTGGTGCGCTCACGGTAGCGCCGCGAGCCTTTCCTACAGCGCGACCGGGCCCGCGACACGTGACGCAGCTCGCGCAACGCGGCGTTAAGCGGGCGCGGGTTCTCGACGCGTTCGATCACGGTGCCATCTGGGGTGGCGATCGTCGCCAGCCGGCGGACCCCGACATCCACGCCGATCCGTGAGTCGGGCTGCGCAACCGTCGGTTGCTGCGGGCGCTGCACGAGTACTCGCACACTGGCGTCGAGACGGGTGCCGCTGCGGCGCACCGTGATTGCCAGCACCCGCGCCCGGCCTTTAGTGATGAGCCGCTCGATACGGCGGGTGTTCTCTTGTGTGCGCACCCTCCCGATGACCGGCAGCGTCAGATGGCGGCGATCAGGTTCCACGCGCATCGCTCCGGTCGTGAACGACACGCGATCGAAGTCGCGGCCCTTCTTCTTGAACCCAGGGAATCCGACGCGTTTGCCAGCGCGTGTACCCGCACGGGAACTCTGCCAATTCCAGTACGCGGCGACTGCGCCGGCAATGCCATCGGCGTAGGCCTCTTTCGAGCACTCCGGCCACCACACCACACCGGTCTCCGCGTTGACGCATACGTCGTCCTTGACGCTGTTCCACCGCTTGCGCAGCACCCGCAGCGACGGTTTCGCCGTTTCGACGCCGGTCTCACGCCACGCGTCGATATCAGCTTTCAGCGCGGCCACGGTCCAGTTGTAGGCCTTGCGGCGAGCACCGAAATGGCGCGCCAACGCGCGGGCCTGGTCGGCGGTCGGATCCAGCGTGAACCGGAACGCCTGCACCGTCCAGCCCTCAGAAATCTCGAACTTCGCCACCTCAGGCCGCCTCGCCTTTCCCGGCGTCAGCCGCCGCACCGACGGCACGCCTAGCACGGTTGGCAGCCGCGCGTTTGCCGTAGAGCCGCGCGCACATACTGGCGAGAAACTCCGTCATATCGCCCGCCAAATCATCATCGACCTCAGCTAAGTCGACCACGACCCGCTCGCGGCCCTGCGCCGCGAGCGCAGCTTCGACATACTCAGAGCCGAACCGGCAGAACCAATCCCGATGCTCCACCACGATCCCGCCCACCAACGAGTCGCGCAGCAACGCAACGAACTTACGGCGATGCTCCGACCCGACCTCGGTCACAACCTCATCGACCGAGATCTCGTCGGCCCTAGCCCACGCGGTCACCCACGCCACCTGCCGATCCCGATCGGGCTTTCTGGTCCGCTGACGACACCCGCGCGTACACCGCCGTCCGCCCACGACCAACGGTCTCGGCAACCGCATCGTTCACCAGAATCAGCCGTCCCACCTTCCGGGCCGGGCCCGGCAAAGCCCAGTGCGAAACCAGCGACTCCACCCGCGTAACACCGTCGCACCCCGCCCACACCGCCAAATTCATATACCTGTTCCTACAGCACACCACTGACAACGCGACGCAACACTCGCCACACCCTACGGCCGTCAACGGTTAGGCTGACGACTTATGTCTGACCTGCGCTCGGTGCTGCTCCTGTGCTGGCGCGACACCGGGCACCCGCAGGGCGGCGGCAGCGAGACCTACCTGCAGCGCATCGGCGCCCAACTGGCCTCCTCCGGTATCCAGGTCACCTTGCGCACCGCGCGCTACCCAGGCGCGCCACGACGTGAAGTCGTCGACGGTGTGCGCATCAGCCGGGCGGGTGGGCGGTACTCGGTATACATCTGGGCGTTGTTGGCCATGGTGGCGGCCCGATTCCGGCTCGGCCCGTTGCGGCGAGTGCGGCCCGACCTCGTGGTCGATACTCAGAATGGCTGGCCCTTCCTGGCCCGGCTGGTATACCGCCGACGGGTGGTGGTGCTGGTGCACCACTGCCACCGCGAGCAATGGCCGGTGGCCGGGCCGGTGATCGCCAAGGTCGGCTGGTTCGTCGAGTCGACGCTGTCGCCGCGGCTGCACCGGCAGAACCAGTACCTGACGGTCTCGCTGCCTTCAGCCCGCGATCTGGTTGCCCTGGGCGTGGGCACCGAGCGGATCGCGGTAGTACGCAACGGGCTGGACGAGGCGCCGGCACCGACGTTGTCCGGGCCCCGGGCCGCAGCCCCAAGGGTGGTCGTGCTGTCCCGACTGGTGCCCCACAAACAGATCGAGGACGCGCTGGAAGCCGTCGCGGAGCTACGGCCGCGCATCCCGGGTCTGCACCTCGAGATCGTCGGCGACGGGTGGTGGCGGCGGCGACTCGTGGAGCATGTGCAGCGGCTCGGCATCGGCGACGCGGTCACTTTCCACGGCCACGTCGACGACGTGACCAAACACCATGTGCTGCAAAGCGCATGGGTACACGTGCTGCCGTCGCGCAAAGAGGGGTGGGGACTCGCGGTGGTGGAGGCCGCGCAGCACCGCGTGCCGACCATCGGGTACCGGTCCTCCGGCGGACTGTCGGACTCGATCGTCGACGGGGTGACCGGGGTGTTGGCGGACGACCGCGCCCAATTGGTCGATCGGCTCGAACAACTGCTGTCCGATCCGCTGCTGCGCGACCAGCTCGGCACCAAGGCGCAGGTCCGCAGCGTCGAATTCTCCTGGCGGCAAAGCGCGGACGCGATGCGCACCGTGCTGGAAGCGGCGCAAGCCGGCGACTTCGTCAGCGGCCTGGTTTAGGGCGTCTGCTCGCGCTACGACGGGCGCCGCTGCCGACCGGTGAGCACTGCGCCGCCCACGCCGCCGACCACGAGCAGCGCCAGCCACGCCCAATGCGCCGTCATCGTCGCCCGCACACGAGTAACAGGCACGCCCTCGGTGTGCCCGCCGATCCAATACACGGCGATCTGGCCATCCCGATAGGCCGGTGTCAGCGCGTCGACCGTTCGCGCGGCGTCACCCATGTCGCCGGCGGTGTCTGACTCGACCACTAGCCACGTCACCCCGGCGGCGGCCAATGTGGTGGCATCCTGCCCGGACCGCAGCAACTCCTGCACCGAGCGCGCGTGCGTCCCCTCCCCGGGGACGGTCACCCCGGAAATGGTCAGATCGCCGGTGGACAGGACGTCGGCGCGCACCCAGCGGGGCAGTGGGTCGAGTACCGGCGCCGGACCCGACCAGAAGAACATCCGCATGGTCCCGGACGGCAGCACGGCCACCGTCCCGGGCCGCGCATTGATGGTGGCCGCCACCGCACTCCAGCCGGGCGGGTAGCGCACCGACTGAACCTTGCCCCAGACGCCCCAGGCCAGATCGGGCAAGGCCAGCATCAGCGCGACGCAGCAGACCAGCGCCGTCAACCCGGGCTGCGACAGGCGGCGCAGCGTCACCACCGCCCCCGCGCCGGACAGCGCGTATCCCGGCATCGCCAACGCCACCCACTTCTGCCCGTCGCGCAGCACACCGAAGCCGGGGAAGGCGTCGACCAGCCCCCGCAGCACCTGCAGGCCGGGACCCGTCGCCAGCGCGGCCGGGACCACCACCGCCACCGCCGCCAGCGCGAGCAGCGGCACCGCAGCCGGGCGCCGCGCGACCGACGGCAGCCCGACGGCCACCACGCCCAGCAGTACCACGGACGACGAGATGGCCAAAAGCGTTGTCCGCGAACTGGGTACGGCCTCGCCGTTCCAGATGCCGCCGAGGGCGGCCAGGCTGCCCAGCGTGCCCAGCCCAGGCTCGGCGCGAGGTGCAAAGGCGGTTACCCCGAGTGCGTTCGCCGGTTCCGACGGCAACGACGAGCCCAGCACCGCCGCCACGAGCCAGGGTGCCGCCGCCACCACCGTCGCTCCCAAAGCCACCGCGGCACAAAGCCAGCGGGGCTGGGACGCACCTGGGTCGGCAGCCGGAACGGCCACGCTGACCAATGCCACCGCTGCGGCCAGCAGCAGCCCCGTCGGGGTCAGCCCGGCCAACGCGATCCAGAAGCTCAGTCGGAGGAACCCGCTCCATGCCCCGTCGGGCACCGACCGCAAAGTCAGCATCGTCGCGGCAATCCACGGCAGGCAGCCATAACCCACCAGCAGGCTCCAGTGCCCCTGCAGCAGCCGTTCGGCGACATAGGGGTTCCAGATGGCCAGGGTGATGGCGACGAACTGGCCGGCGACGCCCGCCGCGGGGAGGGCCACTGCCACCAATCGTGCCGCGCCCCAGCCGGCCAACCACAAACCCAAGACGAGCAGCGCCTTCACCACGATGCCGCCGTCGATCACCTGGGAGGCCAGCGCCACGGCGAAATCCTGCGGGGTCGCCCGTGGCGCTGCCGTCAGCCCCAGGGCGGTGTCGGAAAGATACGACCGGGGGGTGGAAACGGCGTCGCGGAGCAGCAGATACCCGGGCTGTAGCACTGGCCCGACCACGAGTAGCGCGAGCAGCAATGCGTAGCCGGGCCGGGACCAGGACTGTGCCTGGCGCAGTGCTGCCGTCACCCCTGTCGTCAGGCCTGCACGGTTGGGGCGCCGGACTCCGGAGGATCGGGCGGCTTGGGATCCGGCGGGCTGGGCTCCGGATGCAGGTCCGGTCGCTGGGTGGGCAACTTCTCGGTCTCGGCTTCTGCGCCCGGCACCGGTTCGTCCAACCCGTAGTAGTCATGGTCGCCGCGATCCAGGCCCGGGTCGGTCAGGGCGCTCTCGGTGCGCAGGCTGAACGAGGCCAGCAATCCGCCGCCGACCAGCGCGATCAGGCCGACCGCGGTGAAGGTGATCGGCAGCACCCGCGACCACAGCGCCAGCCGGTCACGCTCGTCGCGGGCCGCGTTGACCTGGGATTCGACGGTCTCTTCGGTGGACGTGACCGTGTAGTCGGCCAGCCGCAACTCCGGCTTCATCTTGTCGCGGGCGAAGTAGTGGTTGGCATGCTCGGTTTGCTTGACGATGGTGCCGGTCACCGGGTCCACCCAGAAGGTCCGCTGCGCGGCGTAGTAGCGGGTCATGGTGATCTGTTCGTCCGGCTCGCCGGCGACACCCCACATCTTCGCCGAGGTGGTGATCTTGCCGTCCTCCCGGTTGGTCAACAGCGACGGGTACTCGATGGGATCGGCCAGCGCGCCGTCGGCGTTGTAGCCGACGTTCTGCTTGAACCGGTACGTGGTCAACCCATTGACGTCTTCTTCGGCCTCGAAGGAGGCGTCAAACGGCTTCTGCGCGATCGGGTCGAAGTATTGGTACGTCTGCTTCTGCGTGTGGAACGGGAACCGGTAGGACAGCCCGGTGTGGCGCAGCGGGGTGGTGGTCGGCGGGCTCTCGTCGTTGAAGGCGCGCGGCTTCTGCACGGAACCGCCGGTGTGGGTGTCGTCGGAAACCGCCATCGCCGTCTTGCGGTTGAGCGTGACGAAGTCCACGATCGCCAGCAACAGTCCACTGTCTTTTTGCTTGTCGGTACGCCGCACGGAAGTACCCACCTGAAACGTCACAACGTCGGCGGTGGCCGGGTTTTCGACGGTGATCTGCTGCTGGGACACCAGCCGCACGTTCTGGTTGGTGACGACGTGGTCAGTCGACAAGGACGCCGCGTCGATCGCGGTTCCGCTGCCGTTGCTGACCAGGGTGGCGTCGAGGTTCAGTGGGATTTTGGTGATCCGGCTGCTGGTATAGGTCGACAACAGCAATGCCGCGATCAGCAGAGCGGCCCCGAGCCCGATGATCCCGCATGCGCCGAATCGCAACATGACTGCTCGGTTCACGTTCGCTGGGACCTCCTCCTGATGCATTGCAGCCCATGGGACTCGTCGGTCGCGACCCGCTAAGACCTGACCAAGCAGCGAGGCAAACCCGTTCGACCCTAACAGCTACGTATTCGGGTGTACCCGATTGTCCCGCGCCGCAGCCCGGGCAAACTAGGACGATGAGCGATGCCCAGCAGGTCGGTGGGGTGCGCAGATTTCTGCCCGCGGTCGAGGGCATGCGCGCCTGCGCGGCCGTCGGCGTCGTGGTCACCCATGTCGCATTTCAGACCGGCCACTCCAGCGGGGTGTTCGGCCGGTTGTGCGGCCGGTTCGATCTGGCCGTCGCGGTGTTCTTCGCCTTGTCCGGGTTCCTGTTGTGGCGCGGACATGCCGCGGCCGCACGCGATCTGGGGCCACGTCCGCTGACCGGGCACTACTTGCGGTCACGGGCGGTCCGCATCATGCCGGCCTATTGGGTGGCGGTCGTGGTCATTCTGCTGCTGCTGCCGGACGCGGACCATGCCAGCCCCACGGTGTGGCTGGCCAACCTGACGCTCACCCAGATCTATGTGCCGCTCACGCTCACCAGCGGATTGACCCAGATGTGGAGTCTGTCCGTCGAGGTCACGTTCTACCTGGCGCTGCCGGTCCTGGCGTGGCTGGCCCGCCGGATTCCGGTGGCCGCGCGGGTGCCGGCGATTGCGGGGCTGGGCGCTCTTAGCTGGGCGTGGGGCTGGGTACCGCTGAGCGGCGGTCCGGGGATCACGCCGCTGAACTGGCCGCCGGCGTTTTTCTCCTGGTTCGCCGCGGGCATGCTGCTGGCGGAGTGGGCTTACAGCCCGATCGGGTGGCCGCACCGGATGGCGCGCCGCCGGCTGCCGATGGCCGTGATCGCGGTGCTGGCCTATCTGGTGGCGGCATCCCCGCTGGCCGGTCCGGAGGGGTTGGTGCCGAGCACCGCCGTCCAATTCGCGGTGAAGACGGCGATGGGTTCGCTGGTGGCGTTCGCTCTCGTGGCGCCGTTGGTGCTGGACCGGCCGGACACGTCGCACCGGCTGCTGGGCAGCCCGGTGATGGTGACCCTGGGACGTTGGTCGTACGGCCTTTTCATCTGGCACTTGGCCGCGCTGGCGATGGTTTTCCCGGTGATCGGCACGTTCCCGTTCACCGGTCGGATGCCCACGGTGCTGGTGCTGACGGTGATTTTCGGGTTCGCGATCGCCGCCGTGAGTTACGCCCTGGTCGAGTCGCCATGTCGGGATGCGTTGCGGCGCTGGGAGAAACGCGCACATGCGGCGGACACCGCGGTGGTTGATCCGGAAGCGGAAGCCATCGCTCCCTGACGCGCGGTGTTACCCGCCGACGACGTCGATGACGATGGTGGTGATGTTGTCGGGTCCGCCGCCGTGGTTGGCCGCGTCGATCAGCGCCGCGCAGGCATCGCGGGGATTGGGTTGGGAACCCAGGATCTGCGCCAGCGACGCGTCGTCGACGACTCCGTGCAGACCGTCGCTGCACAGCAGCATGCGGTCACCGGGCTGGAGATCGACCGGGGTGACGTCGGGATGGGCCGGCGGCGGCATGCCGACATGCCGGGTGATGACGCTTCGGGACGGATGCTCGCGGGCATTCTGCGGCTCGACTTCTCCCGCGTCGACCAACGCCTGGACCAGGCTGTGGTCTCGCGTCAGGCGATGCAGCTGCTGGTTGCGGTACAGGTAGCCGCGGCTGTCACCCAAGTGGCCGACCAGCGCGCGCATACCGCGGACCACCACGGCCACCACCGTGGTGCTGGCCCCGGCGAGCCCGGGGTCGTGGTCGCCGCTGGTGCGCAGGTTGTTCGAGATTTCGGCGATCGCGGCGGCCAACCGCTCCGGCGCACTCGGGTCGTCCAGGCCGACGGAGTCGAGGTGGCGTTGCAGATATTGCGGTAGCAAGTCGACCACCATTTCGGCGGCGCGGTCGCCATGGCTGCTGGAGGCGACGCCGTCGGCGACTATGAACAGACCCTGCTCGGCGTAGATGCCCAAGCGGTCCTGATTGCTGGTTCGTTGACGGCCGGTATCGCTGAGGCCCGCGTAATCAACGGCGTGTGTGGGCATTTCGCCACCAGCCTCCCCGCTCCTGGTCCGTTCCCGACGGCCTCGCGCCGCCGGAAGTGTTGAGAAATGTTGAGAAATATAGTCTCAATCCAACACCCATGTTTGCGATTCCGCGACTCACCGTCGTCAACTAACTTGACCAGATCGCAACCGCGCGATGATCTCGTCTCGCACCGCCGACCGCCGTGCCTTGCCGGCGTCGTCGCGCAGCGGCGTACCGACGAATTCGACGAGATGCGGCACCTTGTACGCCTCGATGCGTTCGCGCAGGAACTCCTTGACTGCAGCGGCGTCCAGCGCTGACCCGTGCACGGTGTGCACCAGCGCGTACGGGACTTGGCCCAGATCACCGTCGTTCGGGTCGGGGACACCGACGACCAGACACGACAGCACGTCCGGGTGGGCCGAGAGCGCACCCTCGATCTCGGCGGGGTAAACGTTGCGTCCGCCGACGGTGAACATGTCGACCCGGCGGTCCGACAGGTACAGAAACCCGTCGGCGTCGAAGTAACCGAGGTCGCCCAGCGAGTCCCAGCCGTCGCGGGTTTTCGCGTTGACGCCGACGTAGCGGTACGTGGGTGCGCTGCCGGGGCTGGGTCGCATATAGATCTCGCCGACGACGCCGGGTGGGCACTCCCGACCGTCGTCGTCGAGCACTTTCATTTCCCCGGCGACCACCGTGCCGACCGAGCCGCGGTGGGTCAGCCACTGGTCGCCGGAAATGAACGTCAGCGCCTGTAATTCGGTGCCGCCGTAGAGTTCCCACACCTTTTCTGGCCCGAGTATGTCGATCCAGGCCTGCTTGACGGCCGGCGGGCAAGGCGCTCCCAGGTGCCAGAACCGCCGGATCGACGACAGGTCATAGGAACTCGGGTCCGCGTGGTAGATCGGCAGCACCCGCTGCATGATCGTGGGCACCGTGGTCAGGAAGGTGACCCGATACTCGGTGATCAGCCGCAGGAACTCGCGCGGGTCGAAGCGGCGCATCAGCACCAGGTGGTGGCGCATCAGCAACGCGATCACCGCTGTCGTGCAACCGGTGTTGTGGCTCAGCGGCACCGGCACCAACGTGGTATCGCCTTCCTGCGCGCCCAGCGGATATCCGATCGACGGCGGGACCCGGCTGTCGCCACCGGCCTCGATGAGCTTGGGCCGGCCCGTGCTGCCGCCGGAGGCCAGCGACTTCCAGCATGGCGACACCGCTTCCGGTAGCGGCGCGTCGGACAAGTTCGCGTCGGGAACGAAACCTGCTGGGACACTGGGGATTCCGTCGCAGGAGCGGCCGACCAGCAGGGCGCGCGGCTTGAGCCGCAGCAGGCCTTCGAACTCCGCGTCGGGCAACCGCGGTGACAGCGGCTGGGGCACCGCGCCGAGTTTCCAGCACGCCACCGCGGCCTGCACCCACTCGATGGAATTGGGCAACGCGATGGTCACGTAGTCGCCGGTGCCGACCCCGCGCTCGGCGTAGGCGCGCGCCAGCCGGTTGGTCGAGGAGTCCAGTTCGGCGCGGGTGATCGTGCGTCCGTCGCCGCTGACCGCCGGTTCGTCGGGAGCAAGTCGGGCCAATGCCGAAATCTGCGCGCCGATCGGCGCCGTCACTGATAGGCGCCCTGCCGCTCGAAGATCCGACGAGGGTTGTCCACCAGCATGGTGTGCAGCTGCTCGTCGGTGACGCCGCGCTGCTTGAGCGCGGGGATCACGTCGTTGTGGATGTGCAGGTAGTGCCAGTTCGGGGCGGCCACCGCCAGAAGATCTTCGGGCAGTGCGTCGAAGTAGCAGTTGGCGTCGTGCGACAGCACCATCTTGTCGGCGTGCCCCCGTTCGCACATCTGCGCCACCGTGTTGACCCGGTCCTCGAACGGCAGGTACACGTCGATGCCGAATCGGTCCATGCCGATATAGGAGCCGGCGGCGATCAGCTCCTCGAGGTAGCCGAGATCGGTGGTGTCGCCGGAGTGGCCGATTACCACCCGGCTCAGGTCGACGCCTTCTTCTTCGAAGATGCGCTGCTGCTCGAGCCCGCGGCGCAGGCCCGCGTGGGTGTGCGTGGAGATCGGCACTCCGGTGCGCTTGTGCGCCTGTGCGACCGCGCGCAGCACCCGCTCGACGCCGGGGGTGACGCCGGGCTCGTCGGTGGCGCATTTGAGAATGCCTGCCTTGATGCCGGTGTCGGCGATGCCCTCTTCGATGTCCCGGACGAACATGTCGGTCATGATTTCCGGGCCGTCCATCGGCGTGCCCGGGCCCAGATAGTGGAATCGGAACGGAACGTCGTTGTAGGTGTAAAGTCCGGTTGCCACAACGATATTCAGCTCCGTAGCCGCCGCAACGCGCGCGATCCGCGGTATATAGCGGCCCAATCCGATCACCGTCAGGTCCACGATGGTGTCCACGCCGCGGGCCTTCAGCTCGTTGAGCCGGGTGATGGCGTCAGCCACCCGTTGCTCTTCGTCGCCCCAGGCTTCCGGATAGTTCAGCGCGATTTCCGTGGTCATGATGAACACGTGCTCATGCATCAGCGTGACGCCGAGATCGGCGGTATCGATGGGTCCGCGAGCGGTATTGACTTCTGCCACGTAAGCGATGCTAGGGCGCTTCGGCTGGTTTTTATAAGGCTTCCCGCGGTGCAGCCCCGGCAGCCGTGCGGTTGCAGTACCGTCTACCCGTCGTTAGTCGGAACCGGCGGGAGCCACCATGCTGCTCAATCCCAACAAATTGACACGTCGTTACCCTGACGCGCGCTCGGCGGAAATCATGGCCGCGACGGTGGACTTCTTCGAGTCCCGCGGAAAGGCGCGCCTGAAGCACGACGATCACGAGCGCGTCTGGTACTCCGAGTTTCTCGACCATGTCGGGCGGGAGCGGCTGTTCGCCTCCCTGCTGACGCCGACCGAGTACGGCGCCGCCGATTGCCGCTGGGACACCTATCGGATCAGCGAGTTCGCCGAGATCCTGGGCTTCTACGGGCTGAACTACTGGTACCCGTTCCAGGTGACCGCCCTGGGCCTGGGCCCGATCTGGATGAGCGACAACGACGACGCCAAACGTAAGGCCGCCGCTCAATTGGAGCAGGGCGAGGTGTTCGCGTTCGGCCTGTCCGAGCAGACCCACGGCGCCGACGTCTACCAGACCGACATGATCCTGAGTCCGTCGGAACACGGGTGGACGGCTAACGGCGAGAAGTACTACATCGGCAACGCCAACGTCGCCAGGATGGTCTCTACGTTCGGCAAGATCGTCGGCGACACCCCGGAAAAGGACGAGTACGTCTTCTTCGCCGCCGACTCCCAGCACGATCGCTACGACCTGATCAAGAACGTCGTCAACTCGCAGAACTACGTGGCGAACTACGCGCTGCGCGACTACCCGGTCACCGAGGCCGACCTGCTGCACCGCGGCATCGGCGCGTTTCACGCCGCGCTCAACACCGTCAACGTCTGCAAGTACAACCTGGGTTGGGGCGCCATCGGCATGTGCACCCACGCGATGTACGAAGCGGTCACGCACGCGGCCAACCGCTACCTATACGGCACCGTCGTCACCGACTTCACCCACGTGCGACGGCTGCTCACCGACGCCTACGTGCGCCTGGTGGCCATGCGACTGGTCGCCAGCCGGGCATCGGACTACATGCGCAGCGCATCGCCGAACGACCGCCGTTACCTGCTGTACAGCCCGCTCACCAAGGCCAAGATCACCAGCGAGGGCGAGCGGGTCATCATCGCGTTGTGGGATGTCATCGCCGCCAAGGGAGTCGAGAAGGACACCTTCTTCGAGACGGTGGCCCGTGAGATCGGACTGCTGCCCAGGCTGGAGGGAACCGTCCACATCAACATCGGGCTGCTGGCCAAGTTCATGCCCAACTTCCTGTTCGCTCCCGACGCCGCACTGCCCCTGATTCCGCGCCGGGACGACGCGGCCGACGACTCGTTCCTGTTCGCCCAGGGACCAACGGGCGGCCTGGGCAAGGTGCGCTTCCACGATTGGCGCGCGCCGTTTGAGAGCTACGCGCATCTGCCCAATGTTGCGCTGCTGCGTCAGCAAATTGAGGTGCTCGCCGAGATGCTGGCCGCCGCCACCCCGGATGCGGCACAGCAGAAGGACATCGACTTCGCCTTCGGCGTCGGGCAGATCTTCGCCTTGGTGCCCTATGCGCAGCTGATACTCGAGGAAGCCCCGCTTTCTGGTGTGGATGAGCCGCTGATCGACGAGATCTTCGCGCTGCTGGTGCGCGACTTCAATACCTATGCCGTCGAGCTGCACGACAAGGCAGCGACGACGGACGAGCAGGCCCGCTTCGCCATGCGGATGGTCCGCCGTCCGGTCAACGACCCGGCCCGCTACGACCAGGTCTGGCGGGAACATGTGCTGCCGATCAACGGCGCATATGCGATGCGCCCGTAGGGCGCTAGTTCGCCGGTCGAGTGTGAATCTGTGGCGTTGGCGGTGAAATCAGGGCGGCGAAATCGCGCATATCCCGCCGTGTCTTCACCCTGAACGCCGTGTCTTCACCCTGAACGCCGTGGTTTCACTCGCGACGCCGTGGTTTCACTCGCGACGCCGTGGCTTCACACCAAGACACCTGCACTCCTTGACTGTGAGCTAGCTCACCGTAGAATGACCAGTGGTCATTCCTGCTAGGAGGCGCAATGCCGACGGTCACGTGGGGACGAGTCGATCCGGCCCGTCGGGCGGCCATCGTCGAAGCCGCGGAAGCCGAATTCGGGGCGCATGGGTTCTCGCAAGGCAGCCTGAACGTCATCGCGCGACGCGCCGGCGTCGCCAAGGGCAGCCTGTTCCAGTACTTCGCGGACAAGCGCGACCTGTATGCGTTCATCGCCGACGTCGGCAGCCAGCGCGTGCGGTCCTACATGGAGGCGCGCATCCGCGAACTCGACCCGAGCAGACCGTTTTTCGAGTTCCTCACCGACCTGCTCGACGACTGGGTCGCCTACTTCGCCGACCATCCGCGCGAGCGCGCGCTGCATGCCGCCGCGACGCTGGAGGTCGACACCGATGCCCGCATCAGCGTGCGGTCCGTCATTCACCGCCACTACCTCGAAGTGTTGCGGCCGCTGGTGCGCGACGCGCTGGCCCGCGGTGACTTGCGGGCGGATTCGGACACCGACGCTTTGCTTTCGCTGCTGTTGCTGATCTTCCCGCACCTGGCGTTGGCGCCGTATATGCGCGGCCTGGACCCCGTTCTCGGGCTCGACGAACCCTCGCCGGACCAGCCCGCGTTGGCCGTGCGCAGGCTCGTCGCGGTGCTGGCCGCCGCGTATTCGCCTGTCCCGCAACCCATTAGCCCTAAGACGATCTGAGGAGGTCGACATGAAGCGCACGCATCTGGGCTCGCTCGCCGCGGGTGGCCTGAACTGGGAGAGTCTGCCGCTCAAACTGTTCGCCGGCGGCAACGCGAAGTTCTGGAATCCGGCCGACATCGACTTCTCCCGCGACCGGGCGGACTGGGAGCGGCTGACGGATATCGAACGTGACTACGCCATCCGGTTGTGCGCCCAGTTCGTCGCCGGTGAGGAATCGGTGACCGAGGACATTCAACCGTTCATGTCGGCGATGCGGGCCGAGGGGCGGCTGGGCGACGAAATGTATCTGACGCAGTTCGCATTCGAGGAAGCCAAGCACGTCCAGGTGTTCCGGATGTGGCTCGACGCCGTCGGCGTCACCGGCGACCTGCACAGCTATCTCGACGAGCTGCCCTCCTACCGGCAGATCTTCTACGACGAATTACCGGAATGTCTCGACGCTTTGCGCACCGATCCGTCGCCGGCCGCGCAGGTGCGCGCGTCGGTCACCTATAACCACATCGTCGAGGGCATGCTGGCCCTGACCGGCTACTACGCCTGGAACAAGGTCTGTGTGGAGCGCGGGATTCTGCCCGGCATGCAGCAGCTGATCCGGCATATCGGCGACGACGAGCGACGTCACATGGCCTGGGGGACCTTCACCTGCCGTCGGCACGTGGCCGCCGACGATGCCAACTGGACGGTCTTCGAAACACGGATGAACGAGCTCATCCCGCTGGGACTGGGCCTGGTCCAGGACGGCTTCGCCCTCTACGACGACCCCAAGCCGTTCGACCTGTCCGAAGACGAGTTCCTGCAGTACTCCACCGACAAGGGCATGCGGCGCTTCGGGACGATCAGCAGTGCGCGCGGACGGCCGCTCGAGGAGATCGACTTGGATTACTCGCCGGTGCAACTGGAAGACACCTTCGCCGTCGAGGACGCCCGGGCGCTCGCCGCCGTCTAACGCCGAGCAGACGCAAAATCCCCTAAATCCTTTGGAAATTGGGTGATTTTGCGTCTGCTCGCCTAAGTCAGCCGATCCAGACCGTCTTGGCGTTGCAGAATTCGCGGATCCCCAGACCCGCCAGCTCACGGCCGTAGCCGGAGCGCTTGACGCCGCCGAACGGCAGCTCCGGGTAGGACACGGTCATCCCGTTGATGAACACCTGGCCCGCGTCGATGCCGTCGATGAAGCGCTGCTGCTCGGCCTCGTCGTTGGTCCAGGCGTTGGACCCCAGCCCGAAGGTGGTGGCGTTGGCGATCTCGATCGCTTCGTCGACGTCGGCGGCCCGGTACACCGAGGCGACCGGGCCGAACACCTCCTCGGTGTACAGCGCCATGTCCTTGGTGATGTCGGTGACCACCGTCGGCGGGTAGAACCACCCCGGCCGGTCGAGTCGCTCACCGCCGCAACGGATCACCGCGCCGGCGGCGGCGGCGTCCTCCACCTGCTTGGCGACCTCGTCGCGGCCCGACTCGGTGGCCAGCGGACCGACGTCGGTGTCCGGGTCGGTGGGGTCGCCGACCCGCAATGCAGCCATCCGCTCGACGAACTTGTCGACGAACGTGTCGTAGACCTCCGCGTGCACGATGAACCGCTTGGCGGCGATGCAGGACTGACCGTTGTTCTGCACCCGGGCGGTGACGGCGGTCTTGACCGCCTCGTCGAGGTCGGCCGACGGCATCACGATGAACGGGTCGCTGCCGCCGAGCTCGAGCACCGTCGGCTTGATCTCGTCACCGGCGATGGCGCCAACGGACTGCCCGGCCGGCTCGCTACCGGTCAGTGTGGCCGCCGCGACCCGCGGATCGCGCAGGATGGTCTCCACGGCGCTGGACGGAACGAGCAGCGTCTGGAAGCAGCCTTCAGGGAAGCCACCGCGGGTGATGACGTCGGACAGGTACAGCGCGCACTGCGGCACGTTGGACGCGTGCTTGAGGATGCCGACGTTGCCGGCCATCAGCGCGGGTGCGGCGAACCGAACGGCCTGCCACAGCGGGAAGTTCCACGGCATCACCGCCAGCACCACCCCCAGCGGCTGATAGCGGGTGTACGCCTTTTTGGCGCCGACCTTGCCCGCGTCGGCCGGCTCGTCGGCGAGCAGCTGCTCGGCGTGCTCGGCGTAGTAGCGAAATCCCTTGGCGCACTTGATCGCTTCGGCCTTGGCTGAGGCCAGGGTCTTGCCCATCTCCAGCGTCATCATGGCGGCGGTCTGCTCGGCCTCGGCCTCCAGCAGGTCGGCGGTGGCGTTGGCCCACTCGGCACGCTGGGCGAAGGTGGTATTGCGACGGTAGTCCAGGAATCGCTCGTAGGCGCGGGCTATCGCAGCTTCGACTTCCTGGTCGGTCGCGGGGTTGAAGGTCTTGACTGTTTCGCCGGTGGCCGGGTTGATGGTGGCGATGGGCACGGTGACATCCTCTGCTGCTTGTCTAAGCGGAAGGTTTCCAACCCAGCCTGCCACTATCGTGGCCGATGTGACTACCGCCGCTCAGTTGATGGTGAAGTGCCTGGAGAACGAGGGAGTCTCCGTCGTCTTCGGGCTCCCCGGCGAGGAGAACATCCGCTTCGTGCAGGCGCTGGCGTCCTCGGACATCCGCTACGTGCTCACCCGGCACGAGCAAGCGGCGGCGTTCATGGCCGAGATGTACGGCCGGGTGACCGGGCGCGCGGCGGTGGTGTCGGCCACCCTGGGGCCGGGCGCGATCAACATGCAGCTCGGCGTGGCCGACGCCACGACCAACAGCACCCCCATGGTCGCGATCTCGGCACAGGTGGGCCACGATCGCGAGTTCAAGGAATCGCACCAGTACGTCGACCTGGTGTCGATGTACGCACCGATCACCCGCTGGGCGGCCGGCGTGCCGACCGTGCAGGCCATACCGGAGATGTTCCGCAAGGCGTTCAAGGTCGCTGAGGCCGAACGCCCCGCGGCGGTGTACCTGGCCGTGCCGGAGCACATCGATACCGACGAGGCCGACTATCCCGAGCTGAAACCCTTGCCGCGCAACGTCGTTCGCGCCGACGCGCCGGCGTTCCGCCAGGTGGCGCGGGCCGTCGACATCCTGCGCGAGGCGAAGTGCCCGGTGGCGCTGGCCGGTCACGGCGCCGCCCGCGGCGACGCCACCGCGGCCCTGGTCCGCTTCTCCGAAGAGCTCGGCATCCCGGTCGCCAACACGTTCCACGGCAAGGGTGTCATGCCCGACGACCACCCCAACACCATCGGGACGCTGGGCTTCATGCGCCACGACTACGTCAACTTCGGCTTCGACAACGCCGACGTGATCATCGCGGTGGGCTACGAGCTACAGGAATTCGATCCGGTCCGGATCAACCCGAACTCCGACAAGAAGGTCATCCACGTTCATCGGTTCCCGGCCGAGGTCGACCTGCACTACTCGGTGGACGTGGGGATCATCGGCGACATCAGCGCCTCGCTGGATGCCTTGACCGAAGCGCTGGAAGGGCACCGCTTCGGGGGTGATGAAAACATCCCGGGCTCCGGTCTGCTTGCCGAGGAATTCGCTCGGGGACAACAGGATTCACGTTATCCGCTGGCTCCGGCGCGGGTGGTGGCCGACACCCGCGCCGCGTTGGGCCGCAGTGACGTCGTGCTGGTGGACACCGGCGCCACCAAGATGTGGATGGCGCGGCTGTATCCGACCTACGAGCACAACACCTGCCTGGTGTCAAACGGGTTGTCCACCATGGGTTTCGCGTTACCCGGAGCGTTGGGAGTCAAGCTGGCGAAGCCGGACGTCAAGGTGCTGGCGGTGGTCGGTGACGGCGCCTTCCTGATGAACTCGCAGGAGATCGAGACCGCGGTCCGCGAACGGATACCGCTGGTGGTGCTGATCTGGGAGGACGGCGGATACGGCCTCATCGAATGGAAGATGGATCTCGAACTCGGCGACCACTACTACGTGAAGTTCAACAACCCGGATGTGGTGAGCTACGCGGAAAGCTTTGGCGCCAAAGGATATCGGATTAACGCCGCCGAGGAATTGTTGCCGACGCTGAAGGCCGCGCTAGACGACGACGGCGTGTCGGTGATCGCCTGTCCGGTCGACTATTCCGAGAATCTGCGGTTGACCGACCGGCTCGGCGAGTTGGACGAGACGTTGTAGTCATGCAGTTCCGGCAGCTCGAATACTTCGTAGCGCTGGCTCGAGAGCGTCACTTCGCCCGTGCCGCAAACGCCTGCTACGTGTCCCAACCGGCGCTGTCGGAAGCTATCCGCAAGCTCGAACACGAGCTGAAGGTGCCGCTGGTCCGGCGCGGGAAGAAGTTCGAAGGTCTGACGCCCGAAGGCGAGCGCCTGGTGTTGTGGGCGAGACGGATCCTGGCCGATCACGATGCACTCAAACACGAAGTCACGGCCCTGCAGACCGGTCTCACCGGCGAGCTACGGCTGGGCGTGGTCCCGGCCGCGTCGAGTATCGTTGCGCTGCTTACAGATCCGTTTTGTGCCGCGCACCCGCTGGTACGCGTACGGCTGGAAGCGAGTCTGCGATCGAGTGAAATCGTCGAAAGAGTCCGCCAATTCGACCTGGACGCCGGGGTCATCTACCCGCATGGACGAGACACCGCTGAGCTTGTGGTCACGCCGTTATACAAGGAACAGCAGGTTCTTATCGCCGGCAGCGAGTTGCTCATTGGCCAATCTGAGACGATCTCCTGGTCCGATGCGCTGGAACTGCCCATGTGCTTGCTCAATCAAGAAATGCGTGGCCGCAAACTCATCGACGACGCGCTGGCCACACAGCAGCTCGCGGTGACACCGCAGCTGGAAACCGACTCCGTGGCGACGCTGCTGGCACACGTCGGAACCGGGCATTGGTCAAGCATCGTTCCGCAAACCTGGATCCACACACTTCACCTTCCCGCCGGCACCCGGATACTGCGGCTGCAAAACCCGTCGGTCTCGGCCTTGATTGCGCTGGTCACCACTGCCGTCGAGCCGGGCTCGGTGCTGACCCGTGCCTTTCTGCAGACCGCGCAGAACGCCGGGATCGAAGACGTGCTGCACAGGCCGATCGTGCCTGCCATCAGCTGACGCGGCCGTTGTAATCGGCCGCGCCTATCACACGGTCGGAATTGCGTCTTGGACACCCTCGCGGACATCACGCGACACTAAATGTGCTTCGAAGCGACGCATCCACTGGCCACACGGCCGAATTCACTCAGGAGAAATCATGACCAAGAGCCGGTGCATCATGTACCGCGGCTCGGTGGGCGCCGCTGAAACCCGCACCACCTTGACCAAGAGCCGGACGCCGTAATGCAAAGTTTCGGACGTTCGATCAACGGCGCCGACGGCGTAGACAAAAGGGACGGAGGCGGTTTCGCGAACCTGCGCTCTATGCCAACGCTGTCCGGGTCGCCCAAACCGCGACGCCGTCAACCAGTGCGAGCCGACGCCGGCACCACCTGGAGCGTCCTGGTGGCCGCGTTGCTCGACGAGCAGGCCGACGTCGCCGGCCGCGTCCGCGAGGCCGTCGTATCGCGGCTCCCGGCCTACCGCGCACTTCCCCGCGAGACCTTCGATGCCGAGGTGAGATTGGAGGTCGAGCGGGTCTTGCGGTGTGCCTGCGCCGGCCTGGACGAGCGAGAACTTGTCGAGCTCGCCGCGATCGGAGAGGCCCGGGCGCGCGACGGCATACCTGTCGACGACATGCTGCGTGCCTGGCGCATCGGTGTCGAGGTCGTCGTCGAGTGCGCGCGCGAGGCGGCACAAAAAGTGGACGTCGACGACGCGTCGGTGCTGGAGTTCGTCCAGTCGGTGTTGGCCTGGTCGGATGTCGCCATGGTCACGACTGCCCGGGCGTATCGGCGGGCTGAACTGGCGCTGGCGCTTGCTGCAGACGAAAGCCGCGCGGCATTCGTTCGGGGGGCACTGTTGGGTGCGCTGCCGGCCGCCGAGTTGCGGATGCACGCCGAGGTGTACGGGCTGGATACCGACGCGGAGTATGTCGCTGTCCGTGCCCGGGTCGGCGACGACGGGCCCCAGTTCCGGATGGAACAGGAACTCGGTTTTCAGAATCCGACGCAAAGCCGGCCTGGTTTGTGTGCGCTGGTCGACGGCGACCTCGCTGGTTTCCTGATCGAGCCGCCGCGCCATGTCGAGGGCGTCGTCGGTGTTGGGCCGCCCAGGACGCTGCTGCGGTTGAACGAGTCCTACCGGATGGCGGCGCGCGCACTGGTGACCGCGGAGGCCTGCGGCCTGCGCGGCGCCCACGACATCGCCACGCTGGGGCTGCGTACCGCCGTGGCAATGGACGCCGACGTCGGCGAATTGCTACGCAAGCGCTACTTGCAGCCGCTGTCAGCAAGCGGTTCGAGCCGCGATCTGATAGCCACGCTGCGCACCTACCTGGCCTGCGGAATGCACGTAGAGCGCACGGCGGCAAGGCTATTCGTCCATCAGAACACCGTGCGCTACCGGCTCGCGCGCTTCGAAGAACTGACCGGGGCCAGCCTGCGCGACACCGAGGTGCTCACCGAGGTGTGGTGGGTGCTTGAGCTTTCAGCGATGCGGACGTAGCGGATGGCGGCGCGAGTGTGAACTGGCCGACGCTCAAACGGCGTGTCGCGTCGTGGTTTTCACACTCGGCAGGCGTCGGCTACGATCGTGCGCAGCTCGGCGATGCCGATGGTGTGATCTACGGTGTATTCATGCACCGCATGGACTACGTCATTCAGTATGTCGAATCGCTTGAGCGCTCGATGACGTTCTACCGCGACGTGATCGGCCTCAAGGTGCGCATCGAGGGCGACGGCTACGTCGAATTCGAGATGCTGAACACCAAGTTCTCGCTTTTTGAGCGGTCCAAGCTGCCGGAGCTCATCGGCCGCGAAGCCGGCACTGCGCCATGCGGCGAGATCGGGTTCCTGATCGACAACGTAGATGAGGAAGCGGAGCGGCTGAAACGTCTCGGTGTCGAGATCCTCAGCGGCCCCGTGGATCGGCCATGGCGCGAAAGGACGCTCCACATCGCCGACCCGGACGGCAACGTCATCGAATTCGCGCAGAAAATAAGGTGATTCGGTGTTGATGGACGGCAGTGAGCGGCCAGGCCGCGCCGTTGCAGGCCCAATTGCCCTAGCGTCAGAGCGATCTCGCAGCCTTGTTTGTCGCTCGTCACAACATCCTTTTCTCGATCTTGTAACGACGCACAAGATCGCGGCGTTGGTGGCGGCCCGCAACGCCACTCTCAATATCGCAACCTACTGTCGAACCACGAATAATCTTGTCTGCCAACAGGTATGGAAACCCCTCTTGCCTTCCGCGAGTGGTGCCACATACGAGTTTGTCAGCAGCGGGAGACGATTTCGACCGTAGTGGCGAAAGTCGTAGTGCCGTAGAATGTCAGGGCACCCACAGCCGAGAAAGCGGCATCAAGGCACATAGCCAGCCGTTGAGGACTCAACCGAGGACTTTATGAGCAGTCCAAGTCCCGAGGAGAAGCCAGCCTCAGCGCTTCCTCTTGGCGATCTGAATTTGGAATCGCTAGGGGAGTTCGGTACCTCCCTGATTCTGCTCAGGAACCTCGCCACCGAGATTTTCAACGCGGTCGAACATGTGCGGCTCGCAGGCACGAGTGTCTGGACGGCCTTGAACTATCTGCGTTATCCAGACAGCGGAGACCGTACGTCCACCGGGACTGCCGCCCCCTTGGGTGACCTCTCCGGACTGTTGACGGGCAATGTCGCCGGGCGCGGATCGGGGGATAATTTGCTGAATCCCCTTGGCGCAGTTGGCCGTACCGCCGGTGCAACCGACATACGCCGGCTACTCAAGTTTTCCGGAGGCACGACTTCCCGCCCCGCCGCATCTCATGAAACCGGACCTACAGAGGCAAATGCCGCGTCGGCGAGCGAGCCGGGTTTGTGGAGCCCCTTCGCAGCGATGGGCGACGCGGTGAATGACATCCTGACGGGTAGCCGCAAGTCCGAGACGGCAACGGCCGACCGTGACCTGTCGACTGGTGGCAATGGTTCAGCGACAGACACTGGGGCATCGGACAAATCAGCCCCAAATCTGGGGCTGCTGGGCAACAATCCCCTCACCGATCTTGTCGGCAAGACGGTCGGTACTGCCACTAGGCCGGTCGTCGAGCAGGTCGGCGAAGGGTTGCGGCATGTGGCTAACCCCCTCGGGCTCGGTGGTGTCGTTGACGTTCTCGACGACGTAGTGGGAACCGTGATGGGACGGGCTCCGCGGGATAGCACCGATTCCCTGCGAAAGCGCGGGAACGCGCTGATCAAGATCTCGTACAAACCCGAGTGCCAGCGCCGCGACGTGCACCCGTCATTTTCCCGCATACTCGACGAGCTGCTCCCCGACGAGGCACGAATTCTGCGCTTCCTGAGCGTATCCGGTACTCAACCCATGATCGACGTGCGGACCAAGACGCTGTTTCAACTCGGTTCCGAACTGCTGCTCAGCGGAGTCAGCATGGTCGCACAAATGGCCGGATGTCATTGGTGTGACCGTGACCAGCACTATTTCGCGAATCTCAGCAGGCTGGGATTGATCGAGTTGTCGCGTGAGCCGGTGGCTGATTACCGCCGATATGCACTGTTGGAGGTGCAGCCGGAGCCGCGGCACGTGATGGAAAGCGTACCGAAGTCGATAACCATTTACCGCAGCATCAAGCTCACCGCGTTCGGCCGACAATTCGTCGATGTCTGCATCGATACGGAAGGCTATAACGCCGGCGGGTGGGACACCGACGGCCGACGAGACCGAATCCGGGGGGCCGAGCCCGCGCCCAGGCACCAGTTGTGGGGCTTACCAGCCGAAAAGGAGTAGGTGGATCGCGCCGACGACAACGCCGAGCAGACCACCATGGACATACAGCAACCACGCGTCCTGCTCAATGGCGCAGTAGAGCATTTCACCGAACTCCGCCGGTGGAAGTTCACGAAACTTCTCCGTCGCAAAGGTCTCAATTTTCCCCGCCTTCTCGTCATTGAACTCTGGCGAGAAGAACAATTCGGGCGCGAAATTGACGACTTCCAGACTGGCTTTCTGCTGCAGTGATTCTATATTCACCAGACCCAGCGTCTGAGCCACCGTGGCGAACACGGGCGTCAGCGCTCCGACCACCTCTTCGGACACCACCTCCGCGATGTAGGACCTGGTCTTGTCGGCGCTGGTGCCGAAGAGCAGTTCCCGCGCGAAGTTCGTTACCGTAAGTACTTCGGTGGACAGCATTTTGGCGAATTGGGCGGCGGCCTCGTGCTGGCGCTTGGGCAGCAATCCTTGCCTCCACAGATATTTGTACCGCGGTTGCGGGTCGCCGGGTTCGAACACAACCTTGATGGCGAGGATGTTGACTACCACACCGATGATGGCGGCACCGATCAGCACAGTGAGCCAGGACGGTATCGCGCTGAGGACGGGCGGGTGAAATTCACGGACGAAAGTCAGATACACCGCCAGTGGAAACCCGAATACGAAGCCCAGAGCACCAATACGGACCATGAATTTCAATTCTGGCCCGCCAAATCCCTTGAAGATGTCGCACAGAATTCCGGGATTGCATCGCAAGTAATTGACGGTCATCAGCTTTACGTTCAGCAGGTCGTCTATGTGTTCGCCGATCCGTGCGAAAGCACGGCGCGATATCGTGGGAAGGCGTTCTTCAATGGTCGCAAGCACTGCCTGCCGAGCGGGGGAGGGCAATAGCTGCCACAGCACGGAGTGCTGGCTTTCAAGAACGTCTGTCGCTAACCGATGGATGCTCGGCCGCGCTGTGTCCGCTAACTGTTCTGCCAAGCGCTCTGGTTCTAGCTCCTGGTAGAAGTCTGCGATGCCGCCGATCCTGGCAATCGACAAATCCACGATCAGGCTGGCCATCTTTTCCGCCCGACAGGGGATGAAACCCTGGAAACCCAGAATGCCGCCGGGCGCGAAAACCGGCAGGATCTGGGCCTTGCGCGGCAGAAACGGAAAAAGGGTTTTGAGGCCGCGCATATGGAACCCGGTGAAATTGACCGGTGCGAATAGCATGAGCACGCCGGTCCAGTTGGTAATCAGACCCGCGATAGCGCTGAAGATCGGCACGCTGACAATGTCCACCACGAACTGGGACTGGCCGGTCAGCTCTTCCCAGTCAATGAGTGGGCCAGTTGCGGTCAGCTCTATCATGTTTCCCTCACACACCGGGAATTTGACCGGTAATTGCTGACTCGCCGGCTTTTGCCGCGCCGCGCAGTCATATAGTGCCGAAGTACAATCGATAAGTCAGAGACCCTAATCCCCACCCGGCCACACGCGCGGGTGGGGATCAAGTAACCGCGGCGCTATTTCTTCCTGGCAGCGGTCTTCTTCTTTTCTTCGACCTTGGCGAGCTTCTCGATCTGCTCGTTCAGGCTCTTCGACCGAGCCCGAAGCGACTCGATGCTCGAATCCTTCGTGTCCTTGGCCATGTCGGTGACATCGGTCTCGAGTTTCTCGGCGTTTTCGAGCAAATCGTCTACAAACTCTTTGGTGTTGTCGAGCAGCTTCGACACGAGGTTGAAAACGCTGGGTTGTGCCATTGTGCAGTTCCTTCCTTCATGCCGGGCCCCCGTGGTTGGGCCTATACACCTACCCGGCGGGTCAGACAGTACGCAAGTTGTCGGCAAATGTATTCGCGTCGAGTTGAATTTTGGTGATAACTACAACCCCAGCGCCGCCGACGTGGACGCCGCAACAAGGCGTTCGCACCCCCGCGACCCCCTCCACATTCGGGTAGGCATCGGTGGTTTGGCAGATCGCGACCCCGGCTTTGGAAGCGGCTTCAACGTCACGCCGAAACTTGAACAGATGGTCGCCGCTCGGCGCCTCTGCCCGGCGGCCCGATGATGAATTTAGTTGAGATCAAGGCGTGCACCTACTTTCGGTCAAAGCCCGAACATTTCCAGGTAGCCGGTGCGGCCGAAGATACCAGCCGTATCAACGGCATTGGGCCGACCCGCGTGCGGGTTGGCGCCTGCCTCGACCAGCAGCCGGACCACTTGGTCTTCGCCCTTGAACACCGCGCCGGCCAGCGGAGTCTGCCCGCGGTCGTTAGCCCGGCCGACGTCGGCTCCACGCACGGTCAGTGCTTGGACAGTGGCGGGATGACCGTGGTAGGCCGCGAGCATCAGCAGTGTGTCGCCGACCGAATTGGTCAAATTCACCGGAACGCCGGCATCTATGTACGCGGCCAGCGTCGCGGCGTTTCCAGATCGCGCCAGGTCGAAGAGCCGGCCGGCCAACTCCGCGAGCTCAGCGGGAACGTCGCGATCGGCGTTGCCGGGACTGGTCATGCGAACCAACTTACGCAAACGTCGCCGGCTCACCACGTGATCACCTCACCGGGCCGCAAGCGGCATACCCCCGACATTGGTGCTCGACTTTGGCGGCCGCTGCGATTGCTTCGCCGAAACCTCAAGAGCCCAACGGACTTCCAAGATGACCTCGGTGTCACTGAGGTCTTTGCCGATGAGTTCTTGGAACCGTGCGACCCGGTAGTGCCAACGGCGACAGGGCCTGCATCGTCCCGCACCCTGGTTGTGGACGACGTTGATGAGTGCCGATCTTCGTGCTGTCGAAACGTGGGCATGTCGCGGTCTCGAATTCGATGTCGCGGGTGGTATCACGTTGCAAAATGACTTGCCCAGCATTGTAGGGACGAGCGTGGCTGATGTGCCTGGGGGCTTCCACCCGATGCAAAATAATCGGACCCAGAACGCAGTGAAAGAGCTTGCTGTGCAACACATCTCATACGCTACGACGGCGATCTCCGAACCCCGGCTGACCGCCGACCTGGACACTAACCTGAGCCAAGCCGGGTTTTATGAGTTCCCCATCGTTTGTGGTGACTTCCAAACGGCAAGCCGCAAACTTCGGATACGGCTCCGTTGTGACTCCGTGGGACAGAGCGAACAATGTCCTGATCGGGAGAAAGGACGATGCCGGAGATGCCGATCCGTGAGGCGGCTGAGTTGCTGACAGTCAGCGACGAAACCGCACACCGACGGATCGAGCGGCGTGCCTTGGTCGGCTCTGACGGATCCGGTGGGACGGTCAAGCCGGTGGCCGCCGCTGACACCGAAGATCGCAGCACATCTACCAAGAGCCATACGTTGTGATGCAACGTTTAACGCATCCAATCAACGGCGTCGACCGCATTGACAAGCCCGAACGACACACCTATGAGAGTCTGCGCTTCACGTCGGCACCGCCCTCGTCGGCGGACGCCACATGGAGCATCCTCGTCAGCACATTGCTCGACGAGTATGGCGAGGTCGCCGGTCGCGTCCGCGACACCATTGCGGCCCGAATACCGACTTATCGCGCAGTTCCCGGCAAGTCCCTGGAGGACGAGGTGGGCCGTGAGGTGGAACATCTGTTGCGGTGTGCCCGCCGTAGCGATGCCGCAACGGACGAGCCTATCCTCGACGAGCTTGCCGCCATCGGTGAGGCGCGGGCCCGCGATGGCATCCCTGTCGACGACATGCTGCGTGCTTGGCGCATCGGTGTCGAGGTCGTCGTGGGATGCGCACGGGAGGTGGCCCAAGAGGTGGGCGTCGACGACGCTTCTGTGCTGGAGTTCGTCCAGTCGGTATTGGCGTGGTCCGATGTCGCGATGGTGAGGACGGCCAGCGCACATCGGCGCACTGAACTGGCGCTGGCGCTGGCGGCAGACGAAAGCCGCGCGGCGTTTGTGCGGGGAGCGCTGCTGGGTACGCTGCCGGCCGCGGAGTTGCGAATGCACGCAGAGGTGCACGGACTGGACCCCGCTGCGGAGTACGTCGCGGTGCGTGCTCGGCTCCAGGATGACGACGGTCCGCAACTCGGGATCAAACAGGCGCTGGGCTTCCAGGACTCCGCACCGAGCCGGCGTGGTCTGTGCGCAATCGTCGACGGTGATCTCGCTGGATTTTTGACCGAGCCGCCGCACCACGTCGAGGGGGTCGTGGGTTTTGGGCCTCCCAGGCCGCTGCTGCGTCTCAGCGATTCATACCGGATGGCGGCGCGCGCGCTGGTAACGGCGGAGGCGTGCGGCTTGCGGGGCGCCTACGACATCGCGTCACTCGGCCTGCGTTCGGCCGTTGCGATGGACGCCGATGTCGGCGAAATGCTACGGAAACGCTACTTGCAACCCCTGTCCCTGGGCGGCTGGGGTCCAGAACTCATCGCGACGCTGCGCACGTATCTGGCACACGGGATGCATGTGGAGCGTACGGCGGCAACATTGTTTGTTCATCAGAACACGGTGCGGTACCGGCTTGCACGCTTCGAAGAATTGACCGGAGCCAGCTTGCGCGATACCGAGGTGCTCGTCGAAGTCTGGTGGGCCCTTGAGCTTTCGGCGATGCGGTGTGGTGACACTCCGTAAAGTTCCGGGCATGTTCACTGGCGGCGCGGCACGTCGATTGCGACGCGCTATGTGGCCGATCACGCAGACCACCATCGCCGCTGCCCTTGGCTGGTACCTCGCCCACGACGTCCTAGGGCACAGGGAGCCATTTTTCGCGCCGATCTCCGCGGCGGTGTGTTTGTGGATGACCAATCGGGTACGGGCGGAACTGGCCATCGAGATGATCATCGGCGTCACGTTGGGCATCGGTGTGGGCACCGCTGTGCTGGCCGCGCTCGGAACCGGCACGATCGGTATGGGTGTGGCTGTTCTGCTTTCGCTGACTCTGGCGGTGTTGATTGCGCAAGGCTTCAGCGCCCAAAGAACGATGTTCGTCAACCAAAGTGTGATTTCGGCAATCCTGATAATGGCGTTGCCGCACACCGGGCTTGGTGTGGAACGGCTGTATGACGCGCTGATCGGCGGCGGCCTGGCGGTGGTATTCAGCATCTTGCTCTTCCCTAAGAATCCGCTGGCCGTCCTGCGCGATGCCCGCGCGGACGTGTTATCCGCGCTGCAGGAGATCTTCGCCGAAATAGGACGACGCACAGTTGATTCGGCGCCGTCCGATCAAAGCTGGACACTTGCCGCGGCCGATCGGCTCCATCGGCAACTGGCGGGCCTTATCGAAGCTCGCAGTACCGCAACTCAATTGGCACGTGTCTGCCCGCGCCGCTGGCCATTGCGCAACTCGGTGCGCGCCGCCGATCACCAAGCGGCGCACTTGGCGCTGTTCGGCAACTCGGTGCTGCAGCTGGCGCAAGTTGTCACATCCGCGCGCGGCCTCGGTGATGCCGATGGCAAATCGGTGCGTGCCGCGGCCAGCGACTTGGCTGATGCGGCGGCAGCTGTGGGCGCTGGTGAGCCGGAAATCGCTGTGACGCAGCTAAACTCCGTGCGACGCCGCGCCGCGGCACTACGCCCGCCCGGCCCGGTCAACGAAGTGGCGCTGGTCGTCGTCATCGATCAGTGCGTCGACGAGCTGCAACAAGTAGTCGATCCCGAGGCACCCAGAGGTGTAGCTTGACGCTAAGATCGCTGAGTATTCCAATCGATGTGAGGAGTGATCGCGATGGCCGAAAAGCCGGCAGTTGTTCTGGTTCACGGCTTTTGGGGCGGAGCTGCCCATTGGGCAGGCGTCATCGTCGAGTTGCACAAACGAGGCTATGAGTCGCTGTTCGCCGTCGAGAACCCGCTGACCTCGCTCGCCGATGACGCGGAACGGACCCGCAAGATGGTCCGGCAAGTCGATGGTCCGGTGTTGCTGGTTGGTCACTCCTACGGTGGGGCGGTGATCACCGAGGCCGGTGACTTGCCCAACGTGGTCGGATTGGTCTACGTCGCGGCGTTTGCTCCCGACGCCGGCGAGAGCCCAGGCCAGATCAGCCAAGAAATTCCGCCGGCTGCTATCGACAACTTGACGCCGGATTCGGACGGATACTTGTGGATCAGGCAAGACAAATACCACGAAAGCTTCTGCCAGGATTTGCCGGCCGAGCAGGCCCTGGTCATGGCGGTCACCCAAAAAGCGCCACTGGCATCGACTTTCGGTGACAACGTCACTACGCCGGCGTGGCGCGCGAAGCCGAGCTGGTATCAGGTGTCAACCCAGGACCGCATGATCCACCCCGATAACGAACGGCGCATGGCCCAGCGGATGAATCCGCGTCAGCTCCTCGAGCTCGATGCCAGTCATGCATCGCTAGCCTCACAGCCCGTTGCAATCACCGACCTGATCGACGAGGCGGCGCGCGAACTGGGCGGCTGATCCAGAGGTCGGTTTAACACCGCTACTCGGACTGCCTCAAGATGCGATCGGGGCGGCTGTAGACGTTCATGGACGCCCCGCGCAGGAAGGCCACCAGCGTCAGCCCGGACTGGGTAGCCAGATCCACTGCCAACGACGACGGGGCGGAAACTGCGGCCAGCACCGGGATTCCGGCCATTACTGCCTTCTGGGTCAACTCGAATGACGCTCGCCCGCTGACCAGCAATACGTTGCTGCTCAGCGGTATCCGGTCTTGCCCAATCGCCCAGCCGATCACTTTGTCCACCGCGTTGTGGCGGCCGATGTCCTCGCGGACCACCAGCATGATGCCGCCGCCATCGAACAACGCCGCCCCGTGCAGCCCGCCGGTACTGGCGAATACTTGCTGAGCCGCCCGCAATCGCTCCGGCATCGCGGTCAGCGCCTGTGCATCGATCGTGATTGGGTCGTCACCGGGGCAGTATCGACTAGCCGTCTGCACCGCTTCCAGTGACGCCTTGCCGCAGATGCCGCATGACGAGGTGGTGTAGAAGTTGCGGGTGATGTGCGTGTCCGGCATCGGCACATGGGGCGCCAAAGTCACGTCGAGCACGTTGTAGGTGTTGAGGCCGTCAGCTCGGGCGCCGCGGCAATAGCGCATGTCAAGCACATCGTCGCGGTGAGCAATTACCCCCTCGGTGAGCAGAAAACCCTGTGCCAGTTCGAAATCCGAGCCAGGCGTGCGCATCGTCACCGTCAACGGACTGCCGTTGACCCTGATCTCCAGCGGTTCCTCCACAGCCAGCGTCTCCGGCCGCGGAAACACGCCACCGGCGGCAACGTGACTAGCCGGTCGGCGGGTCGTCACCCGGCCCATGCGGACTCCATGCTCATCGGGCCGCCGACAACGTGACCTCGACCGAAACATGCTTCATTACAGGCTGACCGCTCTGCTTGTTGTAGTCGTCGATCGCGCAGAGCACGTTGAGCTCGGGCATATAGCCCGCGGCGCTGCCCCGCGGAATGTTGTAGCCCACCGCGCGGTAGCCATACACGCTGCGGCGGCTGCCGTCGCGAGCAATGCTGGTGATGTCGATGCGGTCGAACTCGTTGATGCCCATAGCGGCCATGTCCGCGGTGTTCATGAAGAGCAGCGTGCGCAGGTTCTTCACGCCCCGATAACGGTCGTCGTCGGAGTACACGGTGGTATTGAACTGGTCGTGTGAGCGCATGGTCCCCAGTACCAGCCGACCCTCGGCGGGAATCACGTTCGGCAGTGCGGCGGCGGAGAATTCGGCCTTACCGGATGGTGTGAAAAACACGAGCTCCCTGGCTGGCTGGCGGATGCGGAAGCCCAGTGGCTGACGAACTCGACGATTGAAGTCCTCAAAACCATACAGTCCCTTGGCCATTCGGTCGCGGATCCGGTCGTAATCGGCGATCAGGTCTTGCCACGGCGTTCGTGAATCAGGCAGCGTTGCCTGCGCCATGCCCGCGATGATCGCTGGTTCGGAGCGCAGGTCGGGAGAGGCAGGTTCCTTCATGCCCACTGACAGATGTACCATGCTCATCGAATCCTCAACCGTAATCGATTGCGGCACACCGCCCTGCCGATCGATCTCGGTACGAGCGACGCACGGCAGGATCAAAGCCTGGCGGCCGTGCACGAGGTGACTTCGATTGAGTTTGGTAGAGACCTGCACGGTCAGCTCGCAGCGGCGCAGCGCCTCAAAGGTGTAGGCGGTGTCGGGTGCGGCCAGCGCGAAATTGCCGCCCATGCCGACGAATACCGTGACATCGCCACGGTGCATCGCCTTGATCGTGGCCACCACGTCCAGGCCGTGCGCGCGCGGAACGTCGATCTGACAGGCGGCGGCGATGCGATCGAGGAAATCGTCAGAGGGGTGGTGGTCGACGCCACAGGTTCGGTTGCCTTGCACGTTGCTGTGCCCGCGAATCGGGCACGGCCCGGCGCCTTCCCGACCGATGTTGCCGCGCAACAGCAGCAGGTTGACGATCTCCCGAACCGCGTCAGGGCCGTGGGCGTGCTGGCTCACGCCCAGGCACCACGCGATGACAGTGGCTCGTGCCTCCCGGTACACCCTGGCCAGGGCGTGAATCTGCTCGACCGGAACGCCCGACTGGTGCTCGATCTCCGGCCAGCTCACGGCCTCGCACGCCGCGCGGTACTCGGCGAAACCGTGCGTGTAGCGGTCGATGAACAGTTGGTCGATCGCGTCGGGATCGTTCTGAGAAGCCTCGAGCAACGCTTTGGCCACCCCGCGGATCAGTGCGAAATCCCCGCCGATGCGCGGCTGGATATTCATCGTGCTGATGTCGGTGGCCCGGAACAGTGCCATGTCGATCATCTCGTGCGGCACGATGGTGCGGGTCGCGGCCGCTTCGATCAACGGGTTGATGTGCACGATCTGAGCCCCGCGGCGGTATGCCTCGGCCAGTGCGGTCAGCATTCGCGGAGCATTGGATGCGGCGTTGACGCCCATGATGATGAGGGCTTCGGCGCTTTCCCAGTCGGCCAGGTCGACGGTGCCCTTGCCGGTGCCCAGCGACGCCAGCATGGCCGTACCGCTGGCCTCCTGGCACATGTTCGAGCAGTCCGGGAAGTTATTGGTGCCGAATTCCCGCACCCACCACTGGTAGAGGAAGGTTGCTTCGTTGCCCAGCCGGCCTGAGGTATAGAAGGCGGCACGGTTGGGCGAATCCAAGCCTTGCAGGGTCTGCCCGACGAGTTCGAACGCCGCGTTCCACTCGATGGGCACGTAGTGATCGGTTGCCGCGTCGTAGACCATGGGTTCGGTGAGCCGGCCCGCGTCTTCCAATGCGAAATCGCTCCAGGTCGTCAATTCGGCGACGGTGTGCTGGGCGAAGAACTCCCGGCCTACCCGTTTGGGGTCCATCTCCCAGGTCGAGTGCTTGATGCCGTTCTCGCAGATATCCAAGCGCAGGCCTTTGCGGTCATCGGGCCACGCGCAACCGGGACAGTCGAATCCGCCGTTCTCGTGGTTCATCCGCACGATGATCTGCGGGCCTTCCAGGATCTCACGGCGTTGCAGCAACACTTTGCCTACGCTGAACGAGGCCCCATACCCTGCCGCAGGGTGGTGGTAGTCGCGCTTTTTCGGGCGGCCTTTGCCCGGGCCGCATCCCGGTGCCGCAGTTTCAGGCGTTCCCTGGCCCAGTAGCACCTCGGCCGGTGCGTCGGTCGTCGGGCCGGCCGGGGTCGGTTCGCCCGGTGATGTCGTAGTCATGCGGCAATCTCCTCAGTATCTGCTCGTTGCGTGGTTCGTGCTGCGGCCCTGGGTAATCCGATTGAGGCCGGTATGCCTTCGGCGGAGATGCGCCGGCGGAACACCCAGTAGGTCCAGCCCTGGTACACCAGCACCGCTGGCGCGAAAATCCCTGCGGCCCAAGTCATCACCTTCAACGTGTAGGGCGTCGACGAAGCGTTGTAGATGGTGACGCTGAAGTCCGGACTCAGCGTCGACGGAACAAGATCGGGATAAAGAGCCCCGAAAAGCAGTACCACCACCGAAGCGACCACCAGGGTCGTGCACACAAAGGTCCAGCCTTCTCGCGGGTTACCGGTCATGACTTTCAGCCCCACCCATTGACGCCAGACCAGCCCGACCGCCACCAGCTGGGCAGCCACGCCAACCGCCAGCACATACCAGGTCCACTCCTTACCGTGCGCGAGCTGAGTCCATAGGCCGAATGCAGCGACTACGACAGTCACCGGCAACGACCATGCGGTGGCGACGCGCAGGGCGTCCTCCCGCACTCCCTGGGCGGTTTTGAGGACGAGGAACACGGCGCCGTGAAAGAGAAACAGTGCGGCTGTCGCTATACCGCCGAGCACCGTGTACGGGTTGACGATGTCACCGAAGCCAAGGTGCACGCGGTGATGGGCATCGACCGGAAGTCCGCGCACCAGAATGGCAAAGGCCATGCCCCACAGAATGCCCGGTAGCCATGATCCGGCCGCAATCCCGAAGTCCGCCAAGGCGCGCCACTGGGTATCGTCGATCTTGCCCCGCCACTCGATGGCCACCACCCGCAGAATCATGCCGAACAGGATGGCCAGCAGCGGTATGTAGAGCGCGGAAAAGACGGTGGCATACCAGTTCGGGAAGGCCGCGAACATCGCCGCGCCCGCGGTGATCAACCACACCTCGTTGCCGTCCCACACCGGCCCAATGGTGTTGAGGACGGCACGGCGATGCGCTTCCGGATCGCCTTTGGCGATGCGGCCGAGCGGCACCATCAGCATTCCGACCCCAAAGTCGAAGCCTTCCAGGATGAAAAAGCCGAGGAACAACCCGGTGAGGATGACGAACCATAGCTCCTGCACGGTGAATCAGCTCCTCTCAGTGGGCTTCTAGTAAGCGAAAGACAGCGGTGCCAACTCAGCCGCTTTGGGTGGGCTGGCCGGCGCGGGTTCGGCGTCGTGCTCCTGCGGCCCGGCCATCGCATAGCGCCGCAGCAGCCAGAACCAGATCACCGCCAGCACCGCATAGACCAAGGTCAGTGTCGTCAGCGACAGCACTACCGTCGCGACGTTGTGATCCGAAACCCCTTGCGCCACGGTGATATGAACATTCGGGTCACCGGTCGGATTGGGCACTACGATCCAGGGTTGCCGGCCCATCTCGGTGAATACCCAACCGGCACTGTTGGCGATAAACGGGGTCGGCAGAGTGATCAGCGCCAACCGGGAAAGCCACCGTTGTCGCGGAACCCGGCCGCCGCGTGTCATCCACAGTGCCGTGAGGGCAAACAGCACAGGCACCGCCAGCAAGCCCACCATCACGCGGAAGGACCAGTAGGTGACGAACAGGTTAGGCCGGTAATCGCCTGGCCCATATTGCTTTTCGTATCGCTGCTGAATGTCCTTGACGCCTTCGAGCGTGACACCACTGAACTTGCCCTCGGCCAAGAACGGCAGCACGTACTGCGCTTCGATGACGCGCGTGATGCTGTCGCAGTTGTTGTGGGTGCCCGCGGTCAGAACCGAGAAGTACGGATCGGTCTCGGTGTGACACAACGATTCTGCCGACGCCATCTTCATGGGTTGCTGCTGGAACATCAGCTTGCCCTGCACGTCGCCGGTGAAGAAGAGCCCAACGGCCGCGGCCAGTACCGCCAGACAACCGAGAATCGTCGCGGGTCTGTGCATCGTGCGCGCATCCGGCGCCTGTGGGTCGCGGACCATCCACCACGCGGATACGGCGGCAACGAACACCCCGGCGGTCAGCCAAGCGCCGAGCACCGTGTGGGTGAACGCCGCAATCGCGGTGTTGTTGGTGAGCAAGGCCGCAATGCTGTCCAGTTCGGCACGTCCGGTCTTCGGGTTGAAATGTGCGCCTACGGGGTGCTGCATGAACGAGTTCGCCGAAATGATAAAGAACGCAGACACATTCACGGCGATAGCCACCACCCAGATGCAGCCCAGATGGATCAGCCGCGGCAGCCTGGTCCAGCCGAAGATCCACAGCCCGATGAAGATCGACTCGAAAAAGAACGCCGCCAGGCCCTCCATCGCCAGCGGCGCACCGAACACGTCGCCGACGAACCGCGAATACTCGCTCCAGTTCATGCCGAACTGGAACTCCTGCACCAGCCCCGTCGCCACGCCCAAAGCAAAGTTGATCAAGAACAACTTGCCGAAGAATTTGGACAACCGATACCAGGCGACGTTCCCCCTGATCACCCAAATCGTCTGCATCAGCGCAATCAACGGGGCCAACCCGATGGTGAGCGGCACCAAAATGAAGTGGTAGACGGTCGTGATCCCGAACTGCCACCGGGAAATGTCGACGATATTCATCAGCGCTCCGATCTGCAGCAGTTCACGCTTGCCTGCCCCCCCAAGCAACTTGCGAAAGACTGTATTGAGTTTGCACACCGCCGTCTAGGTTCAATTCCGCGGCTGTCGCTAGCCGCCTGCCGGTTGCCCTGGCAGCCCGGATCGCTCCTCGTGGCCGCCGACGCCTGCGCCGAACCCTCCTTATTGCTACCAGGTTTCGGCCGCCGGGCCATCCACACGCGACGCTTTGGCCGACCTCCACCGATCCGGGCTTGGGCAGCAGTCACAAGGGAGCCGGCGGGTAGTGGATGATCCACTTTGGCCGCACGATCAAAATTTCCTATCAATCGGAACTCGCTACAAACGCAGTTGCGGATTTCGGCCGTGACACATTCCGTGAATGAGTGCCCATGGATTCATATGTTCCGCCGACGAGGTTCTCACGTCCAGTGCTGCGCTGCGGAACTCGTCGATTTTGGAGATTTTTCCAATGGATCTCGCGATTGCTCAGTGAATAGTTGCTTCTGCCCGCTCTCTGCCGGCCTGACCGACAAAGTTGCGGTGCCGAATTCATTCCGACCGGGACGGCGACAGCGATTCCGAAGCAGCGCAGGGAGGCACCATGACCACCACGAAACAGAGCTATCCGACTGCGAACGGCAAGCGCTTCACCCTGGAGGTGCCGCCTGCTGCTCTCGCGGCGTCGAGGTCGGAAAACCCGGATATACCCCCGTACAAGGACTATCAGCACACCGACCGTCTCGATAACTTCACCGTGATGGAGGTCGCCGGCAAAAGCCGCTGCCACGGCATGCACCTCGAGGGCCTGACCTACCCGGTCACCCCGATCGGCATGCATTACCTGCTGATCCACTACGACGTCCCCGAAATCGACGAGAAGACCTATCAGGTCAAGGTCGGCGGCCTGGTGAAGAACAAGCTCAACCTGGACATGGACTACTTCCGCAGCAAGCCAAAGGTGACCATCCCGGCCACGATGGAATGCTGCGGCAACGGCCGTGCCTCCCAACGCTGGCGCCTCTGGGCGCACGTGCCGTGGAATCACGACGCGATCGGGACCGCCGAGTGGACCGGTACACCGCTGCGCGGGGTACTCGAGGACGCCGGCGTCCTGGACAACGCGGTGGAGATCCTGTTCACCGGTAAAGACAAGGGCATCCAGGGGCCGCCGGATGGAGCGGAAGTGCAACACTTCCAGCGCAGTCTCACCGTCGATTATGCGATGGACCCCGCCAACGATGTCTTGTTGTGCTACGAGATCAACGGCCAGCCGCTGCCGCCGCAGCACGGATTCCCGCTGCGGTTACTGGTCCCGGGCTGGCTGGGAATGACCAACGTCAAATGGATCGATTCGATCGAGGCGATCGACTGGCGGCTCACCAAGAACCAGATGAAGTGGTACAGCTACGCCGAAGACGACAACTACAAGAACCTCACCATGGCCACCTTCCAGCAGGTGCGGGCGATGATGATCCCGCCCGGCATCCCCGATTTCGTATGCCGGATCCGCCATTTGGAGGAGACGGATGCCGTCGAGCTGCGTGGCCGCGCCTGGTCCGGCGGCCGTTCCATCGAGAGCGTGGAAGTCAGCGTCGACGGTGGTGACACTTGGTCACCGGCAAAGCTCGATAAGCCATTCGGCAAGTGGGCCTGGGTCGGCTGGTCGTTCACCTGGAAGGACGTCACCCCGGGTGAATACTTGCTGCAGTGCCGCGCCACAGACAGCGAGGGCAACACCGCGAAGGACGACGACTTCGCCAGAGACTACTACGCGATGGACAACACCATGCCGCACATGGTCGATGTCAACGTGTATCCGAAGGGCACCCTGACGACGGGTAACCAAATCGAGTTGAAGTTCCAGTTCCCGTCGCTCTGACACCATTCGGCATCGCCGATGCAGCGGTGAAAGTCACTGCAGGACAGGCAGTTACGGAGCCTGCCGGGTGGCATGGAGATGCACCGCCCGAGCGGCTCACGACGTGCTGAGAAGGGAATACTATTGCCAGGCAGTAGGATTCGGAGTAGCTGTGTTGAGCTTTACGTCGGACCTGCTTTCACGATGAAGGCACCATGACCGTCACCACGCTCGGCATTCCATCGGTCCGGCTGCGGTCCCCGGGTCCGGCCACGGCGTACCCGGCCAAAGGCCCGCTGATTGACAGCTATGGGCGGGTGGCCACGGATCTGCGAGTGTCGTTGACCGACAGGTGCAATCTGCGGTGTACCTACTGCATGCCCGCCGAGGGCCTGCCTTGGCTGCCCGGCAAAGCGCTGCTCCGCCCCGATGAGATCATCCGGTTGGTGCGCATCGCCGTTGCGCAGTTGGGCGTTACCAAGGTGCGATTCACCGGTGGAGAACCGTTGCTTGCCAGGCATCTTGAGCACATCGTCGCCGCAACCGCCGCGTTGCGCCCTCGGCCGGAGATATCACTGACCACCAACGGCGTGGGATTAGCCAAGCGTGCGCACGCGTTGGCAAAAGCCGGACTGGACCGGGTGAACGTGTCGCTGGACAGCGTCGACCCCGCGCACTTTGCGGCCATCACCCGCCGCGACCGGCTCGCCGACGTGCTGGCCGGACTGGCCGCTGCATACCAGGCCAGGCTGCGACCGGTGAAGGTGAACGCGGTGCTGCAGCCTCGGACCGGACTCGACGATGTGGTGCCGCTCGTGCGTTTCTGCCTCGACCAGGATTACCAGTTGCGGATCATCGAGCAGATGCCGTTGGACGGCGGTCACCAGTGGCGCCGCGACGCCGAGGTGACGGCAGATCAGGTACTGGCGGTGCTGGGACGCCGTTTCAGGCTGGAACCCGATACCGTGCCGCGCGGCTCGGCCCCGGCGGAGTTGTGGCAGATCACCGATCCCACAACGGGGCGCACCGGAAAAGTCGGCATCATCGCCTCGGTGACACATGCGTTCTGCTCGACATGTGATCGCACCCGGTTGACCGCCGACGGACAGATCCGCAGTTGCCTGTTCGCCACCGACGAGACCGACCTGCGCCAGCTGTTGCGCCGTGGCGCAAGCGATTCCGCGGTCGCCGCGGTTTGGCGCGCAGCCATGTGGGGTAAGCCGGCGGGCCACGGGATCAACGACCCGGGTTTCGTCCAGCCGGCGCGGCCGATGAGCGCGATCGGCGGCTGAAATGTCGACAATGGCGCTCGGATCGGGCCAGATCACCGTGCGATACTTTGCCGCCTCCCGCGCCGCAGCCGGGTGCGATTCGGAGCTGTTGATCGTTGGTGCCGAGACGACACTGGCCCAGGTCGTCGATGTGCTGGGGCGGCAGAATCCCGACCTGGCCCGGGTGCTTTGCCGATGCTCCTTTTTGTGTGACGGCATCACCGTGCGTAATCGCGCTCAGCCGTTGGGATTTGGCTCAACGATCGATGTTCTGCCGCCCTTCGCCGGTGGATGAGGAAACTTGGACGCGGGGCCCTTGGCGTGCGGTTCGGCGCATCGCGGCCAGCGGATCGGCGTACAGGCCGCTCAGGGATACGATGCCGGCGCCGGACTTGTGGACTCGGTTGCCGAAGACCGTGCTGCGGATATCGCGGAATGGCAGCACCGAGCGTGCCGTGAACGCCTCCCTCACGTCCCTCATCGCCTCCGGATACTCCGTGAAGCCTTGACCACCCACCACTATCTCGTCGGGGTTGAAAAGGTCGCGCAATAACGCGACCGCTTCGCCCAGCACTCGGGCCCGCTCTGCCAACAGTTCTTTCGCTCGTTGGTTGCCGGCTCGCGCTACCCGCAGCAGTTCGGTGATGGCGGTTTCAGACGAATTCGTGCGGCTCGTCGTGGCGGGGGGCAGGATCCGAAGCCGGCGAGCTGCCGCTAGGACCGCATCGTCGCTGACCGTCGACTCGAATTGCCCTGTACCACCGAGGAGTTCAGACCGCACGGGGAGAGTCGCGATAGTACCGGGTCCGCTGACGGGGCAATGTACCCGGCCGCCGATCACCAGTGCATAACCGACAGTCTCGCGCACGTAGACATACAGACTGGTCGGCGCGCTGGGCACGAATGTTCGTGTGCCGAGCAACAACTCGGCACCGGCCATGGCGTCGACGTGGGATGCCACCGAAACTGGCAGGCCGAGTGTTTCGGCCAGCACCGCCCCGACCGGGGCCTGCCGCCAACCGAGGCCAGGGTGGTCGACGTGGCCGGTGGTGCTGTCAACCACGCCACCGATCGCCACCCCGACCCATAGCAGGCGGCGTCGGCGCCAGCGCCTCAGGTACCGCTCTGTGCAGGCGGCCAGCGATGCCAGCGCAGGCGCGGGAGGACTCAGCACTGTGGGAGTTTCGACGGTGTCCAGCGTGCGACCGAGTAGGTCGGTAGCCACGATGCTGGTGGTTCGCGGGCCGATGTGGATGCCTAGCGTCAGGAAGGGTTCGTGGTTGATGTCGACGGGTACCCGTGGTCGTCCGATCCCCCCGTAGACGGCGAGGTCCGCACGCTCGCGCAACAAACCGACGTCGAGGAGCGCAGTGACCTGACGACACACCGCGGCGATGCTCAGCCCTGTGACCTCGGCGACGACGTCACGTCCAACCGGACCGTGCAATCGCACGGCCCGGAAGACGGATGCTGCAGCGGAGTCAGGCAGGTGTAGCGCCGGCGGCACGACAAGGTGTAAGCGCAGGGGGCGGTCGCGACCGGACGGATGTTCACGGACGGATGCCGGGCGCATGAACGTCGTTGTAAATCCCGACGGCGCTTCCTTGGTGCGCCCGTTCATGTTTGGGCGTTCAGCTAAGCAGGTGGCATCAGCGCGCGTTGACGAATAACGGCTAACGGCAATCGGATCGGGTTTCAGCACCGTCGAACGGTTCGTCAACAGTTCCTACCCTGGGTCGCGCTTCCAAGCCGGCCGTTGTACTCGACACCAAAGCTGCACACGGCGGCTGGGTCCCGGTCCTGCGATTGAGTTTCTGTGCGCTCTCGATGCACCGCTATAGAGCGGCGCCCTAGATTCAGACCGCAAGTCTTGGGAGCCGCTACAAGAGAATGGCCGAAGCGAAGCGTTCAATGGACGTGCGTTTGCTTCCCGTCTCCGCCAGAAAGGACTGGCAGTTGCAAATTCCCACCGTCAAGTCGGGTGCCGGCCGCCGCGTATTCCGATGATCGAGAGGCCGTAACCCGTTGGATGCCAGGGGATTTCACGCTCTGCTACAACGGCACCATGCTGGCCTGCGTCGACAGGCGTCCGGATGCGGAACTAAAGAAGCCGAAACAAACTGACCAGTCAAGGAGATTCGTCGGTCTAGTCTTCAGCTCGGCCAGTCCGACGGCTCCCTATTGCGGCGGTCTCTCTCGACCATGAGTGCCGCCATGCTGCGCGCGGCGCTGACCGACCAGCCGATTCGGCTGGGTGAACATGAGGAGCTGGTGGACGACCCGGCCGCGGGCGCCGTCGTTGCCCGCACGGCAGGTGGTCCTCGCAGGTGGTCGAGGAGCCGATCGGCGACTTACTCGACGCCGATCGTCACTTCTGTCGACTTGACGAATACCGTTGCCGGCTGGCCGGCCCTGATGCCCAATTCGGTCGCGGCATCCTTGGTAATCGACGACGTGACGATTTGATCACCACCGTCGAGCCGAACCTTGACAATCGCCGTGACGTTGCCAAGTTCGACCTCAGTGATCGTTCCCTTGAGTTGGTTTCGAGTCGATAGCCGCATTTCGATCCTTTCGTCGCCGGTCTCGAGGAGCCTAACTCACATTCTGGCCAGGGGAGGCCCGCTGGGTGCTGTTGTAGCGACTACCAAAGCGGCGGGAGAAATGGACTCGACGCCTTGGAATCGACTCTGTTGATATTTGAGTGCGCTGAGCAGAAAGTTGACTGCAGCGTGCGCAGCGACGGCAAAGGAGACTGAGGTCGGTATGCAAGCTAAAAATGAAATCACGCCGCGCGAGGTGGTGCGCCGCGGGCTGCTGCTCGAAGCCCTCGGCCAACCTGTCGATCTGAACGCCGTGGACTGGTATGTCAAACAACGCAATCCTTCGGCGGCGCCGTCGGAAGTACAGAACGAAACCCTGGAGGTCATCCGTTCGTTGGTGAACGACGGGCTGGCCAGGCTGGGCGCCCAGGTCATGTTGGGCGAACATCTGGGCGGTGTGGCCACCGAAGGTGAACGATTCGTTGCCTGGGACCAGCCGCTGGAGCGGTCTATGCACAAGATCTCGCACGTCTACCTCAAGCATTACGACGATCCTGAGAGGTGGATGTATGCCGCGTGGCTGCAGCTCACGGACAAAGGGCAAGAGTTCGCGCGGTCAATCGAACAGTCCGATATCGATGCGTACCGAAAGTCCGAGTAGCACTCCATTGGTACACGCGCTGCGGCTTCCGCTCAGTCGCCGCATTGAGCCATCGGCGGGACGCCCGAACCTCCCCCCGGGCCGTCCCGCCGATTCAACGCAACTCCGCTAACGCCAAGTTGATCGAATTGCTTTATATCAACCGAGATTTCACACCCGAGAGGATGCTGATATGACTGAGAATTTTACGACGACAAATGCGGGTGCTCCGGCGCCCAGCGACGAGCTGTCGTTGACGGTGGGTCCGGATGGCCCGGTCCTGTTGCAGGATTTCTATCTCATCGAGCAGTTGGCTGCGTTCAATCGGGAGCGGGTCCCTGAGCGGCAACCGCACGCCAAAGGTACCGGGGCGTTCGGCAGGTTCGAGGTCACCAATGATCTGAGCGCCTACACCAAGGCCGCGGTGTTCCAGCCAGGTGCCAAGACCGACGTGTTTGTTCGGCTGGCCACCAACGCCGGTGAGCGCGGCAGCGCCGACACGCTGCGGGACACCCGGGGATTTTCGGTGAAGTTCTACACCACCGAGGGCAACTTCGACCTCGTCGGCAACAACGTCCCGATCTTTTTCATCCGCGACCCGATCAAGTTTCCGCAGATGATTCGCTCGGCCAAGCGCCGCGCGAACAACGATTGCCACGACCACAACATGCAGTGGGACTTTTGGACGCTCTCGCCCGAGACGGCGCATCTGGTGACGCTGGTGATGGGCGATCGCGGCATTCCCAAGACGTTCCGGCACATGAACGGCTATGGGCTGCATACCTTCAGCTTCCTCAACGCCGCCGGGGAGATCTCCTGGGTCAAGTTTCACTTCAAGACCAATCAGGGCATCGAGTGGTTGACCCAGGAAGAGGGCGATCGGCTGGCCGGCACCGACCCGGATAGCTGCATGCGGGATTTGTATGACGCGATCGACCGCGGGGAGTATCCGAGCTGGTCGCTGAAGGTGCAGATCATGCCGTTCGAGGATGCCAAGACCTATCGGCTCAACCCGTTCGATGTGACCAAGGTGTGGCCGCATGCCGACTATCCGCTCATCGATCTGGGCACCATGACATTGGACCGCAACGTCACCGACCACCACACTGAAGTCGAGCAGGCGACCTTCGCGCCGCACGCGCTGGTGCCCGGCATCGGGCTCAGCCCGGACAAGCTTCTGCTCGGGCGCAGTTTCGCCTACGCAGATGCACACCGCCACCGCGTGGGGGCCAACCACAACCAGATCCCGGTCAATGCCCCAAAGTGTCCCGTGCGCAGTTATTCCAAGGACGGGCAGATGCGTTTCGTCAACTCCACCGACCCCGTGTATGCACCCAACTCCTACGGTGGGCCGAAAGCCGATGAGGACCGCGCGTCGGTGGTGAAATGGGCTGTTGAGGGAGGAATGATGGTGCGCAGCCCCTACACGCTGCGTCCCGATGACAACGACTGGAGTCAGGCTGGCGCCCTGGTGCGCGACGTCATGGACGATGCGCAGCGAGAACGCCTGGTACACAACATCGTTGGCCATGTCTGCGCGGGCGTGAAGGAACCGGTGCTGTCGCGCGTCTTCGAGTACTGGCGCAACATCGACGCCGACATCGGCCAAAGAGTCGAACAGTGCGTCCGCGCCGCAAACCTCCGGTAAGGCGAAAGTCGTTCTATCGCAAGGCGAGGTGCGCCGTGGCATCAACGCGCCGAGCGTGCAGTCACTGCGAGAATTCGGCAGATTTTTCGCCGTCAGTACACGCTCGGCGTGTCGACAAGAGGTAGTCACTTCGTGTCTTTCAGCTCCAAGGGCTCTACCGGGGTGCGCTTGTAGCGGCCGCCAAAGCACGGCGAGAAATCTCGCCGAATTACGGAGCCGACTACATGGAGATCCAAACGGCATACGCAGATGCTGCTAATTGCACGAATTAAATCCGTAGCTGCGTGGCAAATGACGCCTAAGGCGCGAAGGTGCGGCCCCGCTGGATACCCGACGTTGGAGGAGGAACTCATGTTATCGGACGAACTCAGTGCCCCAGATGGCGGTCGGTTCGACTTTGTTGTTGTCGGTGGCGGCACGGCGGGGAACGTCGTTGCAGGCCGCTTGGCCGAGAATCCCAACGTCACGGTTCTGGTCGTCGAGGCCGGCGTCGGCAATCCCTGGGAACTTGACGGGGTCAACACGCCGGGAACAGCGATGGAGCTCCGCCACAGCCCGTATGACTGGGATTACCTCGCCAAATTCGTCGATCGTGGCGTGTGGCAGCGCATCGACAAGAACGAGACCCGCGGCAAGATCCTCGGGGGCAGCTCCGCGGCCAACTACTTCAGCTGGATTCCCGGCTGCAAGCCGACCTACGACCGGTGGGCGGAATACGGTGGCTCGGAATGGACTTGGGAGCCGCTACTTCCCTACCTCCGCAAGAGCGCGACCTATCACGACGACCACGGGACATTCTCGCCCGACATGAAGAGGATCGGTGCCGGCGGTCCGCTGCCCATTTCGCACAACAACATCCCCGAGTTGCAGGCATTCCGCGACATTGTCGCGCAGGCCTGGAAATCGCGCGGCCTGCCACTGACCGAGAACATCTACGACGGTGAGATGAACGGCCTCACTCATGCGGTCAGCACCATCTACCGGGGCGTGCGTTCCGGCAGCTACCTGTTCGTGAAGGACAGGCCCAACATCACGATTCTGCCCGAGGTTCGCTCCAAGCGTCTGATCATCGATTACGCCGACCGCACCTGCAAGGGTGTGACGGTCATCGACGCCTCCGGCAACGAACGCAACTTCTACGCCAACCGGGAGGTCGTCCTCTCCCAGGGCGTATTCGAGAGCCCGAAGCTGTTGATGCTCAGCGGTATTGGTCCCGGCCGTGAGTTGGCCAAGCACGGTATCCCGGTAGTTGTCGACTCGCGCCACGTCGGCCAGCACTTGTTCGATCACCCGGGCGTTCCGTTCGTGCTGCGGATCAAGGAAGGCTATGCCATCGACAACGACCTGCTGCGCGCCGGCCCCAAGCAGGACGCCGCCGTCGCGGCCTACCAGAAGGACCACTCCGGTCCGCTGGGCTCCGGTCTGCTCGAGATGATCGGCTTCCCGCGCGTCGACGAGTACCTGGACAAGGATCCGGTTTACCGTGAGGCCAAGGCCGCCAACGGTGGCCTCGACCCCTTTTCGCCGGAGGGACAGCCGCACTTCGAGCTCGACTTCGTTCCAGCGTTCGGCAGTGCGTTCCAGTGGCAGTACCCGACCCCGCCGGAGGGTGATCACATCACGGTGATGGTCGACCTGGTCCGCCCGGCGTACGACGGCGGCGAGGTGACGCTCAACAGCACTGACCCGTTCATGCAGCCCAACATCAACCTGAACTATCTGTCCAACGAGCTCGACATCATCGCGCTGCGCGAGGGCATCAGGCTGGCCTACGACATTCTCACCAAGGGCGACGGCTTCAAGGACATCGTCATCAGCCAGTACCCGTGGGACATGCCTCTGCACTCGAACGAGCTGATGAGGACATCCATCCAGGACCGAGTCCAGACGTCATACCACCCCTGCGGTACCAACCGGCTGTCCAAGAACATCGAGCAGGGTGTGGTCGACCCGAAGCTGAAAGTACACGGCGTCAACAAGCTTCGTGTCATCGATGCTTCCGTCTTCCCGATCATCCCTGACTGTCGCATCCAGAACACCGTCTACATGGTTGGCGAGAAGGGCGCAGACGCGATCAAGGCCGACCACAAGGATCTATTCAAGTAGTCAGCGAACTTTCGGTTGGCCCGGCAACGGTGCCGGGCCAACCGATGCCCAAATATGAAGAGCGTCTCTGTAGTTCGGGTAAAGGATGGCTGCACACCGCCGATATCAGGCTCAGTACTTGCCGAAGGCCAAGGCGACGTTGTGGCCGCCGAAGCTGAACGAATTGCTGATCGCGTATTGGTAATCGCCAGGCCGAGGCTTCTCCGCCACGACGTCGAGATCGATGTCCGGATCGAGGTTGCGTAGGTTCAACGTCGGCGGAATTACGTTGTCCCGCAGCGCAAATACCGTCAGTATCGCCTCCACCGCGCCGACTGCGCCGATCGAGTTACCGAGCGCCGCCTTCGGCGCATAAACCGCCGGCCGGTGCGCTCCGAACGCAGTGTTGATCGCCTTCGCTTCGGCCAGGTCACCGGCATCGGTACCGGCGGCGTGCGCATTGACGTGCCCGATATCCGTCGGTTGCAGTCCCGCCAGCTGGATCGCCCGGGTGATCGCGTGTGCGGCGCGCACGCCTTCGGGGTCTAGCGCCACAGCGTCGTAACCGTCGGATGTGATGGCCGCGCCCATCAGCCGGGCCAGGATGGGGGCGCCACGAGCTTTGGCGTGCGCCTCCGTCTCGACGACCAACAGCGCGCCCGCTTCGCCGAAGACAAATCCGTTGCGGTCCTTATCGAACGGTCGGCAAGCACCGGCAGGATCGTCGTTGTCGGTCGATAGCATGCCCATTCGAGAGAACGCTGCGACGGGCACCGCCTCGATCTTGGTCTCGATGCCACCGCAGATCGCAATGTCCGCCTCGCCCAGCACAATGTGCTGCCAGGCGCGAGCTATGCCCTCGGCACCGGAGGCGGCGCCCGACGTCGGGGTGAAGATCCCCGCCCGGGCCTTGTGTTCCAAACCCACCCAGGCGGATCCGGAGTTGGGCATCGCCATCAGCACGCCCAACGGGTTGACACCCTTCATACCGCGTTCGCGAATGTCGTAATACCAGAAGGCCATATCCTGGGTCGAACCCATTCCGGTGCCGATGGACACCATCAGCCGGTTCGAGTCGACCTCGGGTGACCCGGCACTCGCCCATACCCGCCGGCCCAGCACGATGGCCATCTTCTGCAGGAACAACATTCGGCGTCGTTCTACCCTGGTCAACTCGCTGTCGAAGTCCTCGAGCAGCTGCGCGCCGATGTGTACCGGTGCGTCGAACAGGCCGACGGCCTCGCTATCGAGCTTGCGGATCCCGCTCTGACCGTCCAGCAGCTTCTTCCAGGTGTTGTCGACATCGGTGGCGAGTGCGGTCGTCATTGCGGCACCAGTGACGACGACGTCAGGGAATCCATTTGCGGTCGAGAACCCTGTCATAGCGTTGCCTCATTCCTCAAAGCGCCACCCGGTAAACCAATTGGGCGCGGGCCACTCGCGCCGATTACTCCGCCAAAAGGTCGGCGCACCCAGTCAGATATTGCATGTGGTTGTTGCAGGCCTCTTCGGACTCGATGGCGATGGCACGTTAGCGGTTGGCAAATCAGATTCACCGCCCAGGTTTCAACTTATGCACCTACGGTGAGGGAAACAACTCGACATGCTAAATCGGCGAATTTGTCTGGTGTGTAAATTTCCAATTTGGCCGAACTGCACGGTGATTGCCACCGGACTCTCGCTATGGCATCACCAGCCACTCTAGTACCGAAAACACCGGCCATGCTGCGTTTTTCGATGCGGTATCGCCGCTAGTATCGCGCCGGTAACCGAGGTACTCGAGGTTGCGGTAGCAACCTTGAGTATCTCCGGCTCAAGCCAATTCAGCCCGCACCACGGCATGCGCCTGCGGAGTGATGGGGTCGAGGATGTCGTCGTAATCCTCGTGTTTGTCGACGTAGGCGGCGACAAATGGGCAGATCGCCACGATCCGGATTCCTGCGGCGCGGGTATCGTCCAGCGCGAACGCGATCAGCGTGCTGGCCAGGCCGCGGCCGGCGAACTTGTCGTCGATCTCGGTGTGGTAGAAGATGCGCTGACTGCGGGTGTCGACGTAGGAGGCCAGGCCGGCGTAGACGCCGTCGGCACTGATCTCGTAACGCTTGAGCTCGCCCGCATTGATGACGGTGGGTTCCCTCACTGCGCCGCCTCCCGGTCGCGTGAACAGTCCTCGGCCTTTTCGTCGTCCTAGCACGGGACCCCCTATGGCAGTGTCGGTCGCTGGTAACGACGCTACCGCCTGAACGGTTATTTGCGCCGCACGGATCCCAGCCCCCCGCTGGTGAGGCCGTAGAAGACGGGCAGCGCCACAAAGACCACCAGCGCGATCGCCGGCAACCACAACGCCCCGACGATGCCCGCTGCCAGATAGGCCACGATGCCGACGATCGCGCGCATGCGCTCGGCGCCGAACATTTCGCGGTGGGCGCCCTCCTCGAGCAAACGGTGGCGGTGACGGTGGACCTGATGGTAAAGCAGCAGCCAGCTCGCGCACATCGCGGTGGCGATGCCGGCGTACAGGGCCACCGCGGCACGTGCGTCCGTGCTGTCGATGCCTTCGATGAACGCCTGAGACAACACAGCGGTGGGAAACGGGATCAAGGCTGTGGTCAGCAGCAGGGCGAGGTTGGCAAAGTGCACGCCGGGGTTGACGCGCTGGATACCAACGAATGTTTGATGGTGATTCAGCCAAATGACTGCGATGTAGGCGAATGACGCGAAATATGCGAGATACGAAGGCCATTGGCGGCCCAGCGCCGACAGCAACTGACCCTGCGCGTGCACTGGTGGCTTCAAGTCGAGCACCAGCAGGGTGACCACGATCGCGAATACTCCGTCGCTGAATGCCTCGAGCCGGTTCGTATCGGGTAACGGCAGACTGGGCTGCTCGACGGTTCCATCGTGGTCGTCCGATTCTGGTCGCATGGCTGAATCCTCGGTGGTCGTGGCGTGAGCTCACGGTTTCCTTGTGAACCTACGGATTTCATTGTGAGCCTGTGGCTTTGGGTGTGCGCGTAGGGCGGGAATCTGGCCGATTTTCCGCCCAGGATTCACAACCAAAACCCACGATTCACATCCAACGCCAAGGATTAGCAGCCGACCCGCTCACCCCAGCACGGCCGCGCCGAACCAGTGGCACAGCAGCAACGCAACCTCGACATCCAAGCGGTCGTCGGCGATGGGCCGGCCACGTCGTTCGACGGCCCGGTTCACCCGGTATTTGACCGAGTTGGAATGCAGGTGCAGCTCTTCGGCGGCGGCCTTGTGGCTCCCGCCGGTGCGCAGGAAGACGCGCAGCGTTTCGCGCAACCGCTCGTCGGCTTCGGTGTCGGACGCCAGCGGCCCGAGCACCTCGGCGATCCACGCCGAGGCGGACTCGACGTTCTCGCCGAGCAGCGCCGCTATCGCCAGGCCCGGATCGTTGGGGGTGATGATCCGCCGGCTGTCGGTGCCCGACGCGATCGCCACCGAGCGGCCATGTTCAGCCTGCTGATGTGAGCGGCGGAAGCCGTCGATTCCCGGCAGCGGGTTGCCGACCGCGATAGACGGCCCATCCGGTACCGACTCCGCGAACTTGCGAATCGTGGCGAGCGCGTTCGGCGCCGAATCGCGCGATAGCGGGATCCAAGCCCAACCGGTCACCCGGTCCACCGAAATGAACAACGGATTTTCCTGCGCGCCAACCGATTCAGCCAGCTTGTGCACGAAGCGTTCCATCGAGTCCAGCTCGATTGCGTCGGTCGAGCTACACCACGTGACGATCGCGACGTGCAGACGGCGCAGCGGGTAGCGGATGTCGAGGGTCGCCGTGTCGACATCGGCGTCGCCACCGGCAAGCAGCTCACGAACATGTAGTGCGCGGAAGGTGTTTCGGTTGCTCAACCATCGATCGCGCTCGTCCTGATAGGTGGCCACCACCCGTAACGAGACCAGGTCGATGTATGCGAACGACACCGCCGCCATCTGCTCGTAGACGTCCAGAGCCAGTTGCGGATCGAGGCCCGATGCCCGAATCTCGTTGAGCACGAACTCTAATGCCGCCCGATGCCCGAGCCGGTAAGCCCGCACCAATGCGTTCGCCGAAACCTCGCGCTGCGCCAACCGTCGGGCGTACTCGAGCGCGGCAGTAGGTGGCTCGATGTGCTCGACGGGTATGCCGTTGCGAACCGCCGAGAAGAACGTGTCGACGTTGGACGTCACGGTGTCGCGCAGCAATTGCACCAACTGCGCGTCACCGGCCAGCTCCGTGATCTCGCTGACCACCAGTTGCTGGATTGACTGCGTCGCCGCCTCCAGTTGGTCATCGAGCCTGGCGGCAACCAGCGCCGCGGTCTTCGCAACGATCGCGGGGTCGGTCCCACTGCCGTTCGCCCCCATGGTCCGAACGTAGTCGGCGTTGTCTTCGCAAGACAACGGCTTGCCGATAGTTGGTCGCCGCAGGACGTCGACCCGCAGGCGCGTTCTCCGTAACTTCTTCACCAGCGCAGGGCGGCCTCGAATTCAGCCCCGAGCGTCTGATCAACGAAATCCAACTGTCTTCGCTTTGCGGAGAAAGGAGAGACTCCATGCTCGGCTTGGTCATCTATCTGGTCATGATCCTGCTGCCCGTGCTGATCCCGCTCGGCGTCACCGTTACGCACGCGGTCGGCGAGTTTCGGACCGACCGGACGGGTAGGGCGGCCGCCAAGTCGCTGCCGGCTCGGCCCATTCCCGCTGCCGCTCGGGCCTGATGACACCCCAACTGGTGACCCTGCCGGGCCGAGCGCCGGAAGCCCGAAGCGGCAGCGTCTTGTTCGAGACGATGCTCGACGAGCACAAAGAGCTTGCCGACCGCATCGGTGAGGCCATGCAGGCCCGGCTTCCGGCGTACCGCTCAATTCCGCGGCAGACGCTCGCCGCGGAAGTGGGACTGCAGGTTCACCGGGTGCTGGTGTCCGCCGGCGGCGGCCATGCGGATGTCAGCGACGACGAACTGGCGGAGCTGGCCGAGATCGGTGAGGCGCGGGCCCGCCAAGGTATTCCCGTCGATGACATGCTTCGCGCCTGGCGGATCGGTGTCGAAGTGGTCTTCGGTTATGCGCGCGAGATCGTCCGACGTTCCGCCGTCGAAGACGGCCAGATACTGGAATTCATCCAGTCGGTGCTGGCATGGTCGGACGTCGCGATGGTCGCGACGGCCAAGGCGCATCGCCGCGCCGAAGTCGCGCAGGCCATCGCCGAAGAAGAACGGCGCACGGCCTTCGTTCGAGGTGTGCTGCTGGGTACGCTCCCCGTCGCCGAGGTCGCCGTGCACGCCGAAGTGTACGGGCTCGACCCGGCAGGCGAATATGTCGCGGTCCGGGCCCGGCTTGTGGACGGGGTGCATCGACGCCAGCTGGAGCGGGCGCTGGGTTTCGGTGCAGCCGATCAGCGCCGACGCGGACTGTGCGCGGTCGTCGACGGCGACATCGCGGGATTCCTGAGTGAGCCGCCGCCCAGCACCATCGACGGGGTCGCCGGGTTCGGCCCACCGAGATCGCTGAAGCACCTTGCCGAGTCGTATCGGCTTGCCGCCCGCGCGTTGATGACGGCGCAGGCGTGCAATCTGCGCGGTGCCTACGACATCGGTTCGTTAGGGGTGCGGGCAGCCGTCGCAATGGATCTCGATATCGGTGAAATGCTCAAGCAGCGATATCTAGAACCGTTGGCCGCCGGCGGTTCGGCCACCGAATTGCTGGCGACGCTACGCGCCTATCTGGCCTGCGACATGCACGTGGATCGAACTGCCAAGCGGTTGTTCGTTCATCAGAACACCGTTCGTTACCGGCTGACCCGGTTCGAGGAATTGACCGGCGCAAGTCTGCACGAGACAGAGGTGCTCGTCGGGCTGTGGTGGGCCCTCGAGCTTTCCGGAATGCGTTTGTGATGGCCGCCAAGGTCGACTGGGAAATCTCGGAATCGGCTCTGATGACGTGCGGTCACAGCGGACGGACACTCGACCGTGTGTCTGTGCCGGGCCGCGTCTCTCCCAGCTGAACCGGACGACGAAAACGAGGAGAACCGATGGTGACGACGACAACCCCGCGCAACGGGTTGACGGACATGATCGAGACCGTGCCCAACGGCAAGGCGCGGCCGCCGCAGGGATGGCTGGCGCAACTGGTCGCCGCGCGCACTGGCGAGTCCGAACAGCTTCGCGGCCCCAACGCAAAGTTCATGCGCTACGTGCAGAACCCGATCTGGAACTTCTTGTGCGACCACTATTTTCGCCTCGAGATCGACGGCTGGCACCGGATCCCGGACGAGCCGTCGCTGCTGATCGGCATCCATTCCGGTGGCGCCTTGACGATGGACGCCTGGACGTTGGTGCATTCGTGGTACCGCCGCTTCGAAGGCCGCCGAATCCTGCACGGCACCGCCCACGACGTGCTGATGGCCGCACCGCTGCTGGGTGACTACTTCAAGGCGGTCGGCGTCATCCCGGCTTCGCGGCAGGGTGTCACCAAAGCGCTGGCCGCCGGCCACGACGTAATCGTGTGGCCCGGCGGCGAGCAAGACGCGATGCGTAGCTGGCGTCATCGCGACAAGGCGCTGTTGTTCGGCCGCAAAGGCTTTGTCCGCCAAGCGATTCGCTCCGGCGTACCCATCGTGCCGGTGGCGACCATCGGCGGGCACGACACCGTCTTCGTGTTGTCCGAAGGCCGGTTCATCGCCCGCTGGACGGGCCTGGGCAAGCGGCTGCGCGGTGCCACGGCGCCGATCATCGCCGGCGTGCCGTTCCCGCTCGCCATCGAGATCCTGCCCGCCCACCTGCCGCTGCCGGCAAAGATCCGCACCGAGTTCCTGGACCCGATCCACGTCGACACCGACCCTGAACGCGCCGACGACACCGAATACGTCAACTCGATATACGACCAGGTCGAAGGCGCGATCCAAGACGGCATGGATCGCCTCGCCAAACGTCGCAGCTTCCCGATTCTGGGTTGATCCGAGGTGACGTGATGACCAGCCTGGCGGAGAACCTGACAGCGACCGCGCGCCGCCAACCCGACCGCGTCGCGCTGCGCCTCGACGAGATCGAAATCCCCTACGCGGGACTCGATGCCGCCAGCGCCTGCCTGGCCGGCTTGCTGGTCGAGCGGGGCCTGCGTCCCGGCGACCGCGTCGGCGTCATGTTGCCCAACGTCCCCTACTTCGCCGTCGCCTACTACGGCGTGCTGCGTGCCGGCGGGGTGGTGGTGCCGATGAATGTACTGCTGAAAGAACGCGAGACGACCTTCTACCTCTCCGACTCGGCGGCCAAGGCGGTGCTGGCCTGGCACGAGTTCGTCCCGGCCGCCCAGGCGGGCGCGGACGCCGCCGGGGCCGAGTGCATCGCGGTAATCCCGGGTGAGTTCGAAGAGCTGATCTGCTCCGCCGCGCCCGTCGCCGAACCGGTTCCGCGTCTGGAGACCGATACCGCTGTCATCCTCTACACCTCGGGCACCACCGGAACGCCGAAGGGCGCGGAGCTGACTCACGCCAACCTGCGACACAACGCCGAGACGGTGGCGCGGATGCTGGACCTCTCGGCCCACGATGTGATTCTTGGCGCGCTGCCGCTGTTTCACGCGTTCGGGCAAACCGCAGGCTTGAACGCCGCGGTCGCAGCGGGAAGTTGCCTGACGCTGATTCCGCGGTTCTCACCCGAGCGGGCGCTGGAGATCATCGAGCGTGACCGGGTCAGCGTATTCGAAGGCGTACCAACGATGTTCGCCGCAATGCTGCACAGCGCCGCGCGTCCCGACACGGGTTCACTGCGGCTGTGCATCTCCGGCGGGGCCGCGATGCCGGTCGAGGTGATGCGCGCCTTCGAAAGCGCCTTCGACGTTATGGTGCTCGAGGGCTACGGACTGAGCGAAACCTCTCCGGTGGCCTCGTTCAACCATCCCGGGCGGGAGCCCAAACCCGGCTCGATCGGCACGCCGGTCGACGGCGTCGAGATGAAGCTGCTTGAGCCGGGCCACGACGGCGTCGGCGAAATCGCCATCCGCGGACCCAACGTCATGAAGGGCTACTGGAACCGGCCCGACGCGACGGCCGCGGCCATCGATGCTGACGGCTGGTTCCGCACCGGCGACCTGGCACGCGTCGACGCCGACGGCTACTTCTTCATCGTCGACCGCTTCAAGGACATGATCATCCGCGGCGGCTACAACGTTTACCCGCGTGAGATCGAAGAGGTCCTGCACGAGCATCCCGCCGTTCGCGAGGCCGCGGTGATCGGGGTCCCGGACGAGCTGCTCGGCGAAGAGGTCGGTGCCGCGATCGCCCTACTACCCGGAGCCGAGGCCGACGTCGCGGCGATCCGCGACTTCGTCAAGGAGCGGGTCGCCTCGTACAAGTACCCGCGGCGGATCTGGTTCGTCGACGAACTGCCCAAGGGCCCGACCGGCAAGATTCTCAAACGCGACATAGCCGTTCCGGCAGTCCCGGTAGAGGCGCTATGAAATCGCTTGCGATAGAGGGATTTTGGCTGCAAGCACTCGCGCACCCACGTGACTCGACGTGGTCGCGATTCGATTGCGTGCCGGCGTCAATCTTTGCCCTCAAACCATTTACCGTCAAGGCGCATCGGCGCAGACTGAACACCATCAGCAGCCCCTTCGACGGCAAGTCCCATCGCAACGCCCGAAACGCAAAGTAATTCAACGTAAGTAAAAGGAGCAGCCATGACAGCCATCCACGAACGGGATCTCGACACTGTCGACCTGGCCGACCAAGCGGTGTGGGACGACGGCCCGCCTTATGAGCTGTTCGCTCGGATGCAGCGCGAAGACCCGGTGCACTTCAGTCCACAACGCAACCGGCCGGAAGAGGGCGGGTTCTGGGACATCACGACCTTCGAGGACGTGCGTACCGTGAGCCGCGATCACCGGACGTTCTCCTCGGAAAGGCGCGGCATCTTCCATTGGGATGAGATAGGCAGCATCTCATTGGATCTTCAGCGACTGCAGCTGATTTCGATGGACCCGCCGCGCCACGACCGACTCAAGGCGATGGTCATCAAGGAGTTCACCCCGGAGGCGGTCGCTGGTCACGAGGGGCACGTCAAGCAGATCATCAGCGGTGTGCTCGACAGCGTGGCCGACAAGGAGCGATTCGACCTGGTCGCCGATGTCGCGCGGCCCATCCCGGCCCGGGTGATCGGTTCGCTGCTGGGCACTCCGCCCGAGGACGATGCCACGCTGGTGCACTGGACCAACGTGTTCACCGCGTTCGAAGATCCGGAAATCCGCAAGCAATGGGATGACCCGACGGGAGTGGTCACCGAGATCGTCGAGTACACCCAAGGTCGGATCGCGAAGCGCGACGGCTCGCTTGGCGGCAACCTGCTTGACGCCATGGTCAACGCCGAGGTTGACGGCGAGAAGCTCAACGAGCTGGAAATCGCCACGTTCTTCGTGTTGCTGATGTCGGCGGGCAACGACTCGACCCGGGCAACCTACAGCTCGACGATGCTGGAAATCATGCGCAACCCGGAGCTGCGTCAGCAGCTGCGCGAGCACCCCGAGCTGATTCCCGCGGCGGTGGAAGAGGGGCTGCGCATGTATCCCGCGTTCGCGTTCATGGCACGGGCCGCCACGAAGGACACCGAGCTGAAAGGTAAGCAGATCAAAGAAAACGATCGGCTGCTGCTGTGGTACATCGCCTCCAACCGTGACGAGTCGGTGTTTCCGAATCCGCACACGTTCGACATCACCCGAGAGGGCCTTGCGGACAAACACCAAGCCTTCGGCGGTCGGGGGCGCCACTTCTGCCTCGGCACCAACCTCGCCCGGCTAGAGCTGCGGCTGTGGATTCAGCAGACATTGGAACGCTTCCCCGACCTCGAACTCGATGGCGAGCCGAACCGGGTGCGGGCGCTGTTCCTCAACCAATACAACTCAATTCCGGTGCGGAGAACACAGTGACGATCCGCGCCAACGACGATGCAGAGCTTGGCGATGAGGAGGAGTGGCGCGCATGACGACCACAGAGACAACCCGGGCCAGGGCGGCCTATCGTGAGGTCGAGATCGATGCCGAGGTGCGCGGGCGTGAAACGGTCTCCGACGGCGTCGTCACGCTGACGCTTGCGGACCCGACCGGCGCCGACTTGCCCGAGTGGGCACCGGGCGCGCATATCGACCTGATGCTGACGCCGTCGCTGGTGCGCCAGTATTCGCTGTGCGGCGACACCGCAAACCGTGCCGAGTGGCAGGTCGGGGTCTTGCTCGACCCGAACAGTCGCGGCGGATCCCAGTTCGTGCACGACAAGCTGCACGAGGGTGCCACGGTACGGGTTCGTGGTCCGCGCAACCACTTTCCGCTGGTGGGTTCGCCGCGGTATCTATTCATCGCCGGCGGCATCGGCATAACACCGATGCTGCCGATGATCGCGGCTGCTGAGGCGGCGGGCGCAGACTGGCGTCTGGTCTACGGCGGCAGGACACGGTCGTCGATGGCCTTCGTCGACGGCTTGCAGCGCTACGGTGACCGAGTCACGGTCTGTGCTCGGGACGCCCAGGACGGGGCTAACTTTCGGGAGTGTCTCGGCACGGCGCTGTCCGCCCCGGGAGACAACACGCTGGTGTACTGCTGCGGACCCGAGGGACTGCTGACCGCTGTCGAGGAGGCGTGCAAAACCTGGCCCGACGGCAGCCTGCACATCGAGCGGTTCTCGGCCAAAGCGCTCGAGGAACCGTCACCGGATGCGCTGGCGACATTCGAAGTGGAATGTCAGCGCTCCGGCGTGACTGTGACTGTGCCACAAGAGAAATCGATCTACGAAGTTTGCGAGGAAGCCGGCGTCGACGTGCTGGGCTCCTGCATGGAAGGTGTCTGCGGCACCTGCGAGTGCGACATCATCGAGGGCGAGGGCGATCATCGCGACTCGGTACTCAACGACTCGGAGAAGGCAGCGAATCAAAGCATCATGATCTGCGTTTCGCGCTCCCGCTCAGAAAGGCTGGTGCTCGACCTATGAGATCCAACTACCCGTTCAATTGTTGGTATGTCGCTGCGACCAGCGACGAGGTTGGGCAAGGTCTGCTGGCGCGTCGCCTGCTCGATAAGCCGGTGCTGTTGTATCGACGTGGCTCCGGTGAAATCGTGGCGATGGAGGACCGCTGCATCCACCGGGCCTATCCGCTGTCCGAAGGCCGGCGCGACGGGGACCGGGTGATCTGCGGCTATCACGGTTTCGGCTACGACCCCGACGGCTGCCTGGTCGACGTGCCGTCGCAGGAGAACGTGCCGCCCGGCGCCCGCGTGCGCACGTACCCGGTGCTTGAGCAGTCGCCGTTCATCTGGATTTGGCTGGGCGATCCTGGCGTTGCCGCGCTGCGCCCGCCGCCGCGGGTGCCGTGGTACGGCGATGGCACCGGCTGGGCGAGCACCACCGAGGTGCTGCGTGTCGAGGCGAATTACCTGCTGTTGCACGAGCATTACCTCGACCTCACCGACGTCTTCGTGATGCATCCGGAGGTCGTGCCGCCGGATATCGAGGTGCTGCCCCAGCTCAACGAGGTGGAAGTGTCCGAAAGGTCCGTCTCTTACTCCCGGGTGACGCCACCGAGCAGGCTTGCGCCGTGGGAAATGGAGATCACCGGTCTTCCCGCCGACACGGTCGGCAGCCGGCGTGAGGAAGGTACATTCGTCTCACCGGCACTGCATGTCCAGCATTACGCCATCGCCCCCGAGACTGGCGCCCAGGACGGAAAAGGCCACGAGCTCTTGCGGATTCAGGGATTCACTCCAGAAACCCCGCAAACCACTCATGTCTTCCTGCAGATGGCCCGCAATTTTGCGATTGACGACACCCGCATCACGGAGTTTCTGCGCACCATGTTCCATGAGTGGGCGAAGCGGGATGCGGTTGTGCTGGAAACGATTCAGCGTCGCCTGGGCGAGGAGACGGTGCGCCGGCGTGACCTCAACGTGAAGGCCGACCGGGCTGCCGTCAAGGCGCGGCGCATTGCGTTGGAAATGGTCGACGAGGAATCCGGGCGGTTCATGTTGAGCCGGATTCTCACCGCACCCAGATGACTTCCGGATGACAATGGCGGCAGGGAATCGCAACGAAGTCACCATCATCGGTGCGGGTTTCGGCGGTGTCTGCATGGGTATCAAGCTGCGCCGGGCGGGTATCCCGTTCACCATTCTGGAGAAAGGCGACCGGGTTGGCGGGGTATGGCGGGACAACACCTACCCCGGCGCGGCGTGCGACATCCCGTCGCACCTTTACTCGTATTCCTTTGAGCCAAGCCATGACTGGTCACGCAAGTACGGCACGCAACCGGAGATTCAGAGCTACATCGACCATTGCGCGCAAAAGTACGGTGTGATCGACCACGTCCGCTTCGGTCAGGAAGTGGATCGGGCCGAGTTCGACGAAGGGTCGAGTCGATGGCTGGTCGCACTGGACAATGGGGACACCGTCGAGTCGAGATACTTGGTGGCCGCCACCGGCCAGCTGAGCCTCCCTGCCGATCCCAAGTTCCCCGGCTTGGAATCGTTTGCGGGCAAGGTCTTTCACTCCGCACGGTGGGACCACGAATACGACCTGCGGGGCAAACGCGTCGCGGTGGTCGGCAGCGGCGCGTCGGCGATTCAATTCGTCCCGCAGATCGCGCCCCGGGTTGCGCGGCTGCATCTGCTGCAACGCTCGGCTCCGTATGTGCTGCCCAAGCCGGACCGCCCGTACACGCCACTGGAAAAGTATCTGTACCGGCATTTCCCGGCCATGCTGGTCGCGAGTCGCACCCGGCAATATGCCTACCACGAGGCGCGGGTGCTGCCTCTGACGAAGGGAATCGGGGTAAAGGCGATCGAAAAGGCTTGGGAGCGTTACTTCCGCGCTCAAGTCAGTGACGACAAGCTGCGCGACATGTTGCGGCCGGACTACGCGATCGGTTGCAAACGGGTGCTGATCTCCAACGACTGGTACGCCGCGCTGAGCCGCTCGAATGTGGAGGTCATACCTGCGGGCCTGATCGAAGTCACCAGCCGGGGCATCGTGGCCGCCGACGGTAGCCGGCGGGATGTAGACACGATCATTTTCGGCACCGGCTTTGCCACCAACGACTTTCTGGCGCCGATGAACATCATCGGGCGTGACGGTCGTGAGATACACGAGGTTTGGGCCGAGCGAGGCGGCGCGGATGCCTTCAAGGGGATCTCGGTGCCGGGGTTTCCAAATCTGTTTCTGTTGTACGGGCCCAACACCAACCTGGGACATAACTCCATCATCTACATGCTGGAGACCCAGACCGACTATGTGCTCGAGGCAATGCGACATGCCGCCAGTCATGGCGCCAAGTGGCTCGACGTGCGCCCCGAGGCCCACGCCGAGTTCAACAAAGACCTGCAAGACCAGTTGAAAAAGACTGTCTGGCAGGCCGGTTGCGATAGCTGGTATGTCACCGACGCGGGCAAGAACACCAACAACTGGCCGAGCTTCACCTTCGACTATCGCCGGCAGACCCGCTACTTCGACCCGGTGCACTACCAGAGCGACGCCACGCCGGTCCGGGAACTCGATCGCGACTTCGTTAGGAATTGACATGGCCACGCTGCACCTCACCGACACTGGGCCCGCCGCAGCCCGGCTGAAAGCCCTTGCGGTGCAGGTTCAAACCGTCAACGGTACCGCTGCCATGACAGTCACCAACGCGATGACCGGAGACCCGCTCGGAGAGGTCCCGCGCTGCACTTCCGAGGATGTGGCTGCGGCCGCCCAGCGTGCCCGGTCGGTTCAGCCGGGGTGGGCGGCACTGCCGATACGGGAGCGCGCGGCGGTCTTGCTGCGGTTCCACGATATGGTGCTGGACCGCCAGGACGAAGTCCTCGACCTCATCCAACTGGAGAACGGCAAGGCGCGTCGGCATGCGTTCGAGGAGGTCATCGATGTCTGCCTCACGGCACGGTACTACGCGCACACCGCCGCCGATTACCTGAGCCCCAAACGGCGACAGGGCGCGCAACTGGTCCTGACGAGGGTGACCGAACTCCACCACCCCAAGGGGTTGGTGGGCATCATCTCGCCGTGGAACTATCCGCTCACCCTCGGTATCAGCGACGCACTTCCGGCCATCGTCGCGTGCAATGCCGTCCTGGCCAAACCTGATAGCCAGACGCCCTTTTCGGCGCTATGGGCGGTGCGACTGCTCGAGGAAGCCGGCATGCCCGCCGGCGTCATAGCAGTCGTCACCGGCTCGGGTGCGGAGCTCGGCGCTTCGATCGTCGAGCACTCCGACTTTCTGATGTTCACCGGGTCGACCGCAGTGGGCCGCGACGTCGCGGCACTGGCCGGCCAGCAGCTGATCGAGTGCTCGATGGAGCTGGGCGGCAAGAACGCACTGCTGGTCCTCGACGACGCCGATATCGCCAAGGCAGTCGACGGTGCGCTGCGCGCCGCCTTCTCCAACACCGGGCAACTGTGCATATCGGTGGAACGGATCTACGTACCGGCAAAGTTTTGGGACGCCTTCTCCAGCCGCTTCGCGGCAGCTGCGCAGGCCATGAAACTTTCTGCGGCACTGGACTATTCAGCGGATATGGGATCGCTGATCTCCGAGAAGCAACTCGCAACGGTGAGTCGCCACGTCGACGACGCGGTAGCAAAGGGGGCGACGGTGCTCGCGGGCGGTAAAGCGCGCCCGGACATCGGCCCCTACTTTTACGAGCCCACCGTGCTTACCGGGGTCCGGGAAGGCATGACGGCATTCGCCGACGAGACGTTCGGGCCCGTGGTCTCGTTGTACCGCGTCGACAGCGAGGAAGAGGCGATCGACAAGGCCAACGACAGCCCCTATGGCCTGAATTTCAGTGTGTGGACTTCCGATCCAAAGCATGGCCGGCGGGTCGCGGCACGATTGCAGGCCGGCACTGTGAACATCAACGAAGCCTATGCGGCCGCGTGGGCGTCGGTCGATGCCCCGATGGGCGGGATGAAGGCCTCGGGTATCGGTCGCCGCCACGGCGAGCACGGGATCCTGAAATACACCGAGTCGCAGACGATTGCGGTGGAACACTTGCTTCCGGTCGGCGCGCCACGTTGGCTTCCCGCCGATCGTTACGCGCGGGTTATGAGCATGGGTCTGCGCGCACTCAAACGACTGCCCGGCGTGAGATAGGAGAACATGCGATGTCTGAACAATTCGATTATGACGTGGTGGTCATCGGGTCGGGCTTCGGCGGCAGCGCCACGGCATTACGGCTGACGGAGAAGGGTTACCGTGTCGGCGTGCTCGAGGCGGGCCGACGTTTCACCGACGACCAGTTCGCGAAAACCAGTTGGGATGTGCGCAATTTCGTGTGGGCGCCGAAACTGGGCTGCTTCGGGATCCAGCGCATCCACCTCCTGCGGGACGTCGTGATCCTGGCCGGCGCCGGTGTTGGCGGCGGATCGCTGAACTACGCGAACACCTTGTACAAGCCGCCCGCGCCGTTCTTCAACGATCCGCAGTGGAAGCACATCACTGACTGGGAAGACGAGCTGACGCCCTACTACGATCAGGCCCAGCGCATGCTCGGCGTGATACGCAACCCGCACATGACCCCGGCCGACGAGATCATCAAGTCGGTCGCCGAGGACATGGGGGTGGCTGGCACCTTCATCCAGACACCGGTCGGCGTGTTCTTCGATGAACCCGGAAAAACCGTTGCCGACCCGTTCTTCGGAGGCGCCGGGCCCGAGCGCACCGGCTGCACCGAATGTGGCAACTGCATGGTGGGCTGCCGGTACGGCGCCAAGAACACGCTGGTGAAGAATTATCTGGGCCTCGCCGAACGCGCCGGCGCCACGGTCCATCCGCTGACCACCGTCACGTCACTGCAACAGCGTTCCGACGGAGCGTGGAACGTCGACACCGTGCGCACGGGCGCGGTGCTGCGCAAGAAACGCCGAACGTTCACCGCGCCGTACGTGGTGCTGGCCGCGGGCACCTGGGGCACCCAGAACCTGCTGCACAAGATGAAGGACACCGGCACGCTGCCCAACCTGTCCGACCGGCTCGGCGCCCTCACCCGTACCAACTCCGAATCAATCCTGGGCGCAATGAAATACAAGGTCGATCCCGCCCTGGACCTGACCCACGGCGTGGCCATCACCTCCTCCATCCACCCCACCGGCGACACCCACATCGAGCCGGTCCGCTACGGCAAGGGCTCCAACCTGATGGGCATGCTGCAGACCCTGATGACCGACGGGGGCGGCCGTTGGCCGCGGTGGCTGAAGTTCCTCGCCGTTGCCGCGAAGAACCCGGCGGCCCTGCTGCGCGTGCTGATCGTGAAGACCTGGAGCGAGCGCACGGTCATCACCTTGGTGATGCAGCACCTGGACAACTCCATCACCACCTTCACCAAGCGGGGACTGCGCGGGCGGCGCCTGTCGAGCCGGCAAGGCCACGGCCAGCCCAACCCGACGTGGATCCCGGTCGGCAACGAAGCGACCCGCAGGATCGCGGAGAAGATCCACGGCGTGGCCGCCGGAAGCTGGGGTGAACTTTTCAACATCCCGATGACCGCACATTTCCTCGGCGGCTGCGTCATCGGCGCGGACCGCGAACACGGTGTCATCGACCCCTATCACCGGGTTTTCGGCTACCCCACCCTCAGTGTCGTCGACGGCTCGGCCGTCTCGGCGAACCTGGGGGTGAACCCGGCACTGACGATCACCACGCAGGCCGAACGGGCCGCGGCGATGTGGCCCAACAAGGGGGAGCAGGACCAGCGGCCCGAGCAGGGTCAGGGCTACCGCCGGATACAGCCGATCGCCCCGAACAAACCCGTGGTGCCGGAAGGCGCGCCGGGCGCATTGCGGCTCCCGGTCGTCGAGATCCGCCCCAACGCCGTCGGCGCACCGCAGGCGCCGGGTGCTGGAGTCGCCTGAGGTCGGCACGGGGCTCTACGTCAGCCGACTAGAGGCACGAAGAGCGACACCGATCGTTGATCAGGCTCAGCCCTGGCGCGACATAGGTCTCCGCAGCGTCACCGGCGGGACGTACATGCCGATTCGGGTGCGATGCCACCAGGCGTGCTCGCTGCGCAACTCGGCCCAGGTGGTGAAGCGGTACTGGTACAGCTCGGCGCGCACGTATCGGGGCGGTGCTTCGGGGAAGGGGTTGTGCTGCAACAGACGTAGCGTAGCCCGGTCGTTGCGCAGCAGCCGCTCCAGGAACGGCTGCAGCCAGGGCTGTGCATAGCCGGGCGAGATCGCGGCAAACCACATCAACCAGTCCAGCCGAAGATGGTAGGGCGCCCACTGCCGCGGCAATCGGCGCACTGCACCGGGCTTGCCCTTGAATCCGTATTCCTTCCAGACGGTCTGACCGGTGATATGGGCTTCGTCGGTGCCCTCGATCACCACCTCCCGACGGATACGCCCGATACTGCCGAAGGCGCCGTAAGTATTGACTAAGTGAAAAGCGTTGAAAGACACGTTCATTCGCTGATGCGAGGACAACAGGTTGCGGGCCGGCCAATAGCTCAGCACCAGCACCCCTGCGGTGAAGGCGATCACCAGCACGGCGAACCAGCGTGGCGGCCCCGGCATGGGCGGCGCGGTCACGTGCAGCAACCCCGCGACCGACGACTGGTCGATCGCGCTGCAGGCCAGGACGATCGTGATCCAATTGAGCCAGGCAAAGTTACCCGACGCCACCAGCCACAGCTGCGTCACGACGATGATTGCGGCGGCCACGCTTGCCACCGGCTGCGGCGCGAACAATCCGAACGGCACGACGAGTTGCGCGAAGTGGTTGCCCGCCACCTCGATTCGGTGCAGCGGCTTGGGCAGATGGTGGAAGAACCAACTCAACGGCCCCGGCATCGGCTGCGTCTCGTGGTGGTAGTACAGGCAGGTCAGGTCGCGCCAGCACGGGTCGCCGCGCATCTTGATCAGCCCCGCGCCGAACTCGACACGGAACAGCAGCCAGCGCACCAGCCACATCGTCAGCACCGGCGGCGCTACCCGGTCATTGCCGACGAAGATCATCAGGAACCCTGTCTCGAGCAGCAGCGACTCCCAGCCGAACGAATACCACGTCTGCCCGACGTTGACGATCGACAAGTAGAGCACCCACAGCGTCAGCCAGATGACCATCGCGGCCCACAACGGTGCCGCATCGGCCGCACCGGCGACCACGGCCGCCGACAGCCCCGCTCCCGACCACGCGACGGCCGCGAACAGCCGATCCGAATAGCGAAGGTGAAAGACGCTCGGCGCTTTCCAGAACGACACAGCCGCCAAAAACCGTGGTATCGGCAATAATCCGTGCTCGCCGATCAGGGCCCGGAACTGCATCGCGGCCGCCACGAACGCGATCAGGTAGATCGTCGCCACGCCGCGCTCGAGCACCAATCTGCTTAACCAGTACTCAGGTGCCGAAAACCATCCCATGGCCGTAACTCCTCGGACGGTGGTGTATCCAAGTGAATCAGCCGTAAACGTGTTAGCCAACCCGTGAAATTACCCGTCGCGCGGCGACTGTCCGCGCGTACGCATCGGCACCACGGAGGCGGCGACCATCGCGAGCGAAAGAAGAGCCAGCAGTTGCACATTCGCGGAGTGGCCGGCGTAGCCGTCGACCGAGCGCCACGGGTGCCGGGACAGCGTGGCCCCGGCCAGGATCAGCCCGCCGGCGCTTAGCCACCTGGTCACCCGGTCGCGTCGGCCCGCATCCCTGAGCACATACCGCTGGGCAAGGGCCGCGCCCGCCACCACGACACCGGCCACCCCGGAGATCATTGCCCCGGCGGCCAGAACCGCGATGGCGGCCCACGCCCCGGGCTCCCAGGGTTGTGCGGGCGGGTCGTCGGGATCTGCCTGCCTGGTGCGCCATAACGCCAGCAAGACCAGCAATGGCAGGAAGGCGAGGCCCACCGCCAGACCCGCCCGGTACAACGAGTTGGAGACGAACGTCAGCGTGATGGTCCCGGTTTCACCGGGCGGCACTATCCAGCCCTGCTGCCATCCGTTGACGGCGACTGGAGTCAACCGCGCGCCGGCGCTGGTGCGCGCGACCCAGCCCGGGTTGATGCTCTCCGGGACGACCAGCACCCGGCTGGTGGTCGAGGCGGGTGCGCGCACCTCGCGGCGGTCGGAGCTCCACGCTTGGGTTGCCGCGAAAGTTACTGCGGCACTGGGTGATTCAGCGGTTCCCGAGACAGGCAGCCGCACGCCGTCCACGACGAACTGCGGCCCGGGGCTGATCAGCAACTCCTGCTTGCCCGCCGGCAGCTCGATGGGGTCGGGCTCACAGGCGAGCGCCGCCAGCGGTTGGCCGTCCAGCAGCGCGCCCACCGTGGTGCGGATAGAGGTGTGCACAAACCTGCCGGCGACCGCGATGACCGGCCCGTGCGCGCAGTCGACGACGATCTCACGAGCGCGGTTGCGGTTGGCGTCGGCGGGTGCGATCGGGCTGCCGTCGGTGCCTAGCACCGCGATCTCGGCCAGCCCCGGCGGTTTGAGCTGGTCGAACCCCAACGCGGTGCGGTCGATCACGTCGTCCCAGTCGAGCAGGCTGACGGTGACGGTGTCGGTGAGCCGCGCGTGCACCGACAGCGTCTGTTGCTCGTCGGGCTTCAGTTGCCGGACCTGCGGCCCGTCGCCCAGGTTGATCGCGACCATCGTTGGGTGTGCCGGCAGCGTCGAGCGGCTGAGGGCCAGGCGCAACCCGCTGACTTCGGTGGGTCGCGGCAACTTGAGGGTCAGTGTCGGCGGCGTCCTCTGCTGCACCACCCGCTGCGGCGCGGTCCACGCGGTGGCCGGGTCACCGTCGGTGGCCGCGTACGACGAGCCGAGGATGTCCACCACGTCGGAATCGCCGTGGGCGCGAGTGGTGTCCGGTTCGGCGACCAGATCGGCCAGTTGGGGACCCTGCCGGGGCCGCACCCACAGCGTCGGCGTTACCGACACCGGACTGGGGACGGTAAGCGTCCGGCTGAAATTGACCGGCTCCTCCGGTGTCAGCGCCATGGCCGCCGCACAGCGCGTACCGTCGGGCGCCTGAGCGCACCCCGGTCTGCCCAGCAGCTCCGACCCCAGGTCCCAGCCGGCAACGGCGGAACCCGGCGGCGGCCCGGGAACCAGCACGGTGTGGCGCAGGTCGACCGGGTGAGCGAACCCGGAAGCGTCGTACTCGGTCACCGTCAGGTCGGTGATACCGAACTGCACGCCGGCCGACCCGTCATCGGTTGCGGTCGCGGTGATCCGCACCCACGGTGTCTCTCCGTACGGCAGCGGGGCGGTCAGTGGCTTGCCGGGCTCGCTGAACCGCAAAGTGGTTGTCCCGGTGGCCGTTTCGATCTGGACGCGACGGACTTGGGCGCCGACGGCGGTCGCGCTGGGTGTCAGGGTGATGACGGCGTTGCTCACCGGTCGGTCGAAATCCACGCGCAACCACTGTCCGAGGGCAGTCTGCAGCGAGTTGGACACCCAGGCGGTCGCCGGGTCGCCGTCGATGGCCGCAGCCGGCGAGGTGGCCGGGGTGACATCGGGCAGCGCGGTGGCATCCGACGCCGAGCTCGACGCCGTGACGCGGCCGCCGTTCCAGGCGCCGAAGACGGTGTCTGCACCGGCAACCGGGTAGTCGGGCACCCGGTTGAAGGTGTGCCGGGGGTCGTCAACCGTCCGGGTTGCCGACGAGTGGTGGTCGACCCGGCCGTAGTCGGTTTCGCGGGCCACCGGGGTGTCGGTGACGATGACGCCGGTTTGGGCGGGCAGTCCCGCGGCGCGGGCGTCGGGGGTCATCAGCACCGGACCCAGGCCAGGCTGGCCACTCAGCCGTCGCCGTTCGTCGAGCCGCAGCAGCACCTCCGGCCCACCGGCGACACGGGTCAGCCGATCGATGTCGGCAAAGTAGGGCACGCCGGCGTTGTCCGCCGAGTCGACGCGATAGATCTCCACGGCGGGGTAACGCGGCCGCAGCCCGCTGTCGGTGACGAAGCCGGCCAATGTGCCCGCGCCCACCGGCGCGCCGAACTCCGCCATCTTCTGCAACCCGGGCGAGCCCGCGATGGCGCGATGAACCAGGATCGGACGCGCCGACCTGGAGGTTTCCGGATCCAGATCGTTGCGCACGACGACGTAGGAAATCCCTTGGCGGGCAAGAGTATCCGCCAGACCGGCGGAAGGACGTCCGGCGGCGAAGAGCCGTTGCACCGAATCCAGCGCCCGGATGGTCTGCGGCGGCGTCAACGGGATCGAGTCGCGCACTCCCCACGGGCTACTGCCCAGCACCTGCAGCGGCTCGTCGTGGCTGGTACCCCAGACCTGGGTGGCGAACGGCGCGCCCGGAACCACCAGCACCCGCCCTGCGTGGCCAGAGCCAGCGTTGTGCTTGTCGAGCCAGTCGGCGGCGTCGCGCCAGTACTTGGGTATCGCGGCGAACGTGCCCGGCGGCGCGAGCCGGCCCGTCCACGCCAACGAGGTGCTGACCATCAGCGCGGTCAGCACCACGATGCCGACCGCGAGGCGCTTGTCCCGTTCGGGATGGGCGAGGGTGTGCAGCCATTCCGTCAACCGCGTGCCGGCCCGCAGCGGTATCCGGCCCAGCAACTGTGCGATGCCCAGCACCAGCGGGATCCGGATCACCGAACCAACCTTGTGCACGTTGCGCAGGGGCGCGCCGGCCGCATCCAGGAACGCTTGCACCTCGCCGGCCACCGGTGAGCCGAGCCCGCCGCTGTAGCCGACGGCCATGAGTACCACTCCGGTCAGCAGCATCGTGACCAGCCGGCCGCGGGCGGGCATGTCCCGGCAGGCGAGACCGGCCAAGCCGGCCGCCGCGACCAGGGAAGTGCCCAGAATGGCAGCTGACGTCGAGACCAGCGGCGCGCCCGCGGTCGCGTCCGGGGCGACGAACGGGGTCCAGCTGTCGGTGCCGCGCAGCATTTCCGTCAGCGACGACCACTGCGTCGTCACGCCGGAGGATTCGATGAAGTCCAGGAACGGGGGACTGACCTTGCGCAGCAGGATCAGCGCCACCGCCCACCATGACATCGCCAGGGCGAGCGCCAACACCCACCAGCCGGTGTAGCACCACCACCGCCGGTTCGGCCGGTGACAGGCCCACCAGATCACCGCCGGTAGGCAGCCGGCCAGCGTCGCGATGGCGTTGACGGCGCCCATCAGCGCGACCGCCGCGCCGGCCTGCGCGGCCAGCACCCGCACCGGCCGACGAGAAGTCCCGCGCAGCGCCAGGATCGTCGGCAGCAACACCCACGGCGCCAGCATCATCGGCAGGGTTTCCGACGAGATCGACCCCAGGGTGGTCAGCACCCGCGGCGACAGCGCGAACGCCACCGCGCCGATCAATCGCGACGTCGGGCTGCCTATGCCCAGCGCCTCGGCGACCCGCAGCAGCCCCCAGAAGCCGGCCGTGAGCAGCAGCGCCCACCACAACCGCTGGGTGATCCACCCCGGCACTCCCAGCAGGTGGCCGGCCAGGAAGAAGGTGCCATGCGGAAACAGGTATCCGTAGGCCTGGTTCTGCGCCTGGCCGAACGGTAACTCGCTGTTCCACAAGTTGGTGGCGCGGGCCAGGAAGCGCAGCGGGTTGGCCGTCAGGTCGAGTTTGGTGTCTGGGGAGGTCTGTCCCGGCGACTGCGCGAACGTCAACGCCAGGTCGGCGGCCCCGGCCACCAGCAACCATTTACGCGACAGTGGCACGACGGGCACCGTCTCCGCCGGTGACGCCTGCGCCGGCGTCACCGCCGGGCTAGCTACGGTTGCCGTACTCGACCCGGTTGAGCACCGACGACGACGGGTCGCCCCCGGGAAGTGGCGGCTTCGTGTCCTGCTGCACCATCAAGGTGACCCCGAATATCGCGGCCGCGCCCAGCAACAAACCAACCACCACGCTCGCGGCGGCGGGCGCAATGATCCGGTTCATCGATTGGGCTCCTTGCGGGTCTGCGGTCGCGGCTTGGCACGTCTACTGGCGAGGCCCCGGGAGAGCCCCGGAGAGCCAAGGCAGCGTAAGCGCCAACCTAGCAGAACAGCATTGGGCGTCTGATTCCCGATGGTGGCGACCCGCTTCGCCCGGCGCCGCCGCGCTCGCGATCGCCACGCACGACGCTTAGCGCAGTCCCGGCGGCAGCCTGTTGCGGCAACTCTGCACGCTGTTGCAGGGCACGGGGGGCACGCGGAAGCCGTATTCCACCACATGGGGCGCGCCCGGCGCCGGCTGGCGCTGAGCCGGCATGCGGTCGTCCGCCGTGGCACCGATTGTCGCAGCGGCGGCGATCAACAATCCGGCCGCGATGCCGGCTCGCGCACCCCGCGATAACCCGGTCATCGCCGGCTCCTCCCTGCCAGTCAATAGGAGCTTTGGCAAAGGTAACAGTATTTGACCTGCGGAGCACCGCAAACGACATCTTTCGGCGCGCCCGTGGCCACGCCGCTCGGACCGCCATGACAACATGGCCCGATGGCTTTTCGGCGCACACTCGCTGTTGCTCTGGCGCTAGGAGTCGCAGCATCGACCCTGGCGGCGTGCGGTCACACCGGGCGGCCACCGACGGCCACGTCAACCAAAGTCACCGCTGCTCCTCCCGCGCCCCCGCTGTGCACCGACCCGACCGCCGTCCCGGCCGGACTGTCGCTGCAGGAGAAGCTGGCCCAGCTCCTGATGGTGGGCGTGCAAAACGCCGACGACGCCAAGACCGTGGTCACCACGTATCACGTCGGCGGCATCTTCATCGGCAGCTGGACCGACATGTCGATCTTCGACGGCGCGCTGACAGAGATCGTGAAAAGCGCGGGCAAATTACCGCTGGCCGTGAGCGTCGACGAGGAAGGCGGCCGGGTCTCGCGGCTCAAGAAGCGGATCGGTGAGTCACCGTCGCCCCGCGAGCTGGCGCAGACGCAAACCCCCCAGTACGTCCACGACTTGGCGCTGGAGCGTGGCCGCAAGATGCGCGGTATGGGTATCACGATCGACTTCGCCCCGGTGGTCGACGTCACCAGCGCGCCCGACGACACCGTGATCGGGGACCGGTCCTTCGGCGCCGACCCGAAGAAGGTCACCGACTACGCCGGGGCCTACGCGCAGGGTTTGCGTGAAGCCGGCCTGCTGCCGGTGCTCAAGCATTTTCCGGGCCACGGGCACGGCTCGGGTGACTCGCACACGGGCGGGGTCGTCACGCCGCCACTGAGCGACTTGCAAAACAGCGACCTGGTGCCGTATCGGACGCTGGTGACCGGCGACCCGGTCGGCGTTATGGTCGGCCACCTGCAGGTTCCCGGGCTGACCGGTGACGAACCGGCCACGCTGAACCGGGCGGCGGTGCAGCTGTTGCGGACCGGGACCGGCTACGGCGCCCCGGCTTTCGACGGCCCCATCTTCAGTGACGACCTGTCCAGCATGGCCGCCATATCGGACCGCTTCGGCGTATCGCAGGCGGTGCTGCGCAGCTTGCAGGCCGGCACCGACATCGCGCTGTGGGTCACCACCAAAGAGGTGCCGGCGGTGCTGAAGGAGCTGGAACAGGCCTACAACGACGGCAAATTGGACAAGGCCGCGGTTGATGCCTCAGTGGTGCGAATCGCGAAGATGAAGCACGTCAACCCAGGGTGCGGGCGCTAACCCGCCCGTGCTTTGCCTACTCTGGAGTCAGATAGACAGGCTAGAGAGGCATTCATGGCGGGTGGTACCAAGCGGCTACCGCGTGCGGTCCGGGAACAGCAGATGCTGGACGCCGCCGTGCAAATGTTCTCGCTCAACGGCTACCACGAAACCTCGATGGACGCCATCGCCGCCGAGGCGCAGATCTCCAAGCCGATGCTGTACCTGTATTACGGCTCCAAAGAGGATTTGTTCGGCGCCTGCCTGAACCGGGAAATGGGCCGGTTCATCGACGCGGTGCGCGCCGACATCGACGTCGACCGAAGCCCGAAAGACTTGCTACGCAACACAATTGTGTCGTTCTTGCGGTACATCGATGCCAACCGGGCATCGTGGATTGTGATGTACACCCAGGCCACCAGCTCGCAGGTGTTCGCCCATACGGTGCGCGAGGGCCGCGAACAGATCATCGAGTTGGTGACCGCGCTGGTGCGGGCCGGCAGTCGCAGCCCGCGGCCCGACGTTGAGTACGAGATGCGGGCGGTCGCGCTGGTGGGTGCCGGTGAGGCGATGGCCACCAGGGTCAGCACCGGCGATATCGATGTCGACGAGGCGGCCGAGCTGATGATCGAACTGTTCTGGCACGGCTTGCGCGGCGGACCGGCCGAACGAGAATCCGGCTCGAATCAGCAGGGCCCCAACGTCGCCGCGGGCTGAAGTCATGAAACGCCGACTGGGACGACGGTCTTGTGTGACACGCCCTTAATAGGTCAGAATATTGACCTATGGCCGAGATAATTCCGTTCTCCGAAGCGAAAGTCCACTTGTCCGAACTGGCCGACCGCGTCGAACGGGAGCATGCGCGTGTCCTAGTCACGCGTAACGGACGGCCGTCATTCGTACTGGTGAGCCCCGACGACCTCGACGCACTCGAAGAGACGCTCGACATCCTGCGAGATACCGAGCTCGTCGCCTCGCTGAAACGGTCGCAGGAAGAGGCCGCTCAAGGGAGAACGCGGCCCCTGCCGTCTGCGTGAGTTCCGAGCCTACGGTCCCGTACGAGCTCCGCATCACTCCTGAGGGACTGCGTCACCTGAACCATCTCCCGACAAAGATCCGCGACGCAGCGCTGGCCGCGCTATATGGTCCCATCCGCGAAAACCCGCACCGGCTCGGCAAAGCGCTAGTGGGCGAACTGGCCGGCCTTTTCTCGGCACGACGCGGTGACTACCGGATCATCTACAGCGTTGACGAGAAGGCCAAGATCGTTGTGGTGCATAGGATTCAGCATCGAGCATCGGTTTACCGCCGACGATGATTAGCTCGGTGCGCGAACGGCACCCAATCGCGGGCTGAAAAAAGGCTCTACAGCGGCCGGACGTTGCCGGTCAGGTAGGGGTATCCCTTCGCGATATTGCGCAACGCGAGATCCCAGCCGTCGCCCTCTTTTTCGACGTAGAGCCCTCCGGTGCCCGGAAGCGCGAAAGGTTTGCCGAACTTCACCGAATACCGCACCTGGTCCGGAAATTGCGCCTCGATGTTGGCCAATACCGCTGCCGCACTGAACATTCCGTGTGCAATAACAGTGGGGAAGCCGAATAGCTTGGCGGCGACCGGGTTGGTGTGGATCGGGTTGTGATCGCCGCCGACGAAGGCGTACCGACGGATCTGGCTCGGCGTGATCCGCAGCACGGTGCTGGGCGGCGGCAGCTTGGGCTCCTTCTGCGGCGGCGGCTTGGGTTCGTCGGACAGGCTGGTTCGTTGCTGGTGCAGGAACGTCGTCACCTGGTGCCAGGCGGTGTCGTTGCCGACGTTCACGTCGGTCACCAAATCGACCAGCAGACCCTTCCGGTGCTCGCGCAGGTTTTCCGCGTGTACCTGCACGCCGACGGTGTCGGTCACCGCGATCGGCCGGTATTGCGTGATGTGGTTCTCCAGATGGATGGATCCCATTGCGGCAAAGGGGAAGTCGAACGCGGTCACCAGCGACATCATGGCGGGGAAGGTCAACGCGAAGGGGTAGGTCAACGGCACGTTGTTGCCGTAGCGCAGACCGGTGACCGACGCGTAGGCGGCCACGTTGGTGTGGTCGATCGGCAGTTCCTCCACCTTGACCGTGCGGTCGGGCAATGTGTCTCCGCGCGGCACGAACGGCATCGCCCCGGCGGCCGCCCGCAGCATGTTTCTCAGGCCGCTTGGTTGGTTCATTCGGTTCCCTCCGGACCTTCGTCAGGCGCCCAGCATGGCTTGCCCGCAGACGCGGATGACGTTGCCCGTCACCGCATTTGAAGCTGGGCTGGCGAAGTAGGCGATGGTCTCCGCGACGTCGACGGGCTGGCCGCCCTGCAGCAGCGAGTTCAGCCGGCGGCCCACCTCCCGGGTGGCCAGCGGAATGGCCGCCGTCATCTGGGTTTCAATGAAGCCCGGTGCGACGGCGTTGATCGTGATGCCCTTCTCGGCAAGCCCGGGCGCCAGCGCCTGGGTGAGGCCGATCATCCCGGCCTTGGTGGTGGCGTAGTTGGTCTGCCCGCGATTGCCGGCGATGCCCGCCATCGACGACAGGCCGATCACCCGGCCGCCCTCGCCGATGCTGCCATTCCCGATCAGGCCTTCGGTAAGCCGTTGAGGGGCAAGCAAATTCACAGCCAACACCGCGTCCCAGCGGGCGTCGTCCATGTTGACCAGCAGCTTGTCGCGGGTGATGCCGGCGTTGTTGACCAGGATGTCGGCGCGCCCGCCGTGGTGGTCACGCAGATGCTGGGTGATCTGGTCGACGGCGTCCTCAGCCGTCACGTCGAGCCATAGCGGGGTGCCGCCGACCTTGCTGGAAGTTTCGGCCAACGCCTCCTCGGCGGATTCCACGTCGATCGCGACGACGCGGGCGCCGTCGCGGGCGAACACCTCGGCGATGGTCGCGCCGATGCCCCGGGCGGCACCGGTCACGATCGCGATCTTGCCGTCCAGCGGCCGGTCCCAGTCCGCCGGTGGCGTCGAGTCGGCGGCCCCCACGTAGAAGACCTGGCCGTCGACGTAGGCGGACTTGGCCGAGAGGATGAACCGCATGGTGGATTCCAGGCCGGTAGCGGCCGGCTTGGCGTCCGGAGACAGGTACACCAGCGCGACGGTGGAGCCGCGGCGCAGCTCCTTGCCCAGCGACCGGGTGAAACCCTCCAGCGCGCGCTGCGCGATCCGCTCGTCGGTGCTGCCGGCCGCCTCGGGTGTGGTGCCGACAACAACCACCCGCGCGCAACGGCCCAGATTGCGCAGCAGCGGGGTGAAGAACTCATGCAAGGCTTTCAGCCCGGGAGGTGAGGTGATGCCGGTGGCGTCGAAAACCAGGCCGCCGAACGAGTCGGCCCACCGTCCGCCCAGGTTGTTGCTCACCACGTCGTAGTCGCCGTCCAGCGCCGCGCGCAGCGGCTCGACCACTCTGCCCTCGCCGCCGATGAGCAGGGATCCGGTCAGCGGGGGATCGCCCGGCCGGTACCGGCGAAGGATCTCGGGCTGCGGAACGCCGAGTTGCTTGGCCAGAAAAGATCCCGGGCCGGAGTTGACGACCTGGGATAACAGATCGGGGGAACGCTTGGGTGCCACTGAAATGCCTTCCGTGTTGGGCTGCCGTTCGCTTCTGCTGCGTCGGGCGTGTCCGCGTATAGGGCAACCGTATCTCGGGACGAACTTACTTCAGAGTAAGAACAGTGAGTAGTATGGCCCATACCGGCCTACCCCAAACTGACGGATGACAGACGGAGACGACGTGGCCCCTGCTCAGAACAATTCTCAGACCAGACGGCGAGTCGCCGTGCTGGGTGGCAATCGCATCCCGTTCGGACGGTCGGACCGTGCTTATGCCGAGGCATCCAACCAGGACATGTTCACCGCGGCCCTCGGTGGGCTGATAGACCGTTTCGGCCTGGCGGGCCAGCGGTTGGGTGCGGTGATCGGCGGCGCGGTGCTCAAGCACAGCCGGGATTTCAACCTGATGCGCGAATGCGTGCTGGGCTCCGAGCTATCGCCCTACACGCCGGCGTTCGATCTGCAGCAAGCCTGCGGCACGGGCCTGCAGGCCGCGATTGCCGCGGCCGACGGGATCGCCGCCGGCCGCTACGAGGTCGCCGCAGCCGGTGGCGTGGACACCACCTCCGACGCGCCGATCGCCCTGGGCGACGACCTGCGCCGCACCCTGCTCAAGGTGCGCCGGTCGAAGTCCAACGTGCAACGGCTGAAGCTGCTGGGCTCCTTGCCGGCCAACCTCGGGCTTGACCTTCCGGCCAACAGCGAACCGCGCACCGGGCTGTCGATGGGCGAGCACGCCGCCATCACCGCCAAGCAGCTGGGGATCAAACGCGTCGATCAGGACGAGCTGGCCGTCGCCAGCCACCGCAACATGGCCGACGCCTACGACCGCGGCTTCTTCGACGACCTGGTCACCCCGTTTCTGGGGCTCTACCGCGACGACAACTTGCGCCCGGACGCCAGCGTGGAGAAGTTGGCGGCGCTGCGGCCGGTATTCGGCGTCAAGGCCGGCGACGCGACGATGACGGCGGGAAATTCCACTCCGCTGACCGACGGCGCCTCGGTGGCCCTGCTGGCCAGTGAGCAGTGGGCAGAAGAACATTCGCTGGCTCCGCTGGCCTACTTCGTCGACGCCGAGACGGCGGCGGTCGATTACGTCAACGGAAACGACGGGCTGCTGATGGCGCCGACCTATGCGGTCCCGCGGCTGCTGGCCCGAAATGGCTTGAGCCTGCAGGATTTTGACTTCTACGAAATTCACGAGGCGTTCGCCTCGGTGGTGCTGGCTCATCTGCAGGCGTGGGAGTCCGAAGAGTATTGCAAGGAGCGGCTGGGGCTGGATGCCGCGCTGGGGCCGGTTGACCGGACCAAGGTCAATGTCAACGGCTCGTCGTTGGCTGCCGGACACCCGTTCGCTGCTACCGGTGGACGGATTCTGGCGCAGGCGGCCAAGCAGATCGCCGAGAAGAAGGCTGAGCAATCCGGCGACGGCCCGGTGCGTGCGCTGATTTCGATCTGTGCCGCCGGCGGCCAGGGCGTGGCCGCGATTCTGCAGGCCTGAGCTGGGCACCCGGCGCCCGGGGCCGACGACTAGGTTCTATCAGCGGTTTGTAACCCGAATGAACGGGTATCTGAGATTTCGGATAGCCCCGTGTTGTGGTCTGACCCCCCGACCCCGACGGCAATGCGGGGCTTCCTTTCAAGCGATCGCCGGTCAGCGGAGACGGGCGTCCGGAAAGGGCCGCCGTTGGAGTGAGGGGATCCAGCGGCGGTCTTTTTGGTGGCTCTTGCGGCGGGTGATTTGCGCCCGGATGACCGAAATCCCCCGCTCCGGAGTGGACGCGGGGGACTCGGGATTGATCTGGTTGGTCCAGACGGCTTAGAACGCCGCCTCGTCGAGTTCCATGATGTCGTTGTCCAGCGTCTCGATCACCTCGCGGGTGCTGGTCAACAACGGCAGGAAGTTCTTGGCGAAGAACGACGCCACGGCGATCTTGCCCTCGTAGAAGGACCGCTCGGCACCGCTGGCGCCGGCGTCGAGCGCGGCCATCGCGACCGCGGCCTGACGCTGCAGCAACCAGCCGATGACCAGGTCGCCGACGCTCATCAGGAAGCGGACCGAGCCCAGCCCCACCTTGTACAGGCTGGCGACGTCCTCTTGCGCTGCCATCAGGTAGCTGGTCAGCGAGGCCGCCATCGCCTGGACGTCGGTCAGCGCCTTGGCCAACAGCTCGCGCTCCATCTTCAGCCGGCCGTTGCCGGACTCGCTGTCGACGAACTGCTGGATCTCGCCTGCCACGTGGGCCAGCGCCACACCCTTGTCGCGGATGATCTTGCGGAAGAAGAAGTCCTGCGCCTGGATGGCAGTGGTGCCCTCGTAGAGCGAGTCGATCTTGGCGTCGCGGATGTACTGCTCGATCGGGTAGTCCTGCAGGAAGCCGGACCCACCGAACGTCTGCAAGCTCTCGGTGAGCTTGGCATAGGCCTGTTCGGAGCCCACGCCCTTGACCACCGGCAGCATCAAGTCGTTGACCTTGGCCGCCAGCTTGGCGTCCACCCCGTGGACCGCCTCGGCGACCGCGGCATCCTGGAACGTCGCGGTGTAGAGGTACAGCGCACGCAGACCTTCGGCGTAGGCCTTCTGGGTCATCAGGGACCGACGCACGTCGGGGTGGTGCGTGATGGTCACCCGGGGGGCGGTCTTGTCCGTCATCTGGGTCATGTCCGCACCCTGAACCCGGGACTTGGCGTACTCCAGGGCGTTCAGATATCCGGTCGACAGGGTGGCGATCGCCTTGGTGCCGACCATCATCCGGGCCTGCTCGATGACCTCGAACATCTGCGCGATGCCGTTGTGCACCTCGCCGACCAGCCAGCCCTTGGCGGGCACACCGTGCTGGCCGAGCGACAGCTCACAGGTCGCCGACACCTTCAGGCCCATCTTGTGCTCGACGTTGGTGACGAAGACGCCGTTACGCTCGCCCAGCTCGCCGGTCTCGAAGTCGAACAGGAACTTGGGTACGAAGAACAGCGACAGGCCCTTGGTGCCGGGGCCGGCGCCCTCCGGGCGGGCCAGCACCAGGTGGAAGATGTTCTCGAACAGGTCGCCGGAATCAGCCGACGTGATGAACCGCTTGACGCCGTCGATGTGCCACGATCCGTCGTCCTGCTGGACGGCTTTGGTCCGTCCGGCGCCCACATCGGAGCCGGCGTCCGGCTCGGTGAGGACCATGGTCGATCCCCAGCCGCGCTCGGCGGCGATGATCGCCCACTTCTTCTGCTCCTCGGTGCCGAGGTTGTAGAAGATCTGCGCGAAACCCGCGCCGCCGCCGTACATCCAGGCCGCGGGGTTGGCGCCCAGAATGTGCTCGTGCAACGCCCACAGCAGCGCCTTGGGCGCCGGGGTGCCGCCGAGCTCCTCGTCCAGGCCGACCTTGTCCCAGCCGCCTTCGATGACCGCGCGAACGGACTTCTTGAACGACTCCGGCAGGGTCACCGAGTGGGTTTGCGGATCGAAAACCGGTGGGTTGCGGTCGCCTTCGACGAACGACTCAGCCACCGGCCCTTCGGCGAGTCGGCTGATCTCCGCCAGCATTTCGCGGGCGACGTCAGCATCAAGATCGCTGTACTCGCCGGCGCCTAACGCCTTGTCAACGCCGAAGACCTCAAACAGGTTGAAGACCTGGTCACGGACGTTGCTCTTGTAGTGGCTCACTACATTCCTCCTCGTTGAGAATGCCACTTGTGGTTGGGCACTAGGGCTAAGTTACCCACCAGTAACACCGCTAAACTATATCCGTCGGACAGTCCAATGCAAGTCAATGTGAGCTAAATTTCACTATCTAACTAACCAACCGGTTGGGAACGCTCGGGCGGGTCATTGACCTGCGGCGATGGGAACACAAAAGGAGTGTGGTGAACGTCACGGCACTCCCCGTTGTGGACCTGCGCGACGAGCCGGGCGCGCTGCGCGACGGCCTGCGCGAGGCCGCCCACGAGGTGGGCTTCTTCTTTCTGACCGGCCATGGAGTGCCGGTTGCCCTGGTCGACAGGCTGCTCGATGCGGCACGACGGCTGTTTGCCCTGCCGCAGGCGGACAAAGACGCGATCGCCATGACGCGCAGCCCCCATTTCCGCGGCTACACGCGGCTCGGCGGGGAGTTGACCCGCGGCGAGGTGGACTGGCGCGAGCAGATCGACGTCGGGCCGCAACGCCCGTCGATCGGAGGGCCCGGCAAGCCCGACTACCTGTGGTTGCAAGGGCCCAACCAGTGGCCCCCCGCGCTACCGGAACTCCCGGGCGTCATCGCCGAATGGGACGCTGCGCTCTCCCGGGTCGCCCGCACGTTGCTGCGGCACTGGGCGGTGTCGCTGGGCAGCCCGCCCGACGTGTTCGACGCGGCCTTCGCCGAAGCACCCGCGACGCTGATCAAGGTGATTCGCTATCCGGCGCGGGCGGCCACCTCGCAAGGCGTTGGCCCGCATAAGGATTCGGGAGTCTTGACGCTGCTGTTGGCCGAGCCGGGCAGCCGTGGACTGCAGGTGCGTCTGCCCGATTCAGGGCGCTGGATCGAGGTGCCGCCGATGGACGCGGCGTTCATCGTCAACATCGGTGAGTTGCTGGAAGTCGCAACCAGCGGCTACCTGCGGGCCACCGAGCATCGGGTCAACCTGCGGCCCTCGGCCCGCGAGCGACTTTCAGTGGCGTACTTCTTCAATCCCCGGCTGGACGCGCGGATACCGGTGCTGTCGCTACCGGCCGAATTGGCCGCCCGGGCCGGGGTGCGGCCGGACCCGTCGGATCCCATCTTCGCGGTGTATGGCCGCAATGCGTGGAAGAGCAGATTGCGTGCGCACCCGGATGTGGCTGCGGCACACGGATATGCACCCGGTAGGCTCCAAACGGAGAATCCCGTTCTCGGCTCGAGGGGCGAATAAGGTCCGGTGAATCCGAATACCAATCTGACACCGTCGTCACTGCGCGAGGCTTTCGGCCACTTCCCGTCCGGCGTGGTGGCCATCGCGGCGGAGGTCAACGGGGTTCGCGAAGGCCTGGCTGCCAGCACCTTCGTTCCGGTCTCGCTGGAACCTCCGCTGGTTTCGTTCTGCGTGCAGAACATCTCGACCACCTGGCCCAAACTCAAGGACGTGCCGATGCTGGGCATCAGCGTGCTCGGCGAATCGCATGACGAGGCGGCGCGCACGCTCGCCGCCAAGACCGGCGACCGGTTCGCCGGCCTGGAGACGGTTTCCCATGAATCCGGGGCGGTGTTCATCAAGGGCACCGCCCTGTGGCTGGAGAGCGCGATCGAGCAGCTGATCCCGGCCGGAGATCACACCATCGTGGTACTGCGGGTCAACCAGGTCACCGTCGATGCCGACGTGGCACCGATTGTGTTTCACCGCAGCGCTTTTCGAAGGCTCGTCACCGGTTAGGGGCGGCGACCAAGTTCTTCTCGATAGCGCTGTATCCGCTGCTCGATCTCGGCGGCGTCCCCTTCGCGGCCTTCTTTGCGCGCAAGGTCCGCGCGGACCGACAGTTCCCGAATCGCCGTCCGAATGTCGTTGATGCTGGTGGCTTGCTCCATGGGTTTCGGGTACCCGATAGCCCCGCGAGCTAAAGCCGGCTTGTTCAGCGGCGGAAGAGCTTGTTACCCAGCCAGACCACCGGATCGTATTTGCGGTCCACGACGCGCTCTTTCATCGGGATCAACGCGTTGTCGGTGATCTTGATGTTCTCCGGGCAGACCTCGGTGCAGCACTTGGTGATGTTGCAGTAGCCCAGGCCGAAGTCGTCCTGCGCCTGGTTGCGGCGGTCCAGGGTGTCCAGCGGATGCATCTCCAGCTCGGCGACGCGCATCAAGAAGCGCGGGCCGGCGAACGCCTGCTTGTTTTCCTCGTGATCGCGGACCACGTGGCAGACGTTCTGGCACAGGAAGCACTCGATGCACTTGCGGAACTCCTGAGAGCGCTGCACATCGACCTGCGCCATCCGGTATTCGCCGGGCTGCAGCTCCTTGGGAGGCGCGAACGACGGGATCTCGCGGGCCTTCTCGTAGTTGAACGACACGTCGGTGACCAGGTCGCGGATCACCGGGAAGGTGCGCATCGGGGTGACGGTGACCGTTTCGTCCTCGGCGAACGTCGACATCCTGGTCATGCACATCAGCCGGGGCTTGCCGTTGATCTCCGCCGAGCAGGACCCGCACTTGCCCGCCTTGCAGTTCCAGCGGACCGCCAGGTCGGGCGTCTGGGTCTGTTGCAGACGGAGGATGACGTCGAGCACGACCTCGCCGTCGTTGACTTCGACGGTGAAGTCGCGCAGCTCGCCGCCGCTTTCGTCGCCGCGCCATACGCGCAGGCTCGCGTTGTAGCTCATCAGCTCTCCGTCCTCGGGGTCCGTCCCGGATGGTCGGCCAGCTCCTCGTCGGTGTAGTACTTCTCCAACTCGGAGATTTCGAAGAGCTCAAGCAGGTCAGGCCGCATCGGTACCTGTGGCTCGCGGGTGATGATGACGCGCGAATCGCTGGTGTCGCCGTAGCCGATCCGGCACACCAGCAGGGTATTGCGCCAATTGGCGTCCATGCTCGGGTGGTCGTCGCGGGTGTGGCCGCCGCGGCTCTCGGTTCGCTCCAGGGCCGCCTTGGCTACACACTCGCTGACCAGCAGCATGTTGCGCAGGTCCAGCGCCAGGTTCCAGCCGGGGTTGTATTGGCGGTTCCCCTCCACCTGGACGTTCTGGTACCGCGCCCACAGCTCGTTCAACCGCTTCAGCGCCTGGGTGATCTCGTCCTCTTTGCGGATGATGCCGACCAAGTCGTTCATCACCTGCTGCAGGTCGAGTTGCAGCGTGTACGGATTCTCCGGCGCCGAGCCGTCGGTCGGTCCCTCGAAGGGCTTGACCGCCACCTCGGCGGCGGCGTCGACGGCTTCTTGCGAAACGGTCGGGCGGCTGCTCAGTGCCCGCACGTAGTCGGCGGCGCCGAGGCCGGCCCGACGGCCGAATACCAGAAGATCCGACAGCGAGTTGCCGCCCAGCCGGTTGGAGCCGTGCATGCCGCCTGAGCACTCGCCGGCGGCGAAGAGCCCGGGAACCGTCGCCGCCCCGGTGTCGGCGTCAACCTCGACGCCGCCCATCACGTAGTGGCAGGTGGGGCCTACCTCCATCGGCTCCTTGGTGATGTCGACCCCGGCCAGCTCCTTGAACTGGTGATACATCGACGGCAGCCGCCGGTTGATCTCCGCGGGTGTCAACCGTGAGGCGATGTCGAGGAAGACACCGCCGTGCGGGCTGCCCCGTCCGGCTTTGACCTCCGAGTTGATCGCACGCGCGACCTCGTCCCGGGGCAGCAGGTCGGGGGTGCGACGGGCCGAGTCGTTGTCCTTGAGCCACTGGTCGGCCTCTTGCTCGGTTTCGGCGTACTGGCCCTTGAACACCGGCGGGATGTAGTCGAACATGAACCGCTTGCCCTCGGAGTTCTTCAGTACTCCGCCGTCACCGCGAACACCTTCGGTGACCAAGATCCCCTTCACGCTGGGGGGCCACACCATTCCGGTCGGGTGGAACTGGACGAACTCCATGTTGATCAGCGTCGCCCCGGCCCGCAGCGCCAACGCATGCCCGTCGCCGGTGTACTCCCAGGAATTCGACGTCACCTTGAACGACTTGCCGATCCCGCCGGTGGCCAGCACGACGGCGGGTGCCTCGAAGACGACGAACCGGCCGCTCTCGCGCCAGTAGCCGAACGCGCCGGAGATGGCGCCGTGGTCCTTGAGCAGCTCGGTGATGGTGCATTCGGCGAACACCTTGATGCGGGCTTCGTAGTCGCCCAGCTCGGCGTGGTCCTCTTGCTGCAGCGAGACGATCTTCTGCTGCATGGTGCGGATCAGCTCCAGGCCGGTGCGGTCGCCGACGTGCGCCAGCCGCGGATAGGTGTGTCCGCCGAAGTTGCGCTGACTGATCCGGCCGTCTTTGGTGCGGTCGAACAACGCGCCGTAGGTCTCGAGCTCCCAAACGCGGTCCGGTGCTTCCTTGGCGTGCAGCTCGGCCATCCGCCAGTTGTTGAGAAACTTCCCACCCCGCATCGTGTCGCCGAAGTGGGTCTTCCAATTGTCCTTCGGGTTGGTGTTGCCCATCGCGGCTGCGCAGCCACCTTCGGCCATCACCGTATGTGCCTTGCCGAACAGAGATTTGCACACCACGGCCACCCTGAGGCCGCGTTCGCGCGCCTCGATGACCGCGCGTAACCCAGCGCCGCCGGCACCGATCACGACTACGTCGTATGAGTGCCGTTCGACCTCAACCATGGAACCTCGCTCAGCTTTCGTTACTTGTTCAGCCGTAGAACCTGATGTCCGTGAAGGCGCCGCTGGCCAGCATGCTGATGTAGAAGTCGGTGAGCGCCAGGGTTCCCAACGTGATCCACGCGAATTGCATGTGGCGTGTGTTCAACTTGCTAACTTGCGTCCAGATCCAATACCGCACAGGGTGTTTCGAGAAATGCTTGAGGCGCCCGCCGGTGACGTGGCGGCAGGAATGGCAGGAGACGGTGTAGCACCAGAGCAGCAATACGTTGACCACCAAAATGACGTTGCCCAAACCGAATCCGAACCCGCTGGTCTTGTTCGAATGGAATGCCATGATCGCGTCGTAGGTGTTGATGACCGAGACCACCAGCGCGACGTAGAAGAAGTACCGGTGGCTGTTCTGGATGATCAGCGGCAGTTTCGTCTCACCGGTGTAGTGGACGCGCGGCTCAGGAACCGCACAGCCCGTCGGCGACTGCCACACCGACCGGTAGTAGGCCTTGCGGTAGTAGTAGCAGGTGATCCGGAACCCGAGCAGAAACGGTAAAACCAGCATTCCCAACGGAATCCACCACGGGAAATGTCCGAACCAGACACCCAGGTGGCTAGAACCCGGAACGCAGGACGCGCTCACGCATGGCGAGTAGAACGGGGTCAGGTAATGGTATTCGTCGACCCAGTAGTTGCGGCCCAGCATCGCCCGGGTACCGCCGTAGATGAGGAAAGCCAACAAACCGATGTTGGTAATCAGCGGCGCCTGCCACCACCGGTCGGTGCGCAGCGTCCGTTGCTGGATTTCGGCGCGGCCAGGCGAGAAGACGCCGGACGCAGGACGGTTCGCCGTGGGTGCGCTCATCTAGTGTTCCTCTTCGAACGGGCTGTCTCGACGAAGGGTACACAGACGAAACCCCACCTTTTTAGGCGGGCTTGTCAGTACCTACTGTGACCTCCGACACCCTCGTCGTCGACGTCGCGCCAGAAATCGCGGTCGTAATCGGTGTCGGGGATGGCGATTTTGTCGCCGGCCTGTTGCACAGTGGCACGGTCCAAGTCCAATTCGGTGATATCGGTGTCGAGCAGTTCGACGTCGCTGAGGATTCGGTCGGCGTCGATCACGATGCGACGCATCGCGGGGCTGTCGCCATAGCGGATCTTCAACGAGGTCACGCACCGCCGCAGACCGCCGATGAGGTCGTGCAGTTCGGCGAGTTCGGTAATGCCGCTTGGGGACGTCAACGGATCTCCTAGAAACAGACGGTCGTCGGTACAGCGTCGGCCGTGGTACGGATCACAGTACTCTCTCGATACTATCCACTCCCATGGGAGTCGTCGCGGGTCAACGCACACCGGCCGACCGTGCTTCAGCGCTGCTGGCACTGCACCGGCCGGGTGAGCCGGTGGTGCTGCCCACGGTGTGGGACGCCTGGTCCGCGCGCCTGGCCGTGGACGCCGGATTCCCCGCGCTGACGGTGGGCAGTCACCCGGTGGCGGATTCGGTGGGCAAACCGGACGGCGAAGGCATGTCTTTCGAGGATCTGATCACCCGGGTCGCGCAGATCACCGCCGCGGTCGACGTTCCGGTGTCGGTGGACATCGAATCGGGCTACGGGCTGCCTGCGCCCCGCCTGATCGACGGGCTGCTGAGTGTGGGTGCCGTCGGGCTGAACATCGAAGACACCGTGCACTCCGAAGGCGGACGACTACGGTCCTCTGGTGAGCACGCCGACCTGGTTGGTGGGCTGCGCTCGGCGGCCGATGCGGCCGGGGTGCATATGGTGATCAACGCCCGCACAGATCTGTTTCTGCGCAAGGACGGTGCGGATTCGGACCGTGTCGAGCGTGCGGTGGCGCGACTGTCCGAGGCCGCCGCGGCCGGTGCCGATGTGCTCTATCCCGTGGGCCGCCATGACCCGGATACGTTGCGGCGCTTGACCGCCGAGCTGCCGCTGCCGGTCAACGCGATCGCGGTGCCCGACCAGGACGACCCGGCCACGTTCGGGCCGTTGGGCGTGGGCCGGATCAGCTTCGGACCTTTCCTGCAGTACGCGCTGGCCGCCCGGGCCAAGGAACTGCTGACCCGTTGGAGGTGAAGCTGCGGCGTTCGGTGTGAAGCTGCGGCGTTCGGTGTGAAAGCTCGGCTTTGAAAGTGAATCCAGGGCGCTGATCTGGCGTTTTCTCCGCCAAGGCTGCACCACCAAAGCCCACGCTGCACACCCAAAGCCGAGCCTTCACAACCGATCACCCGCGTTGCACGGCAAATCCGGCGAGGCCGCGGTGCCCCGCCGGATTTCAGCCGATTGCCGCGCAGCGACTACTTCGTGATGGCGATGCGTTGCGGCTGCTTCCCGGCTGGGTTCTGGTAGGCACCGGCCACCCGGACCGTCAACACGCCGGCGTCGTAGGAGGCCGAGACGGCTTCACTGGTGACGTGCGCGGGCAGTTGGAAGGACCGGCGGAACGATCCGTAACGAATCTCACGCAGAACCCGGCCGTGATCTTCCCCGGCGTGCTCGTCGCGGTGTTCGCCGTGGATTACCAGACGGCCGTGGTCAACTGCCACGCTGACATCCTTGTCTACGTCGACACCAGGCAATTCCAGGCGGACCAGCGCGTCGTCGCCGTCCTTGACGATCTCGGCGGCAGGGGTGAACGCCGGACTAAAGCCGCTGCTCACCGGCTTGAACCAGTCCGCCACTGCGGCTGGACCGAAAAGTCGCGTAGCCACCGGTCGGTGTCCCAGGCCGGACGAGACCACAATGCGAGGTTGCTCATGAACATCTCCTTACGCTTGCTTGTGAATTTGCTGTGGCCGGCGCTTGCCAGCCGGCTATACAGACAAACTTGAGTCGATCACACTTAAGTTCCACCTGGCCGTTCGCCCCCGCAGAACACCGTCACATAGGTCGCTGTGAGGTGTGAGGACGCCGTCATATGGGCGTCACATTGAGCGACTTTGCCTTAATTTCGGACCCCTACCCTGCTTTCCATGGCCCAAGCCGCAAGCTCCTCCACCCGCCACGTCATCGTGGTCGGGCACGGCATGGTGGGCCATCGGTTGGTGGAGGCGCTGCGCGCCCGCGACACAAACGGGTCCTGGCGGGTCACCGTTATGGCCGAGGAGGCCGACGCCGCATACGACCGCGTCGGTCTGACCTCCTACACCGAGAGCTGGGATCGAAGCCTGCTGGCCTTGCCCGGTAACGACTATGCCGGCGACGAGATGGTGCGACTGCTACTGAGCACCCGCGTCGCCGAAATCGACCGCAGCACAAAGTCGGTGATCACCGCCGACGGCGGGCGGCACAGCTACGACACCTTGGTGCTGGCCACCGGGTCATACGCATTCGTTCCGCCGGTGCCCGGACACGACCTGCCCGCATGCCACGTCTACCGCACCCTTGACGACCTCGACGCCATCCGGGCCGGCGCCCAGGAAGCAGTCGCGTCGGGTCAAGCAAAAGCAGGAGTGGTGATCGGTGGCGGTCTGCTGGGGCTGGAAGCCGCGAATGCCTTGCGCCAGTTCGGATTACACACGCACGTCGTCGAGATGATGCCGCGGTTGATGGCGCAGCAGATCGACGAGGCCGGTGGCGCACTGCTGGCCAGGATGGTCACCGACCTCGGGATCGCGGTACACGTCGGAACGGGGACCGAATCCATTGACTCCGTTGAGCATTCGGACGGATCTGCCTCGGTGCGAGTACGGCTCACCGACGGTGCGGTCATCGACGCGGGCGTGGTGGTATTTGCGGCCGGTATCCGGCCTCGCGACGAGTTGGCCCGGGCGGCGGGCTTGGCGATCGGCGAGCGGGGCGGTGTGCTGACCGATTTAGCCTGCCGGACAAGCGATCCCGACATTTACGCGGTGGGCGAGGTGGCAGCGATCGAGGGCCGTTGCTACGGCCTGGTCGGACCCGGTTACACCAGCGCTGAAGTGGTGGCCGACCGGCTACTGGACGGCGCCGCGGAGTTTCCCGAGGCGGACCTTTCGACGAAGCTCAAACTGCTCGGCGTCGACGTCGCGAGTTTCGGCGACGCGATGGGGACAACCGAGAACTGCCTCGAAGTGGTCATCAACGATGCGGTCAACCGCACCTACGCCAAGCTGGTGCTGTCCGACGACGCCAAGACTCTACTCGGCGGTGTGCTGGTGGGTGATGCGTCGTCGTACGGGGTGTTGCGCCCCATGGTCGGCGGCGAGTTGCCCGGGGATCCGCTGGCGTTGATCGCACCGGCCGGGTCGAGTGGCGGCGTCTCGGCCCTGGGCATTGGGGCACTGCCGGATTCGGCGCAGATCTGCTCCTGCAACAACGTCAGCAAGGGCGATTTGAAGTGCGCGATCGCCGACGGCTGCGGCGATGTTGCGGCGCTAAAAGCTTGCACTGCGGCCGGTACGTCATGCGGCTCGTGCGTCCCGTTGCTCAAGCAGCTGCTGGAAGCCGAAGGCGTGGAACAGTCCAAGGCGCTGTGCGAGCACTTCAGCCAGTCGCGGGCAGAGCTGTTCCAGATTATTTCGGCCACCGAGATCCGGACGTTCTCCGGCTTGCTGGAGCGCTTCGGTCGCGGAAAGGGTTGCGATATCTGCAAACCCGTCGTCGCCTCGATCTTGGCCTCCACCGGCTCGGACCACATCCTCGACGGAGAGCAAGCGTCACTGCAGGATTCCAACGACCACTTTCTGGCGAACATACAAAAGAACGGCAGCTACTCGGTGGTCCCACGGGTTCCCGGCGGTGACATCAAGCCCGAGCACCTGATCGTGATCGGCCAGATCGCACAGGACTTCGGCCTGTACACCAAAATCACCGGAGGCCAGCGCATCGACATGTTCGGCGCCCGGGTGGATCAGCTGCCGGCCATCTGGAAGCGGCTCGTCGACGCCGGGATGGAATCCGGCCACGCGTACGGCAAGGCGTTGCGCACCGTGAAGAGTTGCGTGGGCAGCGACTGGTGCCGCTACGGTCAACAGGATTCGGTGCAGCTGGCCATCGATCTGGAACTGCGCTACCGCGGATTGCGGGCGCCGCACAAGATCAAGCTGGGCGTTTCGGGTTGCGCGCGGGAATGCGCCGAGGCCCGCGGCAAGGACGTGGGCGTCATCGCCACCGAGAAGGGCTGGAACCTCTACGTCGGTGGCAACGGCGGCATGACGCCCGAGCACGCCCAGCTCTTGGCCAGCGACCTGGACACGCAGACACTGATCCGCTACGTCGATCGGTTCCTCATGTACTACATCCGGACGGCCGACCGGCTACAACGCACGGCGCCCTGGGTCGAATCGCTCGGCCTGGATCACGTGCGTGAGGTGGTGTGCGAAGACTCGTTGGGGCTGGCCGCCGAATTCGAGGCGGCGATCCAACGCCATGTGCAGAACTACAAGTGTGAATGGAAGGGCGTCCTAGAGGATCCGGACAAGCTGTCGCGGTTCGTCTCCTTCGTCAACGCTCCGGACGCCGTCGACTCCACGGTGACGTTCACTGAACGTGCGGGACGCAAAGTGCCTGTACCCATTGGCATTCCGCGGGTCAGATCTTAAATAGGGAGGAAACATGACGCTTCTCAACGATATTCAGGTGTGGACCACCGCCTGCGACTACGACCACCTGATTCCAGGCCGTGGTGTCGGTGTGCTGCTCGACGATGGGAGCCAGGCGGCATTGTTCCGGCTGGACGACGGGACCGTTCACGCGCTCGGCAATGTCGACCCGTTCTCCGGCGCGGCCGTGCTGTCCCGCGGGATCGTCGGCGACCGGGCGGGTCGCGCCACGGTTCAATCACCCATCTTGAAGCAGGCTTTCGCGCTCGACGACGGCAGTTGCCTGGACGACCCCAGGGTGTCGGTGCCGGTGTATCCGGCGCGCGTCACGCCGGCCGGCCAAATCCAGATCGCCCGGCTCGCCGCCTAGCGGCTTCACCGAAACTGTAAATTTGCAGCGAAAGTTCGAGAAGAAGCCTGCAAAATTACAGGCTCGGCGCTCCGCACCATCGAAACGTGGCGATCGCAAGCGCGGCGAAGCCGGGCGCGGCGGGTCGCCACCATCAGAAATAGTCAGAGGTGAATGTCGCCCACCAGGTAGCGCTGCATGGTAGGCCCGATGGCGTCGACGAGCTGTTCCACCGTCATCGAGTGCAATGGCTCCGACCGCACCCCATACCGCATGATGCCCAAACCGACAAGCTGAGAGGCGCACAACGAAGCCCGGATCGCGATTTTGTCGGCCCCCAAAATCTTGAGCAGCGGGTTGAAGACCGGTCCGATGAACATCGACTGGACGATCTCCGCGGTCTTCGCCAGCCCCGTCGACGCGATCGCGCTGGCGGCGAACGGGCCGCCACCGGCGGCGTCCCAGGTGGTGATCAGCATGTACAACGTCGTGCGGCCCACCTGATTGACTCCGCCGGTGACGATCCGGTCGATGAACTCCGGTGTGCCGAACGGTAACCGCAGCATCTTCGCCACCGGGTCGAGGAGCCCACGCGATGGCTCTTCGCGACGCGCCATGTTGCCAGGATTGCCGCTACGGGGCCAAAGATCAAGTTTGGCCGATGTCGGCGTGGCTGACCGACGAAGCTTGGTGCTCGACGCATTTCGGTGCATGCCGACGGTGGCGGTTGCCGGATCGACACAGCACGCCGTCTGGAAAACCTTGGAACCGCGCCGCGATCAACCGGGCCAGGCCGGGATGGGTGCCCAGCGGCGGTGTCACCACGTCGGCGCCCGAGGCATGCAACCGTTGTTGAAACAGTCCGTCAGCAAGTAGATAGGAGGCAACCGCAACGCGGCTCGCGCCACGTCGCCGCGCGTCCGCAACTGCGGTACGCACATCGGGGCCACCGGTTGCCGCAAACGCCAAGTCAACCCGCGTGCCGGTGAGCGTGGCCAACAGCGCGGCGGCCGTCCGCAGGTCCGCACGGGCCCGGCGATCGGATGTGCCCGCGGCCGCCAAAATCACCGAATCTTCGGGACCGCAACCGGTTTGCGCCAGTTGTTCGGCGAGAATCCGGGCGATCTGCCGGCTCGGCCCCAATGCGGGGGTGACGGTGACGTTCGGGTGTCCGCTGGCCGCGACGTGAGCGGGAAGGTCGGCGCGGACGTGATAGCCACGCGACAGAAACGCCGGCACCACGATCGCGGGCCGCGCCGATAGAGTCGCATACCGCGAAAGCAGCTCGCTGGGAGTGGGTCCCAGTACGTCGACGAACGCCACCCGAACCGTTTCGTCGACCAGCGCGCCGACCTGCGCGGCCAGGTCCCCGATCATCGCCACCCCGCCCGGCCTGCGGGTGCCGTGCGCCACCAAGATCAGATTCATCGCGTACCCGTTGGCGAGTCGACGGCGAGCCGATAGCCACGCTTGACCACCGTCGCGACAATGTTCTTGTCGCCCAATGCCGTTCGGAGCCGCAACACGGCCGTGTCCACCGCATGGGTGTCATTGCCATTGCCCGGCAGCACACGTAGCAGATCGCTGCGGGTCACGACGTCACCGGGACGCTTGGCCAGCGCACGCAATATCGCCATCCCCGATGGCGACAGGGTTTTGACCGATCCGTCCACCAGCACGCTGGTCCCGCGGACATCGACCGCATGGCCGGCGACCTTCACCGTGCAAGAGCCCAGTATCGGCAGCTCCTCGGCGATATGGCGGGCCAAGGCTCCCAACCGCATTCGTTCGGGCGATGACGTCGGGATGCCTTTGCGGATCAGCGGCCGCGAGGTCACCGGGCCGACGCACATCGCGTGCACATCGGTGCGCAGGGCCTCCAGTACCTGATCCTGGATGTCCAGCTCCCGGCTGCGTTCCAGCACGGCCGCGGCGGCCGGTGCCGAGGTGAAGGTGACCGCATCGAATTGGCGTCGTGCTATCCCGGTGACCAGCTGGTCGAAATCTCCGCCCAAAGGCGTTGGCTTCCAACGGTAGACCCGGATCGGCACCACTTCGGCACCCGCGTAACGCAATCCGCCGAGAAACTCCGGGAACGGATCCCACGCGTCGGCAGCACCGTGCAGCTGGACGGCGATACGCGCACCGGACAGATCGGATTTCAGCAGGTATTCCAGTACCTCCTGGGAAGACTCCGATTCCGGAGACCACTCCTCGTGTAGGCCGGCGGCACGCAACGCCCCGGTGGCCTTCGGCCCACGCGAAACGATCCGAACCGACGACAGCGACTCCAGAAGCTGGCTGGCCAGCCCCCAACCCTCGGCGGCGGCGACCCAGCCGCGGAAACCGATGCCGGTGTGCGCCACCAAGATGTCGGGCGGGTCGGCAATCAACTGCTCGGTGTTGCTGTGCAGCTCGTCATCGTCGGGCAGCGCGATCATGTTGATCGCGGGGGCAGCGCAGACCTCGGCGCCCTGTCGGTGCAGCAACGCGCACAACTCCTCGGCACGCCGGGCCGACGTCACCGCAATCCGGTAACCAGTTAGTGGCGCAGAGTCTGACTGGCCCATATGAACTGTGTATTCCTGGTTGATTTCCGTTGCGTTACCGCGCAATTGCTGACGCATTGCCCGTAGTGGGGCGTGAATCACACGTGAGCTCAGACATGCGCCAGACCCAATTCGCGCTTCGTCTCCGCCAGCCCCGCGGCTGGGACCGGTCGACGCACGTACATCGCCCAAGTCAGCAGCGCAGCACCGACATAAACAATCAAGAACACCCAGTAGGCCGCGGTCCCGGTTCCGCTGCGCAGGTAGGATTCGCGCAGCGCCAAGTCGATTCCGACGCCGCCGAGCGCACCGACTGCCGCGCAGAAACCGATCAGCGATCCCGACATGGCCCGTGACCAACGGCGGCGCTCCACTTCCCCGGCATGCAGAGCGTGGCTGCGGGCCTCGAAGACCGACGGGATCAGTTTGAACACCGACCCGTTGCCCATTCCGGACAGCACGAACAGGGCCATGAAACCGGCGACGTAGCCGATCATGATCATGGAGCTCGTTACCCCGCCGTCGTGGGAAAAGCTCCGGTGCTGGGCGAAGGTGCTGATGACGACCAGCAGCGCGGCGGCCGGGATCATCCCACCGAGCACGCCCAAGGTGACGTGGCTACCGCCGCGTCGATCGGCCAGCTTGCCGCCGTAGATGCGGGCCAGCGAGCCCAGCAGCGGCCCGACGAACGCGATCTGCGCGGCGTGCAGCGACGCGTGCTTGACGCTTTCCCCACTGGCCATGAAGTTGACCTGCATCACCTGACCGAAGGCGAACGCGAAACCGATCCACGAACCGAACGTGCAGATGTAAAGCAAGGAAATCGCGTAGGTGTGCCGGTCGACGAGGATCGACCGCATGTGGTTTACCGCGATGCCGTGGTCCAGGTTGTCCATGAACACCGCCGCCGCGATACCGACGACTGCCAGCAATACCAGGTAGATCGCGCAAACCCAGTAGGGTGCTTCATGTCCCGCGATGGCCAGCACCAGCAGACCCACCAATTGGATGACCGCAACGCCTAGGTTGCCGCCACCGGCGTTGATGGCCAGTGCGGCCCCCTTCAGCCGCTGCGGATAGAAAGCGTTGACGTTGGCCAGCGATGCCGCATAGTTGCCTCCGCCCAAGCCGGTCAGCGCCGCACACACCACATACGGCCACCGGGGCAGGCCCGGATTTGCCAACAGCACGATGGTGCCGACGGTCGGGATCAGCAAAACCAACGCCGAGAACGTCGTCCAGTTGCGGCCGCCGAACGCGGCGATGCCCCAGGTGTAGGGGATGCGCACACAGCCGCCTACCAGCGTGGCGACGGCGCCCAGCAAGAGCTTGTCGCCGGCGGACAAGCCGTAGACGGAGGCCGGCATGAACAACGCCATCACCGACCAGAGGCTCCAGATCGAAAACGCCACATGGTCGCCCGCTACGGTGCAGATCAGATTGCGGCGTGCGATGCGCTTGTTACCGGCCTTCCATGCCACGGTGTCTTCGGGGTTCCAGTCACTGATGTGGTGGTTGCGGCCGACGTCGCGCACGGTGGCGTGCACCCCCATAGTCCGGACCCTCTCTCATCGAGCCGTTCCGCTGCTGAATCTGCCTGGCCGACTTTGGCCTTGGAAGCGCCGCACCTGAAACTCGAACGGACCTAACTGAAGGAGTATGCGCCGCTGGCAGGGTCGATGCTCACATCCGTGATCGCCGGCCGTCAACTCGGTATGGCCCGATATCGCCTGAAAGTTGATTCCGAGTTGGCTGGTAACTTACTGGCAGACCAGCCAACATCAACGAGTGTGAGCTGCAATACATTTGGCGACACACCAGCGCGCCCTACGCCAGCGAAGCGGCTTCGGCAACGGGCGCGGTCATTGGGCGACGCACGTACACCGCCCACGTCGTAAACGCGGCTCCCACGTAGAACAATGCGAAGGACCAGAATGCCGCCGTTGCGGTGCCGCTTTGCATATATGACTGCCGCAGCGCGAGATTGACGCCGACACCGCCCAGCGCGCCGATGGCCCCGGCGAGGCCGATCAGTGCCCCAGACATGGACCGCGACCATTCCCGGCGCTCGGATTCGGTGAGTTGCATTGAGTGGCTTCGTGCCTCGAAGATCGACGGAATCATCTTGTACACCGAGCCGTTGCCGACTCCTGACAGGATGAACAGCGCGACGAAGCCGACGACGTAGCCGACCATTGTGGCAGCCGGTACCGGTCCGGTCGTGTGCGCACCGAAAGTGCTTGCGCTGATTACTATTCCGGCGGCAAGCAGCATCGCGCAGAAGACGGCGAGGGTGACGCGGCCACCACCGATGCGATCTGAGAGCTTGCCGCCGTAGACGCGCGACACCGAACCCAATAGCGGCCCCAGGAAGGCGATCTGGGCGGCATGCAGCGAAGCCTGCGCAGTACTTTGGCCACTGGCGATGAAGTTGAGCTGCAGCACCTGGCCGAAGGCGAACGAGAACCCGATGAACGAGCCGAACGTGCCGATATAGAGCAGCGCTACCACCCAGGCGTGCGGCTCGGAAAGCACTGCCCGCATGGTGCTCATCTCGATGCGGTACTGCGGCAAGTTGTCCATGTACAGTGCCGCGCCGATTCCGGCGATTGCCAACAGCACCAGGTAAACGGCACACACCCAGTAGGGCTGCCGGTTGCCGGCCGTCGCGATCACCAGCAGGCCGACCAGCTGGACCACGGGCACGCCCAGGTTGCCGCCGCCGGCGTTGAGCGCCAACGCCGCACCCTTGAGCCGTTGCGGATAGAAGGCGTTGATGTTCGTCATCGACGAGGCGAAATTGCCGCCACCGAGGCCGGCCAGTGCGGCACACACCAGATACGGCCACAACGGCAGGCCAGGGTTGGCCAGCAGCAACAGGGTGCCGATCGTGGGGATGAACAGCACCAGCGCGGAGAAGACGGTCCAATTGCGCCCGCCGAACTTCGCGGTGGCGAACGTGTACGGGAATCGCAGGCAGCCTCCGACCAACGTCGCGACGGCGCCCAGCAGGAACTTGTCTCCCGCCGAAAAGCCGTACACGGAGGTCGGCATGAACAGCACCATCACCGACCAGATGGACCAGATCGAGAAGCCGACGTGTTCGGCGGCCACCGACCAGATCAGGTTGCGCCGCGCGACGTTCTTGTTGCCGGCTTCCCAGGCCGCAGTATCTTCCGGGTCCCAGTCCAGCAACACATGCGAACGCCCTTTACGCATACTCCAAAGCTCCTCACGTCATCACTCTTGGCGATCACGCTAGGAATCCTTTGTTGCCCCGGACGCCGCCCACAGTGACCCGGGCGTGAAATTCCGCTCACCCCCGGCAAGCCGACGATGTGAGCGTCAGTCGTTTCGTGTGACCCTCACCACACGGCTACCAGACATCCCCTGCGCGCCAATCGCACATCAGCTCCGCCGAGGTATCCAGGCTGATTCCGACCGGCAGGACGAATACTGATCCGTCGTCGTCGGGCGTACGCGTCGGGCCGGTGGGGGCCAGCACCGAGGTGGGGCCGCGCCAGGGCATCCAACCGCGCGGCGGATAGAGCCCTCGGGCACGGTCTGAGGAACTGAGCGCCCCGAGTTGGTAGGCGCCGCGGATCACCTGCTCGACCCCGTCCAGCAGCGAGCTCACCAGACCACGGCCACGCCAATCCTCGCGTACCGCAACGCCTTCGACGTACCCGCAGCGCAGAGCGGTACCGCGGTAATACAACCGCCGCTGGACCACCGCGGCGTGCGCGATGATCGCGCCGTGCCGGCAGATCAGCGCGTGCATCCCGCCCAGCGTGTGTTCCCAATCGGTTTCGGCGAAGTCGCCGCCGAACGCATCGGTGACCATCTGACGGACCCGCCGGCGCGCCTCGATGTCGAGATCCGCGGTGTGGACCAGGCGGGCGGTGTGTACCTGGCGGGGCACCTGCGCGCCTCCGGCTTCGCCCTACCGATGTATGGCCAAGGCTATGGCCAACCTGCAGCAGCTGCGCTCACACGGGACCGCTGCGGCGACCGGGGCCGCGACCAGTGCAGCCGCACATATTGGCCTGGCCGCACCTGCGCAAGTTTGTCGATGTCCTCGTCGATCACCACGCCGATCACCGGGTAGCCGCCCGTCACCGGGTGATCCGGACCCAGAATCACCGGTAAGCCGTTGGGCGGCACCTGGATTGCGCCGCGGGTTACGCCCTCGCTCGGAATTTGACGGTCCGGATTGCGGTATTGCATGGGACGGCCCACCAACCGCATGCCGACCCGGTCGCTGCGATCAGACGCCATCCAGATGGTGTGCACCAGCGCGTCGGGATCTACCAGCCAGTCGTCGTGCGGCCCGGGCACCACCAGCAGTTCCACCATTTGCCTGGTGATCGCCGCGACCGGGGCCTGTTCGAGCTCGGGGTAGTCGTCGGTGTGCTCACCGACCGGCACGACGTCTCCGGCCTTGAGCGGCGATGGGCCGATCTCCGACATGACGTCGTAGCTGCGCGAACCCAGCACCGGTTTGACGCTGATGCCGCCGCGCACCGCCAGATAGCTCCGCAACCCGGCTCGGGGGGTGCCCAGGGAGATCACCTGGCCGTCTTTGACATGCTGAATGCTGTTGGTGCCGAACGTGATTCCGTCTACCGTCGGGTCGGTGTCGGCGCCGGTCACGGCGATGTCGACGTCGCCGCCGTGGACCCGGGCGCAGAATCCGCCGAACGTCACCTCGACAGTGGCGCGATCATCGGGGTTGGCCACCAGGCGGTTGGCGAGCGTGTGCGAACGCCGGTCAGCGGCTCCCGAGCGGCCGACGCCGATGTGGGCCAGGCCGGTGCGGCCCAGATCCTGAACGACCGCCAACGGTCCGGTTCGCAGAATCTCCAGAGTTGCCACGAGTCCCTCCCTCAAAGTCCCTCAGGCCGCCCGGAACTGGACCCACATGCCGGGCGTCAGCAACGCCGGGTTGGGCCGGCCGAGGTCCCACAGCACCGCCTCGGTGTGGCCGATGAGCTGCCACCCACCGGGCGACTGCCGGGGATACACCGCGCTGAACTCGTCGGCCAGGGCGACCGCCCCGGCCGGTACCGCAGTTCGCGGCTCGGACCGGCGCGGCACCCGCAACCGCGGGTCGCCGTCGACCAGGTAGGCGAAACCCGGTGCGAAACCGCAGAATCCGACCCGCCACAGGGTGGTGGTGTGGGCATGGATGACCTGGGCAGTGCTCAGCCCGGTGCGGCTGGCAACCTCGGCGAGGTCGGGTCCGTCATAGACGACGTCGATCACCACGTCGGCGCGCCGATCCCCTGAAGCGGTCGGTGTGGCCTCGGGAAGGACCTGCAGTTTGCGCAGCCGGTGACGAGTACCGGCCTGGTAGCGGGGGCCGTCCAGCTTCACCAGGACAGTGCGCGACGCGGGGACGATGTCGAGCACACCCGGCAGGGCCGCCTCCCGCAGCGCGGCAGTCCATGCCAGTACCTCGGCGGTGCTGTCGAATTGCAGCAGCAGCGCTTGGTCGCCGTAATCGGCGATGGCAAGGCTTTTCGCCGGACCCATCGAGAGGTCTGCTGAGAGATCCGTCACGCTCATAAAACGACGGTAGCGCCGCATTCGGGGGCTCGGCGAGCTTCTACCCGGGATTTTCGAGCACTGCCAGAGGTGCCTTAGCAAACGCTCAATTACGTCAGGATTTTGCCGATCAGCGGGGGCAACTGATCGGCGACCATCGGGTAACTCAGCGGAGACGCGAAAGCGATCGCGCCGGCCAGTTCCTTCGACGTGAAGATGTGGCGGTTCTGCGCGGTCGCCTGTGCGCCGGCCACCTCGGGATCGGCCAGCAACGCCTTCTGGTCGTCCGGACTCTCGGTGGACCAGATCACCACGTCGGCGGAATCAAGCACCGCTTTGATGCGATCACGGGGAATGACAGCGCGGTGGTCGGCGCCGAATTCCTTGATGCTGTCGGCGATCGCCAGACCCATCGCGGTGAGGAAGTCGGTGCGCCAGCCCGCCGGCGTCGCGACCACAGTGCCCTGCTCGAGCCGGCCCCGCATCAGCAGCGCCTTCTTGCCCTTCCATTGCGGATTCTTCTGCGCGACAGCGGAAAACTTCTGGTCGACGGCAGAGATCAGCGACTTCATCTGGTCGGCCTGGAACACCGCCTGGCCGATCGCGGTTGCCTGGTCCTTCCACGGCTCGAAGAATGCGTCCTCACCCGACTGCGGGATGGTCGGCGCGATCGCCGACAGCCTGTGGTAGGTGTCGGCGTCCACGCCGGCGTTGGTGGCCACGATGAGGTCCGGTTTCAGGCCGGCGATCTGGTCCACCGGGATTCCGTTGTCGAGGTTCAATACCGTCGGCTTGGCGTCGCCGAGCTTCGGCTGCGCCCACGGCCACACCGCGAACGGCTGGTCACCCCACCAGTTGGTCACGGCGACGGGCACCACGCCGACCGCGAGCAGGTCGTCTTGTTCGGTATATCCGGCGCTGACCACGCGCTTCGGCGGCTCCTTGACGACGGTCTGGCCGAACAGGTGAGTGATGGTCACCGATCCGCCACCGGGCGAGCCGGGCGCCGGCTTGGGTGTCGAACACCCTGCCAGAGACTCCGAGGCTCCCGCTGCGAGCAGCCCTGCGGCCCCGGCGAGCTGGAAGAATCCCCGTCGACTCCATCCCTGCCGCACAGCGTGAGAGTATCGCGTGCGTCACGGGCTGGTCAGTCACGCGGCCGAGGTTTGGCGTGATAGCGCTCCCAGGGGCTGTAATCGGCGATCAGCTCCTCCTGCGCAGGCCGCTGGTCGGGCGGGACGTGCTGCAGGTTGATCCGGATGCGGTACCAGATGGAACTCGGCCCGCGCATGCCGTCGACCAGGACGTCCGCCGGTTCCAGCCGGCCGGCAGCCGTCGGATGACGAGCCCGCCAGGTGTCGAGCGCGGCCATCGCCTCGTCCCGGGTCTTGGTACGGGCGATCTCGATCAGCGGCTTCGACGAGACCCGCCGGCCGTCACGGCTACGTGAGGTGTTCTTGGCGCCTTTAGGCGCACGCTCGGGCGGGCCCAGCTCTTCGGCCAGGATCAACAGGCGGTCGAGTTCCCCAACGGCGTGCTCCGCGTCCATGCCCGCCCACGGGTCACCGATCTCGGCGAACCGGGCCGGCACGGTCGCGATGGTGAACGCCTCCGGCCGGCAGTCGGCGACCTCGTCCCAATGCAGCGGCGTGGACACCCGGGCGTCCGGAGTCGCCCGCACCGAGTAGGCCGACGCGATGGTGCGGTCCTTGGCGTTCTGGTTGAAGTCGACGAATACGCCTTCGCGTTCTTCTTTCCACCAGCGGCTGGTTGCCGCATCGGGTATCCGCCGCTCGACCTCGCGGGCAACGGTCTGGGCGGCCAGCCGAACCTGCCTGAACGTCCGGCGGGGTGCAATCCGCGCATAGACGTGGAAGCCCTTCGACCCGGACGTCTTCGGCCAGGCGACCAGGCCGTAGTCCTCGAGCACCTCGCGGGCCACCAAGGCCACATCGACAATCCGTTGCCAGGACACCCCGGGCATCGGGTCGAGGTCCACCCGCAGCTCGTCGGGATGATCGAGGTCCCCGGCGAGCACGGGATGCGGGTTGAGGTCGACACAACCCAGGTTGATCACCCAGGCCAGCCCGGCCGCGTCGTGAACGACCGCCTCCTTGGCCGAGGTACCCGACGCGTAGCGCAGTTCGGCGACGTCGACCCAGTCCGGGCGGTTGGCCGGCGCCCGCTTCTGAAACACCGCCTCCACCGCGATGCCCTTGACGAAGCGCTTCAGGATCATCGGGCGTCCGGCCACACCACGCAGCGCCCCCTCGGCGACCGCGAGGTAGTAACGGACCAGGTCAAGCTTGGTGTACGCGGGTGCGCCGTCGTGCGGTTCGAAGACCACCTTCTCCGGATGGGTGATGGTGACCTGGCGTCCGTCCACTTCGAGTGATACCGGCCTGGTCATGGGGTACAGGGTAGTAATGCGCAATTTTTCCAACCGCACTGCGACCTGCGTCACATAGGGTGAGATCATGCCTAACCTCAGCGACCTGCCCGGGCCAATCCCAGCCAAGATTCAGCAGTACGTCGAACGCGGCGCAGCCGAACTGCACTACGTCCGCAAGATCTTCGAAGCGGGTGCGTTCCGGCTGGAGTCGCCGCTCAAGACCGCCGCGATGGCAGCCGATATCGCCAAGTGGGGCGAGTTCGGCATGCTGCCGTCGCTCAATGCCAGACGCCACCCGGACCGGGCGGCGTGCATCGACGAAGAAGGCGAGTTCACGTTCAAAGAACTCGACGACGCCGCCCACGCGGTGGCCAACGGGCTGATCGAGAAGGGCATCAAGGCCGGCGACGGCGTGGCCATCCTGGCCCGCAACACCCGCTGGTTTCTGGTGGCCAACTACGGTGCGGCCCGGGCCGGTGCCCGCATCATCCTGCTCAACAGTGAGTTCTCCGGGCCGCAGATCAAAGAGGTGTCGGAGCGCGAAGGCGCCAGGCTGATCATCTACGACGACGAGTACACCAAGTCGGTCAGCAAGGCGGAACCGGAGCTGGGCAAGTTGCGGGCGCTCGGCACCAACCCGGACAGCAACGAAGACTCCGGCAGCGAGGACGAGACCCTGGCCGACCTGATCGAGCGGAGCAGTAAGGAACCCGCCCCGAAGGCCAGCAAGCACGCGTCGATCATCATCTTGACCAGCGGCACCACCGGCACGCCCAAAGGGGCGAATCGCAGCACCCCGCCCACCTTGGCGCCGGTCGGCGGAATCCTGTCGCATGTGCCGTTCAAGGCCAACGAGGTGACGTCGCTGCCGGCGCCGATGTTCCACGCGCTCGGGTATCTGCATGCGACCCTGGCTATGTTCCTGGGCTCGACGTTGGTGCTGCGGCGCAAGTTCAAGCCGCCGCTGGTATTGCAAGACATCGAAAAGTACCGGGCGACCGCAATGGTCGTGGTGCCGGTGATGCTGTCCCGGCTGCTGGACGCGATCGAAAAGCTGGAGAAGAAGCCGGACCTGTCCAGCTTGAAGATCATCTTCGTGTCCGGCTCGCAGTTGGGCGCCGAGCTAGCCTCCCGCGCGCTCAAGGACTTCGGGCCGGTGATCTACAACATGTACGGCTCGACCGAGATAGCGTTCGCCACCATCGCCGGCCCCAAGGACTTGGAGAAGAACGCGGCGACGGTCGGTCCGGTGGTCAAGGGGGTCAAGGTCAAGATCCTCGACGATAACGGCAAGGAATTGCCGCAGGGTGAGGTCGGCCGGATCTTCGTCGGCAACGCCTTCCCGTTCGAGGGCTACACCGGCGGCGGCCACAAGCAGATCATCGACGGTCTGATGTCCTCGGGTGATGTCGGCTACTTCGACGAGGACGGATTGCTGTACGTCAGCGGCCGCGACGACGAGATGATCGTCTCCGGCGGTGAGAACGTGTTCCCCGCCGAAGTCGAGGACCTGATCAGCGGCCATCCCGACGTGGTGGAGGCCACCGCGATCGGTGTGGAGGACAAGGAGTGGGGCCACCGGCTGCGCGCCTTCGTGGTCAAGAAGGAGAACGCCGATCTCGACGAGGACAAGATCAAGCACTATGTGCGCGACCACCTGGCTCGTTACAAGGTGCCGCGGGAAGTGATCTTCCTCGACGAGTTGCCGCGCAATCCCACCGGCAAGATTCTCAAACGCGAACTGCGCGAGATGGACGTCGAGAGCTAGTACGAGTTAGCGCGAGCAGACGCAAAATCCCCTGAATCTTGATTCAGGGGATTTTGCGTCTGTTCGCGGGCGTCAGCGGCGGGCCTGAATGGCGCGGGTGATCTGCGCGGCCAGCTTGGGGTCGGCCAGAAGTTGGTCGACGAGTGCGGCGAGGACCTCTTGTCCGGTCACCCGGGCCACTCCCAGGCGGTCGGCGGCGTCTCGCTGCCAGATGTCGAGGGCCCGGTGGGTGGCGACCGGCAGATCGACGGTTCGACGGGTTCGCTGGCCGCTGCGGCTGGCCTGGCTGATCTGTTGCGCCGACTGTCTGAGGTGGCTCAGGCGCACGGTGGGCACCGCATCCCCGGCTGGTGGGGTTGGTGGACGATGCGATCCGCCGGGTTCGCCGGGACCTGGGCCGATGCTCAAGGTAGCCACCTCCGTTCGTGCGGCACAAATCAGTAACTCAGTACATCAGTATACCACCGCCCGATTGTCGGGCGGCCGCGAAAACCCGAAATCCGGCCGTTGCTAGGGGTTTTCGCGTCGACTGACCGGATCACGGATCTCGGGGCAGGCCCAGCAGCCGTTCGGCGATGATGTTGAGCTGCACCTCGGAGGTGCCGCCGTAAATCGTGGTGGCGCGACTGCCCAACAGGTATTCGCCCCACTTGCCGGCCAACTCGTCGGGGTCGCCGATCGCGGCATCGGAGCCGAACGATGCCACCGCGAATTCCGCATAGCCCTGACCCGTGCGCATCGACAGCAGCTTGGAAATCGCCGCCGAGGGCATCGGGTCGCCCCCGGCCAGCGTCAGCAGCGTCGAACGTAAGTTGAGCACCTTGGCGGCATGACCTTCGGCGATCAGTTGGCCGGCGCGGTGCTGCGCGACTTGGTCGAGTTGGTTGTCGCGCACGAAATCGACGAACTCGGGCAGGGTGGCCAGGAAATTGGCATCGCTGCTGCCGATCGAAACGCGTTCGGCGGCAAGGGTATTACGGCTCACCTCCCAGCCGCGGTTCACCTCGCCGAGCACATGGTCGTCGGGTACGAAGACGTCGTCTATGTATACCGTGTTGAAAAACTCTTGGCCGGTGAGTTCCCGCAGCGGTTTGACCTGTATGCCTTCACTTTTCATGTCCAGCAGGAAGTAGGTGATGCCGTTGTGCTTGGGAGCGTCGGGATCGGTCCGCGCCAACAGCGCGCCCCACTGCGAGAACTGGGCGGCCGTGGTCCAGATCTTCTGGCCGGTGATGCGCCAGCCGCCGTCGACGCGGGTGGCCTTGGTGGACAGCCCGGCCAGGTCCGAACCCGCGCTTGGCTCGGAAAACAGCTGGCACCAGATCATTTCGCCGCGAAGCGTCGGGGGCAAGAACCGTTGTTTCTGTTCTTCGGTGCCGAAAGCGACGATGGACGGGATGATCCACGCCGCGATGCCGACCTGCGGTCGCTTCACCCGACCCGCGGCGAATTCCTGGGCGATAATGACCTGCTCGACCGGGCTGGACGCACGCCCCCACGGCTTGGGCAGGTACGGCAGCACCCATCCGCCCTCGGCAATCGCGACCTTGCGTGCCTCGCGGTCCATCGCCTTGAAAGCGGCTACCTCGGAGCGGATTTCGCTCCTCAGTTTTTCGGTGGTGGGGTCCAGGTCGATATCCACGGCGCGCATCCCGGTGGTCGTCGCCGTGTCGACAACTTTCTGCGGGTGTTCGGACGCGCGGCCGAAGCCCGCGGCCAGCACCAGCGCTCGCCGGTAATACACGTTGGTGTCGTGCTCCCAGGTGAATCCGATGCCGCCGTGTACCTGGATGCAGTCCTGTGTGCAGCGCTGGGCGGCGGTCGGCGCCAGCGTGGCGGCCACCGCCGCGGCGAATTCGACATGCTCGCTGGGCTCGTCGATGGCACGCGCGGCGTCCCATACCGCTGCGGTGGCGCGCTCGGTGTCGGCCATCATCTCGGCGCACTTGTGCTTGACGGCCTGGAACTGGCCGATGGGCCGACCGAACTGTTCACGGATCTTCGCGTACTCCGACGCGGTCTCGGTCGCCCACCGCGCGACTCCGATGGCCTCGGCGGACAGCAGGGTGGACATCAGCGCGTGCGCGGTGGCCGTGCTCAGGTTGCTCAGCACGACGTCGTCGCCGATTTCGACGGCGTTGGCTCGCACGTGCGCGATGGGCCGCAGCGGGTCGATGCTCTTGACGGGCTCGATCTCCAGCTGGTCGGCGCGCAGCACCACCCATTCCTCGCCGCTGTCGATCGCGACCGGGAGCACCAGCACTGACGCCTGTGCCGCAGCCGGAACCGCGCGGGCCTCCCCGCGGATGACCAGTACTTCTTCTTCGGGGCCATGGCGGGTCGCGGTCAGTGACGACTCGCGCGCGTAGGCGGCGATGGTCGCCCCCGACGCCAGCTCGGCAAGCACCTTGGCGTCCGGGTCATGCGCGGAGATCAATGCGCTGGCGATCGCCGACGGCACGAACGGCCCGGGCACCGCGCCGTAGCCGAACTCGGCCAGCACGATCGCCAGCTCCAAGATGCCAAAGCCTTGTCCGCCAACCGATTCCGCCAGATGTACGCCGGGCAAGCCCTGGTCTGCCGCCGCCTGCCAGTACGGCGGAGGGTTCTCGAGCGGCGTCTCCATGGCCTCGTGCAGCACTTCGGACGGCGCCACCCGCGCCACCAGAGATCGCACGGATTTGGCCAGGTCCTGATGCTCAGGAGTTATCGCGATCGGCATTGGTCGCCTTCCCTGCGTTTCGGGGTCCGTCTTCGGACAAGCACCATCCAAGCTAACAACCGGGCGGTTGGTTGACGATGTTGGCCGGCACATCTCACCGTCGGTGCTGGATCCCTCAACGCCAGCGCTGGTGGATCCACGCAGCGATGATGTCGGCCTGCTCGCTGCGCGCGCCCGGGGTGGTGAAGTAATGGTCGGTGTCGATCGCTGCTTGCGCTTTGTCGGTGCTGCCCAGCGCGTCGTAAATGCGTTGCGCGTCGGAGGGAAACACTCCGGTGTCGGCCTCGGCGTTGATCACCAGCGCCGGGCAGGTGATGCGCGCGAGGTGCGGTTCGGCCCGGGTCTGCGCCACCCGCAAACTCCACATGCCCAACCAGTTGCGCAGGGTGCAGGCCGCGGCGATCCCGTGCGCGGAGCGGTTCGCCTTCGCGGGAACGCCCGCGTAGCACTGGTTGGGCGCACGCTTGGTCGGCTCGATCGTGGGATCGACCATGCGCGGGTCGGCCCAGGTCCGCATCACGGTGAACGGCCGGTCGGAAAAGCCTGCCGCGCGAACCCGTTTGAGCTCGGTTTCGGCCCACTCGGTGATGGCGTGGTTGCGTGCGGTCTGCGCCGAGCGGTACCGGGAAATGAAATCCGGCGAAAACGGCGGTCCGTTGCTTTCGTCGAACAGGTCGAGCTCGGGATTGGTTGCGACAGGGTCATTTTCGTCGACGACGGCCGCGTCCATCCAGGCCGTCAGCACTTCGGGACGTCCCGGATGTGCCGCGGTGGCGACGTACCCGTCGGCGGGCGGCAATTCGGTCACACCGGCCGCGGGCCGCATCCCCTCCAGCGGCGTCACGTTGGGTTCCACCGCCTGCGACTGGTATGCAGCCATCAGTGAACCGCCACCCGAATTACCCAGTAGCACAACAGTTTCGACGCCTTGGATGTCACGCAGCCAACGGACCCCGACGCCGATGTCCACCAGCGCGTGATCCAGCAGGAAGCTGCTCTCGAAACCGCGAAACCTGGTGTTCCAGCCCAGAAAACCGATCCCGCGGGTGGCCAGGTACTCGGCGATGTAGTGCTCGGAGAAATCGATCTGGTAGTGCGTGGCGATCATCGCCACCTTCGGCTTGCGGCCCACCGCGCGGTAGTACAGCCCTTGGCATGGGTGGCCGCCCGCGCCGGCGCGGCCGGCGGTGCGCGACGGGAGCCCGACGAACTCGCGCACAACCCCTGGAGCGCCGGCCTGACCAGTCAATTGAGGCGATCCTCCTCGCTGTAGATGGCTCGGTAGTAGATGTTGGCAAGGGTCTTGATGCAGGCCGCGTCGTCGGGTGCGCCGGCCTTTTGGTCGGACCCGCTGAGCCGGATGTAGCAGAACTGGTTGAACATCGCCACGATCGCCTCGGCGATCAGCTGGGGGTCGTCATCGGGGCAGTAGCCGTCAGCCTGAGCGCGCCGGACCGACTCGGCAATGAAAGATATTGGAATGGCGCACATCTCGGCCCAGTATCGCGCGAAGTCGTCGTTGACCATCGCCAGCTGCGACACGCTGATCATCTCGGCGAGGCGGTTTCGGTAGGTGTGCCAGTGCGAGGCGGCTGCCTCGTGGGCACGCTCCCGGTTGGTCAGGCCATGCCGGGTAACCGAACGTGCCCGCTGGTTGGCCTCGTCACGGAAGCGCAGCGCCCATTGGCGCACCATCGCCTCCTTGGAGTCGTAGTAGTTGTAGAACGATGCCGCCGACCGGCCGGCCTCGGCGGCGATGTCGGCGATGGTCGCGGCGAGAATTCCCTTGCGCGCGATGACAGTTCGCGCGGCGGTGTCGATTGCCGCCTGGGTACGCCGGCCCCGGTGAGTCGGGAGTTGCGGGGAACGGCCCGCCTCGTCGAACGCGGTCGACACCGGCACCTCCCTGGATCGGAACTGAATCTGATGTTAGATTCAGATTCAGGTCTTGGCCAGCGCCGGTTGATCGCGACCCGCTGGGACGAGGGGAGCCCGCAATGATCAAGCCGCACAACACCAACTCCGAGTTCGAACTCGGCGGAATCAACCACGTCGCGCTGGTGTGTTCGGACATGGCCCGCACCGTCGACTTCTACACCAATGTCCTTGGCATGCCGTTGGTCAAGTCGCTCGACCTGCCGGGCGGACAGGGCCAGCACTTCTTCTTCGACGCGGGCAACGGCGACTGCGTCGCGTTCTTCTGGTTCGCCGACGCACCCGACCGGGTTCCGGGCGTCTCGTCGCCGGCAGCCATCCCCGGCATCGGCGACATCACCAGCGCGGTGAGCACGATGAACCACCTGGCGTTTCACGTACCGGCCGAAAAATTCGACGCCTACCGGCAGCGGCTCAAAGACAAGGGCGTGCGCGTCGGCCCGGTGCTCAATCACGACGAGAGCGAGATGCAAGTGTCCGCCACGGTCCACCCGGGGGTTTACGTGCGTTCGTTCTACTTCCAGGATCCCGACGGCATCACACTGGAATTCGCCTGCTGGGTAAAGGAATTCACCGAAAGCGACACACAGACGGTGCCCAAGACCGCCGCCGACCGCCGTCCCCCGGTGGGCGCGGGCCACTAGCCCCCATGATCACCGACGGCATCTTGACCGACACCCAGATCGCCGCGCTTACGCCCGAGGAGCGGCGGGAGTTGATCCGCCGGCTGGAGAAGCCGCTCAACCAGCTGATCGACCCGGAGATGGTGCTGCGGATACGGCGAATCCGGTTAACCCTCCTGATCGGTGGCTCGATCGCGATGATTCCCTGGATCGGCTATCTGTCGGTGACGCTGCCGCAGAAGTACGTGGCCCACAACTGGGACCTGACCTGGGTCGGCTTCGACGTACTGTTGGTTGCCTTCATGTTGGCCACGGCCGTCCTGGGTTACCTGCGGCGCCAGGTGCTGCTGCTGGCCGCGTTCACCTCCGGGGTGCTGCTGATCTGTGATGCGTGGTTCGACCTGATGACGGCGGGACCTGCCGACATCTGGTTGTCACTGGTAACCGCGCTGCTGATCGAAGTCCCGATAGCGATCTTCCTGATTAGCAGTGCGCTGCGCATCATCCGGATCACAATGATGCGGTTGTACCTGCTCAAGCCCGGGATGCGCCTTTGGCAGCTGCCGCTGTTTCCGTGACGCGGTACAGGGCCGGTTCGGTGAGCTCGTCGAGCAGCGACGCCAGGAGTTCGACGAACTGCTCTTCCTCCATGCGCACATCGTGAGCCAGCCAGGCGCTGATGGTCTGTCCGACGCCGCCGACCGCAAAGTGGGCCCCCGCTTTCAACCGGTCGTTCGCCGGAGCACGCAGCACGTTGACGGCGTGTTGGCCGTACAGCATGGCGAACAGCGCGCTGGATTCCACCCGCTTGCGCACGATCACCGGGTCCGCGAGCTGCGTGCTGAACAGCAGCCGGCCCACCCGCGCGTCGTTGGAGATGGTGCGCACGATGTTGGCCATCCCCGCGCGCGTTTGCTCTTCTGGCCGGACCGCAGCGACCGCGGCCTGGGTCGTAGCCGCCAGATCGGCGACCACCCAGTCGAAGACGCCGCTGACGAATTCGTGCTTGTCGGCGAAGCTTTCATAGAAATAGCGAGATGCCACCCCCGCCCGCCGGCAGACTTCCCGCACGGTCAGCGCGGCAATGTCCGGATGGTCGGAGCCCAACAGGTCCAGCCCGGCGTTCAGTAGCCGGCCGCGACGTTCGGCTCGTCGTACGGCGGCCTCGACGCCGCGGTAGGGCCGGGCGCTCGCAGTCACGTCCGATTCACCCGGGCTCACCAAGCCACCTTGACACCAGGGCAGGATACCGCCAAAATCAGGAAACAAGCGTTCTCACAATTTGCGGGACGAGTGCAGTGGGAGTTACCAGATGGCCATTCAGGAGACGATGCACCTCCCGATTCCCCATGTCGAGCGCCCGATTTCCGATCCACCTCGTCCGCAGCGGCGTAAGCGCCGACGGGTTGCCGACGACTACGGCTTGATGGGCGTGGCGCTGCTGGCCGGCCCGGCCAATGTGATCATGGAGCTGGCCCGCCCCGGCGTCGGCCACGGCGTGGCGGAGAGCCGGGTCGAAAGCGGCCGGATCGACCGTCATCCGATCAAACGGGCCCGCACCACGTTCACCTATATCGCGGTGGCCAACTCGGGCACCGAAACCCAGAAGGCGGCGTTTCGTCGCGCCGTGAACCGCGCGCACGCGCAGGTCTATTCCACTCCGGAAAGCCCGGTCTCCTACAACGCATTCGACCCCGACCTGCAACTGTGGGTGGCCGCGTGCATCTTCAAGGGCGGCGTCGACATCTACCGCACGTTCGTCGGCGAGTTGGACGACGAGGAGGCCGATCGCCTGTACCGGGAGGGCATGTCCATCGGCACCACCCTGCAGGTGCCGCCGGAGATGTGGCCCCCGGACCGGGCGGCCTTCGACCGCTATTGGCAGGAGTCGCTGGAGAAGGTGCACATCGACGACACCGTCCGCGAATTCCTCTATCCGATAGCCGTGTCCAGGGTTCGCGGGGTCAACCTGCCCGGGCCGCTGCGTCGGCGGTCGGAGAGCTTTGCCTTGCTGATCACGACTGGCTTTCTGCCGCAACGGTTTCGCGACGAGATGCGGTTGCCGTGGGATGCCGTCAAGCAGCGGCGCTTCGACCGGCTGATGGCCGTGCTGGCCACGCTGAACAGCATGATGCCACGGGTTGTTCGCGAGTTTCCGTTCAACCTCATGCTATGGGACTTGGATCGCCGGATCCGGACGGGCCGGCCATTGGTTTAGGCCTTAATGGGCACCCCGCCGCTAGCAGTTGAAAACGACAATCATATTCATTAAGCTCTCGGGCTGGTAAGACTCTCCAGCCCGAGGAGTACCTTGTCGTGACGTTGCACGTCATGAACCAACAGCGTGGTGCCTTATGACGGCCCCGATATGGATGGCCGCACCACCCGAGGTGCATTCGGCGCTGCTCAGCGCCGGCCCCGGCCCCGGCCCGTTGCTGGCGGCGGCGGCGGCGTGGACGTCGCTGAGCACCGAATACGCCTCGGCGGCAGACGAACTCGTAGCATTGCTGGGCGCCGTGCAAGGTGGAGCATGGGAAGGCCCCACCGCAACGGAATACGTGGCCGCACATGTGCCGTACCTGGCGTGGCTCACGCAGGCCAGCGCGAACAGCGCGGAAGCCGCCGCCCGGCATGAGACGGTGGCCGCGGCCTACACCGCGGCGCTGGCGGCGATGCCGACACTGGCCGAGCTGGCCGCCAATCACACCGTGCACGGCGTCTTGGTCGCGACGAATTTCTTTGGGATAAACACGATTCCGATCGCGTTGAACGAGGCCGACTACGCGCGGATGTGGGTCCAGGCCGCCACCACGATGGCGACCTACGAAGCGGTGTCCGATGCGGCGGTGGTGTCGACGCCGACCACCGTGCCGGCGCCGCAGATCCTGAAATCCGATGCGCAGACGCTGGATTCCGGCGATGGCCACGATCATGGGTTCGAGAGCGAGTTGGATAACGCCATCGCGAACTTGCTTCGCCAGATCACCAACGGCTGGATCAATTGGGACCCGGCCGAAGGCACCCTCAACGGACTGCCTTTCGACTCGTACACGAACCCGCTCGACCCGATGTGGTGGGTGGCTCGGGCGCTGGAACTGCTTCAGCAGTTTGAGCAGTTCGTCAAATTGCTGTTCGAAAATCCGATCCTGGCGATTTGGTACCTGATTCAACTCGAGTTGTTCGACTGGCCGACTCACATCCTTCAGCTGGCCCCGTTCATCGGCCCGCAGATGATCGGCCTCATGCTTGGCGCCGGCGCCGCCGGGGTGGGGGCGATAGTCGGCCTGGCCACCCTGGCCGGACTGCCCGGCGTCGAGCCGATCGCGGTGCCCGTCGCGCCGCCGGCGCCGGCCCCCGCGCCGCCGCCCGTAGTCGTGCCGACCTCCGGGTCTGCCACGCCCGTCACCGCGCCGGCCACGGCTCCCACGTCGGCCTCGGCACCCGCATCGGCTACCGCCCCTGCCTCAGCCCCAGCGCCCGCGCCGTCGGCCCCCGCAGTCGGGGGCTTTCCGCCCTATCTCGTCGGCGGCGGACCCGGGATCGGGTTCGGTTCGGGCATGTCGGCCCGCGCCAAGACCGAGGAGCCGGCCTCCGATTCCGCCGCCGAGGCGGCCGCGGCGGCGGCACAGGCGGCGGCGCGCAAACAGGCGCGGGCCCGTCGGCGCCGGAAGACGGGGGTCGGCGAACACGGCCATCGCGACGAATACATGGACTTGGACTCCGATTCGGGCACCCCGCCATCCGGCGCCTTCGCTTCGGACCAGGGTGCGGGGCCGGTGGGATTTGCGGGCACGATGCGTCGCGACGCTGCCCCGCAAGCGGTGGGACTGACCGTACTGGCCGGCGACGAGTTCGATGGCGGCCCGCGCGAACCGATGCTGCCCGGCACCTGGCACCAAGACGAAACCGATTAACGGTTGACCCGCCGCGAGGGCGCGCATATGCACCGCGAAACGACGGTATGACCGGCAATTTGCGCGCGCTCGGCGGCGATTAGGGCCGTTCCGGATCGGTTTCCCAGGTACCCGGGACCATGGGCACCGTCGGCCCGCCGCCGAACCCGTCATCTGCCAGCGTGGCCAAACCCGTGGCCGCGATGTCGGCGGCCTTCGGTGCCGCGCCGGCGAACCCCACCGCTCCGCCGCCGCGATCTGATGCCGTCGAGGCGGGCTCCGTCCCGGAATCAGAGTCCAAGTCCATGTATTCGTAGCCGCGGTAGTGGTCGTCCATCGTTGCTCGACGGCGCCGACGCGCCCTGCGCCGTTCTCGTGTGGCGGCAGCGGCCGCCGCCGCGGCGGCGGCGGAATCGGGTTCGGGCGCCTTGCGCCGCGCGCTGCTGCTCATACCCGAACCGGTTCCGTTACCCGGGCCGCCCACCAGGTACGGGAACGCAGCGACCTCGCTACCTGCCGGCGGCGGCAACGGTGGTCCGCCGGTTGCGGGTGCCGAGGTCGGTGCGGGCGCCGAAACGGAAGTGGGGGCAGGAGACGGCGCCGAGGCCGAGGCCGTGGCAACGCTGACCGCCGGAGCGCTGGTGATAGCCGGCGCACGAGGCGCCTCGGGCGTTGGCTCAGACATGGCGGCGGGCGCCGGTGTCGCGGCCGTGTCAGGCTGGATCGCGGCCAGCAGGCTTACGCCCGCTATCCCTCCCGCAAATGCTCCCGGTACGGCGAACGGAACGGCCAGAAGCTGGGGGAAGGTCTGAATGGCCTCGAGGGCATGGTCGAACTCGTCGATGATCAGCAGTGGGATGTCGCGTAGCAGGTCCGCTATCGCCTTTTCCGGGTGCTGCGGAAATTCCGCCAAATCCCTTGCCAGAGTTTGGAACACCTCGGTGATGCGGTTTATCCACCAGCTCGGCTGGGTCGGGTCGCCGCCGTCGTTGTCGATGATTCCCCCGTCGTCGCCGCCGTCGTCACCGCTGTCGTCGGCGTGCATGATTTGCGGCGCCGCGGCGGTTCGGGGGGCCGCCGTCACGGCCGCACCAGAGACCGCCTGATAGGTCGCCATGGTGGTGGCCGCCTGGATCCACATCCGCGTGTAGTCGGCCTCGTTGAGCGCGATCGGGATGGTGTTGATGCCGAAGAAATTGGTAGCCACCAGGACCGCGTGAATGGCGTGGTTGGCGGCCAGCTCGGGCAGCGTCGGCATCGCCGCCAAGGCGGCGGTGTAGGCCGCGGCGGCCGTCTCATGCTGGGCGGCCACGCCCGCGCTGTCGACGCTGGCCTGCATCAGCCAGCCCAGATACGGCACATGTGCGGCGGCGTACTGCGCGGCGGTCGGCCCTTCCCAGGCCCCGCCCTCCACGGCCCCCAGCAGTGCGGACAGCTCGGCGGCAACAGCGGCGTAGGTAGCGCTCAACGAATTCCACGCTCCGGCCGCGGCAAGCAGCGGTCCCGGACCGGGACCCGTACTGAGCAGCGCCGAATGCACCTCTGGCGGTGCCGCCATCCACACCGGAGCCGTCATCGCCGGCTGCCGGGTGCAAGCCGAAGCGCCAATCCAAACTCCTCAAGGATTCAAACGATACTCAGAAGTAGTCGCGACCGGCCCGGAAAAGTTCCCGGCCGACGGCAAAGCCCAACGAGGTAATTTGGACCCACGCGACAGCTGGCGGCAACGTCGTCAGGGGCGTCGGAAACATTTGCGTCGAGGAAGATGAACGTGCCATCAGCCATCGCACGAGACCCGGAAAGCTCACAGGCTCACCGTCTCGAGCTGGAAGTGCTGGGCATGACATGTGCGGCCTGTGCCAACACGGTGCAACGTGCGCTGAACAACCTCGACGGCGTTCATGCCTCGGTCAACTTCGCGACCCGAACAGCCACCATCGACACCGACACCGTCGGCGTCGAGTCGCTGTGCGCGATCGTGGCGGAATCCGGCTACCGGGCCAGGCCCCGCCGGGGTCCGGCCCCGGGGGCCGATGATCCATCGGCCGAGCGCGCCGGTGCCCTGCTGCGCCGGCTTGTCTTCGCCGCGACATTGTTCGCGCCGCTGGCAGCCCTTTCGGTGCTGTTCGCGCTGTCGCCGCAGATCCGGTTCGCCGGATCAGGATGGCTGCTCATCGCCCTGGCCGCCCCGGTAGTCACCTGGGCGGCGGGGCCGTTTTACCAGGTCGCGGCCAGGAACCTGCGGCACGGCAACGCCAGCATGGAGACACTGATCTCGATCGGCATCCTCGCGGCAACGCTGTGGTCGCTGTACCGGATTTTCACCAGCAATGGCCAGGCGTCCGACGGTGGCTGGGCGGCGATCGTGGGCAGCGATTCCGTGTACTTGGCGGTGGCGGCGGGCGTCACCGTGTTCGTGCTGGCCGGCCGATACTTCGAGACGCGAGCGGAATCCAAAGCGGGAGAAGCGTTGCGGGCGCTCGCGGCTCTGCGTGTCGCGGAGGTGTCGGTATTGTCGCCCGATGGCAGCGAGTCGGTGATCCCCGCCGATGAACTCATCGAACAACAGCGGTTCGTGGTGCGTCCGGGCCAGCGCATCGCCGCGGACGGCTTGGTGGTCGAGGGCGAGGCCGCGATCGACATGAGCGCGATGACCGGCGAACCCACCCCCGTGCAGGCCGGTCCGGGCAGCAGCGTGATCGGCGGTACGGTCGCCCTCAACGGCCGGTTGGTGGTGGAAGCCGCCGCGGTCGGTCCCGACACGCAGTTCGCCGGCATGGTCCGGCTGGTCGAGGAGGCGCAGTCGGGACGGGGTGATGCCCAGCGCTTGGCCGATCGGGTTGCCGGCGTTTTCGTGCCGGGCGTGCTGGCCGTCGCCGCGGTCACCGCCGCCGTCTGGCTGATCGTCGGTGGCAGCGCCGACCATATGGTTTCCGCCGCCCTGTCCGTGCTACTGGTGGCCTGCCCGTGCACATTGGGACTGGCAACGCCGACTGCCTTGATGGTGGCCTCCGGCCGGGGCGCCCAATTGGGGATTTTCTTCAAGGGGCAGGCCGCGCTGGAGTCCGCTCGCAGGATCGACACCGTCGCATTCGACAAGACGGGCACCCTCACGACGGGTCGGCTGACGTTGACCTCGGTGAGCACCGCGATGGGCTGGGATCGGGACGACGTACTGGCCTGGGCGGCGGCAGTGGAGTCGGCGTCCGAACACCCGGTGGGCGTGGCCATCGCCGGCGATCTTGCGTCCACGCCGTCGCTTCCGGTCGCCGACTTCCATGTCGTCCCGGGCAGCGGCGTGCTGGGAACGGTCGAGGGCCGCCACGTGAAGGTGGGCAGGCCGGCCTGGGTCGCTGGGGCCAAGACCGTGGGAGCCGACCTCCGCGCGGCCCGAAGGGAGTGCGAATCCCGCGGTGACACAGTGGTTTTCGTCTCGGTCGATGGTCAATTGTGCGGTGCGATCGCCGTTGCCGACGTGGTCAAGGATTCCGCGGCCGGTGCCGTGGCCGCATTGCATCAGCGGGGCTTGAGCGCGGTGTTGCTCACGGGTGGCAACGCAGCCAACGCACAGGCGATTGCCACCCAGCTCGGTATCGACGAAGTCATTGCCGAGTTGCTTCCGGAAGGGAAGGTCGACGTCATCGAGCAACTTCGTGACCGCGGGCGGGTGGTCGCCATGGTCGGTGACGGAATCAACGACGGGCCGGCATTGGCGTGCGCCGATCTGGGGGTGGCCATCGGTCGTGGCACCGACGTGGCGATCAGCGCAGCCGATGTGGTCTTGGTCCGCGACAGCCTGGACCTGGTCCCGCAAGCTCTCGACCTGGCTCACACCACGATTCGCACCATCTGGGTGAATATGTGCTGGGCTTTCGGCTACAACTTGATCGCGATCCCCGTCGCGGCCGCGGGTTTGCTCAATCCGCTGATCGCCAGCGCCGCGATGGCGTTCTCGTCACTGTTTGTGGTGTCGAACAGCCTGCGGTTGCGCCGGTTTGACTGAGCTCGATCAGGCCGCCGAGTCGTCCGCGGAGCGCAGATGCCCGCGCCGCTTTCCCCGAGTCGCGTTGTCCGGCAACACGATATCGTCTATCCGCGTGTTCGACGACGGCGTATCCGGCGCGCCGCGATGCCACAGCAACAGGGCCAGCACGGTGGCAACCACCGCCGGAAGATGACTGAGCGATCGGACCGCGGTCACCTGATCGGACAGGCCATCGCTGATCACATAGCCGGACAAGATCACCGTGAAGCCGGCCAGGATGCACGTCACCCCGGGCAGCGTCACCCGCCAAACCGCCGCGATGACCATGCCGGCGCCGAGCGCCAATGACCAGGCAGTGGACTCGTTGAGCAGATGCGCCCCGCTCATGGCGCTGTGTGCGCTCCCGTGCGCGGCCACCATGCCGAAGTCCGCCCCAGCGATTTGCGCTACGGCTAGGCCGATTTGGACAACGCCGACAACGGCCAGGGCGATTCGCAGCCAATGCGACCGAAGCCATCGCCGCCACATATCCCCGGGACCGGGCGGCCCAAGGGACGTCGGCTCGCCCAGCCGGCGATCGACCATGCCGCGCAACTGCAGCGTCCAACCCTGCGCATCGGCATACCAGGCCCGGCATGGCGGGCATGACGTGAGGTGCTCGTCGACACGGGCCGACGGCACGGGTTCGCGCTCACCGTCCAGTCGCGCGGACAGCGCCTCGCGGGCGATGTCACAGTCCACAGCCGCCAAGATAATTCAGTCCTCGGCGGAACTGAAGGGATCCGATCCCGCTTTGACGGCGCTGACCAGGGTATTGCGGGCGATCATCGGTCCCGATTCGGTGTCCAGTGCCGGCACCGGCCGACCCACCGAGTGCAGGTAGTCGGGCAGCGGCGTGCCGACCGCCCGCCAGCCGCGGTGGGCGAACCAGTCGGCGGCTGGCGCGTGCCGTTCGTTGTAGACCAGCTGGAAAAACACGCGGTCTGCGGCGCCTGAGGCCACCGCGGCCCGCTCCTCTTCCAACTTCGCCTCGAACTCGTGCTGATCCAGGGGCGCGCCGTCCTCGACCGCGGCATGGCTGCCGGGTGCGGCCAAGGCGTCGATGCCGGTGAACAGCTGCTCCTGAGCGGTGGCCGGCAGATAGATCAGCAGGCCCTCGGCGATCCAGGCCGACGGCTTGGCGGGGTCGAAACCGTTGTCCCGTAAGGCTTGTGGCCAGTCTTCGCGAAGGTCGACGGCAACCTCGCGGCGCTCGGCGCGCGGCTGGGCCCCGTGTCCTTCGAGCACCTCACGCTTGAAGTCGAGGACCTGTGGGCGGTCCAACTCGAAGATGGTGGTGCCGTCCGGCCAGGACAGCCGGTAGGCACGTGAGTCCAGTCCCGCCGCCAGCACGACCACCTGGCGTATCCCGTCGTCCGCGGCGCGCCGGAAGTATTCGTCGAAGTATTTGGTGCGAGCACCCTGGAAGTTGACGAAATGCTCGCCGAAGTCGCTGGTCTTGAGTGGGTGGTCGGGGACCTTGCCGTCGAGAACGTCGGCGGCCGGACCGCCCACGGCGCGGCAGAACAACTCCGCATAGGGGTCGACGGCCAGTGGGTGGGGCTTTTGCGCTTCCAGCGCTCGCGCGGTCGCTACGAACAACGCGGTTGAGCCGACACTCGTTGTGATATCCCAGGTATCGCCTTCGCTACGCACCCAGTCGACATTGCGCGAGGCAACCGACGCTCGAGGCTGACGACCGGTGACCGGCGAACCGCGGCGTGAACCAAGCGCGTCTCTACGGCAAATGCGGAGCTAATTCACAGCTTAATCCGCAGATACGGACTATAGTCTGCAGAAACAGTTGCATCTGCTGAACAACGCTCGGTGGGCTATCTATGAGCGGCTCCCCGGACTCACGTCGCAAGCGGGAGGTGTGACGGTGACGGCACCAATCTGGATGGCGTTTCCACCAGAGGTGCATTCGGCGTTACTGAGCAGCGGACCCGGGCCAGGTCCGCTGCTTGCCGCTGCTGCCGCGTGGCACGCGCTGAGTGTCGAATACGCAGAGGTCGCAGACGAACTGAGCGCCGTCATTGCCGCGGTGCAAACCGGGGCGTGGCAGGGGCCGAGCGCGGAATCGTACGAGGCCGGCCACCTGCCCTATATAGCCTGGCTGCTGCAGAACAGCGCGAGCAGCGCAGAGATGGCGGCCCGGCACGAGGTGGCCGCGACGGCCTACGTCTCGGCCCTGGCGGCCATGCCGACCCTGGCGGAGTTGGCTGCGAACCATGCCACCCATGCGGCATTGGTGGCGACGAACTTCTTCGGCATCAACACCATCCCGATTGCGGTCAACGAGGCCGACTATGCCCGGATGTGGGTACAGGCGGCCACCACGATGACCACGTATCACACGGTTTCCACTGCCGCGGTAGCCGCCGCACCGCAATCCACCCCGTCGCCGCAAATCATGAAGTCGGATATGGGCAACGGCTCGGGTATGGGCAACATGCCCGGCATGAACACCACCTTGCCCACGACATGGGATCAGTTGCTGCAGGACATATTTCCGCCGCAATTCAACCCGTTTTCGCCGACTTCCTTCCAGAACATGCAACCGAGCTTGGCGACGTTCATCCCGCGGGCCGAAGCCATGCTCGCCAACTATGCGGGCAATCCCGTGCAGTTCATCGAGGCTGTGCTGCTGCTTGCGGTTCAATTCGTCGTCCACCGAACCATGTACCTGATCTGGATCCTGCTGTACAACCCGCTGCTGCTACCGGCTTTCATCCTCGCCAACCCGCTGTATTCCATCGGTTTGGCCATGCCCATGGTGGTAGCACCAGCGGCAGCGGCCGGCGGCTTCGCGAGTCTCGCCACGCTGGCCGGTGTGGCCGCCCCGGCGCCGATCCTCCCTGTAGCCGCGGCACCACTGCCGTTCATGGAGGTTCCGACTACGCCCGCGTTCGGCATCGCTCCGGCCGTCGCCCATGCGCCGATGCCGGGTAGCTCCGCGCCGTTAACCACCGCGCCCCATGGATCGACGCCTAGTCCTGCGCCGCCACCGGCCACCCCATCAGCACCCCCAGTCGTAAGTGCCGAAGGCGCAATGGGCTCGCAAGCCGCGGCCTACCCCTATTTGGTGGGCGCGGCCCGGGCTGACTCGGAAGCAAGCGCGCGCGGTAAGACTCCGCGGGAGGCGTCCACACCGGCCGATACGCCAGCCGCCGCGGCCGCGTCCGCAGCGGGGCAGAAGAAGGGGCGGCACAGCAGGCGACCGGCGTCGCACATTGAACGGGGTTACCGCTACGAATTCCTGGATCTTGATTCCACTGACGGATATGCGGCCTCCGGTCAAGGGGCGGGGCAGCTGGGTTTCGGCGGCACCGCGGCCAGTGCGCGCACGCCTGGCGGATTGGCCACGCTCTCCCGCACAACCTTTGGCGGCGACCCGACTGTCCCGATGTTGCCCGGTGACTGGAACTCGGATGCCGATCAATCCGACTCCTAGACGAGTACGCAAAGCGACCGCAGTTGATAATGAAAATCATATTCATTAAGTTGACGTTGTGCGCCCGCCGGGGTGGGTCAGCGTGAACAAAAGGGGAGTCGGTAATCGTGCGAAACGCACTGGCCAGCAGGGCAAACCGGGGAGCAACGGCGTGAGGGGCCGGGCCACCCGCTTCACAAGCAGCTTAGGTAATGCTAACTTCAGGCGGGTTAGGTTAGGTTTCACAACATACGGGAGACGAAGCGGCCGTGGAACGCGGTGACACTGGCGTGCTTGCCGCTCAGCCAGCTATTTCTCGGGTCGACGGTGATGTCGTCAGCAGATTCGCCACCTGCTGCCGCGCGCTTGGCATAACGATCTACGATCGCCAGCGTCCGCCCGATCTCGCTGCCGCCAGGTCGGGCTTCACCGCCCTCACCCGCATCGCTCACGACCAGTGCGACGCCTGGACCGGCCTGGCCGCCTCCGGCGACCTGTCCATGCGGGTGCTGGAAGCCGTTTCGCGTACCGCCCCGACGGCGGGCACGCTGCAACGCAAGGTGGAGCTGGCGCCCGGCACCTTGGGCTTCCGTTACGACAGCGGCCTGTACCTGCAGTTCCGTGCCACGGATCCCGACGACTTCCACCTCGCCTACGCCGCGGCGCTGACCTCGGCCGGCCAATACGCCGAGGCCCATCGGCTGATCAGCGACGTCACCGAGCGCCGGCCGGGCCGGCGGGAGGCCCGCTGGGCCGCAGTGGTGCTCAACTATCGCACCGAACGCTGGTCGGATGTGGTCAAGCTGCTGACGCCGGTCGTGAACGACCCCGAGCTCGACGCCGCCTACTCGCACGCAGCCAAGATCGCCCTGGGTACCGCGTTGGCGCGGCTGGGCATGTTCGCGCCGGCGTTGTCGTACCTCGAAGAGCCCGACGGGCCCGTCCCGGTGGCGGCGGTGGACGGTGCGCTGGCAAAGGCGCTGGTACTGCGCGCCCATGTGGACGAGGAGTCGGCCAGCGAAGTTCTGCAGGATCTCTACGCCGCGCATCCGGAGAACGAACAGATCGAGCAGGCCTTGTCCGACACCAGCTTCGGGATCGTGACCACCACCGCGGCCCGCATCGATGCCCGTACCGATCCGTGGGATCCCGCCACCGAGCCGAGCGCCGAGGACTTTGTCGACCCCGCCGCCCACGAACGCAAGGCCACGCTGCTGCACGAGGCCGAATGCCAGCTGGCCGAATTCATCGGCCTGGAAGAGGTCAAGAACCAGGTATCACGACTGAAGAGTTCGGTGGCCATGGAGCTGGTCCGTAAGCAGCGCGGGCTCGCCGTCGCCCAGCGCGCCCACCACCTGGTCTTCGCCGGACCGCCCGGGACGGGCAAGACCACCATTGCCCGCGTCGTCGCCAAGATCTATTGCGGCCTGGGCCTGTTGAAACGAGAGAACATCCGAGAAGTACATCGCGCCGACCTGATCGGCCAGCACATCGGTGAAACCGAGGCCAAGACCAATGCGATCATCGACAGCGCATTGGACGGGGTGCTGTTCCTGGACGAGGCCTACGCCCTGGTGGCCACCGGGGCCAAGAACGACTTCGGGCTGGTGGCGATCGACACGCTGCTGGCACGCATGGAAAACGACCGCGACCGGCTCGTCGTCATCATCGCCGGGTATCGCGCCGACCTGGACAAGTTCCTGGACACCAACGAGGGTCTGCGCTCCCGGTTCACCCGCAACATCGACTTCCCGTCGTATGCGCCGTCGGAGCTGGTGGAGATCGCGCACAAGATGGCCGAGCAACGCGACAGCGTCTTCGAACCGGCCGCGCTGGAAAACCTCGAATCCTTGTTCGCCAAGCTGGCGGCGTCGGAAACGCCTGACGCCAACGGCATTTCGCGGCGCAGCCTGGACATCGCGGGCAACGGCCGGTTCGTCCGCAACATCGTCGAGCGCTCGGAGGAAGAACGGGAATACCGGCTGGACCACTCGGAACATGCCGGCTCCGGCGAGTTCACTGACGAGGAGTTGATGACGATCACCGCCGAAGACGTGGCCAGGTCGGTAGATCCGCTGCTGCGTGGTCTCGGTCTTTCGGTGCCGGCATGACGCCCCGCGAACGGGACTGGGAATCCGAATCCGACGGCGCACGTCGCTCATTCGCGTCGCGCACCCCGGTCAACGACAACCCCGACGCGGTGGTCTACCGCCGCGGCTTCGTCACCCGCCACCAGGTGAGCGGATGGCGGTTCGTGATGCGCCGCGTCGCCTCCGGCATCGCTTTGCACGACACCCGGATGCTGGTCGACCCGCTACGCACCCAGTCGCGTGCGGTGCTGATGGGTGCGCTCATTCTGATCACCGGTCTGGGGGGCTGCTTCGTCTTCTCGCTGATCCGGCCCAACGGCACGGTGGGCAACAACGCCATCCTGGCCGATCGCTCCACCGCGGCGCTGTACGTGCGGGTCGGCGATGAGTTACATCCGGTGCTGAACCTGACGTCGGCGCGGCTGATCGCCGGTAAGCCGGATAACCCCACCACGGTGAAAAGCACTGAGCTGGACCGTTTTCCGCGCGGCAACCTGATCGGCATTCCGGGTGCGCCGGAGCGGATTGTGCAGAGCACCGCCAAAGACGCGAACTGGACGGTGTGCGACACCGTCACCGGACCGGTGCAGGGCGGCCGCGCCGGCCACAGCACCGGTGTCACGGTGATCGCCGGGCCGCCCGACAGCCACGGGGCGCGCGCCGCGGCGCTGAGCTCCGATCAAGTTGTGCTGGTCGACTTCGCCGGCGACCGGGGCAGCGGCACCTGGCTGCTGTGGGAGGGTAAGCGCAGCCAGATCGACGTGGCCGACCACGCGGTCACCAACGCACTGGGCCTTGGTACCGACCTGCCCGCGCCGCGGCCCATCGCCGCCGGGCTGTTCAACGCCATCCCCGAGGCCCCGCCGCTGGCCGCGCCGCCCATCCCGAACGCCGGTAGTCCGGCAAACTTCGGAGTGCCTGCGCCGATCGGGGCGGTGGTGGTTGCCCTTAGCTTGGGACAACACGCGTCCGACACCTATTACGCGGTGTTGCCGGACGGCCTGCAGCCGATCTCGCCGGTGTTGGCCGCGATCCTGCGCAACACCAATTCGTATGGCCTGCAACAACCGCCACGCCTGGGCGCGGACGAGGTCGCGAAGCTACCGGTGTCGCGGATGCTGGACACCACGCGCTATCCGGCCCAACGGGTAACCCTGGTCGACGCCGCGCACGATCCAGTCACGTGTGCTTATTGGAGCAAACCCGCGGGTGCGGCAACCAGCGCACTACGCCTGCTGTCCGGTTCGGCGCTGCCGGTGCCCGACGGAATACGTACCGTCGAGCTGGTCAGCGCCGGTACTCCGGGCGCCGCTGCGCGGGTCGCCCTGGCGCCCGGCACCGGCTACTTCACTCAGACCGTCGGCGGCGGTGCGTCCGCACCGCCCACCGGTTCGCTGTTCTGGGTGTCCGACACCGGGGTGCGCTACGGCATCGACACCGAGGTGGGGACCGGGACTTCCGGTCGATCCAAAACCGTTGAGGCCCTTGGCCTGAGCGACCCACCGGTTGGCATCCCGTGGTCGATCCTGTCCCTGTTCGCTAACGGGCCGACGCTATCGCGCGCCGACGCATTGCTGGCGCACGACGGCCTGGCGCCCGACACCAGGCCCGGTCGCCCCGCGCAGGCCCAAGAGGCCGAGAGGTCCCACCGATGAGCAGACTGATTTTCGAGGCACGCCGGCGGCTGCCACCACCGAAGACCCGCAAGGGCACCATCACCATCGAGGCGCCTCCCCAGCTGCCGCGGGTGATACCGCCGTCGTTCCTGCGGCGCGCCATGCCGTATCTGATCGTGATCCTGATCGTCGGCATGATCGTCGCGTTGGTCGCCACCGGAATGCGGCTGATCTCGCCGCAGACCTTGTTCTTCCCGTTCGTGCTGCTGCTGGCCGCGACCGGGCTGTACCGCGGCAACGACAAGAAGATGCGCACCGAGGAAGTCGACGCCGAGCGGGCCGACTACCTGCGGTACCTCTCGGTGGTCCGAGACAACATCCGCACGCAGGCCGCCGAGCAACGCGCGGCCGCGGAGTGGTCGCATCCGGACCCTTCGGCGCTAGCGGCCGTGCCCGGCTCGCGCCGGCAGTGGGAGCGTGATCCGCACGACGCCGACTTCCTGGTGTTGCGGGCCGGACGGCACTCGGCGCCCTTGGCAGCTCCGCTGCGGGTCCAGGACACCGCCGACGAGATCGACCTGGAACCGGTGGCGCACAGTGCATTACGCAGCCTGCTCGACGCTCAGCGCACCGTTCACGACGTGCCCACCGGAATCGATTTGACGAAGGTCTCGCGGATTACCGTGCTGGGAAATCCAGCCGAGGTCCGCGCCGCCTTGCGGGCCTGGATCGCCCAGGCGGTGACCTGGCACGACCCGACGGTGCTGGGGGTGGCGCTGGCCGCGCGCGGCCTGGAGGGCGACGACTGGTCCTGGCTGAAATGGCTGCCGCACGTGGACATTCCGGGTCGGCTGGACGGTGTGGGTCCGGCCCGCTACCTGACGAACGACCCCGACGAGCTGATCTCCCTGCTGGGTCCGTCGCTGAGCGACCGGCCGGCGTTCGTCGGGGAGCCCGCCGACGCGCTGCGGCACCTGCTGATCATCGTCGACGATCCCGACTACGACCTGGACGCCTCGACGCTGGCGGTAGGGCGTTCCGGTGTCACCGTCGTGCATTGTTCGGCCACACCGCCGCACCGCGAACAGTATTCGGACCCCGAGCGGCCGATCCTGCGCATCGCGGACGGTGCGATCGAACGCTGGCAGACCGGAGGTTGGCAACCGTACATCGACGACGCGGACCAACTCGGCGTCGCCGAGGCCGCGCACTTGGCCCGCCGGTTGTCGAGGTGGGATTCCAACCCCACCCATGCCGGTCTGCGCTCGGCCGGAACGCGCGGCGCCAGCTTCACCACGCTGCTCGGGATCCCGGACGCGTCGCGCCTGGATGTGCCGGCGCTGTGGGCACCGCGCCGCCGCGAGGACGAGTTGCGGGTGCCGATCGGTGTCACCGCAACCGGGGAGCCGCTGATCTTCGACCTCAAGGACGAAGCCGAGGGCGGCATGGGCCCGCACGGCCTGATGATCGGCATGACGGGTTCGGGCAAATCCCAGACTCTGATGTCAATTCTGTTGTCGCTGTTGACGACTCACTCTGCCGAGCGGCTGATCGTGATCTACGCCGACTTCAAGGGGGAGGCCGGGGCCGACAGCTTCCGCAACTTCCCGCAGGTCGTCGCGGTGATCTCCAACATGGCCGAGAAGAAGTCGCTGGCCGACCGCTTCGCCGACACATTGCGTGGCGAGGTGGCTCGTCGTGAGGTGTTGCTGCGCGAAGCCGGTCGCCGGATTCAGGGCAGCGCGTTCAACTCGGTGACCGAATACGAGAACGCTCGCGAATCCGGGGCGGCCGGCGCCGCCGACCTGCCGCCCATCCCGACGCTGTTCGTGGTCGCCGACGAGTTCACCCTGATGCTGGCCGATCACCCCGAGTACGCGGAGCTGTTCGACTATGTGGCCCGCAAGGGCCGCTCGTTCCGCATCCATATCTTGTTCGCGTCCCAGACGCTGGATGTCGGCAAGATCAAGGACATCGACAAGAACACCTCATACCGGATCGGGTTGAAGGTGGCCAGCCCCAGCGTTTCCCGCCAGATCATCGGCGTGGAGGACGCCTACCACATCGAAGCCGGCAAGGAGCACAAGGGAGTCGGCTTCTTGGTGCCGGCACCCGGAGCCACCCCGATCAAATTCCGCAGTACCTATGTCGATGGCATTTACGAACCACCGCAAACCACCAAAGCCGTTGTGGTGCAATCGATCCCAGAGCCCAAGTTGTTCACGGCGGGGGCCGTGGCGACGGATCAGGACACGGTGATTTCCGGCGAGGACGACGACGAGTCGACCGGCCCGCCGCGCAAGTTGATCGCGACCATCGGAGAACAGCTGGCGCGCTACGGCCCGCAGGCGCCGCAGCTGTGGTTGCCGCCGCTGGACGATCCGATCCCGCTGCCCGCGGTGCTGGCCCGCGCCGGGGTGCCGGAACGACGGTGGCGTTGGCCCATCGGTGAAATCGACAAGCCATTCGAGATGCGCCGCGATCCGCTGATCTTCGACGCGACATCGTCGGCCGGGAACATGGTGATCCACGGCGGACCGAAATCCGGCAAATCAACTGCGCTGCAGACGTTTATCATGTCGGCCGCCAGCCTGCACTCGCCGCGCGAGGTCACGTTCTACTGCCTGGACTACGGCGGCGGCCAGCTACGTGCGCTGGAGGATCTGGCGCACGTCGGCAGCGTGGCCTCGGCGCTGGAGCCCGAACGTATCCGCCGTACTTTCGGCGAGCTCGAGCAACTGCTGTTGTCGCGCCAGCACCGCGAGGCGTTCCGCGACCGCCCGGGCAGCAACGGCCACGGGAACGGCTCGACGGCTGCGCCGGCCGGAGATGACGGGTTCGGCGAGGTATTCCTGGTCATCGACAATTTGTATGCCTTCGGCCGCGACAACACCGACCAGTTCAACACCCGAAACCCGTTGCTGGCCAGGGTAACCGAGCTGGTTAACGTGGGGATGGCGTACGGCATCCACGTCATCATCACCACCCCGAGCTGGCTGGAGGTGCCGTTGGCGATGCGCGACGGCCTCGGGCTGCGGCTTGAACTCAAGCTGCACGACGCGCGCGACAGCAACGTCCGGGTGGTCGGTGCCCTGCGCCGGCCGGCCGATGCGGTGCCGCACGACCAGCCGGGCCGCGGTTTGACGATGAACGCCGAGCATTTCCTGATCGCGACGCCACAGTTGGACCAGATTCCCGCGATCAACGCCCGCTACCCGGGCATGGCCGCGCCGCCGGTGCGGCTGCTGCCGACCAACCTCTCGCCCGAGGCCGTCGGTGTGCTCTACCCAGGCCCGGAGCAGGTCGTGATCGGCCAGCGCGAAGAGGATCTCGCGCCCGTCGCAATCAACTTCTCCGAGAACCCGCTGCTGATGGTCTTCGGGGACAACAAGTCTGGCAAGACCACCTTGCTGCGCCACATCATCCGGACCATCCGGGAACACTCTTCGGCCGACCGGGTGGCGTTCACCGTGCTGGACCGCCGGCTGCACCTGGTCGACGAGCCACTGTTCCCGGACAACGAATACACCGCCAACGTGGACCGGATCACCCCCGCGATGATCGGCCTGGCCAACCTCATCGAGGCGCGCCGGCCCCCGGCGGGCCTGTCGCCGGCCGAGATGTCCCGCTGGACGTACACCGGCCACACGCACTACGTGATCATCGACGACGTCGACCAGATACCGGATTCGCCGGCGATCAGTGGTCCCTACATCGGGCAGCGGCCATGGACTCCGCTGATCGGGTTGCTAAGCCAGGCAGCTGATTTGGGGCTGCGGGTGATCGTCACCGGCCGCGCCACCGGATCCGGGCACGCCCTGATGACCAACCCGCTGCTGCGCCGCTTCAACGACTTGCAGGCGACCACGCTGATGCTGGCGGGCAACCCGGCCGATAGCGGCAAGATCCGCGGGCAGCGGTTCGGCCGGCTGCCGGCCGGACGGGCGATTCTGTTGGGCGACAGCGACACCCCAACCTATGTGCAGCTGGTCAACCCCCTGGTCGGCGAGGGGATCGAGGGGATGGCCCGGTGATTATTGGTGAAACGCAACAGTAAGGAGTGATGGTCATGACGTTGCGAGTGGTTCCCGAAGGCCTGGCCGCAGCCAGTGCGGCGGTCGAGGCGCTGACGGCGCGGCTGGCGGCCGCGCACGCGGCGGCGGCCCCAATGATCACGGCGGTGGTCCCGCCTGCGGTCGATCCGGTGTCGCTGCAGACCGCGGTCGGGTTCAGCGCGCAGGGCCAGGAGCACGCCGCCGTCGCCACCCAGGGGGTGGAGGAACTGGGCCGTGCCGGAGTTGGTGTCGGCGAGGCCGGTGTCAGCTACCTGGCGGGTGACGCCGCGGCGGCCGCTACCTACGGGATCGCCGGCGGCTGAATGTGACTTCTCCTTTTGGGCCCATCTGGATTGCGTCGCCGCCGGAGGTGCATTCGGCGTTGCTGAGCGCTGGTCCCGGACCGGGGTCGCTGTTGGCGGCCGCCGGGGCCTGGACCTCGCTCAGCACCGAATACGCCTCGGCGGCAGCAGAACTCAGTGGGCACCTGGGGGCGGTACAAGCGGGGGCGTGGCAGGGTCCGAGTGCCGAGCGCTACGTGGCCGCTCACGCTCCGTACCTGGCCTGGCTGATGCAGGCCAGCGCCGACGCCGCCGGGGTGGCGGCCCAACACGAGGTTGCCGCGGCGGCCTACACGACCGCCCTGGCTGCCATGCCGACGCTGGCGGAGCTGGCCACCAACCACGTCGTCCACGGGGTGTTGGTGGCGACGAATTTCTTTGGCATCAACACCATTCCGATCGCCCTCAACGAGGCCGACTACGTGCGGATGTGGCTGCAGGCCGCGACCACCATGAGTGTCTACCAGGCAACTACCGGTGCGGCGCTGGCGTCGGCGCCGCGCACCACCCCGGCGCCGATGGTGCTCACACCCGGTGGGGAGGCGCAACCGGCGACCGACCCGAACCAGGCCGCTGCGACCGCTCAGGCCACCAATTCCGGTACGTCTCTTGACAGTTCGGACAGCATCGCCCAGTGGCTGCAAAACCTCATCAAGTCGCTGCAGGACTTCATGTCCAACCCCTTGCAGTCGCTGCAGCAGATGTTGAGCGATTTCTTGCTCAACCCGTCGGCGGCGCTGGTCGCCTGGGGGCCGTTGCTGTTGTTCATCGCGTACGAGGCGTTCTGGATCCCGGTCGGAACTTTCAGTTGGGTGATGATGCTGAGTGCGCCGGTGTGGCTGCCGCTGCTGGTGGTGGGGCTGACCAATCTGCTGTCGCTGGATCCGCTCGACTTCGAAGACCTTCCCGACGACGCACCTGCGGAACCGGCGCCGATTTCGGAGGGTGTCAGTCAGCAGCAGCCAGCCGCGGTTCCCGCAATCTCCTCGACGGTGGCAAGTCCGGCCGGGGCACCGGTGTCCGGGACGGCAGGGGTTCCCGCCGGCGGGGCGCCGGCGTCGGTCGCGGCGTCCGCGGTGTTTCCGTATGCCGTTGGCAGCATGAACGATTGGGATCCCGGTGTGGGTCCGACCGTGGGCGGTCGTGGTGGGGCGAAAGCCCCTGCGGCGACCATCCCCGCGGCGGGTGCGGCGGCGCCAATCCGTGCCGAGGCGCGGGCGCGCCGGCGCCGGCGGGCGGCGATGCACGATCACGGTGACGAGTTTCTGGACCTGGACTCCGACATCGGGGTGGTCCCCGACTTCGGCCCGGGCGCATCGGATCAGGGCGCCGGACCGCTGGGATTCGCCGACGCGGTGCGCAAAGGCGCCGTGCAGGCCGCGGGGCTGACCATGCTGGCCGACGATGAATTCGGCAGCGGCCCGAAGATGCCGATGGTGCCGGGAACTTGGCAATCTGACCCGTCGGATGCCCGCAACGGGTCCGGAGCAGCCGGGGAGGGGGAGACCTGACAGTCGGCGAAAGAGTTCTCAGCAAGCTGGTGATCAATCGAAAATTGAAGGGAGAGAAGTCATTATGAGTATGTTGGACGCTCATATTCCGCAGTTGGTTGCGGCCGAGTCGGAGTTCGGCACCAAGACGGCCTTGATGCGGCACACCATTGCCCAGGCCGAGCAGGCGGCGCTGGCGGCGCAGGCCTTCCACCAGGGCGAGTCCGCGGTCGCGTTCCAGGCCGCGCACGCCCGCTTCGTCGAGGTGGCGGCCCGGGTCAACACCCTGCTGGACATCGCGCAGACGAACTTGGGCGCCGCAGCCGGCACCTATGTGGCCACCGACGCCGCGGCCGCGTCGACCTACACCGGATTCTGACCCGCAACAACCCAGACCCAAGACTCGAAAGGACATTTTGATGTCGCAGATCATGTACAACTACCCCGCGATGCTGGGCCACGCCGGGGATATGTCGGGCTATGCCGGGACGCTGCAGGGTTTAGGTGCCGACATCGCCAGCGAGCAGGCCATCCTGTCCAACGCCTGGCAGGGCACCACCGGTATGACCTACCAGGCCTGGCAGGCCCAGTGGAACCAGGCCATGGACGACCTGGTGCGCGCCTACCAGGCCATGGCCACCACCCACGAGTCCAACACCCTGGCGATGATGGCGCGCGACCAGGCCGAAGCCGCCAAATGGGGCGGTTAACACCGGCTAGATGAACGCCAAACCAAACGCCGTCGAGCTGACGGTCGATAACGCATGGTTCATCGCCGAAACCATTGGGGCGGGCACCTTCCCATGGGTTCTGGCGATCACCACCCCGTACCGCGATGCGGCGCAACGGAATGCGTTTCTCGACCGTCAGCGCGCCGAACTGACCGAGATGGGTCTGATATCGGCCGACGGTGTCATCAACCCCGCGGTCGCCGACTGGATCCGGATGGTTTGCTTTCCGGATCGGTGGCTCGACCTGCGCTTCGTGGGGCCGTCCAGGTCAGACGGCCCGGGCGACATGTTGCGCGGTGTGGTGGCACACCGCGCTGGGACCACCGAGACCGTCCCCAACACGGTCGTCGCGCTGCGCAGTGCGCAGTTGATCACCATCACCGCGATGCAGGTGGATGGCGCACCGGCGCTGGTCCCGGTGCTCTGCGTCGGCCTGGCCCAGCGGCCGCCCGCGCGGTTCGACCAGTTCAGCATGCCGGCGCGGGTCGGCGCGCGTGCCGACGAGCGGCTGCGGTCGGGCACTCCGCTCGCGGAAGTCATTGAGTACCTGGGGATCCCGCAATCGGCTCGACCGGTGGTGGAGTCAGTGTTCTCCGGTCCGTGCAGCTATGTCGAAGTGGTCGCCGGCTGCCGGTGCGACGGCCGGCACTCCACCACCGAGGTCGGGTTGAGCGTCGTGGACACCACCGCGGGACGGGTGCTGGTGAGCCCGTCCCGTGCCTTCGACGGGGAATGGGTGTCCACCTTCAGCCCCGGCACACCTTTTGCCATCGCGGTCGCAATTGAACAGCTGACCGCTAGTTTGCCTGACAGCCAATGGTTTCCGGGCCAGCGGCTGTCCCGAGATTTCTCCGTCCAATCGTCGTAACACCAAACCAGATAGAGAAGAGAGCACGATGTCTGAGCAAACGCCGCAAACCTCACCGGGGGTCCGGTGACGTCCGGCGCCGTCATGCCGATCGTCCGCGTCGCGATACTCGCGGACAGCAGGTTGACGGAACTGGCCCTGCCCGCGGAGTTGCCGCTGCGCGAAATCCTGCCCGCGGTGCACCGTTTGGCGGTCCCTGCCGCTCCCGACGGTGATGCCGAGGATCCGGCTGACGCGGCTACCCAGCTGAGCCTGGCCCCGATCGGCGGGGCGCCGTTCAGCCTCGATGCCAGCCTGGACACCGTCGGTGTCGTCGATGGTGACCTGCTCGCCCTGCAGCCGGTGCCCGTCGGTCCGGCCGCGCCCGGCATCGTCGAGGACATCGCCGATGCCGCGATGATCTTCTCCACCTCTCGGCTAAAGCCCTGGGGCACAACACATATCCAGCGCGGTGCGCTGGCGGCGGCGATCGCCGTGGCACTACTTGCGACCGGCCTGGCGGTCACCTACCGGGTGGCCACGCATGGCCTGGCCGGTCTGCTGGCGGTCAGTGCGATCGCGGCAGTTGCCGCGGTGACCGCTCTGGCGGTCCGGACCCGTTCGGCGGGGGCCGGGATTGCGTTGTCGATCGCGGCGCTGGCGCCGATCGGTGCCGCGTTGGCTTTGGCGGTGCCCGGCAAGTTCGGTCCGGCACACCTGCTGCTGGCCGCGGTCGGCGTCGCCGCCTGGTCGTTGATCGTGCTGGTGCTGCCCGGCCAGGAGCGTGAGCGCATCGTCGCCTTCTTCACCGCGTCGGCCGTGGTGGCGACCGCCGTCGGGTTGGCCGCCGGCGCCGAATTGCTTTGGCAATTACCGATATTGTCCATCGGCTGCGGGCTGATCGTGGCCGCCCTGCTGATCACCATCCAAGCGGCTCAGCTGTCGGCGCTGTGGGCACGTTTCCCATTGCCCGTTATCCCGGCACCGGGAGACCCCACGCCGTCGGCGCCGTCGTTGCGGGTACTCCGGGATTTGCCGCGGCGCGTACGCGTCAGCGACGCCCATCAGAACGGTTTCATCGCCGCCGCGGTGCTGCTGAGCGTTCTTGGCTCGGTGGCGATTGCGTTGCGCCCCGAGGGGTTGAGCGCGTTCGGCTGGTACGTCGTGGGAGCCACCGCGGCCACCGCCACGCTGCGGGCCCGGGTGTGGGATTCGGCTGCCTGCAAGGCCTGGCTGCTGGCCCAGCCGTATTTGGTCGCGGGCGTGCTGTTGGTGTACTACACGGCAACCGGACGTTATGTCGCTGCGCTGGGTGCCGCACTGGTACTCGCCGCACTGCTGTTCGTGTGGGTAGTGGTCGCGCTGAACCCGCGTATCGCATCGCCGGAGAGCTATTCGCTGCCGGTGCGGCGCCTGCTGGGCTTTGCGGCCGCCGGTCTGGACGCTTCGCTGATTCCGGTAATGGCCTACCTGGTCGGGCTGTTCAGCTGGGTGCTGAATCGATGATCCGAGCCGGATCGGTCCGTCTCGCAGCGTCTTTCACGGCCGTTGCGGCGGCCTTCGTGGCGGCGACTGCGTGGACCTGTCCGCCGGCAGTCGCCATCACCAGTCCGAAGGTCGACCCGGCCGTGCCACCGCCGAACGGGACCCCCGGGCCTGGGCAGCCGATGGATCAACGCGGCGCGTGCAGCACGACCGGAGTCATCCCGGGCACCGACGCCGGCGTGGCGACGCCGAGTCAGTCGGCGCTGGATCTTCCTGGTGCGTGGCGGTTTTCCCGTGGTGAGGGCCAGTTGGTCGCGGTGCTCGACACCGGGGTGCGGCCAGGGCCGCGGCTGCCGAACGTCACCGCGGGCGGCGACTATGTGGAGACGACCGACGGCCTGACCGACTGCGACGGGCATGGCACCCTGGTTGCCGGAATCATTGCGGGCCAGCCCGCAGATGACGGCTTCTCCGGAGTCGCGCCCGCGGCCCGGGTGGTGTCGCTGCGGGTGACCTCCGCCAAGTTTTCGCCGAAAATCCCGGGCGGCGATCCGCTTCTGGCCCAGGCTTCTTCGGACGTCGCGACGTTGGCCCGGGCGATCGTACACGCTGCCGACCTCGGTGCCCGGGTGATCGACATCTCTTCGACCACCTGCCTGCCCGCCGACCGGCCCATCGACCAGACCGCCCTCGGTGCGGCTCTGCGGTATGCGGCGGTGGACAAGGACGCGGTGATCGTGGCCGCCGCCGGCAACACCGGACCGACAGGGTCGCTGACCGGCGGGACCTCCTGCGATTCCAATCCGCTCACCGATCTGGGACGCCCCCAGGATCCGCGGAACTGGGCGAGCGTCACGTCGGTCTCGATCCCGTCGTGGTGGCAGCCGTACGTGCTGTCGGTGGCGTCCCTGACCCCGGAGGGGCAGCCGTCGAAATTCACCATGGCCGGGCCGTGGGTCGGCATCGCGGCGCCCGGCGAACACATCGCGTCGGTGAGCAATCGCGACGGCGGCGGCTTGGCCAACGGACTGCCCGACGAACACCAGCAGCTGATACCGCTCAGCGGCACCAGTTATGCGGCCGGCTACGTCTCCGGTGTCGCGGCGCTGGTGCGCAGCAAATATCCGGCATTGACCGCAGAGCAGGTGGTACGCCGTATCACCGCTACCGCGCACAACGGCGCGCGGGCTCCCTCCAACCTCGTCGGCGTCGGCAGCGTCGACCCGGTGGCGGCGCTGACCTGGGAGCTGCCCGCCGGCGATGCACCGGGTGCGGCGCCGGTCAAGCCGGTCGCCCTCCCCCCGGCACCGGCGCCGAAGGACAACACGCCGCGGACGGTCGCGTTCGTGGGAACCGCCGCGCTGGCTTTGGTCGTCGTGGCCGTCGCCGCGGCCACCGCGATCACCTCGCGCCGACGAAAGGACCCCACCTCGTGAGCCAATCGATCGTGTGGCCGGGAACCGGCCGTATCACGCTGGCACTGCTTGCAGTGGTGCCCGCGGCGATGGCCTACCCGTGGAACTCCACCCGCGACTATTGGCTGATCGGCATCGCCGCAGCTGTGGTGATCCTGCTGTTGGGCTGGTGGCGCGGACTGCATTTCACCACGATTATCGGCCGTCGGCTGGCGTTGCTCTTTCGGCGCAGGCGCCACGCTCACGAATTCAGCAGTGACACAAGCACAACCACGCTATTGCGGATCGGGCCGCCCGCAGGGGGCCAGGACGTGTTACCGCTACCGCTGATCGCCGGGTACCTGAACCGCTACGGCATTCGTGCCGACAAGGTGCGAATCACCAGTCGTAGCAACGCATCCGGTACCCAGGAAACCTGGGTCGGGCTGACCATATCGGCGGTCGACAATCTGGCAGCGTTGCAGGCCCGCTCGGCACGCATCCCGTTACACCAGACCGCGCAGGTCGCGGGACGCCGGCTCGCCGACCACCTGCGCGAAATCGGCTGGGAAGCCGGCGTTGTCGGACGCGAAGACGCCCCGGGCCTGATCACGTCGGCCGCGCGTGAGAGGTGGCGTGGGCTACCGCAGGGCTCGGAATACCTGGCCGCATACCGCGTCGCGGTGGATGACAGGCTGCCCGAGACCTTGGCCGCAATTCGGTCGCATCCGGCCATCGAAACCTGGACGGCGCTCGAAGTCGCAGGTGAGCCAACCAATTACACGGTTGCCACGGCATGTGCCTTCCGCACCGAACGTCAGCCGGGCAGCGCGGCTCCGCTGGCCGGCCTCATTCCGGAGCGGGGTAACCAACTACGGGCGTTGACGACGCTCAATCCGCTGTCCACCCACCGACTCGACGGGCACACCGCCGTGTCCGCAGACCTGCTGACCACGCTGAACTGGCCGACCCCGCCCGCCGGTGCCCACCGGGCGCCGCAGCTCGAGGCCGCTACTCGAACATGACGCCGTGCAGGAACGGGGTCATCCGCCGCAGGTAATCCAGCTGGCTGATGTGCATCACATGGCTGCCGGGAAACCAGTGCAGCCGACAGCGATCCCAATGCTCCCAAAGCATTACGGCGTGTTCCGGCGGAGCCATCCGATCGCCGAGGCCGGTGATGATCATCCGGCGCTCCTTGGGAACCACCGGCAGATAGTTCAGCGGACAGTGATAGGCCAGGCCGGCGTCCAACTCGTCGCGGTCGATGCCGGTCAGCCACAGACCTAGCTTGACCAGTTCGCTGGCCGGGAACCACTCGCCGAACAACTTCGCGGGGGTGACAACCGGGCAGTTGGGGATCACGGCCTCGAGGCGGTCTTCGACCGTGGCCAGCAGCGCCGAGGTGTACCCGCCCAGCGAAAGCCCGGTCAATGCCACCCGTTCGACGCCGGTGTGGCCCAGATAGTCCACCACCGAGCGGAAGTCGTGCACGGCCTGGGCCATCGACTCGGCGAAGCCGCTCAGCCCGCGTGCGAAGTAGCCGAATCCGCTGAAGGGCGAGTACCTTTCGGCTCGCCGGCCGTGAAACGGCAAGGTATACAGCAGCACGTCGTAGCCCGCCCGGTAATACCACGGCAGCGAGAAGAACAAGCCGTTGAGCACGTACGACGAACCCATGAAGCCGTGGATGACGCACAGCGTCGGACGTGGCCCGTCGTCATGGCGCCAGTGCTGGGCGTGAACGATGTTGTTGGACCGCAGCTGGCTCCATTGCTTGCGCAGCGCGGGGTTGATCGCTCGGAAGCTGCTGGTGAATTCGATGTTGTCGACGGTGCCGCGCGCCAGCCGCTCCGCAATCACGTTGGCCCGCCGAGAGGAGACCCGCGGCATGTCGGTGGGTGCCGGAAACGACTTCGCGGTATCCCGCTCGGCGGCCAGTTCGGCATAGAAACCCAGCTTGCCGCGCTCGCTGCCGGATTGGCGTAAGGCGTTGGCGACGACGATCGGTGTCACCGTCGTCGTCAGCACCGACGCGACGGCGGTGCGCAACGCCAGGTCGCCGATCGCGGAGGAGTCGACGACCAGGCGTTGGCCCAGCGGTAAATCCGAGCGTCGGGGTAGTCCTTCGGCACTTGGCGGCACGTCGGCACCGGGCACGGGAACGGGCGGATCGATCGGTTCTGCGTCGGACATCAGCGTCAGTTCGCCTTTCTTGCCGGGTGCCCGCGATGTTATCCCGCGCCCCCGCGGCTGGCCGGTGACTCGCCCCGGTACCCCGACGACGCGCACCCGGTAATACGGTTTGTCTAACCGCGGGGACGAGCGACGGTGTTGATCAGGAGGACCGACATGTGGGATCCCGACGTCTACCTGGCCTTTGCGGACCACCGCAGCCGCCCGTTTTACGACTTGCTTTCGCGGGTGGGCGCCGAACGGGCGCGGCGGGTGGTCGATCTCGGCTGCGGACCGGGCCATCTGACCAAATACCTGGCGAAGCGCTGGCCGGGCGCGGTGATCGAGGCACTGGACAGCTCGCCGGAAATGGTGGCCGCTGCCCGGGAACGTGGAATCGATGCCACCACGGCGGACTTGCGCGAGTGGAAGGCGAAGCCCGACACCGATGTGGTGGTCAGCAATGCGGCCTTGCATTGGGTGCCCGAGCATTCCGACTTGCTGCTGCGCTGGACCGGGGAGCTGGCGCCGGGCTCGTGGATCGCGGTGCAGATGCCGGGCAACTTCGAAACGCCGTCCCATGCCGCCGTGCGGGCCCTGGCCCGCCGAGAGCCTTACGCAAAGATCATGCGCGACATACCGTTTCGGGTCGGGGCGGTGGTCCAGCCGCCGGTGCACTACGCCAACCTGCTGATGGACGCCGGATGCCGAGTCGACGTGTGGGAGACCACCTATCTGCACCAACTGACCGGTGAGCACCCGGTATTGGAGTGGATCACCGGCACCGCCTTGGTCCCGGTTCGCGAACGGCTCGACGACGAGGGCTGGGAGCGTTTCCGCCGGGAACTCATCCCGTTGCTGGACGACGCCTACCCGGCCCGGGCCGACGGCACCACGATCTTCCCGTTCCGGCGGGTGTTCGTGGTCGCACAGACCGGATCGCGCCGATCCGGCTAGCTAGACCGCCCACGAAGGTCCGCAAATGTACGCATTTCACGCGTTTTGGCGTACATTTACGCGCGCTCGCGGCCAAGGTTACCGGCGGGTTTGGGTGGGCTGTTCCTCGATGCCCCGGTCGAACGCGATCGCCGAGCGGCTGGTCACCTTCGCGTGGTGGGTCTTCAGATACGTTTCGGTGTAGCGTGCGGCGATCCGCGAACCGGCAAAATCCGACGGTATGACGTCGTCGGTTCGCTGGCGCCAATCATGTAGTCGCACAGCCAGATCGGCCGCGATCTCGGCTACGCTCTCGGAGTTCTCACCGGTGAGCAGGTTGTTGGTCTCGGTGGGATCGGCGCGCAGATCGTAGAGTTCTCGCTCGGGACGCGGCGCCGTGACCAGGGGTGCGACGGCCAGACCGGACGGGCTTTCCTGGATATCCCACGGCAGGTCCAGCAGTGGCCGCGGCACATAGTTTTCGATATAGCTGAAATCCTTTGTGCGGATTGCCCGTATCGGGTCGAATGCGTCGTGATAGGTCTTCATGGTGTACAGGTGGTCACGCACCGGATCGGCTTGCTCGTCGCGGGCAAGCAGCGCGGCCGCGTGCGACATGCCTTCGACGTCGGCCGGTATGTGAATACCGAGTAGGTCCAGCAGGGTCGGGACCAGGTCGACGCCGCTGAACAGGTCGTCGTAGATCTTCGGCGGCAAGCCGCGGCCGGTGGGCGGGCGGACGATCATCGCGATGCCGGTTCCGGCGTCGTACAGCGTGGACTTGGCGCGGGGGAACGCCGGGCCGTGATCGGTGAGGAACACCACCCAGGTGGTGGCGTCCAAGCCGGTTTCGGCCAGCGAGTCCAGCAGCTGACCGACGGCCGCATCGGCCGTGGCGATGGAGCCGTAGAAGTCGGCCAGGTCTTGGCGCACCTCGGGGGTGTCGGGCAGGTAATCCGGCAGCTCGACGGCCGCGCTGTCGGCCGGTTGGTAGCGCTCGGGCGGGTAGGGCCGGTGGGTCTCGAAGAACCCGGCGGTCAACAGGAAAGGCTGACCGGAATGCACCGGTGTGCCGCCGCGCAACCACGCCTGCACCTTGTCGACCACATACTCGCAGTACGAATTCGACACGTCGAACTCGTCGAAGCCCAGTCGCTTCGGGTAGGACGTCTCATGCTGCATCCCGAAAAGCGCTGAGTACCAGCCCGATTCGGACAGTATCTGGGGCAGGGTGCGGACCCCGGCGCGGTACTCCCAGCCGTGGTGCGCCAGACCGACGAGCCCGTTGCTCTGCGGATAGCGGCCGGTGAACAGCGATCCGCGGGACGGGGAGCACAGCGGCGCGGTGGAGTGGGCGCGGGTGAACAAGATGCCCTCTGCGGCAAGCCGGTCCAGCCGCGGGCTGGACACATCCGAGTGCCCGTAGGCGCCGAGGTAGCGACCCAGGTCGTGCCAGTGCACCAGCAGCACATTGTCACGGCCGGCCGTCACAGCGTCCATCCTTTCCGTCACCTCGACCGGCGACGATACCCGAGGCGTGATCCCACCGGTTCTCGGAAACGAACTCCGCCAGCGGCCGGGCATAGGCCCAGCCGTCCAGCTCCAGGGCCGGCCGATCGGGAAATTCCGGTACCGGTCCCAGGCACAGGATCGCCACCGGTTCTGCGCCGGCTGGCATGCCCAGCAGCTCTGCCAACCGGTGTGGATCGAACAGGGATACCCAGCCCATGCCGAGGCCTTCGGAGCGGGCCGCCAGCCACAGGTTTTGGATGGCGCACGAGACCGACGCGAGATCCATCTGCGGCAGCGTGCGCCGGCCGAAGACATGCTTGTCGCGCTCGTCGCACAGCGCCACCACGAGCAGCTCCGCGCACTCGCGAATGCCCTCGACCTTGAGCTGTAGAAACTCCTCGGCCCGCGGTCCGAGGGCCTGTGCGGTGAGCGCCCGCTCGTCGTCGACCATCGCATGGATGCGTTCGCGCAGCTTTGCGTCGGTGATCCGGATGAAGCGCCACGGTTGCATCAGGCCCACGCTGGGTGCGGCGTGTGCCGCCTGCAGCAACCGGGCCAGCACATCCTCGCCCACGACCCCGTCGGACACGAACCGGCGCATGTCTCGTCGTTCGGAGATCACCCGGTAGACGGCCTGGCGCTCCAGCGGACTGTACGGATGCTCGGCCACGTCAGCCATCGTAGAAAGCCTGGCCGCGGCCCACGCTCACGGACTGAACGTGACGCCGACCGCGCGGAAGACGTACTCCGGCGGCATGTCGAAGGCCAGCGACCGACTGGGCAGGCGGGCCAGCACGTCATCGGGGATGGCGTCCTTGTAGTGCAGCGAGAGGTGACCGCTGAATTTCGGGTCCACCCGGGCTACGTCGAGGTCGAGCTGCAGGCCGGTCGACGAGATCTCCGCGGTGGCCGCACCGGCCTGCGCCTCGCTCCAGCGCACGTCGATCATGCGGCCGGCCAGCCGCGGCACCACCGACAGCGTCGCCAACGCCCGCTCAGCGCTGAACGCCAGCGAGCCCACGAAGCTGCCGACGGTGTGTGAGGCACGCAGCCCGGGGACCACACCACTGAACCGCCGGGTGACGGCGACGTATTCGGCGAGATAGATGAGACCCTCGGCCTCGATCAGCGCACGCATGTCGGCGGGGAGCTTGCCAATGCCGAAGAGCTTGCGAACGTAAACCGCCATACGACAGTATGACGGCCCGCGGCATCGGTGCTGGTATCGATGTAGAGGTGACTCGTCCCCGGATGCTGGTCCTGTCTACCGCTCTGGTCGCCGTTGTGGTCTACGCCGGCATGTGGTGGGGCTACCGCCACCACTGGAGCTGGCTACACAGCCTCGACTGGTCGTTGTTGAACGCGGCGCACAGCATCGGGATCAAGCATCCGGGCTGGGTGCGGTTCTGGGCCGACGTGTCGTACGTTCTGGGCCCCGTCCCATTGCGCATCATCGGCATGGTGGGCGCCGTGGTCTCGGCGGTCTACCGCAACGTTCGGGCCGCGCTGCTGCTGCTGGCTTGTGTGCCGTTGAGCAGTTTCGTGAAGTCGACGGCCAAGGATCTGGCCGACCGCCCGCGACCGGTCACCGCGTTGGTCGCCGTGCCGCAGACCGCTTTTCCGTCGGGGCACGCGCTGGAGGCGACGGCCGGGGTGCTGGCGCTGCTGACCGTTGTGCTGCCGATGCTGAGCCGGCGGTGGCGCTGGATTGCGATCGCGGCCGGCGCCGTCTGGGTGCTGGCCGTCGGGAGTGCCAGGGTGGCGCTGAACGTGCACCATCCGTCCGACGTGCTCGCCGGCTGGGCGCTGGGTTATCTGTATTTCCTGTTGTGCCTGTGGGTGATTCGCCGGACCATTAGGTCACGACGCGGTGACCGAACCGGGTCTGAACATTTACTTGACCCAGCGGTCGAGCCCATCCGACGATGAACGGATGCGCCGACTGGGAGCTCTGCTGTGTGCTGCGGTGTGCCTGGCCGGTGCCTGGCTGCTGCTCGCACCGGTGAGTTGTGCCGTTGGCAGCCCGTGGTTCGCGAACTCGGTTGGCAATGCCACACAAGTGATTTCGGTGATCGGGACCGGCGGTTCGAACGCGAAGATGGACGTCTACCAGCGCACCGCCGCAGGCTGGCAACCCATCAAGACCGGCATCCCCACCCACATTGGTTCTGCCGGCCTGGCCCCGCAGGCCAAGAGCGGGTATCCGGCCACGCCGATGGGGGTCTACAGCCTCGACTCAGCCTTCGGCACCGCGCCGAATCCCGGTGGGGGACTGCCGTATACGCAAGTCGGGCCCAACCATTGGTGGAGCGGCGACGACCACAGCCCCACCTTCAACACCATGCAGGTGTGCGAGAAATCCAAGTGTCCCTTCAACACTGCCGAGAGTGAGAACCTGCAGATTCCGCAGTACAAACATGCGGTGGTGATGGGCGTCAACAAGAACAAGGTGCCCGGCGGGGGTGCGGCGTTCTTCTTCCACACCACCGACGGCGGCCCCACCGAGGGTTGTGTCGCGATCGACGACGCCACGCTGGTGCAGATCATCCGGTGGCTGCGGCCCGGCGCGGTGATCGCCATCGCGAAGTAGCGTTTCACCGGCGAGCAGACGCAAAATTGCCCAATCTCCAACGAAATTGGGCGATTTTGCGTCTGCTCGCGGTGGTTAGTCGGCCATCGCGCGGCCGGGTTTGACTTTGAAGTTCAAGCCTTCCAACGACATCGTCGCCTCGTAAGTCCGGTCGTACCCGGTGGCGCTGATTCGCCATTCGCCACCGTCGCGGCGGTACTCGTCGCGGTAGAAGGCCGCACCGATCAGCATGAAATTGAACTCCGGGACAATGACTCGGTCCTGCAGGTACCAACTGCCCGCGGCGGTATCGCCGGACACGTCGATCTCCGGGTGGGTCACTCGGTGTTCGGTGACGACGTTGGGGCCGCATGCCGAGCGCATGTAGTCCACCAGGTCGGCGCGGTTGCTGAAGTGCAGCTCCTTGCCGACCGACGATCCGTAGTCGCCGCGGATGTCCTCGGTCAACGTGTCGGCGAAGTCGTCCCAGTGTTTGGTGTCCAGCGCCCGCAGATATCGGTATTTGACGCGTTTGATCGCTTCGACATCGGCCGCTACATCGTGAAGGCTCATCCGGTCATTGCAGCACACGGCTACCGGTCAAGTGTTCTCCAGGTAGTGGGTGACCATGTCGATCAGCGCCCGACGCTCCTGGGACCAGTCGATCGGGGTGCCGATGATCATCTGCGCCAGCACCACGCCCCGCAGTGCGGCCCAGATGACTTCGGCGACACCGGCATTGGCCGGGTCGTCGGTTACCAGCCGGCCGAGCTGGCCGATTGCCTCGTTCATCTCGAGCAGGTGGCGACGCGACGATTCGTCCGGCCCGCCGCGGATGGCCCGCAGGATTTCGAAGGCCGCCAGCGACGTGGGACTGCTGTAGCAGCTCCACGCGGTGTCTACCACGACCTCGATGCGCTCGCGCAACGGCAGTTCGCTGACATCGGCCGACGCCAGGCTCTCGACCAGCCTGGCCACCCCTTCGTCGACGACCGCCATCAACATGCCGTTGCGGTCGCCGAAGTGGTACTGGATGACCCCCCACGTCACGCCGGCGCGTTCGGCCACGTGCTTGGCGGTGGCCGCCGCGAATCCTTCCTCGACGATGCAGCGGACGGTCTCGTCGATGATCTTCGATCGGGTGTCGTCACCTCGTTTTCGGGGCGCGCTGGTGCGCCGAGTGGGGGTGATCGAGCGGGCCTGGCCTGCGGTAACGGACATTGTTGACTTTATAACATAAACCCGACTATTTTCGGGCGGGTGAGCGCATCGCGATACGCGCGGTTGTCCCGTTCGGAGCTGGCCGTCCTGGTGCCCGAACTGCTATTGATCGGGCAGCTGATCGACCGGTCCGGCATGGCGTGGTGCATTAAAGAGTTCGGCCACGAAGAGATGCTGCAGATCGCCATCGAGGAATGGGCGGGCGCCAGCCCGGTCTACACCAAGCGCATGCAACGCGCACTGAACTTCGAAGGCGACGACGTGCCCACCATCTTCAAGGGCATCCAGCTGGACATCGGGGCACCGCCGCAGTTCATGGATTTTCGTTACACCGTGCACGACCGCTGGCACGGCGAATTCCACCTCGACCACTGTGGTGCGTTGCTCGACGTGGAACCGATGGGCGACAAGTACGTCCACGGCATGTGCCACACCATCGAGGACCCGACGTTCGACGCCACGGCAGCGGCCGTCAACCCGCACGCGCGGATGCGGCCCATTCACCGGCCGCCGCGAACCCCGGCAGATCGGCATCCGCACTGCGCATGGACCGTCGTCATCGACGAGTCCTACCCGGCGGCGAAGACCATTCCGGCGGTGGATATCGTGCGCAAAACCCGTGCCGCAGCATGGGAACTCGATCCCGTCGACCGGTCGCAGGAGGGGCAGGCGGATTACTCGGGGCCGCTGATGTCCGATTTCGACTTCGGCGCCTACTCCCACTCGGCGCTGGTGCGGGTCGCCGACGAAGTGTGCCTACAGATGCACCTGCTCAACTTGTCGTACGCGATCGCCGTGCGCAAACGCGCCCGCGACGACGCAATGGCGACCTCGATCAACACCCAGCAGCTGATCGGGCTGGCCGGCGTCGCCGCCGAGCGCATTCATCGCGCGCTCGATTTGCCCACCGGAAAAGACGGCGTGCTCAGGGTTTTGGAGCTACACCCGCTGCTGAACCCGGCGGGTTACGTAGTGGCAGAAGTGGATACGAACCGCCTGGTGGTGCATCGCTCGCCGGCTCACGAGGACGGCGCCTGGATTTCGCTGTGCACACCGCAATCCGTGAAACCGTTGCAGGCGATCGCGACTGCGGTGGACCCGCATGTCTGTGTTCAGGTCAGCGGAACGAACACGGACTGGGTTGCTGAGCTTATCGAATCAGAAACCGCGGCAACCGAATTACCGGAGGTCATGGTGGCCAAGGTAAGTCGCGGCTCGACGTTCCAGTTCGAGCCGAGGCGTTCGCTGCCACTTACCGTGGTATGACCGCAGTCCTGCTGTCAAGGGGTCGCCGATACCGCTTCGGTGACGACACGGCATCGACCGCGTACCAATAAGCTTGCCGGGCAACCGCATCGGGGCCGCCCGCGGATAAGGTTGACGCTGGCCAGAGACCCCTATCGACGAAAGTTTTCGCTTTATGTACGACCCCCTGGGGTTGTCGATCGGAACCACCAACCTCGTCGCAGCACGCAGCGCTAGTCCGCCGGTCACGCGTCGGGCTGTGCTGACGCTCTATCCACACTGTGCGCCGAAAGTTGGTGTGCCCCAAAGCAACCCGGAGAACCCGAGCCTTTCCGAGCCCGGCGTGGTGGTGAGCGGATTTGTCGAGCGTATCGGCGGCTCGGTGGCGCTGGTTTCCAGTGACGGGTCCGCGCATGACCCGGGCCTGCTGATGGTCGAGGCCCTGGATGCGATGGTGAACGCCGCCGGTGCGGATGCCAGTTCGTCGGAGATCTCGATTGCGGTGCCCGCGTATTGGAAACCCGCGACGGCACAGGCCCTGCGGGACGGGCTGCGCACCCATGTGGGCTTCGTGCGTAGCGGTATGGCGCCGCGTCTGGTGTCGGACGCTGTCGCGGCGTTGACCGCTGTGGACTGCGAATTGGGATTGCCCGACGATGGCGTGGTCGGGCTGCTCGATTTCGGGGGCGCGGGAACGTCGGCCACGTTGATGAAACTCGGCGCGGACTTCGAGCCGGTCAGCCCCACAATCCGCTGCCGGGACTTCTCCGGCAACGAGGTCGACCAAGCATTGCTGCTGCATGTCTTCGAGGAGTTGGGCCACAACGGCGACACGGACGCGGACAGTACCGCGGCGGCCGGGCGGATCAGCCAGCTCGTCGAGGAATGTTGTGCGGCCAAGGAGCGGTTGTCCACCGACCAGACAACGCAATTGACCACGAACTTCCGCGGATACACCTGCAGCATCGAGATCACCCGCGACCAGCTGGAGGATCTCATCCAGGATCGGCTGACCAGTTTCATCTACGCATTCGACCATCTGCTGGTGCGTTGCAAGATGGGCTGGCCGGAGCTGGCAGCGTTGGTCGCCGTCGGCGGCAGCGCCAGCATTCCCCTTGTCACACACCGCCTTTCGAGACACGCCCGGATACCGGTGCTGGCCCCGTCGCAGCCGGAACTGGCGGCCGCAACCGGCGCGTTGCTGCTCGCCTCCGGTCGCGGTCAGCTGGATTCGCGGGCCCGCACCTCGGTCGGCCTGGCGACCGCCGCCGCCGGTACCAGTGTCATCGAACTGCCGCCCGGTGATGTGATGGTGATCGACGAGGATGCCATGACCGACCGGGAGTTGGCGTGGTCGCAGACCGAGTTTCCCGGTGAGATACCGTCCCGCCTGCCCGTCGACTCCTACGACGAAGACGGTCCCTCGCCCTGGTCGATGCGCCTGAACATCGTCGAGCCTCCCAAAGCGCGGCGGCGGCGGTTTCGGCTGTCGCAATTGGTCATCGGGCTGTCTTCGGCAGTGGCGATGACCGCGATCGGCGGGGTGGCGTACACGTTGACCGGCGTCGAAAACCGCGAGGCGCCCACGGTGCCCAATATCGCCCCGCCGCCGGCGCCGCCGGTCAGCTCGATGGCCCCCAGTCCCATTCCCCCGCCGCCCTCGGCTCCGCCGCCGCCCAGCGCCCAACCGTTGCCCAGCACCGTGCCGCCACCCCCGCCGCCATCCCCGCCGCCGTCGCCGCCGCCACCCCCGCCGGTGGTGACGCCCACTGCGCCGTCGCAGGTGCTCACCACCGCACCACATACCACGACGGTGCGGCCAAGCCCTACGCCGACGACAGTGTCCACGACTCCACCGACCACAACCACCACCACCACCGAGCCGACCACCACTCCGCCGCCGACGACCACGACGACCACGACCACCGTGCCGATGACGACCGAGTGGTTGCGGATCCCCCTGGTGCCGGTACCGATCCCGGTCCCCGTTCCGCAGAGCCAGGTGCCGCCCGCGCAGAATCCGGCGCCGCAGTACCCGCAGTACCCGCAGTACCCGCAGAACCCCTATGGAGGCCCGGGATCGTATTAAAGCGTGTCGAACTAGTGTGGGTGGGTGTTCGTCACTGCCCTTCTCGGGCGTCGTCGGTTCAGGCCGCTGGTGTGGTGTGAACGTCAGTTCCCGCGTCATTCGGGCTGGTTTCACCGGCACACGTAGGGTGCCGGTCAGCGCCGTCCCGTCGGCGGGCATTGGTGGCCCGGCCTCTTGCTTGGGGGTCCGGGGGTCGTGAGTGGTCGTGATGGGTTTGGCCCCAGCGGGCCAGGTTCGTCGCCGCGTTGGCGTCACGATCCAAGCGATGGCCATTGGCGCAAACGAACACCCGATCGGCCAGGCTCAGATCGGCGCGGCGATCACCGCAGATCGAGCAGAGCTGGCTGGAGGGGTACCACCGGTCGGCGACCGTGACTTGGCCGCCGCGCCATGCCTGCTTGTAGTGCAGCTGGCGGGCGAACTCGGCCCAGCCGGCATCCGATATAGCGCGGGCCACCCGGTGGTTGGCCAGCATCCCGGCGACATGCAGGTCCTCGATGACAAGCCGATCGTGAGTCTTGACCAGCGCGTTGGAGACCTGATGGCAGAAATTCCGGCGCACAGCGGCGACGCGATGGTGATGACGCCCCAGCTTGGCGGCGGCATCACGACGGTTGCGTGATCCTTTCTCCTTGCGGGACAACGATTTCGCCAACCGACGCTGAGTGGTCATGCCGGCAGCGAGTGCTTTGGGCGCGTTGATGATCCGGGCGACCTCGGTGCCGTCGGTGGTGGCGCAGACCAAGAATGCCGACAGGCCCCGGTCTATGCCCACCCAGTCGGCATCCTCATTCGGGTCGTGCTGGTGATTGGGGTGCAGATCGGCGGCTTCAACGTTGAGTGACACCCACCAGCGTCCGCCCCGATGGGTAATGGTGGCGAACAGGATTTTCGCGCGACTCTTGGCGAGCATGCGCCGCAACCGGCGGGTATCGTCGTGCACCGCGATCACGCCGATCCCGGGTAGCGTGACTGAGCGGGGGCGATCGCCGTCACCGATGCGGATCGCCGGTTTGCCACCCCTGGGGTGCTTGTTACGTAACCGGAACGACGGCACCACACCGGATTTCTTCTTGAACTTGGGAAAGCCGACTCGTTTGCCTTGGCGTTTGCCGGATCGCGACTCCGACCACGCTGCGAGTCCTTTACCGCAATCCACGGCGGCTTCCTCGAACACCTGCTGACACACCTCGGTGCGCCACGCTAAGCCGGTCACGACTGGCTCGGCCGTGCCGCGGATATCGACGGTGAACACCCGCCCGGCGTTCTCGGTTTTCTTCCACGTGTTGAACGTGTTGATCAGGTCAAAGCCCGTCCACGGAACCTGGATGGCCGGATCGGCGTGGCGGGCACTCAGGGCGGTTTTGACGATGCGCAGACACTGATTGAACGCGAAGCGGGACGCACCCGCGTGCCGCGCCAGCACATCGTACTGCTCAACGGTCGGGTCGAGGCAGAACTTGAACGTAGTGTGCCGGCTCATCGTCGATGATGGTGCCACGACCCACCGACAACGCACTGACATGCGATAACGTGTCGGGCCGCTCGATCATGATCATCGGTCATGTGACCTCAAGCGGCGGCGCTACGACTCCTACCGTCCCAGACTGCATGGGCGCGCACCGCACGAATCATCATCCCCGAGCATCCGCAGATGGGCGGACCTGCCCACCGCAGTGATCGTCAGCCAAGTTGCCCTGCTACCCACCCGACTCGACCGCAGCCAATTGTTCGGCTCGTATTAGCGGCGCATTAACTCCAGGAATTAATCGAGCCGCACCGACCGCAGGCGAGTACCGTTGAGGTATCCAATGCGGTGGGGCTATGGGTGCTGAGCCAATTCGCCCGGCCTTAGGTTGCGGACCACGCTTGGGGCCATTGACCCGTCGCGAGGGTAGCTTGCCGGAAGAGCTACACAAGGGTCTTTGGAGGAGTCGTGGACGTCGTACTTGGTGTATCGATGGAACCTACGACGGTCCGATTGGTACTGATTGAGGGCGACAACGCCGACGGTGTCACCGTCGAAGAGGACAATTTCGAGGTCGACACCGCGGCGGATTCGGCTTTGCCCGGTGCGGTGGTCGAGCAGGTGATCGAGTCGATCGTCGGCACCCGAGAGGGCGCGCTGCAGGGCGGCTGTCAGTTGACCTCGACCGGGGTGACCTGGACGGATCCGGCCGGGGTGACCATGCTGCGGGACAAGCTCGCCGCCCTAGACATCAGGGGAGTGATGCTGGTCTCGCCGTTGCTGGCTGCGGCCGCGCTGGCGCAGACGGTCGGCGCGTCACTCGGTTACGAGCGCCTCGCGATGCTGTTCGTGGAGCCCATGAACGTGACATTGGCCGTAGTCGACATCGCCGACGGGTCGATCGTCGACCTGCACCGTCAGTCATTGGACGACGGCGATCAAAGCGACACCCGACCGAGCGTTGCCACTCAACTGGCGACGCTCATCACAGGTCTGGACGGCCGGGGGTCACGCGCCGACGGTGTATTCCTAATCGGCTGCGGGACCGACATCACCGCGCTGAAGCCGACTCTCGAGGCAGCGCTTCCGCTCGACGTAAGCGCGCCGGAAGAGCCGCACCTGGCGCTGGCCCGCGGGGCTGCGCTGGCGTCGGCGAATGCGCCGTTGTTCGCGTCGTCGACGGCTGCCTTGGCCTACGCGCTCGACCCGGGAACCGGCGAGATGAGCCCCCGCACGCTCACCCCGACCTACCTCGACGTCACCGCGCACGCCGACCTGGGCGACGGTGTGCTTGCCTACAGCGCTTTGGACGACGAAGCAGACGACGAGCGCATGCTGGGGCGCAGGCCATTGGCGCTGGCCGGAGCCACGCTGGCCGGCAGCCTCGCTATCGCGGGTGCGGTACTGGGCCTGACACTGACGTCGGACCGGCCGGCCCCAGCTCCGCAGCACGGTCCCGGCGGAGCCGTCGCCACTCCCGTCATTCCGCCGGCCCAACCGCCGCCCCCGCAGGCACCGGCCCCCAGCTCTGCGCCCGAAGCACCCCCGCCGGCGGTCGCTGCGCCGACCGCGCCGCCCGTGGTGGAGCAACCCGCGCCATCCACGGCCAGCGTGGCGCCGCTGCCACCGGCTACCGCGGCCGCACCTGTCCATCGTGCGCCGGCGACGCGTGCGCCGGCGCCGGCGCCGAGAGAGCAGGCAGCACCGGCACCCGCCGCGCCGGCCCCGCCACCCGCCGCGCCGCCTCCGCCGGCTCCCGCGCCCGCAGCTCCTGCGCTGCCGGCCCAGCCGCCGATGACGATGTACCTGCACCTGCCGTTCGTGTCGATCCCGATTCCGATCAACCCGCCACCGCCACCAGCTCCGCCGCCCGGGCCCTAGGCGCTGACCGGCCCACATGGCGGATCGCGTCGGGTGAGCGCACACTGGTCGTATTGCGTTTCTGCTCGTTATGAGCCGGCTACCAGCCAAGGAGGTCGCGTGGGCGACTACGGTGCATTCGGTTTTGATCCCGAAGATTTAGATCGGGTGATCAGGGAAGGCAGCGAGGGGCTGCGCGAGGCGTTCGAGCGGATCGGGCGATTCTTGAGCGCTCCCGCGGGCGCGCGAGGCGGCTGGTCGGCGGTCTTCGAAGACCTGTCCCGGCCGCGGCGGTCGGCGCCGGAAACCGCCGGTGAGGCCGGCGACGGAGTGTGGGCCATCTATACCGTCGACGACGACGGCGGCGCCCGTGTCGAGCAGGTCTACGCCACCGAACTGGACGCGCTGCGGGCCAACAAGAACAACGTCGACCCCAAGCGCAAGGTGCGGTTCCTGCCGTACGGCATCGCGGTCAGCGTCCTCGACGACTCCGAAGAGCCCGCGTAGCAGCTGCGGGTCAGCCCTGCTGGACGACGTTCGACTGGCCGGATTTCTTGATCTTCGGCGAGCCGGTGTGATACGTCACCTGGTTTTCCATCCCGGACGCCTCGATGGTGTCGGCGGCGTCGACGGTGATCGAGTTCTTCACACCGGACACGCTCACGCGGGTGCAGTGGCCGGTGATCACCACCGTGTTGGAAACTCCGCTGACGCTGACGGTGTTGTCGATGCAGGCGATGGTCCTGTTCTCGCCGACACCGGAGACGGAGATGGTGGCGCCCGCGGGTGGGGCAGAGGACGGCGGCGTCATCGATGGCACGGTAGGAACCCGGATGCTCGGCATGACCCGCGGTGACGTGCTCTCCCCAGTGCTCGGTGTGGGAGACCCGACCACCACGTCGGCGTCGGAAGATCGGTGCAGCGCGAATGCGGCGATCCCGCCGACCAGGATCAGCACGCCGACCACGAACATGGCCGCCACGATCCACAACACGCGGTTGTTCGAGGACGGGGAGGCCGGCGGCGGGTACATCCCGCCGTACCCGTAGGTAGGCGGCGGCGTATCGGCATAGCCGGGCGGTTGGGTTCCGCCCAGTTCCGACGCGCGTGCGGTATCGACCAGCGGTTGCTCCAGCTGCCGGATCCGGGCTTCCGGGTCGTCGTCCGGGTTCATCCACAGATGCTCGCACAGTTTCGTCGCTTGGGTAGTTTCGGGGAGTGCCCGGATTGCCGAACCGTCAGATCCTGCTGCGTCGCCGCCCCACCGGGCTGGTCGAGCCGGGTGACACCGAGCTGGTCACCTCGCCGGCGCCTGAACCCGGCGACGGTGAGGCGCTGCTTCGCACCACCTATGTGGGCATCGACGCCGCCGCCCGCACCTGGCTGGACGACCAGCCCGGTTACCTGCCGCCGGTGCAGCTGGGCGAGGTGATCCGGGCCGCCGGGATCGGCGAGGTCGTCGAATCCCGTTGTGCCGCATACTCTGTCGGCGACGTGGTCACTACGCTGACCGGTTTCCAGGAGTACGTGATCATCCGCGACGACGTGTTCAGCACGCCCATCCCCGGCGAGGACGACCAGCTGGCCATCATGTCGGTGTACGGGCCGACGGGCGCCACCGCCTACTTCGGGATGACCGACATCGGAAAGCCGCGAGCCGGCGAGACCGTAGTGGTGTCGGCAGCGGCGGGCGCCACCGGATCGGTGGCCGGGCAGATCGCCAAGATCGCCGGAGCGCGTGTGGTGGGCATCGCGGGCGGGCCGGAGAAGTGCCGGGCGGTGGTGGAGGACTTCGGCTTCGACGCCTGCATCGACTACAAGAACGACGACTTGCCGGCCGCGCTCAAACGGCACTGCCCGCAGCGGGTGGACGTCTACTTCGACAACGTCGGCGGGCCCATCCTCGATGCGGTGCTGGGCCGGCTGAATTTCAATGCGCGAGTAGTGCTTTGCGGCGTCATCTCCAGCTACCTGACCGGAGAGCATCCCGGACCGGCCAACTACGTCAACCTGTTGGCCAAGACGGCCCTGATGCAGGGCTTCAACGCACTGCACCAGTGGGGCCGTTTCGAGGAGGCGTTCGCCAACCTCCGTCAGTGGGAGGCCGAAGGCCGGCTGCGGCATCGGCAGACCATTTTCGAGGGCATCGAATCCTGTGTCGACGCCCTCAACGGGCTGTTCACCGGTGCCAACATCGGCAAGACGTTGGTCAAGCTCAGCGAACCCGCGACCGGCTAGCCGTCACCCGCTGGATGCGATCGCGATGGACTTGGTGTCCAGGTAGCTCTCCAGCCCTTCGGGGCCCAGCTCACGGCCGTAGCCGCTGGCCTTGACCCCGCCGAACGGTGCGAACGGGTCCATGGTGTAACCCTGGTTGATCCCGAGGGTGCCGGTACGCATGCGCGCCGCGAGTTCCAGCGCTCGGTCCGTGTCAGCGGTCCATACCGATCCGGCCAAGCCGTAATCGGAGTCGTTAGCAATGGCGACGGCATCGGCTTCGTCGCGATAAGGGATGACCGTGATTACCGGACCGAAAATTTCTTCACGCGCAATGCGCATGCTGTTGTCGGCGTCCGCAAAAAGAGTGGGCTTCACATAGCATCCGCGGTCGATGCCGTCCGGCATGTCGGTGCCCCCGACGACCATTCGGGCGCCTTCGCGCTCGCCGATTCGGATGTAGCCCAAGACGCGTTCTTGCTGGCGACGGGAGACCAGCGGGCCCAGCTGGGTGTCGGGGTCGTTGGGATCGCCCACCCGCAGCCCGGCCATTTCAGAGGCAAGCGCTTCAACGTATTCGTCGTGGCGTCGCAACGGCACCAGAAGACGCGTCAAGGCGTTGCAGATCTGGCCGCTGTTGGACAAGCTGGCCGATCGCACCCCGGCGGCGACCTGCTCGGGTACCGCGTCGTCGAGGATGATCGCGGCCGATTTGCCCCCGAGTTCAAGACTGACTTTGGTGAGATTGGCGGCGCAGGCCGTGGCCACGGCCCTGCCTGCAGAGGTCGAACCGGTAAACGACACTTTGTCCACACCGGGATGGCTGACCAGCAATTCCCCGACGGTGCTGCCGCCGGGCAGGACGCTGACCACACCCGGCGGCAGCGCGGCCTGCTCCAGCATTTCTGCCAAAAGCAGTGCATCCAAAGGGGATTCGGGAGCGGGTTTGAGGACCACGGAGCAGCCGGCGAGCAGCGCTGGCACCAGTTTGGCGATGATGAGGAACTGCGGCATGTTCCACGGCACGATCGCCGCGACCACCCCGACCGGCTCCTTGCGGATGTGTACCTCTGCGCCGAAGAAACCGGGTCGAGCTTCCTGCCATGGATGCCGCTGCGCCAGGTCGCAGAATGCGCGCATCATCATTGCCGGCAGGCCGACCTGGGCACGTCGGGCGAAGGTGATAGGGGCACCGATTTCGGCGGTGATGGTCTCGGCCATCTGTTGTCGTCGCTGGTCGTACACGTCGGCGAGCCGACGTACCACCGCGATGCGCTCCGACGGTTGGTAACGACCCCACGGTCCCGTATCCAGTGCAGCGCGTGCAGCATTGACGGCAGCGTCGACATCGGCAGGTCCAGCGGCCGCGACTTCGGCGATGGCCTGCCCGGTGTGGGGTGACACGACGTGAAAAGTCGTCCCCGATTGCAAGCGGTCCGTCACCCGAGCCTCCGATCCACGAATATCAACTACTTGTGATTCAGCCGTCGAGCATATACCGTCGGCATCGACCGACTCCTATCGATCACTGAAGCCGGTGCTGCTTGAGACCGGGACAGACAGGAGCGCCGATGGCTCGATTCCCCAAGCCGGCAGAGGGTAGCTGGACGCAGCACTACCCCGAACTGGGTACCGCGCCGGTGTCCTATGAGGATTCCATCAGCCCGGAGATTTACGCCCTGGAGCGCGAGGCGATTTTCAAGCGGGCCTGGCTGAATGTCGGTCGGGTGGAACAACTTCCACGTAAGGGCAGTTTCTTCACCAGGGAGCTCAAGGTCGTCAACACCTCGATTATCCTGGCGCGCACGGCATCCGGGGATGTGAAGGCATACCACAACGTCTGCCGCCACCGCGGGAACAAGTTGGTGTGGAACGACATGCCACTCGAGGAGACCACCGGGGTATGTCGCCAGTTCACCTGCAAGTACCACGGCTGGCGGTACGACCTGGACGGCAACCTGACCTTCGTGCAGCAGGAGGAGGAGTTTTTCGATCTCGACAAGAGCCGTTATGGCCTGGTGGCGGTGCACTGCGACGTGTGGGAGGGCTTTATTTTCGTCAACTTCGCGAAGCAGCCCGAACAGTCACTGAGGGAATTCCTCGGGCCAATGATCCTCGCGCTGGAAGGTTATCCGTTCGACAAGATGACCTCGCGGTGGGTTTACCGCTCGGAGGTGAAGGCGAACTGGAAGCTGTACATGGACGCGTTCGCGGAGTTTTATCATGCGTCGGTACTGCACGGGAACCAGTCGCCGACCGCGTATTCGAAGGCCGCCGCCGAGGCCGGTTTCGAGGCCCCACACTACCGCCTGGAAGGCCCGCACCGGTTGGTCAGCACGTCGGGGGTGCGGGCCTGGGAGCTGCCGGACGAGATGCGCAAACCGATCGACGACATCTGCCAGAGTGGGCTGTTCGGGCCCCGGGACATGCCGGATTTGGGGGAGATGCCGGTGGGGCTGAATCCCGCGAAATGCGATCCGTGGGGGCTGGATTCGTTCCAGCTGTTTCCCAACTTCGTCCTGCTCTTCTGGGGCCAGGGCTGGTATCTGACCTACCACTATTGGCCGACCTCGTACAACAGCCACATCTTCGAAGGCACAGCCTATTTCCCGCGGCCACGCACTCCCCGCGAACGCGTGGCGCAGGAACTGGCGGCGGCGACATTCAAGGAATACAGCCTGCAGGACGCCAATACGCTGGAGGCGACACAGAGCATGATCGAGTCGCGGGCGATCGCCGAGTTCCCGCTCAATGACCAGGAAATCCTGTTACGCCATCTGCACAAGGAGACCGCGGCGTGGATCGATGAGTACCGCCGGATGAGCGGTGCGGGGGTGTGACGACCATGACGACGACATCCCCGGTGCTGCCAACCGAGTTCGCCGACCTGGAGCCTTTCGCCGAGTGGTGCCTGCCCACCGAACCGCAGCGCTACGCCAAGAGGCTGGCGAGCTCGATGACCGAGATGAAGGCCTTTTACGACGCGATCACCGCGCGTGCCGAGGAGGCCCTCACCTACTGCGACAAGTTCCCCCTGGACGACTTGCCCGACGATGTCATGAACCTGATGCACCTGCTGTATTCGATGATCACGGTGTCGTTCCCGGTGGAATGCTGGAAGCAGCCCCGGGTTCCCGACTCCGGTGCCACCACACTGGAATGCGTCTCTGAGCCCGTGCCGTGACCAATGCTTTGACGGTCCTACGTGCGGCCCGATGGACCGACGTCGACGCCGGCCAGGTTCGCTCACCGGCGGTGGTGGTGGTCGAGGGCGACCGCATTGCCGACGTCAATCCTGTTGGACTACATCCTGATTCGGCCACCATCATCGACCTGGGAGACGTCACGCTGCTGCCTGGTCTGATGGATATGGAACTCAACCTGTTCATCGGCGGCCCCGGTGGCCCGGAGGGGCTGCCGGCGCCTATGCATGGCGTGCAGGACGACCCTGCGTATCGCACTCTGCGGGCCGCGGTAAATGCACGGACCACCCTGCACGCCGGCTTCACCACGGTGCGCAACCTCGGGCTCATGGTCAAAACGGGTGGCTATCTTCTCGACGTCGCCCTGCAGCGCGCCATCGACCAGGGCTGGCACGACGGGCCGCGTATCCATCCCGCCGGGCATGCCGTCACACCGTACGGTGGCCACTTGGACCCCACGGTATTTCAGCGGCTGGCTCCCGGGATCATGCCGCTCTCGGTGGCTGAGGGCATCGCCAACGGCGTGCCGGACGTGATCGCCTGTGTCCGCTACCAGATTCGCCATGGCGCCAAGCTGATCAAGGTGTCGGCGTCGGGCGGAGTTATGTCGCACAGCACTGCTCCCGGCTCGCAGCAGTACTCCGACGCGGAATTCTCGGCGATAGCCGACGAAGCGCACCGGGCCGGCGTGCGGGTGGCCGCTCATGCCGTGGGCGATACCGCGATACAGGCCTGTATCCGCGCCGGCATCGACTGCATCGAACACGGATTTTTGGCCAGTGACGAGACGATTCAGATGATGGTCGATCACGGCACGTTCCTGGTCTCGACCACCTACCTGACCGAAGCGATGGCCATCGACCGGATCGCGCCGGAACTGCGCAAGAAGGCCGAGGATGTCTTCCCGAAGGCAAAGTCCATGCTGCCCAAGGCAATCGCGGCGGGCGTGCGCATTGCGTGCGGAACCGACGCACCGGCCATCCCGCACGGCCAGAACGCCAAGGAGCTGATTGCGTTGGTGCAGCGTGGCATGACGCCCCTGCAGGCGATCCAAGCCGCCACTGTGGTAGCCGCCGATCTGATCGAGGCCGACGACGAGTTGGGGCGGATCGCCCCCGGGTTCCTTGCCGACGTCATAGCCGTACCGGGAGATCCGTCGCAGGACATCGCCACCACACTCGACGTCTCGTTCGTGATGAAAAACGGGCAGATCTATAAAAGCCCCTGCGCTACCGTCGAATGATGGCCGAGCCCGGCATGGAACTCACCGACCACATCCTGTGGCTGCTCAAGCAGGCCTTCTACTACTCGCTGACCACCATCAACGAGGCGATGAGTGTGCATGGCGTGAGCACCGCGCAGATCGGTGTGCTGCGCCAGCTCGCCAACGAACCCGGGCTGTCCGGAGCGGAACTCGCCCGGCGCCTGCTGATCAGCCCGCAGGGGGTGCAGGTCGCGCTTGCCTCGCTGGAACGACGCGGTCTGGTGGAACGGAAGAAGGATCCGCAGCACGGGCGCATCCTGCAGGCGTACCTCACCGAAGAAGGTCGCGGCGTCGCCGCGACCGTGGTCAGTAGCGCGTTGTCGGCTCACGAGCAGGTTTTCGGTGTGCTCAATGCGCAAGAGCAGGAGACGCTGCGCGAACTGCTGGGCCGGGTGGTTGAAAAGGGCACGGGCCATGAGCTTTTCAGCGATCACATGGAAGCGTGACGTCGGCCTGCGCCAATCCCATCGGGGCAAATATCTAGTACTTGAGATTAATGACAAGTAGTTGATACTCTTTCCGGGATGCCAGATTCCTGTGCTCTGCCGTACGCCGGTGCCGCACCGGCGGATGCCGGTGCGGTCGGCAATGCCGGCACCGAAGCGGTGACGATCGAGCTCGGCGGCCGGACCACGACGGTGTCGTACTCGGGCGGCGACACCTTGTTGCAGACCGCGCGCATGGCCGGCTTACCCGCTCCGTCTTCATGTGAAGTCGGCAACTGTGGAACATGCATGGCGCGTTTGACCGAAGGCTCTGCGCGGATGCTCAACAACGACGCCCTCGACGACGAGGAGGTCGCCGAAGGGTGGATCCTGACCTGCCAGGGTCTGCCGACCAGCCGGACCGTGCGGGTGGTCTACGAGTGAACAGGACCTCGAATGCCAACTAAGTCCAGGGTCGCCGTGGTGACGGGCGGTGCATCCGGCATCGGCGAGGCCACCTGCCGGGAACTGGGGCGGCGGGGCCTGCAGGTCGCAGTGCTCGACGTCAACGAGGAAGCGGCCCAACGTGTTACCGACGAGCTGCGGGCTGACGGGGGTTTGGCTCTTGCGATCGGTGCCGATGTCACCGACCGCATTGCCGTCGAGCAGGCATTCGCCAAAGTCCGCAGCGAATTGGGGCCGGTCTCGGTGCTGGTGACCAGCGCGGGACTGTTCGGCTACTCGGCGTTCACCGACATCACCATCGAGGCTTGGTCGCGCATCATCGACGTGAACCTGAACGGGACCTTCCACTGCTGTCAAGTTGCGTTGCCGGACATGCTGGCCGCGAAATGGGGCAGGATCGTGTTGATTTCGTCGTCGAGCGCACAACGCGGATCGCCCTTCGCGGCCCACTATGCGGCGTCCAAGGGTGCGGTGATCACGCTCGCCAAGTCGCTGGCCCGCGAGTACGCCGCGCAGGGAATCACGGTCAACACCATCCCGCCCTCAGGGATCGAGACACCTATGCAGCATCAGTCGCAGGCCGCCGGGTATCTGGGGTCCAATGAGCAGATCGCCGCCAATATTCCGGTGGGCTACTTGGGAACTGGCGCCGACATAGCCGCGGCGGTGGGTTTTCTCTGCTCGGACGAGGCCCGATTCATCACGGGTCAGGTCTTGGGTGTCAACGGCGGCGCGGTGCTATGACAGGGAGGTCACCATGACACGATCGGCAAGACCAACTGAAGGATCCCGGGGGTCCTGGACCGAGCACTATCCTGAGTTGGGCACCGGGCCAATCTCTTTCAAAGACTCCACCTCTCCGGAGTTCTTCGAACTCGAGCGCGAAGCGGTCTTCAAGCGCGCCTGGCTCAACGTGGCCCGCGTCGAGGAACTGCCGCGGACCGGCAGCTATGTGACCAAAGAAATCGAGGTGGCGCGGGTATCCGTAATCCTCGTCAGAGGGCGGGACGACGGCATCCGTGCGTTCTACAACGTGTGCCGACACCGGGGAAACAAGCTGGTGTGGAACGACTTTCCCGGCGAGGAAACTCGCGGCACCTGCCGGCAATTCACGTGCAAGTATCACGGCTGGCGCTATGGTCTGGACGGCGCGCTGAACTTCGTGCAGCAGCAGTCGGAGTTCTTCGACCTCGACATGGCTGACTACGGACTGCGTCCCGTGCAGTGCGAGGTCTGGAACGGTTTCATCTTCATCAACTTCGACGACGAGCCGCGCCAAAGCCTGCGTGAGTTCCTGGGCCCGATGATCACCGGCCTGGATGACTACCCGTTCGGCAAGTTGACCGAACGCTACGAATGGGTCGCGCACAACAACAGCAACTGGAAGATCTTCGCCGACGCCTTCCAGGAGTACTACCACGTGCCCTCGCTGCATCCGCAACAGGTGCCGCCGGAGGTGCGCGACCCGAATGCCGGATTCACCTGCGGGCATTTCCAACTCGACGGTCCGCACCGCCTGGTGTCGACGGCGGGACGGCGCCGGTGGCTGCTGCCGCCGGAGTACATGTATCCGATTGAGCGGGCCACCCGAAGCGGACTCGTCGGCCCGTGGCGCACGCCCGACATCGGCGAGCTTCCGGCCGGGCTCAACCCTGGCGGTATCGAGCCGTGGGGGATCAGCAATTTCCAGATCTTCCCCAACACCGAAATACTGATCTACGGCGGCTGGTACCTGCTCTACCGGTACTGGCCGACGTCGCACAACACGCACCGCTTCGAGGCCTATACCTATTTCCATCCAGCCCGCAACGTGCGGGAGCGCATCGAACACGAAGTTGCGGCGGTGGTGCTCAAAGAATTCGCGTTGCAGGACGCAGGAATGCTCGGGGGGACGCAGGCCGCGCTGGAGTACGGCGTCGTCGACGAGTTCCCGCTCAACGACCAGGAGATCCTGGTGCGCCACCTGCACAAGGTAGTCGTCGACTGGGTCAACGAATATCGGTCCGAACGGACGCCGGTAAGAGCATGACCATGTCAGATGCACGGCTGCCCAGCGCATTCGCCGAACTCGAGGCCTATGCCCAAACCTGGTGCTTGCCAACCGAAACCGAACGGTGGAACGCCAGGATGGCCAGCAGCATGCCGGAGATGCAAGAGTTCTACGACGCGTTCTTCCCGCGGCTGGAAGAAGCAATCGAATACTGCGACAAGTTCCCGCTCGACGGTTTGCCCGACGATGCGCTCAACCTGCTGCACCTGATCTATTCGTTGATCATGGTCGCGATGGCGGTGGAGGTCATGCATCAGCCCGCCCCGGTCAACGCAGCTGATGCGGTGATGATCCGCACCGTCGAACCAGTGCCCTGAGTCGCCTGAGAGGTCGGGTTATGAGTCTGCTCACCATCACCAAGCTCACCGAGTCGGTCGGCGCCGAAGTCTCCGGCCTCAACTTGGCCGCCGCCGGCGACGACGAATCGATCGGCGCCACTATCCTTGATGCGCTGGAAGCCAACGGAGTCTTGGTATTTCGCAACCTGCAGCTCGAGCCCGAGGCGCAGGTCGCCTTCTGCCGCCGCCTCGGCGAGGTCGATCACTCCTCCGACGGGCATCATCCGGTCGCCGGAATCTACCCGATCACCCTGGACCCGTCGAAGAATTCGTCGGCAGCGTACTTGAAGGCCACGTTCGACTGGCACATCGACGGATGCACGCCGCTGGGCGAGGAGTATCCGCAAAAGGCCACCATCCTGTCGGCAGTGCAGGTCGCCGACCGGGGCGGAGAAACCGAATTCGCCAATTCCTACGCCGCGTACGAGGCGCTGACCCCGGCAGAGAAGGAGCGGTTCGGCTCACTGCGGGTCGTGCATTCGCTGGAGGCCTCACAGCGACGTGTCACGGCCGATCCCACTCCAGAGCAGCTGGCGCGCTGGCGAGCCCGGCCCACCCATGAGCATCCGTTGGTGTGGACCCACCGCAGCGGCCGAAAGTCGCTGGTGCTGGGCGCCTCGGCCGACTACGTCGTCGGCATGGACGTCGAAGAGGGCCGCGCCCTACTATCCGAATTGCTCGAGCGAGCGACCACGCGTGACCGGGTCTACAGCCACGCCTGGTCGGTCGGCGACACGGTCATCTGGGACAACCGGGGGGTCTTGCATCGAGCGGCCCGCTACGACCCGGACTCGCAACGCGAGATGTTGCGGACCACCGTCCTGGGCGACGAACCAATTCAGTAGCTGACCAAGAAAGACGAAGATGGCTAAGTCCTTGTTATTTGTCGAAAGCAGGCCCGCCGCACCGGCATTGGTCGAGGAGTATCACCAATGGCACGAGCAGGTTCACATACCTGAGATGCTGAGCGTCCAGGGATTCGTCTCTGCCCGCCGCTGGCGCGCCGAAAACGGCGAATCATTCATCACCCTCTACGAAATCGACACGGACGTCGACGCCGCTCGCGCCAACCTGAACGCGGCGTTGCGCAGCGGGCAGATGTCCAGGCCAGTGGCCGTAGAGACCCAACCACCGCCGGTGATGCGTTACCTGAGCGCGATTCGATGACCCGATCACTAGCCGGCAAGGTTGCCATTGTCACCGGCGCTGCGTCCGGTCTCGGATACGGAATCGCGCGCAGGTTTCTCGACGCCGGCGCCGAGGTGGTGATCGCCGATGTCGACGACGAGGGTCGAGAGTTGGCTGCGGGATTCGGCGCCAGTGCGTGGTTTCAGCACACCGACGTCTCGTCCGCCCAGGACGTCAACGCTCTGGTGCAGGCGACGGTCGAACGCTTCGGTGGACTCGACGTGATGGTCAACAACGCGGGAATCTCCAGCACGATGTACCGCAGTTTCCTGGAGTACGATCTGGGCGACTTCTCAAAGGTGATGTCGGTCAACCTGTTAGGGGTGATGCTCGGCACCCGGGAAGCCGCGCGATACATGGCTGCCCACGATGGCGGCAGCATCATCAACGTGTCGTCGATCGGTGGGCTGCAACCCGGTCCCGGAGTCGCGACATATCGTGCCTCCAAGGCAGCGGTCATACACTTTTCGAAGAGCGTGGCCACCGAACTTGCGCCCCTTGGCGTCAGCGTGAACTGCCTTGCGCCGGGCGGAATTCCCACTCCCATCCTCGCGTCCTCGGTCCGCGGACTGAGCGCGGAGGCCGTCGAGAAGTTCGTGGCGAAGACACGTGCGAAAATGCGCGAAGACCGGCCGCTGCCCAGGGACGGAACCCCTGACGATGTCGCCGAGGCCGCGCTGTACTACGCGGCGTGCACGAGCATCACGGGCACCGTCCTTCCTATCGACGGCGGAACATCGGCCGCCGACTCGTGACTGACCCGCCGCCGGGTGCTGAGGAGCTCATGGCAGCGGGTGCCCGTCCGCCTCGCCTGCCGTAACGCGGTACGTCACGGGCTGATATCGTCCCTTGCTTGTGCCTGACATCGGTCGTCGACGCATGATGCTGGCGATTGCGGCTCGAAATGGTGGTCGACTGGGTTCGTGTCTTTTGATGCGCACCGGGCCTGCGCATGGTTTCATAACACCGTTTGCGGAGTTCCGAGTCGGAGGTCCCGGTCTAACGATTGGTGGTTTGTGAGATGGATCGTCGCAGCATGTTGTTGACGACGGGGCTCGGCATGCTGGCGGCTGCAGCGGCGATGCCTTTGCCCGAAGCGCTGGCGCAGCCGGCGTCGCCCCAAGCGCCTGCCGGCGCCGGTGGACCCTACATATTCGCCGACGAGTTCGACGGCCCGGCTGGTGCAGGCCCCGATCCGGGGAAGTGGACCGTGCAGACCTGGCAGGACGACGTGTTCCCGCCGGTCGACGGGATATATCGGGACGATCGCCGAAATGTGTTCCTGGACGGCAACTCCAACCTCGTGCTGCGCGCCACCAATGAGAATGGCCAGTACTACAGCGGCAAACTGCGCGGCAACTTTCGCAGCATGATCAACCAAACCTGGGAAGCGCGGATAAAGCTGGACTGCCTGTACCCGGGGCTGTGGGCCGCCTTCTGGGGCGTCAACGAGGATCCTCTGCCAGACGGCGAGGTCGATATCTTCGAGTGGTACGGCAACGGCTCCTGGCCCCCGGGTAGCACCGTCCACGCGGCATCCAACGGCAAGACCTGGGAGGGGAAATCGATTCCAGGTTTGGTGGATGGCGGTTGGCACACTTGGCGAATGCGGTGGGCTGAGGACGGATTCCAATTCTCCCGCGACGGAGCACCGTACTTCAGCGTCCCGCCGAAGCCCATCCACGTCTATGGCGGCCCTCCTGAGGACAAGCGGTGGCCGTTCAACAATCCCGGCTACTGGATGACCCCCATGTTCACCCTTGCCGTCGGTGGGGTCGGCGCCGGCGATCCGGCCGCGGGTACCTACCCGGCGTCCATGCTCGTGGACTACATCCGCATCTGGTGAGCATCAACGCTCGGCCTTGATCACCTGAACCAGGTTGAACTGCCAACGCTCGACGAGGCGGAAGCCCAGATCGCGCGGCACCGTGAAGGCCGGTGTGGCCCCGTAGCGTGGGCCCGGCGGAATCGCCTGCCCCTGCTGGTGAGCGGGCATCGACTCGTCGGCCTGGGTGATGATCCATACGACCCGACAATGGCCCAGCGGCTGCGCGACGACCTCCGGTATCAGGTTGGTGTCGAAGACGTCGTTGCGATCGGTTGCCCGTTGCCACAGGGTGAGGTCGATCAGTTTCCGGTAGGCATCCGGGCGCGCCGCCATCAGTGGTCGCATGGGGGCAGGCATGAACGTCACGGTGTCGTTCACCAGCAGGCAATCACCCGGTGCGGCCTTGGCGGTGGTCAGATCGGCCACCTGGCTGTAGTCCATCCCATATTTGGCATACGGGTTACGTTGCGCCCGAATATAATTCGGTGCAGCAGCGACGGCAAACAGGGCAACGAGCGCTGTGGCGGCCCACGGTTTGACCGCCACGGCGCCGACGCAGACGCCGAGGACCAGTGCCATTGCCGGCGCGGTGAAGCTCAGGTAGCGCGGTGTATAGATCGGGTGGACCAGCGCCGACCAAGCCACGATAGACAGGGTCGGTATCACCAGCCAACTCACCGCCAAAGTCAGGAGTTGTCGCTCTGGCTCGCCGAGCCTGCCGGATGTGCGGCGCCACAAGACAATAGCCGCCGCTATCACCAGTGCTGACAAAACCGCGAAGGGCGGGCTTCTCTCGAAGTACTGCTGAACCACCACGTCTTCGACCGTTCGGCGCCCGATCGGCGCTATCCACTTGATCTGCTGAACCTGCCCGACCACCTCGATGACGAACGGCGACACGGCGCAAACGGCCAGAAATGAGGCGACGCCGAACTGCCTGAGCACCTTTCGGTGGCGTCGGAAGACGCAGATGAAAATCACGTGGGCGGGCAACACCAGTACCAGATACATGTCAAGCAGAATCGACAGCACCAGGGCGATCCCGTAAATCAGCCACAGCCAACGGCTTTCGCGGCGCGCGGCGACCACCAGCAAGACGGTCAGCCACACCGCCGCCGCCATCGACATGGCGTAGGGACGCGCCTCGATACCCGCCCAGGTGGTCCGCGGCAAAATTCCGCATAGCGCTCCCGCGCTCAAAGCCACAGTGCGCGAAGCAAACTGCTTGCCCAGTACCACCGCCCCGGCCGCGGCGGCCCCAGCGGCCAGACCGCTCGGCGCGCGCGACCAGAATTCGGTCGGCGGGAAGATTTGGAACCAGCCGTGCATGAGCAGGTAGTACAGCCCGTGCACGGCGTCGACGTTGCCGACCATCCGCCACAGCTGACCCAGCGAACGACTGTATGCGGCGGAGATGGTGGCGGCTTCGTCGTACCAGAACGACGGACGACCGGCTCCGCCCAAGCTCACCGCCGCGGCAAGCACGCCGACGATCAGCGGGTCCAGCAGACGCCGAGGAGAGCATTGCGACCGCCACCTCGTACCCGGCGCCGATTGCACGTCGACCATTCTGCACAGCGAGCGCGTTCGAACGTATGATCGATGAATGGCTCCGCTCGGGACTATCGGATACAACGGGCAGCCGCTGCGCAACCCGTTTCGGGTGGTGCGGCCACCGGTCCCGGTGCTGGTGGACCTGACCGTCCTGTTCCCGCGCGAGCCGCATCGCTCGGGCCGGTACCAGCCCAACGGACTGCAGCTGCACAAGGTCGTCGAGGGGCGGCTGAGCTGCTGGGGCATCTGCGAGCAAGGCGACTGGTGGGGGCTGGTGACCTACCCGATCGCCTAGGGGTCCAAGCGGAAGACCGTCACGCACTGGGTCCCGGCGTGGACGTTGCGCCGGAAACGCTGAAGCGCGGCCTCAGCCTTGGACTTTGCCCGGCGGAGGCTGCAGCCGGCGCCCTTGGACGTATGTCTCGGCGATGGACGTCTCCCGGGTCCGCATCAGCAACCCGAACAGCGTCTGGTCGCGGGCCCGCACCGGGTCGCTGGACCGTACGCCCTGGGTGATCACGGCCTTGAGCGCCGGTGTGCGGGTCGGGTCGATGACGACGAAGTCGGCCTCCTTGCCGACGTCGAAGTTGCCGAAACGGTCCTCCATGTCCAGGGCGCGCGCGCCGCCGAGTGTGCCGAGGAACAGCATCTCGGCCGGGTGCAGGGAAACCGCGTCTTCACCCGGTTCGGAGATGTGCACCTTGAAGGCTGCGGCAAGCACCTGCGGTATCGGCCATTCATCGCCGCCACCGAAATCCGTTCCCGCGGAGATGTTTACGCCGGATGCCATCGTGCGCAGCCACGGCATGGTCCCTGAGCCGAGGAACTGCTGGGAAATGGGGCAGTGCGCAATGGAGGTGCCCGTCTGCGCCATCCGCTGCAGTTCCACGTCCTGGCAGTGCACCGCGTGTGCCATGATGCTGCGCCGCCCAAGCAGGCTGAGGCCGCCCACTTTCGATCCGGGCAGGAATTTGCCGTCGTAGGTGTCCAGGCAGGTGTCGACCTGGTAGGTCTGTTTGGTTTCGTCCACATCGCCGGTGCCCGGGCGGTTGTTCTCGTTGAGATGAGTGTGGAAGTAGACGCCGCGGTCGCGAACCGAGTCATAAAGCTCGCCAAGGCTTTTCAGCGTCTGCGGGGTCACCGCGAGAGAGAAGCGCGGCGCGATCGCCACGTGTAGCAGCGCGGTGCGCGGGTCGCCGGTGTCGGCCGCGTGCCACTTGGCGATCTCTTCGCGGGTCAGCCGGATCGCGTCGTCTTCCGACGTCATCAGCGGCGCTGCAGTCTTGGGCCCGACGGTCTGAATGCCGCGCCCGCTGACGATTCGCAGGCCGCGGCGCCGGGTTTCGGTGAACAACGCATCCTGGGCGTGCGGAAACGGCGACCCGAAGACCATGGCCGCGGTGGTCCCCGACGCGATGCGGCGGTCGCAGAACTCGGCGGCCGCCTGCGCAGCGAAGCCAGGGTCGGCGAAGCGGGCTTCCGCGGGATAGATGCACTCGGTCAGCCACTCGAGCAGTTGTCCGCCGCCGTACGAGTCTCCGGCGAACGTCTGGGGGAAGTGCACGTGGGTGTCGACGAACCCGGGGAGCAGAAAGCCGGGCCGGTGATCGGACACCGCCGCGGCGCGGTACTTGAATGGGATGTCGGCGGGTTCCCCGCAGAATGCGATCCTGCCGTCGTCCTCGACCACCAGCGCGCCTTCGGGAATGGATATCAGGGCGTTGGCGGCCTCGGTGATCAGCGGGGCGACGGCGAGATGAAAGATGTGTCCGAGATGAATGCGGCTTGGCACTGGACCTCCCGTTGCGCGCGGCGTTCGGCTCACCCCGGCGGATCATCACACGCCAGGCCGGATCTCGCCACGCGAGCCGCCGCCGTCAGGTCCCACCATCGACACGCGGCGCATTCTGCCCCCACGGCGCCGGTGGCAATGCGATGATTGCTGCCCGTGGCAGGAAGCTGGGGATCTGTGGCGGCCGGGCTCATCTCGCTCGGACTGGTCGTCTCGCTATCACCGATCACGATCATCCCGGCGGTACTGGTCTTACAGGGGTCACGACCGCGGCCGAGCAGTCTCGCCTTTCTCGGCGGCTGGCTGCTGGGCCTGATGGTGTTGACGGCGCTGTCCGTGCTGGCCTCCCGTGCGCTCGGCGGTCTGCACAAGTCACCGCCGGCCTGGGCGTCCTGGCTGCGGGTGGTGTTGGGGTCGGCGCTGATCGTGTACGGCATCTATCAGTGGTTGACCCGGCATCGCCATGGCGATCCGCCGCGCTGGATGCGCTCGTTCGCCGACATCACCCCGGCGCGTGCGGGCGTGACGGGTGCGGTGCTGACGGTGGTGCGGCCCGACGTGTCGCTGATATGCGTGGGCGCTGGTTTGGCGATCGGCAGCAGCGGCCTGAGCGTTGCCGGCCACTGGGTGGCCGCCGCGTTTTTCGTCGCCGTCGCCGCCTCATCGGTCGCTATCCCGATCCTGGCCTACCTAGCCGCCGGTGACCGCCTCGACGAGCAGCTGACCCGTCTCAAGAACTGGATGGAGCGAAACCACGCCGGGCTGATGGCGGCCGTCTGCGTCCTGATCGGACTGATGGTGCTCTACCACGGGATTCACGCTCTGCAGTAACGGTCCAGCAAGGCCAGCGCGGGGCGGCCATGGTGTGCGGCGGTGAGCAAGGCGCGAGAGGCCAGGTCGGTCGGCTGCAGCCGGCCCGACGGGGTCGCCTTGACGGGCAACTTGACGTCGAGGCCCAGTCGCCAGCGCACCGCGTCCAACATGCGGAACGGGGCCAGCACCGGCGGCTCCCACAGCGGCCAGACGCGGCAGGGTTTTGCGTCTGAGTTCGCGGCCTTGAGGATCCCGTTCACCGCCCGGCGGGCTGCCTCGTTGGCGCCTTCCATCGTCGCCAAGTCGGTGTTCGTCCGGACGAAGTCGGAGGCGAGGAAAAAGTTTGGAATCTTGGTGACCGCGTCCGGCCGGTTGGCCCATGAGCCCGCCGTGTTGACCAGCAGCGGCTCGGCGTTGGTCGCCTTGCCCGGGTTGGGCATCTGGATATCCGGATCCAGAAACCACGTGACGACGTTCTTCTTCTTCAGCACGCCTTTGTCGAGATGGTCGCGGATCTGCGCCCACACCTCGGCGTGGATCTCGGGCCTCGAGCACTCCCGGGCGGGTTTGCCGTTGTGCGTGCCCGGTGTGCACCAGTCCGAGATGTCGACGGACAGGATTCCGCCCACCCGTCCGTTGCCGAGACGACTGAAATCGATGTCGTGCCAAAACTGCTTCTGCGAAATAGCGGTCAGCGCCCACGCGGAGTCGATGAACAGGATGTGGCCGTTGACCAGCGGCACGTCCTCGTGGAGGTAGAGCATCATGCCGTTCATCCAGCGGATCTGCAGCTTTTTGTCCTTGATCGGCCGCAGCCGCGGTTCGGCCTCGAGCAACTCCTTGGTCAGCAGCAACCGCAGCCGCTCCAGGGGCATCGCCGAGACGTAGTAGTCGGCTGTGATCCGCCCCGGGTGCCCGCCCTTGCGCACGCTGACCCCGGTGATACGGCGTCCGTCGCAATGGATTTGCTCGACCGCGCAGCGCTCGTGCAGCTCGACGCCGCGGCTCCGCAGATAGCTGACCCACGGGTCGATCCACATCTGGCTCGTCGGTCCGGTCAGCACACCGTCGGCATGCCTGCCGGGGATGCTGGTGCAGAACATCAGCTGCCACAGAATCGACGCGCCGGTGCGGGCGGACATCTCTTCGGCCCGTGCCGCGACGAGCGTGCGGGTCATCCCGGTGGCGATGAATTTCTTGAAGGCCGGCGAGCGGTGTTTGGCGTCGACGAAGTCCATCCAGGACATGCGTTCCCACTGCCCGATGCGGCGCTCTTGACAGGAGGTGAGAAACGTCAGCATCTGCTCGATGAACTCGGCCATTTCGTGTGCCGGAATGCCGATTTGGGTGCCGATGGTCCAGATGAAGTTGGCCGTCAGCTTGAGGTCGTCCAGCGATGCGGGCGGCATCATCGGGCCGATGATTTCGTTGCGCCCCTCGGCTTGGGCGATCATCATCAGCTTCGGCGTGTCGAGGTTGTCGTGAACCGTCCCGTGCCCATCGGGGATGCGGCGCAGCGTGTGGTAGAGGTGCTGGTAAAACCCCGGGAAGAAACGAAACCCGTGCTCGGCCGGCAGATCCGCTCGGCCGCCTTTCCCCGAGCCGGGCACCGGCAGCGAACGGGCCTTGCCGCCGAAAACATCGCGATGCTCGTAGACCTTTACCTTGAACCCGCGCTCTGCGAGTTCATGTGCGGCGCTGAGTCCGCCGACCCCGCCGCCGAGCACCGCAACGGTCGTCACGGCCGGAAGTAGGCTCGGGCGCGTCGCGGCGCCACCGCACACGCCGCTGCGATACTAGGCGACATGCCGCCGAACCTTACCCCAGTCGACGACGTCCTCGACGAAATTCGGTCGATCATCAAATGGTGCAAGGAATCTGAGAGCCCACTCGGGTATTTCGCCGCGCTGTATCTGCGCGTGACCCTGGCCATCAAGCAAGCGATCCAGGACGACAGATTCGACGACGGCAAGCGGATGGTCGACTTCGACGTCACGTTCGCCCGTCACTACTTCGACGCCTTCTATGCCCACCGTGACGGGAAGAAAGCCCCGCCCGAGGCGTGGCAGGTCGGTTTCGAGGATCACGACGGCAAACACCCGCTGATCATCCTGCAGCAGCTGATGACCGCGATGAATGCGCACATCGACCTCGACCTGGGCGTCGTGACCGACGAGATTCGGCGCAAGTATCCGAAGGCTCCGGTGGAGTCGTTGCACCACGACTTCACCGCGGTGAACACGGTCTTGAGCAGCCAGATACCCGGTGTTCTCAATGCGATCTGCACCGTCTCACCGGAAACCAAGACCTATCGAAAGTGGGCGAACGACGACTTCATCAAGGCGGGTCTGGGTGCGTTCCGGGAAGATGCCTGGCGGTTTTCCTGCGCGCTGGCCACCCTGCCGGCGACGCAACGAAAGAACCTGATTGCGCTGCGCGACAAAATGTGTGCCGGGCTGGGCAAGTGGTACATCCATCCGGTGCCGTCGGTGTGGATAGTCGACGACATCCGCAACCGGGAATCAACCGACGTGGCCGACATCATCGACGTGCTGACCAGCAAACCCGCCACGGTGCCCAAGAAACTGTGGTGAGCCGGTCAGGTCGCGTGCTTGGCCCGTGCCAATTCTGCCCGGGCGCGGTCGGCCCATAGCCGCGTTCCCATCCTGTCGAATTCGCGCAAGGCTTGCGCCAACGTCGCCGACGCGGTTTCGCGGTCGCCGCGCCGACGTTGCAATTCCCCGAGCAGTAGTTGAGTTCGGGCCCGTTCGAACGGCATTGGCAGTGCCTCGTGAGCGCTCATGGCCTGCTGGGTCATCCGCTCGGCGGCATCGAGGTCGCCCCGGGCCGCCAACCACATGCCGCGGCCCCGGGCGCCGGCCGCCAGCAGCCACGCCCGGTTGAGCCGCGCGCCATTTTGTTCCAACACCTCGATCAGCGGCACCGCATCGTCGAGGCGGCCAAGTCCGACCATCGCCTCGATCGCGTCGGGGAAGTGCCAGGTCAGCATGAGCTCCACGCCGTGCGTCGGGTTGAAATCGGCCAGCAGGGGTTCCAGCATCGTCAACGCTGCCTGGTAGTCCTCAAGTGACACTTCCAGGAAACCCATTGTCTGAGTGGGCCATTCGGCCATCCGTGCGGACTCGCAGCGCTGCGCGCCCTCGATCACGGCATGCGCATCGGCGCGTGCCTCGCCGACCTGTCCGACGTAGGCGTTTACCAACGCCCGAATTGTCAACGGGATGATGAGGATATCGCCCCCACCGAGTTGTTCGGCGTATTCCACTGCATCCGTGACATTTTGGATGGCTGCGGTGAACTCACCACGCCACATGTCGATCAGCGCAAGAAATCCGGCCATGGCCATCATGTCACGTTCGGCGCCGCGCTCCAGGCAGTGCTGCCGCAGGGCCTGCACCTGGGCGCGCCCCTCGGCCAGGTTTCCGGTCCAGGCCAGGATCATGGCGTTGACGAGGCTGGCGCGGAAATAAATCGGTGCATCGACGTCGCGGTCTTCCAATTCCAGCGCCCGCCGCAAAGCGGCCTCGTCCAGCCCGGTTCCGTGCGAGAAACTCACGAACGCCCAATAGGCCAGCGCCTGGCTCGTCAGCGCCGGTACTCCGAGTTGCTCGGCAATGGTCACCGCCTCGCGCGCGTGATCGAGTGCTTCGTCGAACTCGCCGGTGTTGACTTCAGCCATCGCCAGCATCAGGTCGGTGCGTGCCAGCATTGCCGGATTGTCCTTGGCGTCATCGAGTGCACGCTTGAGCAGACGTGCAGCATCGGCAAACCTGTTGTCGTAGATACGAATTCCGGCAAGAAGGTTGCTTGCCAACGCCCGCAGCGGGCCGGCGTGCATCTGCTCGATCACGGACTCGAGCATGGCGCGGGCCTGCTGGGTGTTGCCGGCCTCGAAATGAAGGCCCGCCGAGTGTATCCGTCGCGAAGGCTTGTCGCCGCCGAGTCCTATTGCCAGATCGAGTAATTCGGCCGCGGCTGCCGGCGCTCCGCGGGCACGGGCAGCGACGGCCGCTTCGTCGAGCGTTTTCAGGATCTCCGGGTCGGCGCTCACCGTGGACAGCGCGAGATGTCTGGCCTTCAGTTCGGGCAGCACCACGACGCCGGCGACCGCACGGTGCATTCGCCGCCTCCGGGCCGGCGTGGCCGCGGTGTACACGCCGCGAGCCAGCAGCGGATGCGAAAACCGGACCCGATTGCCGTCGAACGCCACGATGCCGTTGTTTTCGGCTTCCTCGAGCAGCTCGACGGTCCGCCCGACACTGGATCCGGTGACCTGTGCGAGCAGCTCCACCGTCGGATCGGCGACGCACGCGACGGCGAGCAGCACATCCAGCACGTCGCCTTCGAGGCGACCGATGCGGCGACTCACCAGCTCGGTCAGCGTGCCGGGCAACGCCAGTTCGCCGCTGGGCGACTCGTCGCCTATGGTGCGGGCCAGTTCGATCGCATAGAAGGGATTTCCGCCGGAGATCTCCGCGATACGCAGCAGATTGCGGCGCGGCAGGCTTCGGCCGAGCTTGTTTTTGATCAGCGTGCGCAGACCGTCTAAACCCATGGGCCGCACCTGAATTCGGTCGATGGAGTCGGTCCGGCCCAGGTCGAGCCAGGGTGCGACGGCGTCGGTGTCCGACGCGACCCGCTCGGCTACCAGCACGCCGACCGGACCCCGCAATCTACGGGCCGCGAATGCCAGCGCCTCCTTGCTCGAGGTGTCGAGCCATTGCGCGTCGTCGACGGCCACCAGTACCGGCGCATCGATCGCGATTCTTTCCAGCACCGACAGGAATGCCGCGGCTACCACGCGTTGATCGGTGGCCGGTCCATCGCCGTTGGCGCGCAACGTCACTCGGTCCAGCGCCAGGCGCTGCAACGACGGCAAGCGAGCGAATACTTCTGCTTCGACGTCGGCGATCAGGTCGGCCAGCGACGCGTAGGCCAGCACCGACTCGGTTGCCCCCACTCGCGCCGAAAGCACCCGGAACCCGCGCTCGACTGCCTCGTCCAGCGCCGCCTGCCACAACGTCGTCTTGCCGATGCCCGCCTCGCCGGCAATGACCAATCCCGACACCCGGGCACTTGCCGAGGCCAAAAAGTGTGTCACCGCGTGCAATTCGACCGCGCGGCTGACCACACCGGCAGCGCTGAGCTCTATCGCTTCCGACGGACGCTGCTCGGTTGCCGGCGCGTCGGTATCGGCGGTGTCTTTCTGTGTGCGTTCTGCCGGCGCGGCCGAGCGATGGGCCGAGTGGGCCGAAGGTGGCGGAAGCGATGAAGCCGGCGTGCCGAGCGCGTCGCGGGCCGCCCGCGCCAGATCGGTGACGGTGGCGTATCGCTCGTCGGGATCCTTGGCCATGCCTTTGGCGATGACGTCGTCGAAGGCCCTGGGCACCGAGCGCATGGTCGACGGTCGCGGCGGCGGCGTGGCGAGGTGACCGGCAAGTTGCTGGTCGACGCTGTCGCCGGGGAACGGGCAGCTGCCGGTCAAGCACTCATGCAGCACGCACGCCAGCGAATAGACGTCCGAGCGGACGTCGACCCGACCGTGGGTGAACCGCTCCGGCGCCATGTACTGCACCGTTCCGATCAGGCCGCCGCCGGTGGTCGCGCCTGCTTCGCCGGTGACGCGGGCGATCCCGAAATCGATGAGGTAGGCGAAATCGTCGTCGGTGACCAAGATGTTCGACGGCTTGACGTCGCGGTGCACCAGTCCGGCATTGTGGACGGCCTGCAACGCCTTGGCCGTCTGCTCGACGATCACTACCGCGCGGGTCGCGTCCAGCGGTCCTGCTGCAATAAGCGCATGCAAGTCTCGGCCGTTGATCAGTCGCATGTCGACGAACAGCCGGCCTTCGATCTCCCCGTAGGTGTGGATCGGCAGCACGTGCGGCTCGCTGAGCCGGGCGGCCGCGTGCGCCTCGCGGCGGAAGCGCCGCTTGAACGAGGCGTCCGCGGCAAAGTGCGAGGGAAGCAGTTTCAACGCCACCACGCGATCGGTGGTGGTGTCGTACGCGCGCCACACTTCTCCCATGCCGCCGCGGGCGATCATTTCGATCAGCCGGTACTGCCCGAACGGAGTCCCTTTCACAGCGTCTTGTCCAGGTCCTTCCAGCTAGACCGGCGACTACCACCCTGGGTGAACGATAGACCTGCGCCGCCAGCGCCCGCAGCCACTCGGAACGGCTTGCGTCTCCGAGATGCATCGCGCGGGTGCCGTTAGGGTTGAGGCGATGACCAAGGCCTGGCGTTCGCGCGGCATCGAACAGATCACTCGCGGGCTGGGCTCGCTTGACCGAGAACTGTTTACGGCGATCGCCGACAGCCCCACCCCGTTACTCGACACGGTTATGCCGCCGCTGACCCGGGCCGCCGACCACTCCAAGCTGTGGCTCGCCATCGCGGCGGGGCTGGTTGCCACCAGGCGACCTTCCGCTCGGCGCGGCGCGGTACGCGGGGTGGCGTCGCTGGGAGCCGCCAGCCTGTTCACCAATCAGGTCGCCAAGCGAATCCGTCAGCGGCCCCGTCCGGCCGACGATTCCGTGCCGCTGATCAGGCGAGTCCGGCGACGCCCGACCTCCAACTCGCTACCGTCCGGGCACTCGGCCAGTGCCGCCGCGTTCGCCGTCGGGGTGGGCCTGGAGAATCCGCCGGTCGGGTTCGGGCTGGCGTTGCTGGCCGGGTTGGTCGGGCTGTCGCGGGTGGCCACCGGCGCGCACTATCCGGGCGATGTGATCGTCGGGTTCGGCATCGGGGCCGGCATCGCCGTCCTCGGCGGGCGGCTGGTACCACCGCTCACCCCGGCCACCGCGCCGGAAGCCGAACCGCTGCGCGTCGAGACACCGGAGCGGCCCGACGGCTCCGGAGTTGTTCTGGTGGTCAACCCGGAATCGGGCAGCGGCACCGGGGCCCGGGTCGCCGACCAGGTGCGCGTCGAGTTGCCCAAGGCGGAGATCGTGGAAATCGGTTTGCATGACGATCCGGAGCAGGTGTTGCGTCGCGCCGCGGCGCATGCCGAGGTGCTCGCGGTTGCCGGCGGCGACGGCACGGTGTCGACCGCCGCGGGAGTGGCCAGCGAGGCCGGGCTGCCGTTGGCGGTGTTTCCGGCCGGGACGTTCAACCACTTCGCGAAGGACATCGGTTGCGACACCGTGGCCCAAACCGTGGCGGCGATCCGGCGCGGCAGTGTTGCCTACGTCGACCTGGTGTGTCTGAACGAAAGCCGGATGGTGGTCAACAACGCGAGCATCGGCGCATATCCCAAGTTCGTGCAGCGACGCGAGAAGCTGGAGAAGCGCATTGGCAAGCCGCTGGCGAGCGTCTACGCGATGGTGCAAACGCTGCGCCACGACCAACCGGTACGTATCCGCTACGACAACAAGACAATTCAGACGTCGCTATTCTTCTTGGGCAACTCGGTGTATCTGCCGACCGGGTTTGCCCCGTCTCGGCGCACCCGCATGGACGACGGCTTGATCGATGTCCGCATCCTGGAAACCGGCCGCCGATTCGCCAAGACCAGAATCCTGACCGCCCTGATTTTCGGACGTCTGCCCCGCAGCCCGCTGTACCACGAGATGCAGGTGCCGCGGTTCAGCTTCGCTGCCGTCGACGGGCCGACTGTCATCGCTCACGACGGTGAAGTCGGCGAGCGGTACGACGAGGCCACCTTCACCGCGCAGTACCGGGCGTTGCCGGTCTTTCGGCCGCTGCCGCCCGCCTAGCGGCAATTTGGTTGTCTCGTGGCGCTCGACGCGCCATGGCCGGTACTTACCCGCGATCTTGCGCCAGCCTGGCGAGGTTCTTGAGCGAATTGTCGAGGTGCTGCCGGTCGAACGGCGGGAATCCGATGTGTTCGCGAAGGCCGCAGGCACCGCCGACCAGTCATACGTCAGCGTGACCTGCGTCCGGTGGTCGTCGACCGGCTCGAGGTCGTAGCGCCAGATCCAGCCGCCGAATTCGAGGCTGACGTCGTCGGCGCCCTGGCCGGGAAGCCAGGCAATGGCATGTGGCGGCTGGAAGACCTCGACCCGGTTAGCCATCTCGTAATGCTTCCCCCCAAAGTTCTCGTGGTACATCGCCATCCGGAAGATCTGGCCGACCTCGGTGAGCCGCTTGCCGTCGCGTGACTCCCGCACCCAGCCGGTGCCGTCGATCGCGTGATGGGTGGTCGGGTCCGCCAGCACGTCGAACACGATTTCCGCCGGCGCGTCGACGGCGCAGGTCGCTTTCATGGTTTCGTCAGTCATGCCAGTACTGACCGGCGGCGGCTCACAAACTCATCGCTACCACAGCTCGCCACCGTGGCGACGGTAGGCCGACGGAGGCTGGCCCCAGGCGCTGCGGAATGCCCGGGTAAACGAACTGGCGCTGTCGAATCCGACTCGGGTCGCCACCTGAAGAACGCTCAATTGAGGGTCGGCGAGCAGCGCTGCGGCCTGCATCAGACGCGCTTGCTGAGTGTAGGTGCGCCAGGTCATCTTCAGCTCGCGCTCGCACAGCCGTCGCAGCGAACGCGCAGACATGCCAGCGGCCGCGGCGGCCTCATCAATCGTGATGTCCGCCAAGGCATTACGCGTGGTTCTCAGTGCAGCCGCGAGTTGCGGATGGTTGGTCGTGGGCAGGCTGAACGGACTTTGCGACTCGAGTAGTTCGGCCAACAGTTCGGCGAAGCACTGGAAGTACGCATCGGCTATCGCATCTGACGACGGGCGGTCGATGGGCCAGCGGCAGGCGTAGCTGATCATGTGCCGGATCAAGGGCGACACCGGCAGGATTCCGGCCTGCTGGCGGGCCGGTTGCAAGAGCATCGGATGCAGGAATATCGACACCGAGCGGACCCGCGTGTCGATCGTGCTGATGTGCTCGACCCCGGCGGGAATCCAGGCCGCCTGCCGGTCGGACAGCAGGTAGGCGCCGGCGTCCGTCTCCACCTCGAGCAGACCTTGCACGACGTACTCCAGCTGGTGCAGGTCATGGGCGTGCCGGCCGGTGGTGACCGGCTCTCCTTCGTAGACAAACGCCCCTGCGGTGGGCCGGCCTCCCTGGCGCATGTCAACGATCACGGTGTTGTCCGCTGAGGACAAGATTGCGGCCGTTCGTGCAGAGAAAGTCATCGTTGATCGATGGTACGACTGTCAGTCATGTCAACACAGTCCTTCACACCTGCCGCGGGTAACCCCAAATGGACCAAGTACTACGACACCGTCGTCGCGCTGCTGACGCGCGAACGACGTTGGCGCACCGCGGCGGTCGGGCAGCTGGGATTGCAACCGGGCGACGTCGTCGTGGATATCGGTTGCGGGACAGCGTCTTCGGCGATCCTGATGAGGCGGTCTCAGCCGGGCGCACGGGTCATCGGGGTGGACCCTGACCCGGAGGTGCTCGGCATCGCGCGCGCGAAGGTGCGCAAGGCCGGCTTGGACCCCGAAGACATCGAATTCGTGCCGGGCATGGGCGACAAGGCCGCAGAGCTGCTGGGGCCCCGCACCGCGAGCAAGGTCGTCTCCAGTCTGGTGCTGCACCAATGCCCGGTGCCGATGAAAAAGGCGATCATCACCAACATGTTCGAGCTGTTACGGCCTGGCGGTGAGCTCGTGATCGCCGACTACGGTTGGCAACGCAGCCCCTTCATGCGGCTGGGTTTCCGGCTGGTCCAGTGGGCCGACGGAAAGGCCGATACCCAGCCCAACGCGGATGGGATACTGCCCGAATTGATCGCACGCGCCGGTTTTGTGGACGTCACCGAAGCGGCGGTGATTCCCACCGTCTCCGGATCACTGTCGATCTACCACGCTAGGCGGCCGTCACCGCGCCCGTGAAGGCGAAAACCGCACGGCAACAAGGTTTTTCGAGCGGCACCTGGCACGCAACACCAGCGTGCAGCTCGTCCACGCCGAAAGTGAGACAATTGCTCCATGTCGGAAACGCCGGAGGAGCAGTCCGGGCGCCGGGCGGCACAGCGGGCCCGAGAACTTGCTGAGCGGCGAGACGAGCTGGGGTCGGGAAGTTCGTCATCGGCGGATGCGGTTGAGGGCGCCCGCCGGGCTGCTGCGGAATCGCGACAGCGGTCCGCGGACGCACATCGCGCCGTCGCCGAGCGGCATCGCCAAGCAAGCTGGGTGCACGAACAAGCCGCCGACCTTCATGAGCACGCCGCCGCGGAAGGTATCGGCGATGTGGCTGAGCACCAGCGTGCCGCCGCACGTCATCGTGAAGCCGCCGAAAGCGATCGCCAAGCGGCTCGACGGGACGACGACGAGGCGGACGCCGACGAGTAGCCGCCGCACGGATCGTCAACCGGCCCAACATAATCGGTGTCCGGGCGACGAAATCTCGAGCAACGTCAGCCCCAGACGGTCTGGGCGCTTGCCAGATCGCATCAAAAAAGCCGTACGCGAAGGCGCGCTCTGCCCTAGGCTCCATCCCATCAGGAAGGGCACCCACCATGCGCCAGCTAACAGCCGCGGTCGCCGTTGCCGCGATAGGGATCTTGGTCGCGGGCTGCGGGGGTGGCGACAAGGGCGGCTCGGCTTCGCCGTCGTCTGGCCCCGCCAAGACCACTCCCAGCCCGACGAAGCCTCCGCTCGCCCAGTCCGCGCTGGCCGGCCTACTGCTCACTCCAGCCGAGATCGACGCCGCGTTGGGTGCCACCGGAGCGAAGGTGACCGAGACCGCCGACACGTTGACAGAAGACAAAACGGCCGAGATCTTTTCTTCGGGATACAAGTTGCCCGCCGAATGCCTTTACGCCAGCGGCGCCGGCTTGGTACCGGTCTATGCCGGCAGCGGAAACACCGCAGTCCATCGAGAACGTGACGTGGTGTCGCTCTCCGAATCCGACGAACACAACCCGCAGGTGAACCAGGTCGTGGTGCTGTTCCCGTCGGCCAAAGAGGCGAAGGCGTTTTTCGACAGTTCGGCGAAGGCCTGGCCGGCGTGCGCCAACCGCCAGGACACCGCTCCCGGCGATGCCAACAACCCGGAGATCCATTGGTCGGTGGGGCCGGTCTTGAACACCAACGGAACGTTGAGCACCGTCGTGGGGCTGACCGTGACGTCGAACGGCACCGCCACGTCCGCGAGTTGTCAGCGGGCGCTGACCGTCCGCAACAACGTCGTCATCGACATCGAGTCGTGCCGCAAAGACCCTGGGGACGTGGCGGTCAACGTCGCGAATCAGATCGCGGCCAAGGTGGACAAACAGTAGCCGAGCATCAGTAGTCGGCGACCGCCTTCGCCACCACTCCGTCGACGTCGTCGGTGAGCAAAAGCCGCTGCGCCACAAGAGATTCCGCGACCGCGCGAGCCGCAGCGGCGTAATCGTCGCGGGTCGGATACCGTTCGGTCACCGACGGCCGTCCCGGCGGGAAGGGCAACTTGCTGCCGATCCGCTCATAGAGCACGTCGGGCAGGGCGTCGATGTGCCGCCTGGGATTCCAGCCGGTATAGGTGGCCAGCGGCGCAGCGACCGCGGGCAGTCGGATGCCGGCCACTTCGTTGCCGTCCGCGTCTACCGCCGAAACCACGTCGACGAACGTTTCGCCCAGCCGGACCGGCCAGCGACCGATGCCGCGGTCGGCGTCCGGTCCGAGGTCGACGCGGCGCGGGTAGCGCAGGGAGGCGGGGTCGGGCGCGGCGGCGTGGAAGAAACCGGACAGCACGTCCTTGCGGGTGGCGGCCGTGCCGTCGCTGGTCCGCGGGATCTGGCTGGGCGGCGGCTCGACGCCGTCAATAACCCAGTTCTCCAGGGCGACCAGCAGCGCCCGGTTCACCGGCGCGACGTCCAGCCGATGCACCGGGTTCGCGGCCGGCATGGCCGCCTTGATCTGGCTGCTGCCGAAGTGGTCGCTCCCGGCGATCAAATAGGTGCGGACGTCGGGATCCTCGGGCAGGTCTTCGCCGGTGAACGGGTCGACGTGCAGCAGCGCCCCGTCACCGTGCCAGTACTCCGACGCGCTGTTGGTGAAGATCAGCTTCGGCACGGCGCCGAGCTGCCGCTGCCGCGCCAGCAGGTCGGCATGCCCCAGGGGAGTGAGGTTGCCGAAGCCGTTGGTTTGCGCGACCGACGGCTGTGCGTAGCGGTGGTTGAACTCTCCGGTGAAGGCGCCGGCGAAGTCGCTGAACACGCCGTCGAAAACCGGCATTCCGGATTCGTCGATGTTCAGTCCTTCGGAGACGAAATGGCGCAGCAGCCGACCCGACTGCGAGACCCCGTAGGCGAAGGTGTGGTCGATGCCGTCGGCTCGCAGATGCGAGACGACGTCGCGGATGGCCAGCAATCCGCAGCCGGCGACGGGTGCCCGCGATGTCCGATACACCAGCTCATACCAATGGAACGGTTTGAATCCACCGTCGACCGTCAGGTGCGTCTCGTCGGTGAACCGCCAGGTGTCCCGGGGGATGGTCGTGGGTTCGGCGTCCGGCGACGTGCGGACCGTCAGGACGGCTTGCGGGTCGTCGACGTCGACGGTCGGGTAGTCGGTGAAGGTGAACAGCTCCCGGGCGCCGGGCACCGCGTCGAGTTCGGGCGCCGAAAAGCTCAGCCCATGCACGTCACTTTCCGTGTCCGAGCGCCATTCCAGGCGCATGAAGCCGGCCGGCACGTCGGCCTGGGGAGCTGTCAGACCCAGGATCGCCGGGCCGCGCTGCACATCCCATTGCCACCCGCACGACGCGATCGTCCACCCCCGGTCGAGCAGGAATCCGTTCTTGAGCCACGGCGCGTAGGTGGGTACGCCACGGTTGGGGACAACGAAGAGCAACTTGCCGTTCCCGCCATCGACGGGGCGAAGCAGACGCAGGTCCGCGTCATAGCGAACCAGCCCGTCCGCGTCGCGAGGCGCGAGCTCGAGGTCGACAATCCGCTTGTTCGCCGGACTTTCGGGGTCGACGGCGAAGTTGACGGTCGCCTCCACCCACTCGTAGCGGGTGTCGGTGTGCGGGTAAACCCGGTGGGTGTGAACTGACTCGACGGTCATTGTCAGCTCCTTGGCGGTTGGGTGGTCTCGGCAGCGCCGCCGTTGTCGCATCAAGGTTCTCGCGCGCGTCTCAAAGAATTCTTGGAATCGGCTTGGTGCGGTCGCCAGACTTCGGTTAGCCGTGGGCATCCCGGAATGTGTGCAGCGAACCCGTTGGGCTCGAGGCTATTTCGCGATGGCCAGCGGCTGGGCCTGGGCCGCGGATGGTCGGCGCGAAATGTGGTGCGGCACATGGGCGCGCGGACCGCGCTGTGGGCATCCGTCGGTGCTCACCTGTAACCGGAGTATGCGGCCGCCGATCTTGACGTACACGCCGGGCCGCCATCTCGCGGGCTGCCAGGGGGTGAGCCTGGTCCAAACCCGCTGTCCCGGCTCACGCATGAAGGCCCCGTTGGTGGAGTTTCGGTCGACGACGACCACCTCATCCCGGATGATCCTGACTTCTATGTGGGCCCGGGACATCTGGCCGGCGTGGTCGTCGATTCGTACCGGTCGAAGTCCGCGTCGCACCGCATCCGTGCCGTGGGGTGCCCGGCCGATGACGCAGTTTCGGTCGATGTCGAACCGGGAGTTGTCGTCCAGCAAAACCCATCGCTTCGGACGCTCGATTACCGGCGCCTGCCTGGGTGGCGAAGCGGCCGGCGCCTTCCTGGGCGCCGGAGCGGCCGGCGTCGACCAAACGACGGCGCCCTGCCCGGCCACGATTCCGCCGCTGAGCTGGTACACGCCGCGGCCTTCGGCCAAGCGGCGGGGCCGTTGACCCAGCTCGTCGACGGTGATCACCGTCGCGACCCGCGGTACCGGCACCGAGCGGTGCACCAGGCGTCCGTGGCCGTGCAACAAGGTTTGCTGCGCGCCGTTGTCGAGGGCAACGGTGACGCTGCCGCACAGCAGGATCTCCAGCCCCGCGGGCGTGGGCACGATGATGCCTGCGTCAACCAAAGTGCGGGTCCAGGTCGTTTCACGCGAGAGCCGGGAGAAGGCGCTGACCAACCGCTGCGGGTCGGTTCGCCGGACCATCTCGGCCAGTGCCGCCAGCTGCTGTGCCGCAACGGATTGCGGTGACAGTGGCGACCTGTCGCGGTGGGCCACGACGATAACCGCGCCGTTGACGTTGGCCACCAGGTGCTGACCGGGGATGACCTCGATCTCGCTGGGTGAAGCGGCCGGCCGCTGGCTGGCTGCGGCGGGTTCCTGGGCCGGCGGCTGCGCCGGAACCGGCTTGTCCTCGGGCGTGGGCGGCACCGGCGCCGCGATTGCGGCCTCAGCTTCGGCGTCGGATGGTGCTTCGCTGATGCCGATGCGCGAGTGCAGCCACCGCAGCGGACGTGGTGCCCACCAGTTCAGGTCGCCGGCGACCCGCAGGAACGCCGGTACGACGACGCCGCGGATGATCGTCGCGTCGATGACCACGGCCAGCGCCGTGCCGATGCCGAACATCTTCATGAAGGACAACCCGTTGGCGAAGGAGATCAACGTGATCGTCAACAGCAGCGCGGCGCTGGTGACGATCCGGCCCACCCGGCCCAGTCCGATGACGGTCGAAGCGTCGTTCGACAACCCTGAGTCCCGGGCTTCCTTGATCCGGCTGAGCAAGAAGATCTCATAGTCAACGGACAGGCTGAACGCGATGGCACACAGGAGGACGACCATCGACGGGTTCAGCGGTGTCGGATCGATTCCCAGCAGGTCCGCGCCGTGTCCTTCTTGAAAGATCCAGACCATGACGCCCAGGACGGCGCTCAGCACAAGCAAATTCAGCAGCAGTGCTTTTATCGGCACCACCACGCTGCCGGTGAACAGGAACAGCAGGATGAACGTGGCAATGGCGATCAGCGCAATGGCCAACGGCAGCTGGTCGGTGATCGCAGCGCGGCTGTCGATGAGCGTGGCGGTCGGGCCGCCCACTTCCACCCGGTGGTCGGTGATCTTGGCGCGGATGTCGCGCACCAGATGCTGAGCGGTTTCCGAGTCGGCTCGAACCGAAAGGTAGACGACCGCGTAGCTGGCCCCGGACGTCGCGGGCACCGGTCCGACCGCCTGACCATGCTCGAATTTGCCGGCCGGCCCGTTGACCAGGACCACGCCGTCCATCCGCGACACCTCGGCGGCGAGCTGCTTGAGCGCGTCGGCGTCCGCGCGGGTCACCAGCATGATCGCCTGGGACGGGTTCAGCTGAAAGTCTCGCTGCAATGATTCCGCCACCAGACGCGCGTTGGACTCCTTCGGCAGCGCACGCTCGTCCGGTGTGGCGTATTGGGCGCTGAGGAACGGAATCCCGAGCCCCAACAGCACTGCCACCACCGGCAGGGCGTAGAGCAGCGGCCGCCGGGTCACCACCTCAGCGAAGCGTCGCCAGAACAGCGAGTCCGCCGAAAGCGGCACTTTCCGGCGGATGATCGCAAGCGAGTCGACACGCTTGCCGAGCAGAGCCAGCAGCGCGGGCAACACGATGATCGCGCTGAATGCCGAGAGCAGCACGGTGGCGGTCGCGGCGATGCCGACGGACCGCAGGAAATAGGTGGGGAACACCAGCAGGCTCATCATCGCCAGCGTGACGGTTGCGGCGCTGAACAGGATGGTTCGGCCGGCGCTGGTGACGGTGGCGACGATGGCCTGATGGTGGTCTTTGCCGTTGGCGCATTCCTCTCGGAATCGGGACACCATCAGCAAGCCGAAGTCGATGGACAGACCCAGCCCGAACGCCGTGGCGACGGTGAGGGCATGTACCGACACATCGGTGATGGTCGTCATGAGCAGCAACACCGTCATGGTGGAGACGATCGAGACGATGCCCACGACCACCGGCAGCGCGGCGGCAATGAGGCCGCCGAACACGATGACCAGCACGGCCAGCGAGATCGGCACCGCGATGCTCTCGCTGATCTCGAGGTCGTGTTTGACCTTGTCCCGGATCTCCTGCTGCACACCGAGAGAGCCGCCCGCGCGCACCGTCACGTTCGAGTCGGTCGGAAGGCTTGCGATGATCCGCTTGGCCGTTTCTGCGGCCTCGTCGGTCGTCCCGCCGACATGCACGAGCATCAGGCCGGAACGCCCGTCCTTGCTGCGCAGGTCGGAAGCTCCCGGGTCGCCGAAGGATCGGGTCAGCTGGGTATTCGGCTGGGCCGCGATCAGTTGCCGCACCTGCTCGCGTACCGCGGCAACCGCCGGGCTGTCGACGGTGCCCTCGCGCGGGAGCAGTTGGATGACCAGATTGGAGGTGGTGCCGAAATGCTGGTCCAGGAACTCGTCGGCTTGCGACGATTCCGCCGCGGGATCGGTGTTTCCTCCGGTGCCGAGCTTGTCCGACACCGAGCCGCCGAGTGCGATGCTGATGGCAAACAACACCAGGACGGCCGCCAGCACCACTTTGGGGCGCCGCACGGTGTACGCGGCCAACTGCCTCAACACGTCAGTCGCCTTTCCTGAAGCGCGTTAGGAGTGCCGGATCAGTTCCTGGGCTCGCCGGCGAGCCACAGCCGTACCAGGCAGCGCCGGTCCTGCACCTCGGGCGCGTCGACGAAACTGCGGCGGTTGTGCAAGGTCACGTGATCGTCGGCGAAAAAGACGTCGCCGGGATTGAGCGTGAATTCAACAGCGTGGGCGGGATCGTTCAGTAGACGATCGAAGGCGTCGAGCGCCTCGCGTTGGCGTCCGGTGAGCGGCCGCCCGGCACGCAAGTGACCAATTTCGATGTAGGCGCGGTTGTAGCGAACGCGGACGCCGTCCGTGCTGTCGGTGAAGACCGCGCCGATAGATACCGGATCCTCGCCGGGTGCGGTCTCTTTCGAGCGGTCGAAGCAGAACTCCCCATAGAGTTCTTCCACGAGTTCGGGCTGCGTCTTGAGCAGGGCGTTGTAGGCAGTGTGGCTGCTGACGACCAGCGACTCGCCGCCGGATACCGCCTTGCGCAGGCACAGCAATCCCAGCACGTCGACCTGAGTGCCGAGATAACCGCTGGCTCCGTCCATGTGGAAGATCAGTTCGGAGTTCGTCTTCGACCCGCGTGCCTCCACCAGCGATGCGCCCGTGTCCTGGACCAGGTAGACGCGGTCGCCCTTTCGGTTCTGCGGCTGGGGTCCGCCCAGGTAGGTGCCCAGGCCCCAATAGAGCATCGAGGCTTCCTCGTCCGACCATCCCTGCAGGGGAAGCCCGCGCAGCACGCTGAAGCCAGAGCCGAACTTGAGGTTGTTCCGGATGCCGCGCGCGATTTCGGCGAGGGCCGGCTCCCGGAAGTCGGACGGCTCGACAGTGTCGAGTCGCTTACCGCGACGACGCAGCTGGTCACGGATACGCAGGCAAGCCGCAGCCTGGTGCGGTTCGACCGCGATCATGTAGTCCGAGGCTTTGAGGCTGGCGTGAGTCCAGACCGTTGGTCCGGTAATCGGCTCGCGCCGGGTCGCCGCCTGCGTGGCTGAAGTGGTGAGCATCCCCCTGATCCCCTCTCGTTTGGCATTGGGGTGCGTTTTGGTGAGTCTGGCGGCCGCGGCTCAACAAATTCTTGGAGAAATCTTCAAGCGCGGAGGCAGGCCTACCTGCGCGGGAACCCACGTCGTCGAGCGTGTACTGACTGCGAAATCCGGCGGCGATATCAAGCGCCGGCAGGGACGAGCTCTCGATGGTGCGTGCTGGTCGCCGGGGTTTGCGGGGTGAACCTCATGAAAAGCCGTGCGACGAACGGAGCAGCGGCGAGCATCATCAGAATCCGGATGACTTGCGACGCCATGACGAACGCGACATTGGAGTCGGACGCCACCGCCGTTCCAAGCACCGCGTAAACGCCGCCGGGGCTGGTCGCGAGGTATCCGTCGAGCATGCTGAGTCCGGCCATCTTGGTCAGCAGCACGCCCAGACCGGCCGCTGCGAAGTTCAGCACCATGATCAGCGCGAATGCGCTGGGCAGAATTCGGCGGATCGACCGAAGCGCCTCTCGGTTGAAGGCAAGCACCGTCTGCCAGACGATCAGCATGATGCAGGCCTGAACCAGCACCATCGGAACCGAAAGACCCGCCGCCAGCCCGGAGAGCTCCAACACGATGGTGATCGCCATCGGACCCAGCAACCCAGCTCCCGGCAGCCGAACCAAGCGGCCACCCGCCGCGCCGACCACAACAATGACCGCGATCAATGGCAGCCCGAAATACCAAGGGAGAGATCGGCTTTCGCTTATCTGCGCGGAATGCGTGGCGGTGGTGTGGTAGAAAACCGTCACCACGAGGGGCATGGCCGCCGTGATCAGCGCAACGCGAAAGTATTGGACGGCGGCGACGACGCGATCGTCGGCGCCGAGTTCGCGGGCGATGGCGACCAGTCCGGACGAGCCTCCCGCCACCAGAGCCAGGCCGCCCGTCAGTGGGCTGATCTCACGGTGCAGACCGAGCAGCGCGCCGCCCGCGACGCTGAGGACCAAGGTGCCGACGGCGACGGCGATGACGACCGGCCAGTGCGAGCCCAGGGCGGTGAGCGAGATGCTGCGCACCATCAGCCCGGTGTAGACGCCGAGCACGCCCTGCGCAGCCAGGCCTGCCGTCGGCATCGTGGTCGGAGCGAACCGCGTCAACGCCCAGGCGAAAACTCCGCAGCCAAGGGCGACGACGGCGAGGTCGATCGGGTTCATCATGTGGTCCGTGTTCGTGTGCCAATGAGTACGGACCGAGTGTTCAATCAGTGCCTTGACGGATTCTTGAAATGCAGCTAGCGGGTGCGCACCGGCTCGGAAGGCTTCAGCCCGCAGGCCCGGGCTGAGTCGGTTGGCCGGATACCGGACCGCCCGCCGGCGGCGGACCCGTCGGCGCGTCCTTGACACCGCCGGACATTTGCACGATCGGCGCCGCGGGCACAGCGTCGACGGGAGCACCGCCGAGCGCGATCAACGGAGCGCCCGCGGGGATCACCGGCGCGACTGGCACCGGAGCACCGGCCGGCACCGGCGGCACGATCGGGAGTGGAGCACCGACCGGCACCGGCGCACCCAGGGGCCCGGGCACTGCCACCGGAACACCTGACATGTCAGTGAGGCTTGCGGTGCAACCCGTCGTTACCGGTCCGCCTGCAGCTGGTCCAGCGGCAGTCGGTCCCGCCGCAGGCCCTGCTGCCGGTGCCGGTCCGCCCGCAGCCGGCAGTCCGCCTGCTACTGGTGCGCCAGCCGCCGCTGGTGCGCCGGCGCCTGCCGGCACCTCACCCGCCTGCTGATGCGTACACGCGGCGGGGCCACCCGTGATGAGCGGGGCGGCGGCGGCGTCTGGGCTCAGCGCTATGGCGGCTCCGCACAACCCCACGCTGGCAACTGTTTTGACGTTGACCCAATCGACGATCGCCATCGGCGTCGCCTCCTTATTCGAACCGCATAGTCATACCGAAGTCGTGTTTCGACAACGAGGCCAATTGTCAGTAGGCAGATGTGCAACAGCGACACGCCGCACCGCGGCGTTGCCAAATAGTGACGTCCGACCGGTGCTCAGAAGGCCCGCAGGGCGTCGACGGCGTAACGGCAGGCTGCTGACAACGCTTGCGCGCGTCGCTAATGTGCAAACGTGCTTACCGGGCTAGCCCACACCGGTGTGTGCGTGCCGGACTGCGAAGCCGCAGTGGCGTTCTACCGGGACGTGCTCGGCATGCGGGTGCTCTCGCCGCCGTATGTGATGGCCGGCGACGCGATCCGCGACGACATGGGTCAACTGGTCGCGGACCCCACGATGAAGGCGGCGATCGTCGGTTTCGACGATGACGGCGACCGGGTGCTCGAAGTGATCGAGTACCTGGGTGCCGAGGGGACCGAGCAGCGAAGCAACGCGGCACTCACCGACTTCGGGCTATCGCATGTCGGATTGATCTGTGACGACGTCGAAGCCACCCGCGCGGAACTGGAAAGCAAAGGGGTGCGATTCCTCGTCGATGGCGTCGCGGATGTCGCCCGGGTGCGCACCACATGGTTCGTCGACCCGTGGGGAGTGGTCTTCATTCTGGTGGAGAAGAGCACGCCCGAGCGGCCGTACTTCGCGCAGTGGCCATGAAACCGAGGGTCGCGATCGTCGGCGCCGGCGCCGGTGGGATCGCGATGGGTATCCGACTTCTCGAAGGTGGTTGGGGCGAAGGCGATTTCACGATCTTCGACCGGGCCGACGGGTTCGGTGGGACGTGGCGGCACAACACGTTTCCCGGCGCGGCGTGCGACGTGCCGTCGCACCTGTACTCGTATTCGTTCGCGCTCAACCCGCGGTGGAGCAACACGTACGCAAACCAGCCCGAGATTCTGGATTACCTCGAAGCGGTGGCGATCAAAGGCGGGCTTGACCGGCACCTGCGAGCCAACACGCGGATCGACACGATGCGATGGTCGGACCGCGACCGGCGCTGGACGCTGACAACCGACGACGGCTCCGAGCACGACTTCGATGTGGTGGTCAGCGCGGTGGGAATGCTTGACGTACCGAACATTCCAGCGAGACCCGGCGCGGAGACATTCCGTGGTCGCGCATTTCACTCGTCGCGGTGGGACCACAGTCGTTCGACCGCCGGCGAGCGCGTCGCATCCATCGGCACCGGTGCCAGTGCGATCCAGTACGTTCCGGCAATCGCGCCAGAAACCGCGCACCTCACCGTGTTTCAGCGCTCCCCGATCTGGGTGGCGCCGCGGTTCGATTTTCCGTACACGCCCGAGCAGCAAGAGCTGTTCGAGCGCCACCCGCGCGAGGCGCAGAAAATTCGTGACGAAGTCTGGAACGCGTACGAGGCGTCCAGCTTCGACGCCGAGTCCGACCAGATCCGCGAAGCCACCGAGCTCGCGTACAGCTACCTGATGCGCAAGGTGGCCGATCCCGTGCTGCGCGCGAAACTCACACCCGACTACCCGGCGGGATGCAAGCGGCCGTTGATGTCACGCGAGTGGTTCCCGACGTTCGCGCTGCCGAACGTGCATCTGGAGACGTCGCCGATTATCCGGTTCACCGAGCATGGGCTGCTGACTGCCGACGGTAACGAGCATCTGGCCGATACGGTCATCTACGGCACCGGTTTCAAGGCCGCCGACTACCTCAGCAGCCTCGACGTTTACGGCAGCGGCGGGCGGCGGCTCCGCGACGATTGGCGCGAAGGCGCGGAGGCTTATCTGGGCACGCTCGTCGCCGGATATCCGAGCTTGTTCGTTTTGTACGGACCAAATACCAACGGCGTCAACTCAATTCTGTATATCCACGAGGTCCAGTCCGAGCTCGTTCGGCGCCTGCTGGACCTGATGACTGAGCGCAGAGCCAGCACGATCGAAGTGAAACGCGAAGCGCAGGAGGCGTACAACGCCGAGCTTCAAGCGGCGATGCAGGGCAAGGTATGGCTGGCTTGCGACAACTATTTCCGTCATCCGAGCGGCAAGGTCGTCACTCAGTTGCCGTTTTCCGGCAAAGAATTCGCCGACCGTGCGCGCAATGTGGCTGTCGAGGACTTTCACCTGGGCTGACGGCAGCGAGCCTCGAGGAGGGTTTCAGGAACCCGACTTTGGAGTTGGTCTACTTGAAGGGATTGAAGGTACGGCCCAGGAAGTACTGAATTCGCTGCGGCACTGGTCGTATGGCGGCGGCGGTGAGCTTGTTGACGGTGCCCGGTATGCAGATGGGCTTGCCGTTGGTCACGGCGGCCCATCCCTCGCGGACAACGGGTTCAGGCTGTTGCCACATGAAGCTCGGCAGTCGGTCGGCGGCATCGCGGGTGCCCATCACGTCGTGGAACTCGCTGTGGGTGAAGCCAGGGCAGAGCGCGGTGACATGGATGCCGTGGGGTTTGAGTTCCATGTCGAGGGATTGGGACATGTTCAGTACGTAGGACTTGATGCCGGTGTACAGCAACCCTTCTCCAGGCGGGGACATCGCGGCCAGTGAGGAAAGGTTGATGATGCGTCCCCAGCCTCGTTGCTTCATGCCGGGGACCACTCGGTGGATCAATTCGGTTACGGCGGTGACCATCAGTTGAAGTTCCCCGGCGACCGAGTCCCATGGGGTGTCGGAGAATTTTGTGCTGGCCGAAAGTCCTGCGTTATTGATCAGCACGTCGATGGATAGACCCAATTCGGTTGCGCGGCTGATGATCGCAGCGGGCGCAGCGGGGTCGGTGAGGTCGGCGGCGAACACTTCGGCACGCACACCATGCTGTTGGTGCAGTTGGGTGGCGAGTTCTTCGAGGCGCTCGGCGCGTCGGGCGACGAGCAGCACGTCGTAGCCCTCGTTGGCGAGGTGGCGGGCGAAGGCCGCTCCGATGCCGGCAGATGCCCCCGTGATCAGGGCGACACGTCGGGTTGTGTTCATGGTGGGTGTTCCTCACTGGGTAGACGTCGGCCATCACGGGCCGAGCCGATCGGGGGTGGGCTGCGGGTGTGGGGGTCACACCAGTGGGACGTGGCGATTGAGGAAGTCGATCTGGTCGGTCACGATCCCGTCGAAGTGCGGTTCCAGGTACGGCTCGAAGTGCGCGCAGTCATAGGAGCGGACTTCACCGTAGGGTATGCGGGCCACGATCTTCTTGGCTTTCGCGTATGGCGTCACGTCGTCATATTTCGCGAGCTGCACCAGGGTCGGCGCGGTGATGTCTGCGACCTTGCGTCCCGGGGAGTAGAACGGGATCCGCAACACGATGCGGGCCGCGACGTCGTTCTCGGCAAGTAGTTCTTCGCGCTTGTCCCCGGCCATCCGTTCGACGAGCTCGGCGGCCCCGGGGGAGGTCATCATCGCGACGTCACCTAGGTAGCCGATAGCTGCTGTCCGGTAGGGCGGGCGCCCGAGCCATGCGCCGACTTGGTCGCGGAGGCCGGCGAGGATCAACCGCGCTACCAGTTTTGGGGATTGGGTAAAGGTCGACGCTGGGCCACTGACGTGGGGGACCTGGACGATAGCGGCTGCGAGATCGTGGTCGTGGGCGGCCAAGTTGAGAACGTGGCCGCCGCCGAAAGAGGAACCCCAGGCCACGACCCGGGTGGTGTCGACACCGTCCAGGCTGCGGGCGTAGGCGATGGCGGCCCGCCAATCAGCGTGCTGTTTGGCGATGTCAAGGATGCGGCGGGGTTGTCCTTGGCTGGCGCCCCAGTGCCGGTAGTCGAACACCAGGGCGGCGTAGCCTGCCTGGGCGAATCGTGCGGCGTAGGCGTCCAGGCGCAGTTCGCGGAAGGCGGCGAACCCGTGGGCCAGTACGACGATGGGTGGGTTCTTGACGCCTTCGGGCCGGTAGAGCCACGCCGCGCAAGGTGTCCCCGCCGACATAAAGGTGACGTCGTGTCGGACGTAGCCGAGTGGTTGGTTCATCGTCGTGGTCTCCATCGGGTATCTTGAATGACGTTCAACAAAAGCTAACCTGTTCTTGAATGTCATTCAACAAAGTGTGATCCAGTCGACGCAGAGGGAATGATGGCACGGAACAAACGCCCTCAGGCCGCCGAAGAGAAGCGTGCCGAAATTGTCGCGGCAGCACGACGGCTGTTCATCAACGCTGGCTACGACGCCACCCCGATGAGTCGCCTGGCGAAAGAGGCCGGGGTGGCACCGAACACCATCTACTGGTATTTCGGGGATAAGGACGACGTTCTAATCGCTGTGCTCGACTCCGTCATGGCCGACATCTGGCCGCAGTATCAACAAGTTGCGACCGAACCGATCCCCGCTCGAGTGCTGTGGGTGGTTCGCCAGTTACACCAGATGAGCCGCCTAGTGACGACGGTGCACGCCCGGGTCGGACATTCGGCCTCCGTTGCCGAGTGGCATCGCAACTTCCATCTGATCACCGGCAGCATGTTCCGTTACGAATTGGAGACTGCGGGAGTCCCAACGTCGACTGTGGAAGCCGAAGTAATGATCGGCATCTTCACCGTCGAAGGACTCCTGATGCACGACCTGAATGAGGCCGAGCAACGCACCATTTGCGACGTCCTGGCTTCACGCTGGACTTGAAGCGGGTCTTCGACGGGCGATCGCGAAGCATGGCCGTCGTAGCAACGACGCCGATCAAGGCTCTCGATTGGCCGCCGGCCCAGCGGGCTTGGCACTGCTGCCTGGTTTGCCAATGACACGGAAGGTCCGCGTCGCGCTGTGTTAGCTGCCATCATCGCAGGCATGCTCGTTTTGATCGGAATTGTCGACGACATCGAAGACGGTCTGCATGATCTCGACGAGACCAGCCAGCAGTGACCTCGTTCACGTCGGGACTTCATGTGGACCCTGCCTTGCGGACCGCGGCCAGAATTCTGCCGAGGGGCTATGGCCTCAACCGTGGGCTGGCGGTGCCACGTGCGGCGATGACGTTGTTGGGACGCATCAACGCTGTTCGCGACGTGCCGGTGGTGGCGGTCGATGCTGATGTGAGCCTGCGCCTGCATCGTCCCGCGCGCCTCTCTAATCCGGCGCCGGCGCTGCTGTGGATCCACGGCGGTGGATTCGTGATGGGCAGTGCGCGACAGGAAGATGGCTTCTGCCGCAAGCTGTCTCATCTAGCAAACGTCGCGGTCGCGGCCGTCGATTTCAGGTTGCCGCCCGAACACCCATATCCCGCTCCGCTGGAAGACAGCTACGCGGCGCTGCTGTGGTTGGTGCGGCAGCCGTGGGTTGATCCCACACGGGTCGCAATCGGCGGCCTCAGCTCCGGGGCAGGGCTGGCCGCAGCGCTGGCATTTCTCGCCCGCGATCGCGGTGAGATTCAGCCAGTCTTTCAATTGCTGTCCCAACCAAACCTCGACGACCGCACCGGCACGCAAGTCACGGGTCGCCGTCGCCTGATTTGGTCGGAGGGTGACAACCGCTCAGCTTGGCGGTGGTACTTAGGTGAGACGGACCCGGCCATCGCCGTGGTCCCGGCGCGGCGAAGTGACCTCGCCGGGCTGGCGCCGGCCTGGATCGGCACCGGCTCGTTGGACCTGCTGCACGACGAGGCCGTCGAGTACGGCCGGCGCTTGAATGAGGCGGGCACGCCCTGCCACATCGAGATTGCGGTCGGCGCCTTCCACGCGTTTGATTCGATCGTGCCGAACGCGCCGGTGTCGTTGACATTCTTCGCCAGCCAATGTGACCATCTGCGGGCCGCGCTGGCTGACGGCCCAAAGACAAGGGACGCAAAATGATTCAGCCTCAGGGGCGACCATGCGGGTTTGCCCTGAAAAAGGTGGAGCCGATGACGGGAATCGAACCCGCGTATTCAGCTTGGGAAGCTGATGTTCTGCCATTGAACTACATCGGCACTATCGCCTTGACCTGCGGAAACGTTGCTAAGCGTGCGTGGCCTCGGACATCAGTGTCACATGATGTCACAATTCGGTCCAAACTTGCTGCAGCGTCCTGCAGTGCGGCGAACTGGCTGTGAGCATACAGACGCATGGTGAGGCTTATCTGCGGGTGGCCGACTGCGGGGACGACACGGCGGAACGTGGACGATCGCAGTCAAGCGCCGGTGCTATTCCGGCGCAGCGGGCTCACCGGCGTTATGTCGCAACCCGTGCACGGTGTCAACGGTCACCGTCACGCGAACAGCGCTCGACGACCGGCCCGCTCCGCGAAAGCGTCTAGCGCGCCAAGAACTTCGGGTGAGCGCCAGGCCCGATTACGGCGCTGATCGGTGAACTCGACGATGATTCTGGCCTCGACAAGCGGGTCCAAGTATCGGTAGACGTTGCCGATCGCGATCTGCAGTTGATCGCTGACCAGTTGAGCGTTGATCACTGGGCGTTTGATTAGCAAGTCCGCCACACGGTGCACGGCCGAGTTGCGGCGGGCGGCGATCTTCGATTCCCACTCCCTCCTGATCGTTTGCAGATCATCCACCAGGTGTCGACCATTGACGACGGCCAGGATCGATGCCTCCGAGATTTTCTCGACGATTGGGGCAGGGTCGCCCTCGCGATAGGCAGTCAGTGCCTGGAAGTACGAATTGGTGTCCGTCAGCAGGCCCGCTGAGACGGGGACCGTGACCTGACGAGTTAACCGCTTGTTGCGCAACATCGACTGGACCAAGGCTCTGCCGGTGCGTCCGTTGCCGTCGGGGAACGGGTGAATGGTTTCGAATTGTGCATGTGCAATTGCGATTTGCGGAAGGATCGCTATGTCACTGCGCTTGGCAAATCGGACTAGATCATCGATGGCACCGGGGACCCGATCCTGGTGCGGTGCGATGAAATCGGCGCCGCGTGGGCCGAAGTTGCCGCCGCCGACCCACACCTGCTCGGTGCGCCATTTGCCGGCGGTATTCGGTTCACTCTCGTGCATCAGGGCGTAATGCATGGCCAGAATTGCCCCGCCGCTGATTTGGTCCGCTAGGTCGATGGCTGCCTGCATCGCCTTGGTGTTCGCGACGATCATTGAAGCGTTGCGGCGCTTGGTGTTTCCAAGTGTTTCGGCTTCGGCGATCGCGCGTGCAGATGCTGTCAAGTTCTCGATTTTGGAGCTGGCTGCCGATTCTGTCCGCAGCAGCACGGAGGCGAATGGGGCGATCTCGCTGCCGAGTTCCGTATCGAATCGCGCGATCTCCTGGCTGGCTTCCTCGGCGTCAGCTTGAATAGCAGACGGCAGGCTGACGTCGAGTTGGGCAATCTCGGCGGGGATGGCGGCCTGGTACTCACCGGACTGGCGCTGGGCGGCACGCAGGTCGGAGCGCTGATAGTGCGCCTCGGTCGGCATACCCCAGGTGAGGGCTTCGTACCCCACTGCGGTGCCTGACCTAACTGATGACATGGATTGATCTTATCATCACTTAGACGGCTAAGTGATGATAAGCGCAATCGTTGTTATCATTTCCGCCGGCCGTCGCCCAGAGGGGAGGCCTCTGCCGACACGGCGGCCCCGCGGCAAACAGCCATTTAAGCGATCCGGTTAGTTGCGACACACGCCTAATAGCGTGCGGTCAATTCCGGGCTTCCAACGTTATCGTTTCGTGATTTGGCCGTTATCTCGTATCCTCCTTCAGGTGGGCAAGCACTCACTTCCCAAAAAGCGCCGAAATCCGTCGGTGCTACTTGCTCTCGGACTGGGCCCTGCCGCAGCATTCCTGGCTGCGGCAGGCGACGTCCACCCAGGTCCAGCCCCCGCCGCGGCCAAGTCGGCCGCGGACGTCAACGATGCGCCGTGCTGCGTGCAGATTGTGGCGGCATCGGTTGCGCCCAAACGGAATATGCCCAATGGCGCACCAGGAATGGATACCGAGGGCGAATTCCCGGCGGCGTCGAGATTGCGGATGGAATCGCGTTTCCTGCCCGTCGGCGTCGCGCCGGAGCACGGTCTGCAAGTAAGGACCATTCTGGCCGCCCGCGCCATCAGCGCCGCCTTCCCCGAGATTCACGAGATCGGCGGGTGCCGGCCCGACCCGCTGCCCTGGCATCCCAACGGCCTGGCGATCGACGTCATGATTCCCAACCCCAGCAGCGATGAAGGCATCGAACTAGGCAACCGGATCGTCGAGTTCGTCCGGGCCAACGCGGACCGGTTCGGGATGCAGGACGCCATCTGGCGCGGCGTCTACTACACGCCTAATGGTGCGCAACCGAGCCGCCTCGGCCACTACGACCACGTCCATGTCACCACCACCGGCGGCGGATATCCGACCGGCCGGGAAATCTACCTACGCTGAACCCCGGGCTACTCGCGACCAGGGCGATAGGCTCGTCGGGTGCTGCTCTCCGATCGTGACCTCAGGGCCGAAATCTCCGCGGGGCGGCTGGGCATCGACCCCTTCGACGACGCGCTGGTCCAGCCGTCCAGCATCGACGTGCGTCTTGACCGCATGTTCCGGGTGTTCAACAACACCCGCTACACGCACATCGATCCCGCGCAGCAGCAGGACGAGCTCACCAGCTTGGTCGAGCCCATCGACGGGGAACCCTTCGTCCTGCATCCGGGCGAGTTCGTACTCGGGTCGACGCTCGAACTGTTCTGCTTGCCCGACGACCTCGCCGGACGGCTGGAAGGCAAATCATCGCTGGGCCGGCTGGGGCTGCTCACCCACTCGACCGCGGGCTTCATCGACCCCGGTTTCAGCGGTCACATCACCCTCGAACTGTCCAACGTCGCCAACCTGCCGATCACCCTCTGGCCCGGCATGAAAATCGGGCAGCTGTGCATTCTGCGATTGACCAGCCCATCTGAACATCCTTATGGCAGTTCGCGTGTCGGGTCCAAGTACCAGGGCCAGCGCGGACCGACGCCGTCCCGCTCGTATCAGAACTTCATACGATCTACATAGCTCCGCCGGGGTGCCAATCGGGTCGATCTGCGCAATACTTAGATGGTCTGCGCTTTTCTCCTCCGCGCACCCAACGCGACCGGCAGAGCCTTTGGAGGGGTCTTGGATATCGTGCTCGGGATGTCGATGGCACCGTCGTCCATCCAGATGGTTCTGTTAGAGGGCGAAAACGCCGACGGCGCCACGGTGGAAGAGGAGCAGATCGACGTCACGGCCGCTGACGTCTCCACCAGCGCATCCGGTCAAGCGGTCGCAGCGATTCTCGGTACCCGAGAAGGTGCGCAGGATGCCGGCCTGAAATTGTCTTCCATCGGCGTGGCGTGGACCGACCAGCTCGAAGCCCATGCTCTGCGCGACGCGCTCGCTGCCCACAAGGTCACCAACGTGATGTTGGTTTCGGCTTTTCTTGCTGCGGCCGCCTTCACCCAGTCCGTCGGCGCTGCAACAGGTTACGAGCGCACCGCAGTGCTATTCGTAGAGCCTGACACCGCGACTTTGGCCGTCGTCGAGACGGCCGACGGTTCCATCTCCGATATCCGTACCGGACGGACTGCTGTCGCAGACCTGGTCGACATGGTGGTCGGGCTCGAGAAGGTGGGACCAGCGGTCGGCGGCGTGTTCGTGGTCGGCTCCGGCGTCGAGATCGCGCCGCTCAAGCGGCATTTGGAGGCGGCGACGTCGCTTATTGTGAGCGCGCCCGAGGAACCGGCCAGCGCGCTGGCCCGCGGGGCGGCCCTGGCCTCGGCGAACGCGCCGCTGTTCGTGTCGTCAACGGCGGCGCTGGCCTACTCGCTAGACCCCGGCACCGGCGCAGTTGGACCGTCGGCCCTGCCCGAGTACCTCAGTGTCCCCGACGTGTCCGCGGGCTCGCTTGGGGGCGAAGAACTTGCCTACAGTGCGGTGCCCGACGACGACGCCGACTCCCCGACCGTCGTCATCGACACCACTGCCAGCCCGGGCGACACACGATCACAGCGCAGGCCGGCCCTTCTACTCGGTAGCGGCGTGGCGGTGGTCGCTATTGCAGCGGTGGTGGCGCTGGAGATTGCTTCGGCGGTGAACATTCGCGGTGACGCGGTGGCGTTGCACCCGGCTCCCGACCAAAACCTCATCGTCCCCACCCAGCAGGCGCCTGCGCCGACGCCGGCCGAGGTGCCCGCCGCCCAGCCGAAGGTCGAACTGCCGGCACCGGTGAACTCGCCCAAGCCGGTGAACCCCGCAGTTGCCCCGGCGGCTCCGGCTCCCGCTCCGGCGCCCGCGGCTCCTGCTCCGGCCCCCGCCGCGCCGGCTCCCGCCGCCATTCCAGCGCCGGCTGCGCCTGCTCCCGCACCACCGGTGGTGCCAGTTCCCGTCGTGGTTCCGGTTCCCGTACCGCCGCTTCTCGCGCCTCGTCCCGAGCCGGCGGCACGCCCCCCTGTGGTGCAGATTCCGGCGCCGCAGCCAGCTACACCCCCGCGTAACGCCGGATCGCCCCCGCGAGTGGGCGGCCCGGTGCTGCAGCAGCCCGTCCCGCAAACCCCGCCTGGGCTGGGAACACCGCCCAAGGCAGTGAATCCGGGCGGCGGTAAGAGCCCCGGCAGTCCCGGCAGTGGACCGGTCTGGCCCGGTGGTCCCGGCGACGGCGGCGGGCCGATCAAGGCACCCGCGCCCAGCGGGCCCTTCGGGGGGCTGGGTCCCTTTGGTGGAGGTGGCCACGGTGGTGGCGGGCCGATCAACGCCCCCGCCCCGGCACCCGCGCCGAGCGGGCCCTTCGGGGGCGGTGGGCTGGGTCCCTTCGGTGGGGGTGGCCGCGGCGGCGGCGGACCGATCAACGCCCCGGCTCCGGTGCCCCGTGGCCCCCTTGGTGGCGGTGGCTTTGGTGGCGGCGGCCTCGGCGGGGGTCCCATCGGCGGGGGCAGCCACGGCGGCTTCGGCGGCGGCGGCTTCGGCGGCGGCGGATTCGGTGGCGGCGGCCACAGGTAGCCGTCAACAGCCACCGAAGATGGCATTCGCAGCGGCGACTGGGCGGGTAGAGTTGATTGGCACGGTCGTCCGAAATTTCGGGCCATCCGCAGTCTGAAGAACTTGATAGCGTCCAGCTAATCCTTCTGCTGCCCTAGAAGTGTTGAGGCGGCTCAGCAACTACGTAGGAGGAGCTTGCGCGGTGGTGGACATCGTGCTCGGTGTCTCGATGGCACCAACGAAGGTCCGCATGGTGCTGGTCGAAGGCGAAAGCGCCGACGGGGTCACTGTCGATCAGGAGGACTTCGACGTCGCCGCCGGGGCATCCGGCACTGCGCCCGCGCAGGTCATCTCCGCAATCCTGGGCACCACGGAAAGCGCTGCTGAGGGCGGCTACCAGCTGCATTCCTGCGGTGTGACCTGGACAGATCCCGTCGCGGCGACCGCACTGCGCGACGCGTTGGCCGCCCACAAGATGGAAAACGTCATGCTGGTTTCGGCCTTCATGTCCGCGGCGGCGCTGGCTCAGGCAGTCGGCGACGCAACGAACTACGTCCGGACCGCGTTGCTGTTCGTCGAGCCCCGTAGCGCGACCTTGGCTGTGATCAACTCCGCCGACGGCTCGATCGCCGACGTACATCGGAAGTTGCTACCCGAAGACGACGATCGGGCGGTGGCCGAGCTGATCGACTTGGTCTCCGGCGCCGAATCGCTGGAGACCCACCCCGACGGTGTGTTTGTCGTCGGCTCCGGAGTCGATATCCCGCTGATCAAACCGGCTTTGGAGGCGGCGACATCGTTAACGGTTTCCACCCCCGAGGAGCCGGAAATGGCCCTGGCCCAGGGTGCGGCGCTGGCCTCGGCGAATTCGCCATTGTTTGCGTCGTCCACGGCCGCCCGGGCCTATGCGCGGGAAATCGGCGCCGATCTCCGGCCCGAGTATCGGGATCCTTACCTCGCGGTCGACGCCAATGGCGGAGTCGACAACGTCGCCTACAGCGCCGATCCGGACGAACCCCAAAATGCCGATCCCGACGGGAACGTGTCGCAACGCCGACCGCTCCTGCTGGTCGGCAGCTCGCTGGCGGTTGTCATCATCAGTGCGGTGGTAGCGCTGGAAATCGCGCTGGCATTGGGCATTCGGCCCACAGTTGCGTTGCGGCCCAGCCCGAACGAGAACGTGATTGTCCCGACGCAACAGGCGCCGGCTGCGCCGATTACCCCGAAGCCGGAAGTGAAGGCACCTCCGCCGACGGCCGAACCGCGAGCGATCGCTCCGCGGGTGGTGGCCCCGGCGCCTGCCCCCGTCCCGGCTCCGCTGCCCGCCGCCCCGCCGCCGGCGGTGGCGCCGCCACCGGTGGTGGTTCCGTTGGCACCGATCCGCCTGCCGGCTCCCGAGCCGCCGGCACGCGTCGTGCCGCGGGCGCCGGTGCTGCAACCGCGGGCACCGTTGCCGGAGCCACAGGTGCCGCGAGAGCGAGGCGTGCTTCCCAGGCTGGGCGGACCGACGCCGCGAGGGCCGGTGCCGACCCTGGGCGGCGGCCGCGGACCGCTCGGTGGTGGGCTGTTCGGCCGTGTGCCGTTCGGTGGTGGGCACGGCTTCGGCGGCTTCGGGCGCAGGTAGTCAGCGCTTTCTGCTAGTCGCGCAAACCGGCCTCGACCATGGGCGGTGTTGCCGCCGACACGCGAGCGGGCATTGTAAGCCCGCAGCGGGTAAAATCGCGCAATACGGGGAATTAAGTGGATAAGGAATCCACTTGCAGTCGTGTTCAACCGACAACCAGCCAGATGACTATTGGAGGAGCTGTGGCCACCGTGCTAGGTGTTTCGATGGCGCCGACGGCAGTCCGGATGGTGCTGGTCGAAGGTGAAAACGGCGATGGTGCGACCGTCGACGAGGACAACTTCGAGGTCGCCGACGAGGAGCCGACCACCGCGGCTGGGCAAGTCGTCTCGGCGATCATGGGAACGCAGGAAGGCGCTGCCGAGGGCGGCTACCAGCTGACATCCACCGGAGTTACCTGGACCGACCCCATCGAAGCTGCCGTCCTGCGCGACGCCCTGGCCGCCCACAAGCTCGAGAACGTCATGTTGGTGTCGGCGTTTCTGGCGGCCGCGGCACTTGCTCATGCGGTGGGCAACGAAACCAATTACGCGCATACCGCGCTGTTGTTCGTCGAGCCCGACAGCGCGACGTTGGCAGTCGTCGACACCGCCGACGGATCGGTCGCCGACATCCGGCGGAAGGAACTACCGGAAGACGACGACGCGGCGGTAGCCGAACTGGCCACCATGGTTTCCAGCGCAGAGCAGCTGAACACGCGGCCGGACGGCGTATTCGTCGTCGGCGCCGGCGTCGATATCCCGATGATCAAGCCGGCACTGGAGGCCGCGACCTCGCTTCCGGTGAATGCGCCCGAGGAGCCTGAGACGGCACTGGCCCGCGGTGCAGCGCTGGCATCGGCGAACGCGCCACTGTTCTCGTCGTCCACCGCGGCGGTGGCCTATTCGCAGGATCCGGGCACCGGCGCCGTGAACCCGTTTGCGCTGAATGCCGCCTACTTCGATCTGCCGGCCGCGGCCACGTTGAGCGAGAACGCGCTGGCCTACAGCGCTGTGCCCGACGAACCGTATACCGGCGAACAGCTCCCGGTCACTGGCATCTCCGAATCTCCCGAGCGGCGAAGGTTTGCGCTGCTCGGCACTGCGGCGGCAGCGATCTTCGTCGTCGGGGTGGCGGCCCTGGTGGTGTCGCTGGCGCTCAGCATCCGCCCGCACGCCGGAGTGCGGCCCGCGCCCGACCGCAACATCGTCGCCCCGCCCACGCAATCGGTGCCGGCAGCTCCGGCGCCAGCCCCCGCGCCGCAGGCTCCCACCGTGGAGCCGAAGGCTCCCGCGCCCGCGCCTGCCCCCGCACCGCAAGCCCCCGCTCCGGCACCTGCCCCGGTGCCGCAGGCTCCGGCGCCGGCCCCGGTTCCCGCGGGCCCACCCCCGGCGCCTGTTCCGGTGCCGGTACCTGAATTACCGCCGATCATCAATCTGCCTGGACCGGGCGGCGGGCCCCCCGGACGTGGTGGTGGCGAAGGCCATGGCGGCGACGATGGTCCCCGCGGCGGCGGCGGGATCCCCGGAATTCCTGGATTGGGTGGCGGCGGCTTCCCGGGCGGCGGCGGGGGCGGTCACGGCGGCGGTGGCGGCCACGGCGGCGGTGGCGGCCACGGCGGCGGTGGTGGCCACGGCCGCGGCGGATTCATCGGCATTCCCGGGATTCCTGGCCTGTAGTCGGGCCTGTCCTACAGCGACCAGCTGTCACTTGGCGTTCGTCTGGCGCTCAACGGCGCGATGCAGTCAGCTCACTGCGCCACCCTAGACACGGTGGTATGAGATGCACCGTCTTCGGCACCGGCTATCTGGGCGCCACCCACGCCGTCGGGATGGCCGAACTGGGACATGAAGTCGTCGGCGTCGACATCGATCCCGGCAAAGTCGCCAAGCTGGGCGGCGGCGACATCCCGTTCTACGAGCCTGGCCTGCGCAAGCTGCTCACCAAGAATCTGGCGGCCGGTCGACTCCGCTTCACCACCGACTACGACACCGCCGCCGATTTCGCCGACGTACACTTCCTCGGCGTCGGCACGCCGCAAAAGAAGGGCCAATACGGCGCCGACCTGCATCATGTGCATGCCGTGATCGATGCGTTGGTGCCCCGGCTGACCAGGCCGGCGGTGCTGATCGGCAAGTCGACCGTCCCCGTGGGCACTGCAGCCGAGCTGGGCAAGCGGGCCGAAGCGCTGGCACCCGCGGGAGTCGACGTCGAAATCGCGTGGAACCCGGAGTTCTTGCGCGAGGGCTTCGCTGTGCAGGACACGCTGCGGCCGGACCGTATCGTCCTTGGCGTACAACGTGATTCGGTACGCGCCGAACCGGCTGTTCGGGAGCTGTACGGGCCTCTGCTGGAAGCGGGTGTGCCCTTCCTGGTGACCGACCTGCAGACCGCCGAGCTGGTCAAGGTTTCCGCTAATGCTTTTCTGGCGACGAAGATTTCGTTCATCAACGCGGTCTCTGAAGTGTGCGAAGCCGCGGGCGCCGACGTCAGCGTGCTGGCCGACGCGCTCGGGTATGACCCGCGGATCGGGCGCCAATGCCTCAATGCGGGTTTGGGTTTCGGTGGTGGCTGCCTGCCCAAGGACATCCGCGCCTTCATGGCACGCGCCGGCGAGCTGGGAGCCAACCAGGCGCTGACGTTTCTGCGTGAGGTGGACAGCATCAACATGCGACGGCGTACCCGGATGGTCGAACTGGCCACCACCGCGTGTGGCGGTGCGCTGCTGGGCGCAAATATCGCCGTGTTGGGCGCGGCGTTCAAACCCGAATCCGACGACGTCCGTGACTCGCCCGCGCTCAACGTGGCTGGGCAGTTGCAGCTCAACGGAGCAACGGTCAATGTGTACGACCCGAAGGCTCTGGACAATGCCCGACGGCTGTTTCCCACCCTGAACTACGCGGTGTCGGTGGCGGAGGCGTGTGAGGGCGCGGACGCGGTGCTGGTGCTGACCGAGTGGCAGGAGTTCGTCGACCTGGAACCCGACGACCTGACCGAGCAGGTGCGGGCCCGGGTGGTCGTTGACGGCCGCAATTGCCTGGATGTCCCGCGTTGGCAGCAGGCTGGTTGGCGAGTGTTCCGGCTCGGCGCGCGGTCTACAAACTGATCTCGTTCGGCGCGGTCTGTGCGCCCACAGGTCGTGTGTACGATGCGGCTCATGCCGCTGTCGGCCGGCGCGACTTTCGCCGGATTCACGATTGTGCGACTGCTGGGGTCCGGGGGAATGGGCGAGGTGTATCTGGCCCAACATCCGCGGTTGCCACGGCAGGACGCCCTCAAATTGCTGCCCGCCGAATGGTCGGCCGACGAGGAGTACCGCAGCCGGTTCGCTCGGGAGGCTGATCTGGCATCGACCCTGTGGCACCCGCACATCGTGGGCGTGCACGACCGGGGCGAGGCCGACGGCCAGTTGTGGATCTCCATGGACTTCGTCGACGGTCTGGACGCTGCGCGGCTCTTGACCGATCGCTACCCAAGGGGCATGCCCGCCGACTATGCCATTCGCGTTGTCCTGGCGGTGGCCAGCGCGTTGGATTACGCACACAAACAAGGGCTACTGCACCGAGATGTCAAGCCCGCCAACGTCATGGTGACCCACAGCGAAGACGGCGGTGAGCAACGAATCCTGCTCACTGACTTCGGAATTGCCCGCAACGTCGACGACGTGAGCGGGCTGACTGCGACCAACATGACGATCGGCACGGTCGCCTATGGAGCGCCGGAGCAGCTTCTGGGCGAGGACATCGACGGGCGGGCCGACCAATACGCGCTGGCCGCAACCGCTTATCACCTGCTCACCGGCTCTCAGCTCTTCCCGCACTCAAACCCGGCGGTTGTCATCAGCCGTCACCTGAACACCCCTCCGCCCTCGCTGGCTTCCAGCCGTCCGGAACTGGCCCCGCTGGATCCGGCATTGTCGAGGGCACTGGCCAAAAATCCCGCCGACCGGTTCGCCAGCTGTTCCGAGTTCGCCCGCGCCTTGGCCGGGCAAATGGCGCCGACCCTGCCAGGGTGGGTCGCCCCGCAGACCGCCGCCGCGAAAACCGTGCTCGCCGAGCCCTTTTCGCGCCCAGCGGCGATCAGCAAGGCACCCAGTCGTAAGGCGCACGCTGCGGTGCTCGTCGTTCTGGCGGCAATGCTGGTTGCGTCGGCCGCTTTCACTGCCACGCAGCTGCTGCGTCCGAATCCGCAGCCGACGAGTACTCGAGGGCAATGGCAACCATATGTCGACACGGCAAAGGAATACGTGACGACGATGTTCACCGTGACGCCGGCAACCGCCAAGAGCTCGGTGCAACGAATGCTGGACATGTCGGCCGGTAGCCTGCACGCGATGCTGACCAGCAACAACAATGCCGATAACCTAGCGGCGCTGTTTCAGAACGCGGGAAGCACCTGCACGATCAACGGCGCCGGCCTGGAGGACTTCTCCGGCGACAAGGCCACGGTTCTGGTAGCGGCGACGGTGCAGTCTTCGACGCCGGATTCGGGCACCAAGAAGCCGCAGCCGTATCGAATGCGGCTCGACGTGCAAAAGCAGCCCGACGGCACTCTGAAGATTGTCGACCTCAAGTACCCCGATGGCGGTAACTGATGCGGCGGGCCATGTTCTGGGTGTGCGTCGTCGCGCTGGCCGTAACCATGGTCGCAAGCACGGCAGCGGGCTTCTGGGTGATGACCATCAAGAACCGGCCGTCTGGCACGGTGGACGGTCCGGCGGATCGCGCGGCCGTACTCGAGGTGGCCCGGGCCGGCATTCCCAAGATTTTCTCCTACGACTACCAGACTGTGGAACGGCAGTTAGCGACCGCAAATGAGCTGATGACAGCGAGATACCGCGCCGAATTCCAGAAATCGCAGCCCAAGATCATTCAAGAAGCTCGGCAGCGACAGGTCGTCGTGCAAACGAATGTGGTGGGAGCAGCCATTGAATCGCTCGACCGCGGCTCAGCGGAGCTTCTCGTTTTCATGAATCGCACTGTCACCGACGCCAGCCGCACACCGGTCTACGACGGCTCTCGGTTACATGTGACGATGCGGCGCGCCGACACTACGTGGCTGATCGACTACATGACGCCGATATAAGGCGCTCGGTCGGCGTACCAGAAAAGTGGCCATGTTGCAGTCTCGAACTCGATATCGCGGGTGGTATCACGTTGTGAAATGACATGCCCAGCCTCATAGGGACTGGTGTGGCTGATGTGACTCGGCGCTACCGGCCGACGCACACCTTGGCTCACCGCCGAGCCGGGAATTACCTTGCCCGGCCGGACAATTCGCCAAGCGATCGGTCGGCAGTCTCGGCGACCAGCACCGGGGCGACCCAGCGGCGCAGATAGGCCCGAAGCACCTCGCCGGTGCGCGGCGGCCGGCCGGGGTCGATCATGAAGGACTGCAGAATTCGCAGCAGGTACTCGACCAGGTCGTCGAGATCGTCGGCCGCGACGCCGGCCTGTGCCCAGTCGACGTCGAGCCCCGCCAAGAGGGCGTGCCCGAACTTGAAGCCCATGGCCGAGGTGACGCCGGTTGACGCCTTGGTGAAGTCGTGCACCAGCATCAGCTGCACGTGTTTGTCGCCGGGCAGCCATTCCAAGCTGTGGGCCAGACACTCCACCAGCGCATCGACGGGATCGCTGATATGGGCCAGGTGTTCGGTCAGCCGCCGGACAAACCGCATCCCCGACCGGGTGGCAGCCGCCTCGAGCAGGCTGCTGGTTCCGGGGAAGTAGTTGTAGACCGTCTGCCGCGACACGCCCAGCTTGCGTGCCACATCGGCTATCCGGATGTCGGCCCCGCGTTCGTCGATGGCTTCGCTCGCGGCGTCGAGGATGCGTTCGACCGCCTCTTCGTCGCTCGCGGGCGTGGCGCCGCCCCAACCATGGGTGCGCATGCAGGAGACGTTACGGCTTTACCGGGCTTTCCCGCACCGCGACGTCCTTACTCGGAGCGATCGCGCTTCTTGCCGAACCAGCGCCGCTTGCCGGACTGCGGCTCCTCTTCGGCCGGCGCCGCCGGGGCTGCCCACTGGGAATCTTCGTGCACGGGTGGTGGCTGCTGTGGAGGCGGCCCTGCCCACTGCGGGCCGCCGTACATGGGTGCCGGCTGTGCTGATTGTCCCGGCGGTGGCGGCGCTCCCGGCGGTGGCGGCGCTCCCGGCGGTGGCGGCGCTGCCGACTGTGGCGGCCATGGCGGCCGGGCCTGCTGAGCGGGTGGGGCCGGTTGGGCTCGTCGTTGCTGCGGAGGACCGCTCACCACCGGAGCCGGGGGACGCTCACTTTGCATACGGTCCTGACGCCTGACCGGCATGGGTTCGTCGCCGGACAGGCCTAGTTTTTGCAGAGAGATATGCGAGGTCGGCGCGGCTGTGGGTGGAGCCGAGGCGGCCGCCTTGGCTTCGCGCTGCTGAGACTGAATCCGATGCCGCCAGTAACCGATCGCGTCGAAGGGAAATGGCACGGGTGGTGGCTGCCATTCGATGCGCGGCATTTCATCGGGCTCGCGGTCTTCTGCGCCTCGGGAAGCCAGCTCGGTGTCGATCACAGACCTGGCCGCGGCCATCGCCCGCTCCGCCGTCTCGTAACGACCCACTTCCTCATCGCGAAAGGTGACGACGAACTGCGCAACGGCGGCCATGGACCCATCATCCGCGGTGCCGGGCGAGATAACTAGATAATGGTGAAGTTGAAAAGTTGTGTCGGCTATGTGGGCCGAGCGCCAACACCCCTAAGACATGTGTTAACGAAAAGAAAATTGCTTGATTCGCAGCCGTGACGCAGGAGCGGTTGGACGCTCGCGCGGTTGCCTGACCGGCGCGCTCTAGCAGTGCGTTTTTCGCGGCGACGGCAAAATTGCGTGAAGCCCGTCGCGTTGCAATATGTCGGTCGTGTTAAAGCAATCGCACAGTCATCCGAGCGCCCCGGTGCGATCTTTTGTCCGGCCGAAAACCTCCCTTAATCTCGATGAATGACTGCGCGCTAGTCGCTGTGGAGGGGAGGCGCCATGGTCGATCTGAACACGAATGGCCAAGCCGCCACCGACGCGTTGCTCGGCTTCAGCAAATATTTCCACCGCGGCGAGATCTCTCCGGACCACCGTGCTCTGCACAAGGTGGGAGGCCGATCGGCCGACGACTTCTACCGGGACCGCTGGGCGCACGACAAGGTGGTCCGCTCCACGCACGGCGTCAACTGCACCGGATCCTGTTCGTGGAAGATCTACGTCAAGGACGGCGTCATCACCTGGGAGTCCCAGCAGACCGACTATCCGTCCGTCGGACCGGACAAGCCGGAGTACGAGCCGCGCGGTTGCCCTCGCGGCGCCTCGTTCTCCTGGTACACGTATTCACCTGCGCGAGTGCGCTATCCGTACATACGCGGGATCCTGCTGGACTACTACCGCGAGGCCAAGGAGCGGCTTAACGACCCTGTCCTGGCTTGGGCCGACATCGTCGACGATCCGGTGAAATCTCGTCGCTACAAGGAAGCGCGCGGCAAGGGCGGGTTTGTTCGGGCCGAGTGGTGGGAGGCCGCCGAGATCGCGGCGGCGGCGCATGTGCACACGATCAAGCGGTATGGCCCCGATCGGGTGGCCGGTTTCTCACCCATACCGGCCATGTCGATGGTCAGTCATGCCGTTGGCGCGCGGTTCATTTCGCTTCTCGGCGGTTCGATGTTGTCGTTTTACGACTGGTACGCCGACCTGCCGGTGGCCTCGCCGCAGGTGTTCGGAGACCAGACCGATGTGCCGGAGTCGGCCGACTGGTTCGACGCCGGCTATCTGATCATGTGGGGCTCCAACGTGCCGGTCACCCGGACGCCCGATGCGCATTACATGACGGAGGCGCGCTATCGCGGCCAAAAGGTCGTCGTGGTCTCGCCTGACTACGCGGACAACACGAAATTCGCCGACGAGTGGCTGCCCGCCCGGCCGGGCACCGACGCCGCACTGGCGATGGCCATGGGCCACGTCATCCTCAAGGAGTTCTTCGTCGACCGGACCACCCCGTACTTCACCGACTACGTGAAGCGTTACACCGATCTGCCGTTCCTGGTGACGCTGGTCGAGCGCGACGGAGCGTGGCTGCCCGGAAAGTTCCTCACCGCCGCCGATCTCGGCGACACCGACGACGGCGCCGCTACCAAGACGGTGCTGCTCGACTCGCAGGCCAACCCGGTAGTGCCGAACGGCTCGCTGGGTCATCGGTTCACCGCATCGGGCGAGGGCAAGTGGAATCTCGACCTGCAGGGCGTGGACCCATTGCTGAGCCTGCATGGCGCCGACGGCGACGTGGCGGCGGTCAAGCTACCGCGGTTCGACGGCGAGCGGCCCGGCATCCTGACCCGTGGTATCCCGACGAAAGTTATTGCCGGACAACGGGTCACAACGGTCTTCGATCTGCTCCTCGCCCAATACGGCGTACCCAGGGACGGCCTACCCGGTGATTGGCCGACGGGCTACGACGACGAGACGCAGTCCTACACCCCGGCGTGGCAAGAGCCGATCACCGGCGTGCCGGCCCAGGCGGTGGAACGGATTGCGCGTGAATTCGCCGACAACGCCGAGCGTTCGCGCGGCAGGTCCATGATCCTGATGGGCGCCGGAACCAACCACTGGTTCCATTCCGATCAGATCTACCGCTCGTTTCTGACGCTGGTGATGCTCACCGGTTGTCAAGGTGTCAACGGCGGCGGCTGGGCACATTACGTCGGACAGGAGAAGTGCCGGCCGGTCACCGGCTGGTCGACGTTGGCGTTCGGGCTCGACTGGCAGCGGCCGCCGCGGCAGATGCAGGGCACGGTGTTCTGGTATCTGGCCACCGACCAGTGGCGCTACGACCCGTTCACCTCGGAAGTGATGGCGTCCCCGCTGGCCGAAGGGCGGTTCACCGGCCGGACGGCGGCTGACAACATCGCGCTGGCGAGCCGGCTGGGCTGGATGCCGAGTTATCCGACGTTCAACCGCAATCCGCTGGATCTCGCCGACGAGGCGGCCAGGCTCGGAAAGGACCCCGCGGCGCACGTCGTCGACGGGCTGAAGTCCGGGCATCTGCAGTTCGCGTGTGAGGATCCGGACGCGCCGGAGAATTTTCCGCGCTGCCTGACCGTCTGGCGGTCCAACCTGCTGGGCTCGTCGGCCAAGGGCAACGAGTACTTCCTCAAACACCTCCTCGGCACCGACTCCAGCGTCGCCGCTCGCGATGCGGATGCGGTGCGTCCGCAGGAAGTGCGGTGGCGTGACGAGGCGCCGGTGGGCAAGCTGGACCTGTTGCTGTCGTTGGACTTCCGCAATACCAGCACCACATTGTTTTCCGACATCGTGTTGCCCGCCGCCACCTGGTATGAGAAGCACGATCTGTCCAGTACCGACATGCACCCGTTCGTGCACGCCTTTTCGCCGGCCATCTCGCCGCCGTGGGAGACCAAGACGGACTTCGAGGCGTTTCACCGGATCGCGCGCGGGTTCTCCTGGCTGGCCGAAAAGCACCTCGGGAAACGTCAAGACGTCGTCGCGGTGCCGTTGCAACATGACAGCGCCGACGCCACCGCGCAGCCGGGCGGCCGGGTGCTGGACTGGAAAGCCGGTGAGTGCGAACCGATTCCGGGCAAGACAATGCCGCGACTCGTCGTCGTCGAGCGCGACTACCCGGCGATCGCCGACAAGATGGCCGCGCTTGGGCCGATGGTGGAAACCGTCGGCCTCACCACCAAGGGTGTGACGACGCATCCCGACGCGGAGGTCGAGTACCTGCGTGGCGTCAACGGCGCGGTGGTGAGCGGCAGGGCCGTGGGGCGGCCGTCGCTGGCCAAGGACACCCACGCCGCCGAGGCGATCCTGGCGCTGTCCGGCACGACGAACGGGCGTCTGGCCGTCGAGGGTTTCGAGGCGCTGCAGCGCCGAACCGGCACGCGGCTGGCCGACCTCGCAAAGGAGAACGAGGGCCGGCGAATCACGTTCGCCGACACGCAATCTCGTCCGGTTCCGGTGAACACGTCGCCGGAGTGGTCGGGATCGGAGACCGGGGGACGTCGGTACTCGCCGTTCACCATCAACACCGAACGCCTCAAGCCGTGGCACACCCTGACCGGCCGTCAGCACTTCTACCTCGACCACGACTGGATGAGCGAACTCGGCGAGCAATTGCCGATCTTCCGCCCGCCACTGGACATGACGGCGCTGTTCGACGAGCCCGCGGTCGGTGACACCGGCGGTGGGATCACGGTGCGGTATCTGACCCCGCACTCCAAGTGGTCCATCCACTCCGCCTACCAGGACAACCTGCACATGCTCACGCTTTCCCGTGGCGGGCAGGCGATTTGGATGTCCGATGTGGACGCGGCGAAGATCGGCGTCAAGGACAACGACTGGATCGAATGCACCAACCGCAACGGGGTGGTGAACGCGCGTGCGATCGTCAGTCACCGAATGCCCGAGGGGCTGGTGTTCATGTATCACGCGCAGGACAAGGCCGTCGACGTGCCCCGGACGGAGAAGACGGGCAAGCGCGGCGGCATCCACAACGCGCTGACGCGCATCATGATCAAGCCGTCGCACCTGATCGGGGGCTACGCGCAACAGTCCTTCGCGCTGAACTATCACGGCCCCACCGGAAATCAGCGCGACGAGGTCACCACGATCCGGCGGCGCTCGCAAGAAGTGGAGTACTGACGCATGAGAGTCATGGCTCAACTCGCGATGGTGATGAACCTCGACAAATGCATCGGGTGCCATACGTGCAGCGTCACCTGCAAGCAAGCCTGGACCAACCGCGGCGGCATGGAATACGCCTGGTTCAACAACGTGGAAACCCGGCCCGGACAGGGGTATCCGCGTCGCTACCAAGACCAGGAAAAGTGGAAGGGCGGCTGGACACTCAACAAGCGGGGCAAGCTGACGCTCAAGTCGGGATCGCGCCTGCGCAGGCTGTTGAACATCTTCGCCAACCCGGACCTGCCCACCGTTTCGGACTACTACGACCCGTGGACCTACGACTACGAGACCCTACTGTCGGCGCCCGCGATGGACACCACGCCGGTGGCCCGGCCCAAGTCGCTGATCACCGGCCAGGACACCAAGGTGACCTGGGGTGCGAACTGGGACGACGACCTGGGCGGCGGACCCGAGCAGATCAGTCGAGATCCGTTGCTGGCCAAGGTATCCGACAAGGTGAAGCTCGAGTTCGAGCAGACCTTCATGTTCTACCTGCCGCGTATCTGCGAGCATTGCCTCAACCCGAGCTGCGCGGCATCGTGCCCGTCCGGTGCCATCTACAAGCGCAGCGAGGACGGCATCGTGCTGGTCGACCAGGACAGGTGTCGCGGTTGGCGACAGTGCGTCACGGGCTGCCCCTACAAAAAGATCTACTTCAACCACAAGACCGGCAAAGCCGAGAAGTGCACATTCTGCTACCCGCGCGTCGAGGTGGGCATTCCGACCGTGTGCTCGGAAACCTGCGTCGGGCGGCTGCGCTACATCGGGGTATTGCTGTACGACGCGGATGCTGTTGCGGCGGCCGCATCTGTGCAGGACGAAACAGACCTGTACCCAGCACAATTGGGCGTGTTCTTGAACCCGCACGACCCGCGGGTGGTCGCCGAGGCCGAACGCGCCGGGATCTCGAGCGAATGGATCGAAGCCGCACAGAATTCGCCGGTTTACCGCCTTATCGTCGACTACCAACTGGCGCTTCCGTTGCACCCGGAGTACCGCACCATGCCGATGGTCTGGTACATCCCGCCGCTTTCTCCGGTCGTCGACATCCTGGCCCAGACCGGCCACGACGGGGAGAACAAGAACAACTTGTTCGGTGCCATCGACGCCCTGCGGGTTCCGATCGAATACCTGGCCGAATTGTTCACCGCAGGTGATATCGGTCCGGTTCGCCTTGCGCTGCAACGGCTTGCGGCAATGCGCTCGTACATGCGGGCGGCGAACCTGGGCGAGGAATTCGACGAGACGATCCCGGAGTCCGTGCGGCTGACGGGTGAGGAGATCGAGTCGATGTACCGGCTGCTGGCGATCGCCAAGTACGCCGACCGCTACGTGATCCCCAGCGGCGCAGGCTCGGACGCGCACCGGCTGGACGCGCTGGCCACCGGATGCAGCCTGGACGAAGACGGCGGGCCGGGAATGACGGCGTTCGACGCAATGGCCGACAAGTTCCATCTCACCAACGGCAACGGCAATGGCAACGGCAATGGCAGCAGGCCCCGAGGGGCGAACCTGCTCAACTGGGACGGCAAGAGCACCGACGGGCTGGTGCCATCCAAATGAAGACGCTGACGCTGAGTCGACGGCCGGCACGCAGCGCCGTGTCCGACCGCGACGCACGGCTGCTGTGGCGCATCGCGGCGCTGCTGCTGGACTATCCCAGCCCGCAGATGCTTGCGATTACTGATCAATTGACAGCTGCCACAACAGAATTGCCTGTCGCGCTGGGCGGTCCACTACTCAGCTTTCTCGAGGAGTTCGCTCGCGCGGACCCACTGCAACTTGCCGCACGCTATGTCGAGACATTCGACATGCGTCGGCGCGCGAGCCTGCATCTGACGTACTACGCCTACGGAGACACCCGCAAGCGCGGCATGGCGTTGCTGCGGTTCAAGCACGCCTACCGGCACGCCGGGACGCAGATGTCCGACAACGAGCTGCCCGACTACCTACCGCTGGTACTCGAGTTCGCCGCCACGATCGATCACCTGCAGGGAGAGCGGTTGCTTGCCGAGCATGTTCCGGTGCTCGAGCTGCTACGGCTGTCCTTGCTGGACAGCGATTCTCCGTATGCGAGCGTGGTGGCCGCCGTACTGGCGACGTTGCCGCCGATCAGCGCGGCCGATCGGCGCCGGATCGCCGAGCTGGCCGCGCAGGGGCCTCCGGACGAGGACGTCGGGCTGGAGCCGTTCGCAATGGATCCACTGACCGTCGAAGGCCGTCGATGACCACCCTGCTCTGGCTGATCGCCCCGTACGTCGCGCTCACCTCGTTCGTGCTGGGCCATATCTGGCGCTACCGCACCGATCAATTCGGCTGGACCACGCGGTCGTCGCAAAGCTACGAAAGCAGATTGCTGCGGATGGGCAGTCCGCTCTTTCACTTCGGGCTGCTCGGTGTCTTCGGCGGGCATGTGGTCGGCCTGCTGATCCCAGAATCCTGGACGGCAGCGGTGGGGATCTCTGAACCCATTTATCACCTGATGGCCGTGACCATGGGCTCGCTCGCCGGGTTTGCGGTGGTGGCCGGACTCGGAATCCTGCTGTACCGGCGTATCGCGGTGCCCGCGGTTCGTCAGGCGACGACTCGTTCCGACAAGCTGATGTACGCCCTGCTGGTGGCTGCGTTGGCCACGGGGATGCTCAACACCCTGACCAACGTCTTCGCCGCCTACAACTATCGCGAGACGGTGTCGCCGTGGTTCCGCAGTCTGTTGTCGGTACACCCCGCGGTGGAGCTGATGGCAAACGCGCCGTTGACTTTTCAGCTACATGCGCTGATTGTGCTTGCGCTGCTGGGTATTTGGCCCTACACACGGCTGGTGCACATGTTCAGCGCGCCGCTCGGCTACCTGACCCGGCCGTACCTCGTCTACCGCAGCCGCGATCCACAGAAGGCGTCAGCTAACCGCTACGCCAAGGCCTGGGTGGCTCCGGTCGCCCCGCCCACCCGTAGCCGCTGGGTTTAGTAGTGCGTTGGTCGGCTAACCTGCCGACGTCAACTAATCGCGATTAGAGACGCGTTCCAGGGGGAAGGGTGAGGCATGGCTAATTTCGGGCACCACCCGCCGTCGCGGCGATCCAAGACCCCGCTAGTGCTCTTGTTCGTCTTCCTCGGCATGGCGGCCCTTGGATTCCTGTTGGTGGTGGCGGGGTACTTCGTAGGCATGGCGATCGGCTTCACGATCGGACTGCTGTTCTTAATGATTGGCGTCGTCGGCGCCATCGTCAGCGGGGTCGTGCTGCTCGCGCAGCCGAAGTCCTCGGCACCGATGCGCCCGCAGGGTAGCTGGCCGGGCGGCGCAGCAGCCGGGTGGTATCCCGATCCGCAGAATCCCGGCGTGATGCGCTATTTCGATGGCCGGATGTGGACTGCGTCGATTCAGCCTGCTCGTTATTGAGTAACCTGACCGCGTGGACTTCGCGTCGGCTTACCTTCAGCAGACCCGCGCCTTCGGCGACGTGATAAGCGACGCCGACCCGTCGACACCGGTGCCGACCTGCCCGGGCTGGACCCTCGATCAACTGTTCCGCCACGTCGGCCGCGGGGACCGCTGGGCCGCGCAGATCGTCCGGGAAAAGCGCGACGAGTTCCTGGATTTCCGCAGCGTCGAAGGCGGCAAGCCGCCACCGGACCGCGCCGACGCAATCTCCTGGCTGCACGGCGGGGCGCAGCGGTTGGTCGACGCCGTCGAGCAAGCGGGCGAGGAAACGCCGGTATGGACTTTCCTCGGGCCGCGCCCGGCGAATTGGTGGATTCGCCGTCGGCTGCACGAGACGGCCGTACATCGCGCCGACGCCGTCATCGCCATCGGCGGCGACTTCACACTGGAAGCCGACATCGCCGCCGACGGAATCACCGAATGGCTTGAGCGCGTGGCGATCCAGGCCGGCAACGACGGGGCGCCGCTGCCGCTCGAGGACGGTGAGACGATCCACCTGCACGCCACCGACCCCGGGTTGACCGAGCCAGGTGAATGGACGATCGGCCTGGCCGACGGTGCGATCACCTGGGCGCACGAACACGGAAAAGCCACCACTGCGCTCCGCGGCGGAGCCACCGAGTTGCTGTTGGCGTTGCTTCGTCGGGTCTCTGTCGCGGACACGGCCATCGAGATGTTCGGTGACGACGCCGTCTGGCAAAAGTGGCTGGACCGCACACCCCTGTAATGGCTTCAAGGTAATTTGCACACCATGACCACATCGGAGATCGCTACCGTGCTGGCGTGGCACGACGCGCTGAACTCCGCCGATCTCGATACGTTGGTGGCACTGTCCAGTGACGACATCGACGTCGGCGATGCGCACGGAGCGGCGCAAGGGCACCAGGCGCTGCGCAAGTGGGCCGCTTCGCTCGATACGACGGCGGAGCTGGGCCGGATGTTCGTGCACGACGGCGTGGTGGTCGTCGAGCAGAAGATCACCAGGCGCGACGATCCCGGCGCCGTCACGACCGCCGCGTCGGCTTTCCGGGTGGTGCACGACCACGTCACCGCGGTGTTCCGTCACGAGGACTTGTCGGCGGCGTTGGCGGCCACCGAACTCACCGAGGCCGACGCGGTGGATTGAGCGTCAGGGAGCACATGCGCGGAATCATCTTGGCCGGCGGCTCGGGCACTCGGCTGTACCCGATCACGATGGGAATCAGCAAGCAATTGCTGCCGGTCTACGACAAGCCGATGGTCTACTATCCGTTGTCCACGCTGATGATGGCCGGCATTCGGGACATCCTGGTGATCACCACCGTCCACGACGCGCCGGGCTTTCAGCGGCTTTTGGGCGACGGCGCACAATTCGGGGTCAACATCAGCTACGTGACCCAGGATCAACCCGAAGGACTGGCCCAGGCTTTCGTCCTCGGCGCCAACCATATTGGCACCGATTCGGTGGCATTGGTGTTGGGGGACAACATTTTCTACGGACCCGGTCTGGGTACCAGCCTGACTCGTTTTCAAAGCGTATGCGGTGGAGCGATTTTCGCCTACTGGGTGGCCGACCCGTCGGCTTACGGAGTCGTAGAATTCAGCGCCGACGGCATGGCGCTTTCGCTGGAGGAAAAGCCCGCTACCCCCAAGTCCAACTACGCGGTGCCGGGGTTGTACTTCTATGACAACGATGTGATCGAGATTGCCCGCGGCTTGCGCAAATCGGCGCGAGGCGAGTACGAGATCACCGAGGTCAACCAGAACTACCTCAACCAGGGCCGGTTGACGGTGGAGGTTCTCGCCCGGGGGACGGCCTGGCTGGACACCGGCACCTTCGATTCACTGCTGGACGCCAGCGATTACGTCCGCACTTTGGAACGCCGGCAAGGCTTGAAGGTCAGCGTTCCCGAGGAGGTGGCGTGGCGCAACGGGTGGATCGACGACGGTCAGCTGGCACGGCGCGCACATAGCCTGGCCAAGTCGGGCTACGGCCACTATCTGCTGCAGCTGTTGGAAAGACACTGACCGCTACCGCATCGACGCCAGGTTGCGCCAGAAATTCTTGAGGCTGTCGGTGCCGCCGAACAGCGTGGTGAAGTGGGTGGAATCGACGAGCAGGATGTCACCTGCCCGCCCGCCCGTGGGCGGCATCCAAATGAGCGCGTTGAACTCCGTGTTGCCGGCCGCGGTGAACGGATGCGGGCGATTGGGCTCGACGCGTTGGCGCCCGAGCACGCGAAGCGTACTGCTTTCCGGCGCCGTGAGCTCGTAGTGAGGCAGGTGCGGATGAAAGTTGAAGGTGGTGACGTTCGCGAGTAAGCCAAGCTCGTCGAGGTCGCGCGACATCGTCAGGGCTGCAATGTCTTTGGTCGCTTCGTCGACGGCGGGACGCAATCCCCATTTGTTCTCGACGGGAACCTCGAGGGCTCGCATCAACGAGCGGGTGTATCGGCCGAAGCGCTGTTGGCGCGGCACTAGGGGGTCGCCGTGGTGCTGGTATTCCACTTGACGCTGATCCAGGTCGTCGGTGAAGCCGACATTGTGATGCGGGGCGAGCAGTAGGCAGGTGCCTTCCCGTTGCAGCCACTGCCGGATGGCGCTGACCTCTTCGGGGTCGGCTTCCTGTTGCGAGAGCATATGATCCAGCCCGAACACCATGAGGGTGTCGGTGTCGGCCAGGATTCGCTCGTCGATCGGCAGCCGGTAGCCGGCCTGGTCGATGCGCTGGAAGACGGCGACCGGATGGCCGGTGACCTCGCCGGCCAGGTCTTGAAATGCCAACGCCGAGCGGTGGAACAGCTCCAGCGTGCCGGCGATGCCCTGCAGGAAATGTGCTTCGTCGTACTCGGGTGTCTCGTAACTGGGCCACAACGCATTGCGGACCTCGGTAATAGTCGAAAAGCGGTTGTACAACTCCGTCTGGTCACGCTGAGCTTCCCACGGATAGCTCCACGCCCAATAGATGCTGATGCGCCGCCGGCCGGGAGTGTACTTGCGCGGCAGGTGGTTTTGGTTGTATGTGCGGGCCGGCGACAGTGTGCTCATGGTGCTTCCCCTAGCTGTCCAGTGTCGCGAGGTAGCGAAGACCCGTCAGCCCCGGCAGAAAGAAGTATGCCCCGCCCGTGACCGTGGTAAAGGCAGGCAGTGGCTTGAGGACCTTACGGATGGGCCGGTTCGGAATCTTGAATTCCAGTGTGCCGTCTTGGTTGCCGCAGATGGGGTCGCGTTCGTTACCGAGTTCGTGGAAGTTGCGGTCATTGATCCACACATTCTGCGCGAACTCGAACTGGCGCACCAGGCTGGCGCAGATGATGAACGCCGCGATGCCTCGGTCGACGCCGTCGTCGGGCGCATCTTCGGGGAGCGCCGGACCGTAGGTGGCGCCGCGCCGGATCATCCTGCGGCGGTTCATGTTCACTGCGGTATCACGCGGATTGAGACGCCGGGCATGTGAGCCAAGTGGGACGGCGTAGCCGTGGGGATCCATTTCCCGATAGTTGAAATCGTTGTTACGCATGGGGTCCGCGCCCAGCTCCGGATCGTCCTGCTTGGGGCTGAGCACCAGCGGCGCGCCGCTGCGCCAGCGGCCCATGATCTTGGCGGCCAGCAGCTCCTGGCCGTCAGGTGTGTCGGCGTGCTGGCGCAGATAGTCGCGGAACACGCCGACGTGCTCCCGCAGCCGCCGGTAGGCCATATAGCTGCCGTTGCGGGACAATATCTCTGGCTGAGGCAAATTGACGTTGCCTTCTTCGTCGGGGTAACCCAGGATGAATTCGCCCGCCTTGAGTGCCGGCCCCGACCCGGGTGTGGGTTCCTCACCGGAACCTTCGATGACAGGCTGAGACAGTCGGTCTCGATAGCCGAAGTGGTCATGCGCGTAGTTGAACGGCGGCGTGGCGTTCAAATCGAGAAAAGACAGGGTGCGCACACCGGCACATCGAGCGACCAGTTTGTCGTGTTCGCCGACACACCTGCGGTGCTCGGTGTCGTTGCGCGCGAACAGGATTGCGATGGCGTGCAGGTCGTCCCCGGCCACCCCACCTACCCAGTTGTCGGGATGGCCGGCACCGGTGTCGCCGAGTATGTCGGCCCTGGCCGCCATGCCCTCCCGGAATTCCTGAGGGAAGCCGGCCAGCGAATCATCCGGCACACCAAGGGCTTTCAGACCATTCCAGGTGAAGGCCAGAGTGATCCAGCGATCGGTGCTGTCCATGGTGGACTGCACATCCGCGGCTGACTGCACCCGATCGAGCAGCTCGGTCAGCCAGGCCCGGCCTCCGGCGGGGTCGTCGAATGACAAGAACTCGTAGCGCCCGGTCATCGCGGGGGTGCGGGTCAGCAGAATGTGCTGGATGTCGTGGAGTTCAAGCATGGGCGCACGCTTGAGTCACTGCATCTGGTCGAGCATGTCCGAAAACGCGGTCTTGAGCCGCAACGCCTTCTTGATCTCGTCGGCCGTCACATACGGGTACTCGCCATACTCCAGGAAACTCGGAAACTGGTGCTCGCGTACGAACTTCGCGAATGCGGCCGGGTTTTCCTTCCAGTCCTCCGGGAATCCTTCGAGGTTGGTGAAGACGGTCGTGATGCCGGTTTGGCTGAACAACGTCACCGCATCCTCGGTGTACTTGTCGAAGTCGGTGTCGAAGATGCCCTGATATTGAAAATGCAGGCCTGAGCCGACATCGAACAACACCCAGCGCAGGTAATGTAGCCGCAGCGGTGCGAGCACCTCGGGGCTCGCCGCGATCGCCTCTTCGATCTGCTTACCGTACGCACGGATGGCCTCTTCGCGGCCCTCCTTCACCTTGGCGATGATCGAAAACCCGTAGCAGGCAGGAGTTCTGGGGAAAATCGGGCCGTACCTACCACGCTCGAGCTGGAAATAGCCGTCCTTCGGGATGGCCATCGCGGCGGGTTTGCTCCAGTCATGACCGGTCGTCGCCACGGTTAGCTCCCTACTGGCGGTAGCTGGTCAAGAAGTTGCCCAGCCGTTCGATGGCGGCCGCGAGGTCACGGGCCCACGGCAGTGTCACGATGCGCAGGTGATCCGGCTCGGGCCAATTGAATCCGGTGCCCTGGGTGACCAGGATCTTCTCCGAGAGCAGCAGATCGAGGACCAGCTGCTCGTCGTCGGCGATGTCGTACACCTCGGGGTCCAGCCGGGGAAAGGTATACAGCGCGCCTTCGGGCTTGACGCACGACACCCCGGGGATCTCGTTCAGCTTGGTCCAGGCCACGTCCCGTTGTTCGAGCAGCCGACCGCCGGGAAGGACCAGATCCTCGATGCTTTGGTGACCGCCGAGCGCCACCTGAATGGCATGCTGCGCAGGGACATTCGGACACAACCGCATATTGGCCAGCAGGTTGATGCCTTCGATGAAGCTGCTGGCGTGGTCCTGGGGACCGGTGATCGCCAACCAGCCGGCCCGGTAGCCGGCGACCCGGTAGGCCTTGGACAGGCCGTTGAAGGTCAGGCACAACATGTCGGGGGCCACGGTGGCCACGCTGATGTGCTTGGCGTCGTCATAGAGGATTTTGTCGTAGATCTCGTCGGCCAGCAGCAGCAGCTGATGCTTGCGCGCCAGATCGACCATTTGGCACAGGATTTCGCGGCTGTATACCGCACCGGTGGGATTGTTCGGGTTGATCACCACCAGCGCCTTGGTGCGCTCGGTGATCTTCGATTCCAGATCGGCGATATCGGGCTGCCAACCCTGGGTTTCGTCGCACAGGTAATGCACCGGGGTGCCGCCCGCGAGTGAGGTCGACGCGGTCCACAGCGGGTAGTCCGGCGCGGGGATCAACACCTGATCGCCGTTGTCGAGCAGGGCTTGCAGCGTCATGGTGATCAGCTCGGAGACCCCATTGCCCAGGTAGACGTCGTCGACGTCGAATCGGGGGAAGCCTTCGACGAGTTCGTACCGGGTGACTACTGCGCGTCGTGCCGGCAGGATGCCTTGGGAGTCGGAGTATCCCTGCGCGTAGGGCAGCGCCTGGATCATGTCGCGCATGATCACGTCGGGCGCCTCGAATCCGAATGGCGCCGGGTTGCCGATGTTGAGCTTGAGGATGCGGTGTCCCTCGGCCTCCAGCCGGGCGGCATGCGCGTGCACCGGCCCACGGATTTCGTAGAGAACATCCTGCAGCTTGGACGACTGCGCGAAGGCACGCTGCCGATGATGACTCGGGGCGTGCAAGGGCAGCTGGTGAGTACTCACGTCACCTATGGTGCCATTGCTGTCGACCGATATTTGCTGATTGGCTACCCGCATCGTGCGCCGAGCGTGCTCTCAGGGCGAAATCGCGGCCGATTTTTCGCCCTGAGAGCACACTCGGCGCGGCTGCCCAGAGGCGGGTGATCAGCGTTTGCCCGGTGGACGGGCGCCGCGGGCGATGCCCAGCCCCTTGACCGGCGGGGCGGGTGTGGACGGTTCACCGTCGGTGTCCGACGACGGCTTTGCTTCCGGCTTCGCTTCGGGCTTCGCCTCGGTCTCTGGCTCAGCGGCCTTGGCCGGCGCCTCAGCCGCTGGGGTCGCCTGCGGCTTGGGCGCTGTCTTCTTGGCTCCCGGGCGCTTGGCACCGGCGGCAATACCCAGGCCCTTGACCGGGGCGGCGGGTTTGGCCGGCTCGGCGGCCTTGGCGGGCTCTTCCGGCGCCTCGGCCTCGACGGCCGCCTCTGTTGCGGCGGCCGGCTTAGCGCCGGCTTTCTTGGCGCCCGGGCGCTTGGCGCCTGCGGCCAGGCCCAGCCCCTTAGCGGGCGCCGCCGTCGCTGGCTTGGCTTCTTCGGCCGCCTCAGCAGCCGGCTCAGCGGCCGCCGGAGTAGCGGCCTTCTTGGCGCCGGGCTTCTTGGCGCCGCCGGCCAGGCCCAGGCCCTTGACGGGTGCCGCCGCGGCGGGCTTTGCGGCGGGCGCCTTCTCAGCGGGTGCCTCGGCCGGCTTCTCAGCGGGTGCCTGCGCCGGCGCGGCGGCCTTTGGCTCGGCCTTCTCAACCGTCGCCGCGCGCGCCGAAGCCTCCTTGGCGGCCGTGCCCTTCTCCGGCAGCTTCACCTGGTCGCGGTCCAGAGACCCGAGCAGCACCTGGGCGACGTCGAGCACCTCGACACCGGTGCGGCCGGCCTCTTCGGCCCGGTCGTTCACGCCGTCGGTGACCATTACCCGGCAGAACGGGCAGCCAGTGGCGATCGTGGCCGCTCCGGTGGCCAGCGCCTCGTCCACGCGCTCGTGGTTGATCCGCTTGCCGATGTGTTCTTCCATCCACATCCGGGCGCCGCCGGCCCCGCAGCAGAAGCTGCGTTCGGCGTGGCGGGGCATCTCTGTGAGGTTCGCCCCGGCGGCGCCGATCAGTTCGCGCGGCGCCTCGTACACCTTGTTGTGCCGGCCCAGGTAGCACGGGTCGTGGTAGGTGATGTCCTGGGAAACTGGGGTGACCGGGACCAGCTTCTTGTCCCGGATCAGCCGGTTGAGCAGCTGCGTGTGATGCAACACCGTGAAGTTGGCGCCCAGCTGGCGGTACTCCTTGCCGATGGTGTTGAAGCAGTGCGGGCAGGTGACGACGATCTTGCGGTCGACGGTCTCCACGCCCTCGAACACCCCGTCGAGGGTCTCGACGGCCTGCTGCGCCAGTTGCTGGAACAGGAACTCGTTGCCGGACCGGCGTGCCGAGTCGCCATTGCAGGTTTCCCCGGCGCCCAGCACCAGGTACTTCACCCCGGCAATGGCCAGCAGTTCGGCGACGGCCTTGGTGGTCTTCTTGGCCTTGTCGTCGTAGGCGCCCGCGCAACCCACCCAGAACAGGTATTCGTAGCCGTCGAAGCTGTCGACATCCTGGCCGTACACCGGGACGTCGAAGTCGACCTCGTCGATCCAGTTGGTCCGGTCGGAGGCGTTCTGACCCCACGGGTTGGCTTTGTTCTCCAGGTTCTTGAACAGCACCGACAGCTCAGAGGGGAATTCCGACTCCATCATCACCTGGTAGCGGCGCATATCGACGATGTGATCGACGTGCTCGATGTCCACCGGACACTGCTCCACGCACGCCCCACAGGTGACGCAGGACCACAGCACGTCGGGATCGATCACGCCGCCCTGTTCGAGGGTGCCGACCAACGGGCGGCTGGCCTGCTCCGGCCCGGAACCGAGTACGCGGCCGAAACCCGACTCGGGGACGTGATGCTCCTCGGCATGCTTTTCGCCGCGCAGGTCGTCACCGAGTCCGCCCTCGGGAGTGCTTTCGAGGGGAGTCTCCTTCTCGCCCAGGATGTAGGGCGCCTTGGCCATCCAGTGGTCGCGCAGGTCCATGATGACGAGCTTGGGCGACAACGGCTTGCCGGTATTCCAGGCCGGGCATTGCGATTGACAGCGGCCGCATTCGGTGCAGGTCGCGAAGTCGAGCATGCCCTTCCAGGTGAAGTCCTCGATCTTGCCGCGCCCGAATTCGGCGTCGTCGGGCGGGTTTTCGAAGTCGATCGGCTTGCCGTCGGCCTCCACCGGGAGCAGGGGACCCAACCCGTCGGGCAGTCGCTTGAAGACGACGTTGATCGGCGCCAGGAAGATGTGTAGGTGCTTGGAATGCAGCACGATCAGCAGGAAGGCCAGCATCACGCCGATGTGCAACATCAGCGCGACGGTCTCGATGATCTCGTTGGTGTGCTGACCCAGCCCGGCCATGAGGTGGCCCATGGCGTGGCTGAAGAATGCGCCGTTGCCGTATGGGAATTCGCCCTTGCCCTTCAAGGCGTTCACCGAGGCCCCGCGGAAGATGGCGTAGGTCCAGATGACGTTGAAGATCATGAACAGGATCAGCCATGCGCCACCGGTGTGTGAACCATAGAAGCGGGACTGGCGGCCGTATTCTTTTGGCTCGCTTCGCATTCGGATGATCGCGAAGGTGACGATCCCGGTCAGCACGGCCAGCGCGAAGAAGTCCTGCAAAAAGCCCAGTGCGTCCAGGTGGCCGATGACGGGGATGGCGAAGTCCGGCTTGAACAGCACGCCGTAGGCCTCGATGTAGACCGTGAGCAGGATGAAGAAACCCCACATGGTGAAGAAGTGCGCCAATCCCGGCAGCGACCATTTCAGCAGCTTGCGCTGACCGAACACCTCGGAGAGCTCAGCCCAGATGCGGGTGCCGAGATTGTCGGTTCGCCCCGGTGCCGGCTGGCCCGCCGTGACCAGCTTGTACAACCACCAGACGCGCTTGAGCGCCAACAAGCCCACGAGCGCGGTCATGCCCAGGCCCAGGATCAATCTGATGAGCTGCTGATCCACGGAGATCTCCCCAAATGCTTAGTTACATGCCTGTACTAGCTGGCTGCTTAACCTGCCAATAGTGACATCTGTGGGGTTTTCCACGCGAGATAGGCTGCCCTAAGTTGCTTAGCGGTGTGCGCGGTTCCAGAGAGATTCCGGTTAGGCGAGACCGGATTCAGTAACCGTATCCGGGCGGGATGCTGACCGGCGGAACCGGAGGTGCAATCGTCGCCGTTCCGTGCGGCGTGGTCGTCTGTGGCCAAGGTTTGGTCACCGACGGATAGACGCTGGTGGTCGGCGCAGTGACGCTCGAAGCGGTGGTGGTCGCCCAAGTCGTGGTCGGACGGGTGGTGGGCTGGGTCGTGGGCGCCGGCTCTGTCGTTGTCCCGGTCTGGGTCGGCTCGGTGGTCATCGTGGTGGTCCACGGGGACGACGGCGGTATCGCAGGGCCGGTGGAGGTCGGACCGGTTTCAGAGGGCACCTGGGATACCGGCTTGATCGGCGACGATTCGACCGGTGGGGTGATATTGCTGGGTATTTGAGCGGGACGGGGAACCTTGGCCAGCTCCAACGCCGCGACCACAACCCCGCCCACGAGCAGCAGCGCGGCGACGCCGGCGACACCCAACAGCAAGGCCGGGCGGGTATACCAGCGCGGCGCAGTCGCGGGCTCGACCTCGGGGTGTACCGGCGGGTGCTCCGGCCCGGGTTCGTCGTCGGCCGCGTAAGGGACCGGCTCGGGCGCTGAGCCGGCCTCCTGCGACCAGGCCAGGGCGCGGTACGTCGCTGATTGTGGGTCGTTTTCGTCCGCGTCCGGCTCGGCGCGGGCGGCCCACGCGGCCGGGACAACCTCGGTCGGTTGCCCGACGGCCGTGTCGGCCTGCGCCGCGGCGCCGGCGGCGGTGGGCGCGCCGCTGACCGATCGCTGCTGCCCCAGCACCGCCGCGCCGATCGCGGCGCTGCAGGCCGGTTGCGCCGTCGTGAAGATCGGCGTTTGCAGGCGTTCGGACAATCGTGAGGTGATCAGCGGGATGCAGGCGCCGCCGCCCACGATCGCGGCGGCGGCCAAGTTGGCTTTCGGAACGTCGTTGTGCTGCAACGTCTGCTCGACAAAGTCGACGAATCGGTCCAGCGGTCCGGCAATGATGTGTTCAAACTGGTTGCGGGACAGTGGAATATCTCGTCCGAAACCAGGCATTTCGGCCGGGACGACGCTCATCGTGGCAACCGACAGTTGTTCCTTGGCGCGCCGGCAGTCGTCGAGCCGACGACTCAACGCCCTTAGCGGCGCGGTGCTCGCATGGTCGTCAGCGGTTTCGGCGCCGTCGCGGTGAAGATGGCTGAGGATGAATTGGTCGATGCGATCGCCGGAGAATTCGGTGTACCGGAGCGTTGAGCCGATTCGTTGGAAGTTTGACGCGGCATCGGTCAGCGTGACGTTGGTGCCGCTGGCACCGAAGTCGCACAGGGCGACGACACCGCCGGTGGGAAAACCGGGCTTGGCGTAGAGCGCCCCGAGGGCGGCTGTGGCATCGGGGATCAATACCGGCGGCACGTCGGTGGTCGTCGTCAGCGCGCCCCGGGTGAACAGCGCCTCTCGCAGCGCCGCGAATTGGGCTTCGGACCAGTGCGCGGGAACCGCGATGCTGACCGGGGCTCCGTAGCCGACCGTGCGTGCGATTGCATCCAGGGCTTCGGCCGTCAGCGCCGCACCGAGGTGCTGGGTCCCGTCAGGCGCTACCAGCGGTGTGGGGACACCGACCCGCTCGACAAATCCGCGCATCACCATGCCGGTTCCGGCAGGGTTTGGTGCCTCATCCGGCAGAGCGAGTTCGCTCGCCCGGCCGCCGAACAACGTCAGCACAGACTGGCGGGTCACGGGCGCGCTACCTACCCGAGCCGCAACAAAGTTCGCGACCCCGATAGATAAGCCGAGTGATTCAGCGCGCAGATCAGCGCTCACGACTCCGTGGATACCCTCGCCGGCTCAAAATATATACAGCGGACATTGAATTTTCGCTGTGCATGACGACGCCGAAGCCGGGCCGAACGAACTAGGGGCGGCCGTCTAGCGCCCGGGAGCGGGCCCGAACGGACCGAACCCGGGTCCACCCGGACCGCGGGTGGGCGGCGGCGAGGCCGTCGTCGTCGCCGGCTTGGTGGTTGTTGCTGCCGTGGTCGTCGGCGCCGACGACGTTAGCGTCGTGGTGGTCGGCGCCTGGGTTGTGGTTGTCGGCGCAGCTGTCGACGACCGAGTGGACGGTGCCTGGGTGGTGGTCGCCGGTGGCTGGGTCGTCTGAGACGGCGGCGGGCTCACCGACGGGGAGGGGCTGTTGTTCGGCCCGGTGCTGGTGACCGTTTGCGGCGTTTGCGATTCCTTGGGCGTGGTGTTGACAGGTGTGGTCTTGCCGTGGCCGACGGTGAGGGCCAACACCACCGCCAGCAGCACCGCCGCAAGCGCAGCGACCACGGTGACGACCAGCGCCGTGCGCTTGTACCACGGCAGTGGTCCCGGTTCTTCGTCGCGGCGCTCCTCAGCTGCAGGGACGTGCGCCGGTGGTTCCGCGCCGTAGCCGCCGGTGTGTTCGGGACCGGTGTAGGGGACCGGCTCTTGTCCCGTGGCGGAATCCTGTGACCAGGCCAGAGCGTAGGCGGGTCGGTCGGCGTCCTGATGTGGCAACGCTTCGGTTTCCGGCACGCTGACCAGTTCGGTCGGTACTTCAACCGCGGCACCTGCCGCGGTGGCCGCACCCGCCGACAACTGCTGGGCGCCCAACGCCGCCGCGCCGATGGCAGCGCTGAACATGGGTTGCGGCGTGGTGAGGACGGGGACCCGAAGGCGTTCCGAGAGCCGCGCGGTCACCAGCGGGATGCTGGCCCCTCCGCCGAGCGCTGCCACCGCGGCGAGGTTCTCACGCGGAATCCCGTTGCGCTGCAATACCTCCGCCAGCGTGGCCACAAATCGGTCCAGCGGCGCGGAGATGAGTTGCTCGAGCTCTGCGCGGGACAGCCGGAAATCTGCGCCCGAATCCGTCGTCAGGGTGGCCGCCGTGGCGCTTGACAGTTGCTCCTTGGCGCGTCGGCTGGCCGCGAGCAGTCGCGCCGACACCGGCCGGGTGGCGGCGAGATCGGTGCTGGTGGCGGCGTCTTGACCGCCGGACCGCACATAGCTGGCAACCAGCTGGTCGATCGCTTCGCCGGAGAAGTCGGTGTACCGAATGGACTGGCCGATCTGCTGGAAATTCGAGCCGGCATTGATCAAGCTCACGGTGGTGCCGCCCGCGCCGAAGTCGCACAGCGCGACGACGCCGTCCCTGGGGAATCCCGCTTTGCTCCGCAGCGTCGCCAGGCCGGCCGCGGCGTCGGAGATCAAAACCGGGGTGACGCCCTCGGCGGCCAGGCCGGGTTGGGCGAAGAACTCGCTGCGCAAGGTGGCGGACTGGGCATCGGACCAATACGCCGGGACCGCGATGGTAATCGGCGATCCATAACCGACCGAGCGCGCGAGCGCCTCAAGCGCTTCCACCATCAATGCATCGCCGAGGTACTTCGTGCCGTCGGCCGCCACCAGCGGGTTGCGGTCGCCTACCCGCTCGACGAAGCCTCGCATCACCAGGCCGGACTCGGTCAGGTTCGGGTTCTCTTCGGGCAGGCCGACCTCGGTTGGCCGACCGTCGAAAAGGGTCAGTACCGAGCTACGCATGACTGGAGCGGCACCGGGGTGGACCGCGACCAGGTTGGCCACCCCGATCGACAACCCGAGTGGCTCAGTCATAGTGCATACTCCCGTGCTTGTTTGGGTGCCGGCATTCGGCTCACGGTCCTCACCCTAGTGTTTAGCCGTTCTGACCCCGGCCGTGTCAAAAGTGCGGTAGATGCGGCAAGCGGTGTGGTTGCGACGACGGCGTGTCGGTGTCCACGGTCGGTGGATTCGTGCTCGTCGTCGTCGTCGTTGTTGTGGTGCTGGTCGTCGGCGCGGTCGTCGTCGCCGCCGGACTGGGCATGGTGGTCGTCACCCTCGACGTCGGGGGCGTCGGCGTCGACTCCGGATCGTGCATGAGCTCGACGACCCCGAAGATGATCAGCCCGATCAGCACGACGATGAGTAGGCCGATTCCGGCCAGGCCTAGGGGTTTGCGCCAGCCCGGCACGGGTTCCGGTTCGTGCTCGGCGTCGCCCCTGTTGCCGTGGGCGGTGGGGTCGTTGACGCCATAGCCCGGTGGGTCGTTCCTTGCCACGGCCGCTGAGCGTATCGCCTAGGACTGGCGGCATGTCAGTGCGCACCGGTCGATGGTCAAAACGCGACCTTGCCGCGACCGGGTTGTTAAGGGACGGGCGGCACGGTGATCGGGGTTGGCACCCCCGGAATCGTTATCACCGACGGCAGCGGCGGCAGATGTTTGTGTGTTTTGGTGGGCGCCGGCGAAGGTTGCTGCGACGGCGGCTGTGGCGGCGGTTGCTGCGATGGCCGATGCGGTGGCGGCGGGGCCCCGCTGGGCGGCGGTGCCGCAGGGGGAGCGGTCGTGGATTCCGGCGTCGTCGTGGACTCCGGTGGCGTCGTGGTGGTGGTAGGTGTGACCGTCGTCGACTCGGTGGTGGTCGAACTGGTTGTCGGCGTGTTGCTGGTACCTTCGCCGCCGCCGATCAACTTGGTGATGCCGTAGATGATCAGCGCAATCAGAACCAGCACAAGGAGCCCCCAGAGCAGCAGCCCCAGCCACCGGCGGTACCACGGTGCCGGCTTGGCGTCCGGGTCTACCGGTTCTTGGGGCTGGAATCCCTCGTACGGAGCCTGTGGTTCCGGGGGCCGGTAGGTGTCATGCGGAGCGGGAGGAGGCGGTGGAACGTCCGGCGGAGGCGGCGGCCCCTGGCCGGCCTGCAATTGATCCCACGGCGCCTTTTGGGTTGGCTGCCGGTTGAAGTCATCGGGTGGGCGATAGTTTGCCACGGCACCGATGGTACTGACCGTACCTGGCGATCGCCGCAGGCTTCCTCGGCGTTGGGCAGCACACCGTCACACCAGCCACTGCCGGGTGTGGGCGTTGCCTGTGAAGTAGGCGGCGCTGGCTGTGACGCTAGGGCGGTGGGCGTGAAGCCTGGGCGTTGGGTGTGACGCAGGGGCGGCGGGCGTGAAACCCGGGATTTCAGTGTGAAGCCTGGGCGGCGAGAGGCGGATTTCCGCGCCCTGGCGTAACGCTCAACGCCGCCACTTCACACCCAACGCCGTGAGTACACACTCAACGCCGTGATTGCGCGGCCAACGCCTAGAAGGTGTCGACCTTCTGGATGCTGACGAACATGCCGTGACGGGTGTTGTTGTTGGTGAACCGGGTGCCCTCGACGGTGGCGTTGATCGTCCAGCCCTGCGCGTCGTAGGTCTTGTAGTCGATCGTGACGGCCGGGATGGCCCCGAGATTGCCGAGGACCCACTGCACGGATCCGTTGGCGTTGACGTTGACGCCGTTGGCGTGCTCGCCATCCTGCAGCGGCGAGTTGGTGAACGCGGCTTCGCAGCCGACGCTGTTCGTATTGATCTGGCAGCGCGTCAGCCCCGATTTCGTCTCGATGAAGACGTAACCGTTCTGGTCGGGCTTCAGCGGGATGGCGCCGCCCGGCCCGGGCGGGCTTGTCGGTGTCGGCGGCGGAATCGGCGCTGCGGTCGGCAGCGCGGTGGGGGTGTCCCGTGGGGTGGGAAAGGACGGTTCGGTTGGCCCGGTGCCGGGTACCGCGACCGGCTTGCCCTCGATCAGAGTGCTGCACCCGGCAACCAACAGCACCGGCATTAGGGCCGCGCCGCACAGTGCTTTTCGCGATAAGAGCACGCGCTACTCCTGAAAAATCAGAGATATCGGGAGTCAGATTACGGCCGAGGTAAGGCGAGTTACAGCAGTGACGCGCCTTTGAAACCGCCACGATGACAAAGCGTTACCGCTGCTGCGTCCGCGGGAACGGTGATAATGACCCGGTGGAGCCGACGTCCGCCGAGCAGGGGCCGCGGCACACAGCGGCCCTCGGGGCTGCCCGGCGGCTGCGCCGTGGCGAGGTTCGTAACCTCGGGCCGATCGCGGGGACCGGCGCGCGCGGGGGGATACCCGGCATCGGCGCGGCGGACCTGGGCGAGGTCGTTCGGCTACCCGACGGGTCATATGTGGCCGTCTTCGGCGACGCGTTCGGCGGCAGCAGGGTAGGCACATATCCCCATTACCCCTCGGTCGCAGTGCCGGTGACATTCGACGACCTGGGTCGCCCACATTTCGGGCTGCCCCTGACCGGACCGAGGGGAAGCCTCAATCCGTTGTTCATCCCGCCGCGTCAGGCGCGCGGAATGAACACGCTTCCGGCGGGCAGCATCCAACTCAGCAGTCGGACTTACATGCTGGTGGTCGGTACCAATCAGCTGCGCCCCGAGGGGGGTTCGTGGCTCGTTGAAGTCGACGACCCATCGAAAGGTTGGCGGCCCGTCCCAGGGTCGTGGCGTCCGGGCGGCCATGCGAACGGCGGGCAGTCGCAGATCAGCGGATACCAGAGCAAGGACGGCAAGGTATACATCGTCGCCGACTCCTTCGACCGGAGCCGAAAAGTGAGGCTATATCGGGCCGACCCTGGAACCTGCGCCGACCGCTCCGCCTGGCAGCCCCTGGTTCGACGGCCCGACGGCGGCACCGGCTGGGGCAGACCCAGACAACATGCCGTCGCGATCAGTGACACCAACTTCGGCGAACTCAGCTTCCGGGAAATCGGCGGTGCCGCCGTGCTGTCCGGTTTCAATGTGGCAAGCGGCCCGGATGGCAGGGTGGAGATCCGGGTAGCCGACCACCCCACCGAGGTGTTCAGCAAGGGCAAACTGACCGTTGTCATGCAGCAGCATGACCCTGATGCGCCACACTTCGTGCCACAGAACTATGGCGGCTACATCATTCCCGGATCTACCCTGGAATACCTGAATATCTTTGCCAGCCAATGGAATACGCAGACCGACTCGAACGGGGTGCCGATTGGTGCGCCGTACAACACCCAACACGTCGTCGCCAACGTCCTGCGCTGAATGGGCTCGGCGCTCGTTACTCGCCGAACGTGTAACCACTGCGAAATCTCGGCCCGATTTTCGCAGTAGGTGCACGCTCGGCGACGGCTTAGTCCCCGAATTCCAGATGGTGCCGGATTTCCTCGGCGATCGCTTCCAGGTTACGGGCGACCAGACCGCGCCCGATCATCTCGCTGATCCACGCGATGCCGTAGCCGGTGACGGAAAACGCCAAAGTCATTGTGAGCCGGCTGCCTTCGCCGTCAGGCTCGACGATTGCGTCGAAGGAGTGCCGTGTTCCTCTTACCGATTGCCAGTGCAACCGGCCGTCTTCGGGCGGTGCGATGAGCACCCGTCCGCCCAAATGCACTGTGCCACTGTCCAGATAGACATCCCACAGTTCACCCTCAGCACAGGACTCGATGAACCGGCATCGGCTGAGCGTGGACGTCTTGGAAAGCAGTTTGTGCGGGTCGGTGACGAAGTCGGTAATTTCGTCGGCAGGGCGACGGACGTGGCGCGAGACGGTCACCTGCTGGGTCATGTCACCGGACCATCGGGACGACGGTTCTGCTGGCCAGTTTGGACAGTCCGACCTGCATGACGCTGGTGACGTAGTCATACGCGTAATCCCAGTCAGGTTTATCGCCAAACCGGTCGCGCAGATCGATCGGGTCGAGTACTTGCATGCGGATCTTGGCCGGAAGCGGAACGTGCGGCCATGGTATCGGCGACAGACCCCACGGGACGCTGAGCGTCATTGGCATGCTTTTCACCCGCGCCAGTTTGTCCAGCCGCAGCAACTTGGCGGTGCGACGGCCGTCGTTGAGGATGATCAACGTGTCGTGACCGCCGGTGGCGACCACCGGGACGATCTTGACCTTGCATCGATGAGCCAAGTGCAAAAAACCCTTACGGCCCGAGAAGACGATCTTGTTGCGGTCCCGCCAGGGCCGCAACGCCTCCACGTCGCCGCCGGGATAGACCAGCGCGGACGCTCCGGTCTCGAAGATGCGCTCGGCGAAAGAGTTGGCTGCCGGCACCACGCCGAGTTTGCGGGTCCATCCGCCGATCACGGGCGCGGCCGTGACGGTGTCGTGCGCCAGCCCGTACAGCGGGCGGCCTTCGACGGTGAAGAAGGTGTTGTAGGCCAGCAGGAAGATGAACGTGTCCGGCGTGGAGCCGCCACCGCTGTGGTTCCCGACGAACAGCACCGGCTCGTCGGGCACGTTTTCAAAACCATTCACCTCGGCCCGGAACCACACCGTCGCGGCCAACCACAACGGCGGCAGGACGGCCCGGATGAACTCGGGATCGCGCTGGCGAAGTTCTTCGGGTATCGATGCGCCGCTCATCTGGAGGAGATTAACCACTAACGCGCGTCGATGAACTCGCGAAACTGCTGCGGCACGTCAGATATTTCGATCTTCTGCAAGAAATCGGGCGTGGTGATCGCGGAATAGGTCTCCTCGCCGATGATGAAGCCCTCGGCATCGAACGGCCAGACGATCAGCATGCGCAGCGAAAGGAGGTAGAAGGCCTGCGGATCGTCAACGGGAAAGCCCCTTTTCGCGGCGTCGGCTCCGTAGTAGAGCGAGCGGTAATTGCCCTCGGTAACGATAGTGTCGTCGTCGACCACGATGCGATCCATGTCGAATTCGAGGTAGAACTGGCCGCCCCGCACAATGGTCTCTTCGTAGAACGTCCGGACCGCTTCGCGTCCCACCGGGCTCATATCCGCCGGCGCGCCCCAGGCGATGTAGCGCGGGTTGGCGGTGAGCGTCGACATCACCAGATCGACGTCCAGATTTGCCTCGCCTTTGGCGTGCTGCAGCAGCCGGTCGAGCATCAGGAGCTGGCGTGGATTCGTGGTCTTGGCGATCCGTTGCTCGATCAGCCCGAACATCTTGGTCCGGTCGATGAGGTCGGTCATGTGGCGGCTCCCTCCGCGGTTAGCGTAGCCACCGCCTGGGCGAACATGGTCTGTTTGATCGCGCCCAGCGTGCCCTGGTTTTTGCCGCCGAGCGGTCGCAGCAGGGCCAGGGCCGCATCGGTCACGGCGCCCTCGGCTGCCGCGCTGTCGACGATTCCGATGCCGGCGGCCTCCTCGCCGCCGAAGCGCCGACCGGTCGTCATCGAGGCGACCGCGGCTTGCGGAGTGAGTTTGGCCTGGATCAGCGCCGCCATGCCGGGCGTGAACGGGATGTTGATGTCGACTTCGGGAAAGCAGAAGTAGCCGCGATCGGCACGCATGACCCGGAAATCGTGCGCCAGGGCCAGCATCGCCCCGGCGCCGAACGCATGGCCGACGACCGCTGCCGCCGTGGGGATGGGCAGCGTCAGCATGCGGGCCAGTAATCCCTGGACCCGCCCGACGTACCACTGGGTCTGGTCGGCGTGCGCGGTGAGCCAGTCCAGATCCAGCCCGTTGGTGTAGAACTTGCCGGTGGCCGTCGTCACCAGGCCGTGGGCGCCGCTGGCGACGACCTCGTCAAGGCGGGTGTTGATGTCGTCGAGAAAGGCTGGGGAGAACCGGTTTTCGTCGTCGCCGAGATTGAGGATGGCGATTTTCTCGTCGTAGTCGAGGCTGATTGTCATGGTGTTGTCCTTTCGGGAGGTGGGCCGACGTCCAGCACGGCCGTGACGGCCGCACGAAGTTGTTCACGCGCCGTCTTGCTGCCGAGGCGGTTGCGGCGCAGCAGGATTGCCGTCGGCAGATCGACGATGCAGGTGGTGATGGTGTCCACGGCGGCGGCGTCTTTGCGATCCCATAGGCTGACCGCGAGTCGGATCATCAAACCGACCAGCCTGGTCTCGAGATCTCTTATGGCGGAGGCAATTTCGTCGGGCAAGTCCGAATTCAGAAGGGTGTCTCTGGGCACCGTCAGCAGCAGCCGCCCCGAGTTCGGATACTGCTCGGCGAAAGCTGCTGGGGTATCCGCGGCAGCCAACACGGCCTGGACTCCGGTCGGTGCTTGCTCCACCGATGCCGTCTGCGCGTCCAGAAACCGCTGTCCGGCGCGCAGCCATGCTCGGGCTAATAGACCCATCCGCGACCCGAAGGTGTGGTACAGCGCGCCGTTGGACATGCCGACCGCCGCGCTGATCGCCCGGATGGTCACTGCGGCCGGGCCGGCGGAGACGGCCAACGACTCGACGGCGTCGAGGACGCGGTCGGGGTCATGCAGGCGAGGGCGGGGCATGATCGGCATGATAACAGAGCGAGTGCTCTGTTATCATTGGTCGCGGTGATTTGCGGGCTCAGAGGGTTAACTGTGCACTCACGGCTTTGCGTGTGCATCTACGGCTTTGCGAGTGCGTCTACGGCGGCGAATCCGCGATTTCCTCCGCCTTGGCGTAACACTCAAAGCCGCGGCTTCACACTCGACGCCGCCACTTCACACAGGACGGGACGCGGCCTCAGGCGAATTGCTCAGGCGATTGAGGCCAGGGCGCGTTCGGCGCGGCGCTCGACCTGTGCTTGGCAGACACTCGAGGTTCATAGACCCGGCGCATCGAAGCCGCGCCCGCACGAGAAACCGACGAACTCGCCACCCGGGAACAAGATGTCGGCGCCCGCCGTTAGGATGATCAACAAGTTGAGTGAATCCGGCTCAAGTCTGAGTTGACAGCCCAATCGTCGGGTAGCAGTCTTGAGCCGGGTTCACTCAGCATAGTGCAAGAAAAGAAGCAATCTACTCAGGAGGAATCACTATGGCTCGTGCGGTCGGTATCGACCTCGGGACCACCAACTCCGTCGTGTCCGTTCTGGAAGGTGGCGACCCAGTCGTAGTCGCTAACTCCGAAGGCTCCAGGACCACGCCGTCCGTCGTCGCGTTCGCGCGTAACGGCGAAGTGCTCGTCGGCCAGCCGGCCAAGAACCAGGCGGTGACCAACGTCGACCGCACGGTGCGTTCGGTCAAGCGGCACATGGGCACCGACTGGTCCATCGAGGTCGACGGCAAGAAATACACCGCGCAGGAGATCAGCGCGCGGATTTTGATGAAGCTGAAGCGCGACGCGGAGGCCTACCTCGGTGAGGACATCACCGACGCGGTCATCACCGTGCCCGCCTACTTCAACGACGCCCAGCGCCAGGCCACCAAGGAGTCCGGCCAGATCGCCGGTCTCAACGTGCTGCGCATCGTCAACGAACCCACCGCCGCGGCACTGGCCTACGGCCTGGACAAAGGCGAGAAGGAACAGACCATCCTGGTGTTCGACCTCGGTGGCGGCACCTTCGACGTCTCGCTGCTGGAAATCGGCGAAGGCGTGGTGGAGGTCCGTGCCACCAGCGGTGACAACCACCTGGGCGGTGACGACTGGGACGACCGCATCGTCAACTGGCTGGTCGACAAGTTCAAGGGAACCAGCGGCATCGACCTGACCAAGGACAAGATGGCCATGCAGCGGCTGCGGGAAGCGGCCGAGAAGGCCAAGATCGAGCTGTCCTCGTCGGGCAGCACGTCGATCAACCTGCCCTACATCACCGTCGACGCGGACAAGAACCCGCTGTTCCTCGACGAGCAGCTGACCCGCGCGGAGTTCCAGCGCATCACGCAGGATCTGCTGGACCGCACCCGTGCACCCTTCCAGCAGGTCATCAAGGACGCTGGTATCTCAGTTTCCGACATCGACCACGTGGTGCTGGTCGGCGGTTCGACCCGGATGCCCGCGGTGACCGAGCTGGTCAAAGAGCTCACCGGTGGCAAGGAGCCCAACAAGGGCGTCAACCCCGACGAGGTAGTGGCCGTTGGTGCCGCGCTGCAGGCGGGTGTCCTCAAGGGCGAGGTGAAAGACGTTCTGCTGCTTGACGTTACGCCGTTGAGCCTGGGTATCGAGACCAAGGGCGGCGTGATGACCAAGCTCATCGAGCGCAACACCACCATCCCGACCAAGCGGTCGGAGACCTTCACCACCGCCGACGACAACCAGCCGTCGGTGCAGATCCAGGTCTATCAGGGTGAGCGCGAAATCGCTGCGCACAACAAGTTGCTGGGATCCTTCGAGCTGACCGGTATCCCGCCGGCTCCGCGCGGCGTCCCGCAGATCGAGGTCACCTTCGACATCGACGCCAACGGCATCGTGCACGTCACGGCCAAGGACAAGGGCACCGGCAAGGAGAACACGATCCGCATCCAGGAAGGCTCCGGCCTGTCCAAGGAGGAGATCGACCGGATGATCAAGGACGCCGAGGCGCACGCCGAGGAGGACCGCAAGCGTCGCGAGGAGGCCGATGTCCGCAACCAGGCCGAAACGCTGGTCTACCAGACGGAGAAGTTCGTCAAAGAACAGCGCGAGGCCGAAGGCGGTTCGAAGGTCCCCGAGGACACGCTGAACAAGGTCGATGCCGCAGTGGCAGAGGCTAAGACAGCGCTTAACGGCTCGGACATCGCCGCGATCAAGACCGCGATGGAGAAGCTGGGCCAGGAATCGCAGGCACTGGGACAGGCGATCTATGAAGCCACCCAGGCCGCTCAGGGCGGCGCCGCTGGCGGTGCCAGCGCTCAGCCCGGAGCCGGCGCCAGCTCATCCGACGACGTGGTGGACGCGGAGGTGGTTGACGACGACCGGGAGTCGAAGTGACGGAAGCAAATCCGGAACAGGTGACGGTCACCGACAAACGGCGCATCGATCCCGAAACGGGCGAAGTTCGGCACACCTCTCCCGGCGCCGCGCCGGGAGAGGCCCAGCCGACGGGCCAAGCCACGGCAGAAGCGGTGGACAGGACGGCGGACAAAGTCGCTGAGCTGACCGCTGATCTGCAACGGGTGCAGGCCGATTTCGCCAACTACCGCAAGCGGGCGCTGCGCGACCAGCAAGCGGCGGCGGATCGAGCCAAGGCCGCCGTCGTCAGCCAATTGCTGGGCGTGCTCGACGATCTCGATCGGGCCCGTAAGCACGGTGATCTGGAGTCTGGTCCGCTGAAGTCGGTCGCCGACAAACTGACGAGCGCGCTGAACGCGTTCGGCCTGACGGCCTTCGGCGCCGAGGGCGAGGACTTCGACCCCGTCCTGCACGAAGCCGTGCAGCACGAGGGCGACGGCGGCGAAGGCACCCGACCGGTGATCGGGACGGTCATGCGGCATGGCTACAAGCTGGGTGACCAGGTCCTGCGCCATGCCCTGGTCGGTGTCGTCGACACGGTGTCCGCCGACACCACTGAGGCGGCTGATGCCGCCGGGGCCGCCGATGACACCGGAGAAACCGGGCAGGCCGAGCCGGGCGATAACCCTGACATCGCCGGTGAGCAGGGGACAGAATCGAATTCATCGGAAAGTCAGTGACGACCAATCCCAGAAGGCGAAAGGAGGTGACGCGAAATGGCCCAGCGTGAATGGGTCGAAAAGGACTTCTATAAGGAGCTGGGCGTCTCCTCCGACGCCAGCGCCAAAGAGATCAAGACGGCTTACCGCAAGCTGGCTTCCGATCTGCATCCGGACAAGAACCCTGCCGGTGCGGAACGGTTCAAGGCGGTCTCCGAGGCGTACAGCGTGTTGTCAGACGAGGCCAAGCGCAAGGAGTACGACGAAACGCGGCGGCTGTTCGCCGGTGGTGGTTTCGGTGGCCGGCGGTTCGACACCGGTGGCTTCGGCGGCTTCGGCATGGGTGGTGACGGCGCCGAGTTCAACCTGAACGACCTGTTCGACGCCGCCGGCCGATCCGGCGGCACGAACATCGGCGACCTCTTCGGTGGCTTGTTCGGCCGCGGCGCCAGCCCCCGTCCCACCCGGCCGCGCCGGGGCAACGACCTGGAGACCGAAACCGAGCTGGACTTCATCGAGGCCGCCAAAGGCGTCGCGATGCCGTTGCGGCTGACCAGCCCGGCCCCGTGCACCAACTGCCACGGCAGCGGCGCACGGCCGGGCACCAGCCCGAAGGTGTGTCCCACCTGCAACGGCTCCGGCGTGATCAGTCGCAACCAGGGCGCCTTCGGTTTCTCTGAGCCCTGCACCGACTGCCGGGGCAGCGGGTCGATCATCGAGCACCCCTGCGAGGAGTGCAAAGGCACCGGCGTCACGACCCGCACCCGCACCATCAATGTGCGCATCCCCCCCGGTGTCGAGGACGGACAGCGGATCCGGCTGCCCGGGCAGGGCGAGGCCGGGTTGCGCGGCGCCCCCTCGGGTGACCTGTACGTCACGGTGCATGTCCGGCCGGACAAGCTCTTCGGCCGCGACGGCGACGACCTCACCGTGACCATCCCGGTCAGCTTCGCCGAATTAGCCTTGGGCTCAACGCTTTCGGTTCCGACACTGGACGGCACCGTGGGTGTCCGGGTGCCGAAGGGCACCGCCGACGGCCGCATCCTGCGGGTGCGCGGACGTGGTGTGCCCAAGCGCGGCGGCGGCAGCGGCGACTTGCTGGTGACCGTCAAGGTTGCCGTCCCGGCGAACCTGGACGGCGCCGCAAAAGAGGCGCTGGAGGCTTATGCGGCGGCCGAGCGGGCCAGTGGTTTCGACCCGCGGGCCGGATGGGCAGGTAATCGCTGATGGCGCCAAACCCCAGGAACTCGAGGAAAGAAGAGTCCCGCACCTTTCTGATTTCGGTGGCCGCGGAGCTGGCCGGCATGCATGCGCAGACGCTGCGAACCTACGACCGGCTCGGTCTGGTCAGCCCGCAGCGCACCTCCGGCGGTGGGCGCCGCTATTCGGAGCATGACGTGGATCTGCTGCGCGAGGTCCAGCGGCTCTCCCAGGACGAGGGCGTCAACCTCGCCGGCATCAAACGGATCATCGAGCTCACCAACCAGGTCGAGGCGCTGCAGTCCAGGCTGCAGGAGATGAGCGAGGAGTTGGCCGCGTTGCGGGCCAACCAGCGCCAGCGCCGCGAGATCGCGGTGGTACCCAAGAGCACGGCCCTGGTGGTCTGGCAGCCGCGTGGTGAGCGAGGCGCGCGGCGTTGACTGTGACGTCACGGCGTTGACTGTGACGTCACGGCGTTGACTGTGAGCCGACGGCGTCATCAGCCGCCCGAATCCCGCCCTGGTTACACGCTCAAATCCCTACGTGCACAATCAAATCCGTAGATTCACACGCAAAACGCCAAACTCACACGCGAATCGCGAACTGGGCCTCCGCCGGCTCCCCGGGATGCGCGCGGCGATAACCTCCCCGACGTAACGCGTCGGTTGGCGCGGCCATCGGCTCGAAACACACCAGGTCCTCGGCGGTGGGCGCGAATATCTGCGCGGCCGGGAAGCCGTGGTCGAAGCGGACCTCGATGCGGCGGTCGTCGCCCGACACCGCAAACACCGCGCCGTCGGCCACCTGGTCGTAGCCGTCGTCGAAAGCCTTGTCGCCCAACGGTTCCGAGCTGGCCGGCTGCATGACGCTCTCGCCGGTCGGCAGTCCACGCTCGTCGACCAGCAGATGGCGCATCGCGGGCGTTTCGATGCGCCACTGGCTGCGCGGCACGCCGGGCAACCGAAGGTAGGGGTGGAAGCCGAAACACAGCGGAACCGCCTTGTCGGTGGTGGCCGCGACGGTGGTGTGCACGCTGAGCGTGCGGTCGGCCAGTTCCACCCGCACCACCAGCAGGTGCGGGAACGGGAATCCGGCCAGCAGCGACGGATCGGCGCCGAAGTCCACTTCGGCGATCAGTTCGTGGGCCGTCTCGCTCATCACGCGCCAGCCCCGGTAACCGGCGAGCAGGCCGTGGATCGGCAGCCCGTTCGGGTCGGCACGCACGCCGCGAGCGCCCGGCTCCAGGGTGATCACCTCGCCGTCGACCGTATAACTGGTGGAGCCCAATCGGTTTGCCCACGGGTAGAGGATCGGGATGCCCATCGTCTTGCCCTCGGCGAGGTAAGCCTCCAGCCCGCGTCGCTGGCCGAGCAGTTCCACCTCGCCGTCCGACAGCGAGACGCCGATCATGCCGGCCTCCGGTACGAACTGCGCGGCCACCGGCGACGACGGGTCACGCAGGGTGACGACATGCATGGCTCACCTCTAGTTAGCTGGACAGCGGATCATGCTGAATACGTTGCGGCGAAGCGCCTTTGGCGATCAGAGCGGCCTTGGTGGCGCGGACCATGGCCGGACCGCCGCAGATCAGGATCTGCCGGTCGCCCCATCCGCCGTACTTGGTCACCACCTCGGGCAGCCGGCCGTTTTGGGGCACGTGCAGCCCGCGCGGCGGCGTCACATCCGGGTAATCGGCCGCCCAGGCCGGGTCGCGGCTGTACTCCGACACCGGCGAAACCGACAGCCACGGGTTGTGGGCCGCGATCTGCCACAGGGTGGGCAGGTCGTAGAGCTCGCAGCGATAGCGCGCGCCGAAGAACAGATGCACCCGGGGGTTGTCCACGTAGCGGGCGAGGTCCATGATCAACGTCCGCAGTGGTGCGAGCCCGGTGCTGCCCGCGACCAACAGCACGTCGCCGCCGTTGCGGTCGACCCGCATGGCGCCGTGCGGGCTGGACAGTCGCCACCGGTCGCCGGGCCGGGTCTCGTTGACAATCGCGGTGCTGACCAAACCGCCGGGCACCACGCGAACGTGAAATTCGATCGCGCCGTCCGGGTTGGACGGAATGGCTGGGCTGAGGTACCGCCAGCGCCGCGGGCATTGTGGGACGTGGACGTTGACGTACTGGCCCGGGTGATAGGGCATCTCGCTATCCAACAGCAGCCGGATGACGGCGAGATCACGCGACACCCGGCGGTGCTCGGTCACCGTGCCGTCCCACCACGCCGGTCCCTGCTCGGCGTCGGCGGCGCCGCTCATCACCCCGGTGATCAGGTTCAGCGATTGGGTCGCGGCGTCGTCCACGGCATCGGTCCAGGCGTCGGCAAGCTCGTCGCGCAGCGTGGTGTACAGCGCCTGCCGCAACGTCTCGTAGTGCGGCGCGACGACCCCGTACTTGCGGTGGTCGCGGCCGAGTTGGGCCAAGAACGCCACCGGCGGCTCGGCACGCTGCGCGACCAATTCGCCGTATACCCAGCCGAGAGCCTGGGCGAATGCTGCCCGTTGGCCGGTCATATCCGGCGGAAACAGATCTCGCACCGCGACGTCAACAGAAAACCACCGCGTGTAGAACCGGTCGACCAGGCCGTTGCCGTCGCTATCGAACGCGGCGTGCAATACCCGCAGCGCTTCGGCGTCGTCGAGGCCCACGGCCGACGATTCTAGGCGAGCAGCCTATTGGGCGTGAATTCCGTTGTGCCGCTGGCAGTGCACGATCCACGTTCGGTCAGCGCCTTACCCGACTCGCTGCAAAAATCTGGTCATCGTCGCGACCGTCTCTTCGGGTGCTTCGAACGGCCAGAAGTGCCCGGCGTCAAAGAAGTACACGTCGCTCCCGGCCGGGAGAAGCGCCAAAACGTCTGGGTCAGAATAGAATTCACGCGGCTGCAGCGGATCCTTCGACCCTTGTAGCAGCAGGACGGGCGCGGTCCAGGACCGGATCAGCGTCGTACGCCGATCGACCCACTCCTGACGGAACGACGACGAGTGGAAATAGCGCGGCACGGCCGTGGCGATGCCGGGATGGCTGAACTCGGCAACGGTACGGACCAGGTCGCTGGCGCCCCGCGCGCGTACCCGACGACGCGCCCAGCGGCGTTGCTGGCGCGATGATCGCCGACCGGGCTGCCGCGGTCATGCGTTACCCAGACGAATCTGTCCACCCCGATCTCGTCCAGCAGCGCCTCGAGCTGGAGGGCCACTCCGCGTTGGCGATAGTCGCCGGGGCGCTTGTCCGACTGACCGTATCCCTTCAGGTCCACGGCGATGCAGTGGTAGCCGCCGGCCAGTGCTTCCAGCGCATGGTGACGACATCGTCATCCGCTGATCCTCGCACTCGTGTCGCGGCATCGCTGCCGTCCATGCCGGCGTGGAGGGCTGGGACGAAATTGGGTAAAGTTGAGCGGAACAGACTCAACCTTGACGGCGTTGAACAACGCGACAAGCATTTTTTCGAGATACCAGAAACGGAGGTGTCGTGGACTCTTTCAACCCGACGACCAAAACGCAGGCGGCTCTGACGTCGGCCCTGCAGGCGGCGGCTGCCGCCGGTAACCCCGAGATCAGGCCCGCTCATCTGCTGATGGCGCTGCTGACGCAGAATGACGGGATCGCCGTGCCGTTGCTGGAGGCCGTCGGCGTCGAACCCGCGACCGTGCGCGCCGAAGCGCAGCGCCTCCTGGACCGGCTGCCGCAGACCACCGGGGGCGGCTCACAGCCGCAGCTGTCCCGTGAGTCGCTGGCGGCCATCACCACGGCTCAGCACCTGGCCACCGAAATGGACGACGAGTACGTCTCCACCGAGCACCTGATGGTCGGGCTGGCCACCGGCGACTCCGACGTCGCCAAATTGCTGACCGGCCACGGCGCCTCGCCGCAGGCCTTGCGGGAGGCGTTCGTCAAGGTGCGCGGCAGCGCCCGAGTCACCAGCGCCGACCCCGAGTCCACCTATCAGGCCTTGGAGAAGTACTCCACCGACCTCACCGGTCGCGCCCGCGAGGGCAAGCTCGACCCGGTGATCGGCCGGGACAACGAGATACGCCGCGTCGTGCAGGTGCTGTCTCGTCGCACCAAGAACAACCCGGTGCTCATCGGCGAGCCCGGCGTCGGCAAGACCGCGATCGTGGAGGGCCTGGCGCAGCGCATCGTGGCCGGTGACGTGCCGGAGAGCCTGCGCGACAAGACCGTCATCGCCCTGGACCTCGGGTCCATGGTGGCCGGCGCCAAGTATCGCGGCGAGTTCGAGGAACGGCTCAAGGCCGTGCTCGACGACATCAAGAACTCTGCCGGGCAGATCATCACCTTCATCGACGAGTTGCACACCATCGTGGGCGCCGGCGCAACCGGCGAGGGCGCGATGGACGCGGGCAACATGATCAAGCCGATGCTGGCCCGCGGCGAGTTGCGGCTGGTCGGCGCGACCACGCTAGACGAATACCGCAAGCACATCGAAAAGGACGCCGCGCTGGAGCGGCGCTTCCAGCAAGTATTCGTCGGCGAGCCGTCCGTGGAGGACACCGTCGGCATCCTGCGCGGGCTCAAGGACCGCTACGAGGTGCACCATGGTGTGCGCATCACCGACTCCGCGCTGGTGGCCGCCGCCACGCTGTCCGACCGCTACATCACCGCACGGTTCCTGCCGGACAAGGCCATCGACCTGGTCGACGAGGCGGCCAGCCGGTTGCGGATGGAGATCGACTCGCGGCCCGTCGAGATCGACGAGGTCGAGCGCCTGGTGCGCCGGCTGGAGATCGAAGAGGTGGCGCTGGCGAAGGAAGAGGACGCGGCGTCCAAGGAGCGGCTGGCCAAGCTGCGCGCCGAGTTGGCCGACCAGAAGGAGAAGCTCGCCGAACTCACCGCGAGGTGGCAGAACGAGAAGAACGCGATCGACATCGTCCGCGAGCTCAAAGAACAGCTGGAGACGCTGCGCGGTGAGTCCGAACGCGCCGAACGCGACGGCGACCTGGCCAAGGCCGCCGAGCTGCGGTACGGCCGCATCCCCGAAGTCGAGAAGAAACTGGACGCCGCGCTGCCGCAGGCCGAGGCCCGCGAGAACGTGATGCTCAAGGAAGAGGTCGGCCCGGACGACATCGCCGACGTCGTGTCGGCCTGGACCGGCATCCCGGCCGGACGACTGCTGGAAGGCGAGACGGCCAAGCTGCTGCGGATGGAAGACGAGCTCGGCAAGCGGGTTGTCGGGCAGCGGAAGGCCGTGCAGGCCGTCTCCGACGCGGTTCGACGGTCCAGGGCCGGGGTGTCCGACCCGAACCGGCCGACCGGGGCGTTCCTGTTCCTCGGCCCCACCGGCGTCGGCAAGACCGAGCTGGCCAAGGCGCTGGCCGACTTCCTGTTCGACGACGAGCGCGCCATGGTTCGCATCGACATGAGCGAGTACGGCGAAAAGCACTCGGTGGCCCGGCTGGTTGGTGCGCCTCCCGGCTACATCGGCTATGACCAGGGCGGTCAGCTGACCGAGGCGGTCCGTCGTCGGCCCTACACCGTGGTGCTGTTCGACGAGGTCGAGAAGGCCCACCCGGACGTGTTCGACGTGCTGCTGCAGGTGCTCGACGAGGGGCGGCTGACCGACGGGCAGGGTCGCACCGTCGACTTCCGCAACACGATCCTCATCCTGACCTCCAACTTGGGGTCCGGCGGTAACGAGGAACAGGTGATGGCGGCCGTGCGTGCCACGTTCAAGCCGGAGTTCATCAACCGGCTCGACGACGTGCTGGTCTTCGACGGGCTCAACCCCGAAGAGCTGGTGCAGATCGTCGACATCCAGCTGGCCCAGCTGGACAAGCGGCTGGCCCAACGACGGCTGCAGCTGGAGGTGTCGCTGCCGGCCAAGCGCTGGCTGGCGCAACGCGGGTTCGACCCGGTCTACGGGGCGCGTCCGTTGCGGCGGTTGGTGCAGCAGGCGATCGGCGACCAGTTGGCCAAGATGCTGCTGGCCGGCGAAATCCACGACGGCGACGTCGTGCCGGTCAACGTCAGCCCCGACGGCGACTCGCTGGTCCTGGGCTAACTCATGCCGCGCCGAACGTGCTCTCACGGTGAGAATCGAGCGATTTTTTCGCCCTGAGAGCACGTTCGGCAGGTAGTTTTACCGGCGCCGGTCTCCCGGGCAAACTTTGATTCGGTTGTGACCTGGTCGGATTCTCGTTTCTGGCCAAACAGCAGATACGCTAGTCGGAATGGTTCCGCTTTGGTTCACGCTGTCCGCACTGTGCTTCGTCGGTGCGGCGGTGTTGCTATACGTCGACATCGATCGGCGCCGCGGACGAAGTAGACGCCGCAAATCGTGGGCGCGGTCCCACGGCTTCGACTACGAGCGCGAGTCGACCGAGATCCTGCAGCGATGGAAGCGCGGCGTGATGTCGACGGTCGGCGATGTGGTGGCCGAGAACGTCGTACTGGGCCAGATCCGCGGCGAGGCGGTGTACATCTTCGATCTCGAGGAGGTCGCCACGGTGATCGCGCTGCACCGCAAGGTGGGCACGAACGTCGTGGTGGACCTGCGGCTCAAAGGCATCAAAGAGCCGCGGGAGAGCGACATTTGGCTGCTGGGGGCGATCGGGCCGCGGATGGTGTACTCCACCAATCTCGATGCCGCCCGACGGGCCTGTGACCGGCGCATGGTCACCTTCGCGCACACCGCGCCCGACTGCGCCGAGATCATGTGGAACGAGCAGAACTGGACCCTGATCAGCATGCCGATCAGCAGCACTCGCGCCCAGTGGGACGAGGGTCTGCGCACCGTGCGCCAGTTCAACGACCTGTTACGGGTGCTGCCGCCGCTGCCCCAGGACACCCCGCAGGAAACCGCGCCGGCGCCGCGTGTCGCGGCGCCGAGTAGGCCGTTGGCACAGTCCGCACGAGCGGAGTTGCCGTCCCGACGGGCCGGGACCGACGTCGCCGGGCTGTTGTCCGACACCGGCCGCAGGCCCGAGCCGATGCACCGGGACGAGAGTCGTTCCCCGGGTACTCGGCGCCAGCCGCCAACCGGGCGCAACGGCCAACAGGCCACCAAATATCAGCACTGACAGGGCACCGGGTATGTGCGACCCGGCTCAGTACACTGTCGCTCATGCCTCGACCCGTCGCCCTGATCACCGGGCCTACCTCCGGGATCGGCGCAGGGTACGCACGACGCTACGCGCGCGACGGATACGACTTGGTCTTGGTCGCCCGCGATGTCGACCGGTTGACGCAGTTGGCCGAAGAGCTGCGGACGGACGCCGGCCAGATCGAGGTTTTGCCCGCCGACCTGGCCGAGGCCGCCGACCGTGACAAGGTCGCCGACCGGCTTTCCTCGGGCGTGCAAGTTTTGGTGAACAATGCCGGATTTGGAACCTCCGGCGAATTCTGGACGGCCGATCCCGCCCTGCTGCAAAAGCAGCTGGACGTCAACGTCACCGCAGTGATGCAGCTGACCCGGGCCGCGTTGCCGGCCATGCTGGACGCCGGCGCCGGCACCGTCGTCAACATCGCCAGCGTGGCCGGCCTGGTCCCCGGCCGGGGGTCGACCTATTCGGCGTCGAAAGCCTGGGTGATCTCGTTCACCGAGGGCCTGGCCGGGGGACTGCAGGGCACCGGTGTGAGCGTGCACGCCGTGTGTCCCGGGTTCGTGCACACCGAATTCCACACCCGGGCCGGCATCGACCAACCCCAGGTGCCGTCGTTCATGTGGCTCGAGGTCGACGACGTGGTCAGCGAAAGCCTGGCCGAGATCGCTCGCGGCAAGGTGATCATCGTCCCGAGTATTCAGTACAAGGCGATCGTCGCCGCCGGGCGGCTCATGCCGCGAAACCTGTTGCGGCTCACCGGCAGACGAGTCGGCGGCGGTCGTGGCCGAACCTAGCCGGACAGAGCGGGCGGAGCTGGCCGAGCTGGTGCGTCGACTCTCGCTGGTACACGGTCGCGTCACGCTGTCGTCGGGCAAGCAAGCGGATTACTACGTCGACTTGCGTCGCGCTACCCTGCATCACCGGGCCGCCGCGCTGATTGGCCGCCTGATGCGCGAGCTCACTCGAGACTGGGACTACGCCGTCGTCGGCGGCCTGACCCTGGGCGCTGATCCGGTGGCGACGGCGATCATGCACGCTCCGGGCCGCCCGATCGACGCGTTCGTGGTTCGGAAGTCCGTGAAAACCCATGGCCTGCAACGTCTTATCGAGGGATCTGAGGTGTCCGGCCGACGCGCGCTGGTGGTGGAGGACACCAGCACCACGGGTGGATCGGCGCTGACGGCGGTGCGGGCCGTCCGAGAGGCGGGTGGCGAGGTGATCGGCGTGGCGACGGTGGTGGACCGCGACACGGGCGCCGCGGAGGCGATCGAAGCTGAGGGACTGCCGTACCGCAGTGTGCTGGGCCTGGCCGATCTGGGGCTGAGCTAGGGCGCTATCGTGCGGACGTTCATGGTTCTGGCCTGCCTGACGGCCTGTCTGGTGGGCTGCTCGGGCTCGGACCACGCCGCTCGCCCCTACGGTGCTCAGGCTGCGCGGCTCGGCGAAGCGCTGGGTTTGCTCGGCTGGAACATGTCGGTGTCGAATCTGCGCTGGGACGACGACTACGTGCTGATCGACGTCGACGCATCGCCGACGGACCCCAAGGCGCCGCACGCCAAACCCGAGGACATCCGCTTCGGCCTTTACGGCGCTTTGGCGCACCCGATGGAATCCACCGGCATGGCTAGCTGCGACGAGGCGATGACCAAGGTCCACGACATCACCACGCCGTTGTCGGCGCCCTCGGGCCGGCTCACCGGCACGGTGTGTCTGGGTCCGCTCAAGGACCGAAGCCAGGTCCGTGGGGTGTACTGCTACTCGCCGCAGGACCGGATCCCGAAAACCTCGGCCGCCTATCCAGCGGCGTTTCCGGTCGGCCTGCTGCCGACCAACGAGAACGACACCGGCTTGGTGGTCAAGACCACCAGCATTTCGGCCTGGCACGCCGACGGTACCCCGGTGACCAAGGCGCAGCTGGGTGATGCGGGCGCGTTCGCCGGCAATGGCTACATGCTGCTTGGGCTGCAGGCCGACGCTGTGGCTGCCCGATACCGCGACGAGTCAGCGACGCGTGGCGGCCCGCTGATGCTGCTGGCCGCGCCGACTTTACCCGGCCAGGGGCTGAGCCAGGCCTGCGCGGCATACGGGTCAGCGGTGCTGGTCCTGCCCGATGCGTCGTTGAACTCGGTGCACGTCAACGCGTCGCTGTGTACCCAGGGCGAAATCAACCAGGCGTTGCTTTATGCGACCGTGGCGATAGTCGGCACCCACGCCGGCGTCTGGACGCTGCGGTGAGCGAGCCCGGCCCCACCGAATGGGGAACACCGGGCGGCGGAGTCGGGCCGTGGGACGGCGAGCTCCCCGAAGATCCGCGGTATGACCCAATCTTGTTGCGGGATGGGGATACTCGCAATGTCGTCGACGCCTACCGGTATTGGACCCGGGAAGCGATCGTCGCCGACATAGACAGTCGTCGTCATCCGCTGCATGTGGCGATCGAGAACTTTGGGCACGACGCCAATATCGGTTCGGTGGTGCGTACCGCCAACGCGTTCGCCGTGCACACCGTGCATATTGTCGGCCGGCGGCGCTGGAATCGCCGCGGCGCCATGGTGACCGATCGCTACCAGCGGTTATGCCATCACGACACGGTAGCTGAACTGCTGGACTTCGCGGCCGGCGCGGGATTGACCGTCGTTGCGGTAGACAACGTCCCGGGTGCGGCGCGCCTGGAGCAGACTGCGCTGCCGCGGGACTGTCTGCTGGTATTCGGACAGGAAGGCCCCGGTATCACCGACGACATTCGCTCTGGCGCGGCGATCACCGTGTCCATCGCCCAATTCGGCTCGACGCGCAGCATCAATGCCGGCGTCGCCGCGGGAATTGCAATGCACGCATGGATCAGGGAGCACGCCGACATGTCGCGTGCCTGGTGAACGGCGTCGGGTGTGAAACGGTGGCGTCGAAAGTGAAGCGGTGGAGTCAACGGTGACGCCAGGGCGTTGATTGTGAAGCGGCGGTGAGGATTTCGCGATTTGTCCGCCCTGGCTTCACAGCCAACGCCGACGTTTCACAGCCAACGCCGTGGCTTCACAGCCAACGCCAACGTTTCACACCCGACGACCGACGGCGTCAGCTCGGCCGCGCGGGCCTCATCTTGAACGAGACCTCCAGCTTGATGCGGAAGGTGATCTTGCCGGCGCTGTCCACCGACATGTCCTGTTCGATGACGCGTGCCACGCGGATGTCGTCGACGCTTTCCCGTGCGCGCTGCACAGCCTCGGCGGCGGCCTGCTCCCAGGAGGTCGGACTGGTCCCGATGATGTCGATCACCTTGTACACGCTCATGGGCAGAAAGCGTAGCCGCCGGTTGCTCCCGCCACATCGACTCCAGGGCTAAGGCAGGATCTAACCCATGGAGCAGGTTTGGGCGAACCGGGCGGCGAGTGCGGAAGCCGCCGTCACGCAACGACACCTGAAACGGCTGTGGGCGCTGCCCGGAACACAGCTAGGGGTGGTGGCCTGGCCGTCGGACCGCAAAGACCGGTTGTTCGGCACCTGGCACTACTGGTGGCAGGCGCATTTGCTGGATTGTCTGATCGACGCGCAGCTGCGCGACCCGCAGCCACAGCGGCGGACCAGGATCAACCGGCAGGTTCGTTCCCACCGGTTACGCAATAACTTCTCCTGGACCAACAACTACTACGACGACATGGCGTGGCTGGCGCTGGCGCTGGAACGTGCGGCCCGAGTGGCCGGGGTGGAACGCCGTCGCGCGCTCCCCAAACTCGCAGACCAGTTCATCAAGGCATGGGTGCCGGAGGACGGCGGCGGCATACCGTGGCGCAAGCAAGACCAGTTCTTCAATGCCCCGGCCAACGGCCCGGCCGGGATCTTCTTGGCGCGTTACGGCGATCGGCTGCAGCGTGCGGTGCAGATGGCCGACTGGATTGACCGCACGCTGATCGATCCGGAGACGCACCTGGTGTTCGACGGCATCAAGGCCGGCTCGCTGGTCCGCGCGCAGTACACCTATTGCCAGGGAGTGGTGTTGGGGCTGGAAACCGAGCTGGCCGCACGCACCGAGGACCGGCGGCACGCGGAACGAGTACATCGACTGGTCAAAGCCGTCGCCGAGCACATGGCGCCGTCGGGGGTGCTGCAGGGCGCCGGCGGTGGCGACGGCGGTTTGTTTGCCGGCGTCACCGCGCGATATCTCGCGCTCGTCGCCACGGCATTGCCGGGCGACTCCACCGAGGACGTATCGGCGCGCCGCAGCGCCGGCGCGCTGGTGCTATCGTCGGCGAAGTCGGCATGGGACTATCGGCAAACCGTCGACGGGTTACCGGTGTTCGGAGCGTTCTGGGACCGCGACGCGGAGCTGCCCACCGGCGCCGGCAAGCGAGCGCAATTCGTCGAGGGTGCGGTCAACGCGTCCGAAGTAGCGGAACGGGACCTGTCGGTGCAGCTTTCCGGGTGGATGCTGATGGAGGCCGCGCACAGCGTCGCGGTGCACGACGACGCAGAGTCGGCCTGATGGTGGCGACCCGCCGCGCCCGGCTGCGCCGCGCTTGCGATCGCCACTAGTCAGTCGGTTAACGCCGCCCGATCCGGCTCATCCGTCGGCTCTGGCTTCGGCCCGCGGTGCCGTGACCGGTAGATCCGAAACGCCGAGATGAACGCCGGCAGCAGCGATACGAACAAGATGGCCAGGATGATCTTTTCCAAGTTGTGGTGCACGAACGGCACGTTCCCCAGGAAGTAGCCCGCCAGCGTCGCACCCCCGCCCCACGCGATACCGCCGATGATGTCGAATCCCAGAAACACCGGATACCGCATGTAGGACACCCCGGCGACCACCGGCGTAAATGTCCGGATGAACGGCGCGAACCGGGCCAAGATGATCGCCCACGGGCCGTACTTCTCGAAGAACGCGTGGGACTCCGTCACATAGTGCTTCTTGAAGAACCGGGAATCTTCCTTCTTGAACAGCGCCGGGCCGATCCGGCGCCCGATGAAATACCCGGTCTGATCGCCCAGTACCGCGGTCACCGCAACGCAGGGCGCCAGCACCCAGATGCTGACCGGGGGGTCCGGGTGTGCGGCCAGCAGACCTCCGGTGAACAGCAGCGACTCGCCGGGCAGGAAGGGGAACAGCAGGCCGGTCTCGATGAAGACGATGATGAGGATCCCGGGCAGCACCGCCGAGCCGAAGACACCATGGGCGCCCAACCAGTACATCGGGTCGAGGATGTTGCCCAAGGCCACCACGGTGGTGCTCATGACCTCACAACATACCGGGGTCGACACAAATCCAGGTGTTGCGATACTGATGAGACCCAGCACTCAGGAGGAAGATCCATGCCCATCGCAACGCCCGAGGTCTACGCCGAGATGCTGAAACGCGCCAAGGAAAACGCGTACGCCTTCCCGGCCATCAACTGCACCTCCTCGGAAACCATCAACGCCGCAATCAAGGGCTTCGCCGATGCCGGCAGCGACGGCATCATCCAATTCTCCACCGGCGGTGCGGAATTCGGGTCCGGCCTGGGCGTCAAGGACATGGTGACCGGCGCGCTGGCGTTGGCCGAATTCGCCCACATCATCGCGGCCAAATACCCGGTCAATGTCGCGCTGCACACCGACCACTGCCCCAAGGACAAGCTCGACAGCTACGTCCGACCGCTGCTGGCGATCTCGGCCGAGCGGGTTTCAGCAGGCCAGAATCCGCTCTTCCAGTCGCATATGTGGGACGGGTCGGCAGTGCCGATCGACGAAAACCTCGAAATCGCGCGGGAGCTGCTCAAGGAAGCCGCGGCGGCCAAAATCATCCTGGAAATCGAAATCGGCGTGGTGGGCGGCGAGGAAGACGGCGTCGCCCACGAGATCAACGAGAAGCTCTACACCACGCCGGACGATTTCGAGAAGACCATCGATGCGCTCGGGCATGGCGAGCATGGCAAGTATCTGCTGGCCGCGACGTTCGGCAACGTGCACGGCGTGTACAAACCCGGCAACGTCAAGCTGCGTCCCGATATTCTGGCCCAGGGGCAGAAGGTGGCGGCGGCCAAACTCGGACTATCCGATGATGCCAAGCCGTTCGACTTCGTGTTCCACGGCGGCTCGGGCTCGGAGAAGTCGGAGATCGAGGAAGCGCTCCGTTATGGAGTGGTCAAGATGAACGTCGACACCGACACCCAGTACGCGTTCACCCGCCCGATCGCCGGCCACATCTTCACCAACTACGACGGCGTGCTCAAAGTCGACGGCGAAGTGGGTTCCAAGAAGGTCTACGACCCGCGCAGCTACCTGAAGAAGGCCGAAGCGGGAATGGCCGAACGGGTAGTGGAAGCCTGCGACGACCTGCACTGCGCCGGCAAGGCATTATCAGGCTAACTCCCGCGCCGAGCGTGCTCTCAGGGCGGAAAAATCGCAAAAAAACCGCCCTCAGAGCACGTTCGGCGAAGCGCGCATAGCCGGCCTAGCCGGTGGGAGACTGACAGACCTTCCACTGACCGTCGCGATACTGCAGGTCAAAACTGCGCGTCGAGCGAACCTTCGGGTCGTATGCCATGTACGTGGTGACGTTTGCCTCGGCGTGCTGGCCGTCGACGGCTACTTGGTCGATGCTGTCGATCACCGGAATCTGCTTGGCCGCGGCGACCCGGTGATAGGTCTCCTGCCACGAGTGCTCGTCGAACTCCACGTAGCCGTCCCGGGTGGTGCCGCAGGTGATGCTGCGCAGCGTTGCCAGGTCGCCGGACTGCAGCGCGGCATCGAGCTGCCGGATCGTTTGGCGCACCCGGTCCTCCTCCGAGGCTTTCCGGGAGTGGTGCTTATCGAAGTACACGGCGAGCAGGATCGCGATTGCCGTCACTGCCAAAAGCAGGACGATTATCGCCAGCGCCCAGCCCAGCTTCTGATTCCTGGATGCCGGTGCCTTTCCCGCGTCGCGAGCCGGGATCGATTGTGGCACAGCCGTTTTGGGTGGCAAGCCCTGGACCGGTGGGCCGGCTTGCGGCTGCGACTGTGATCTCGACGGCGGTTTCGGGATGACCTCGGTTTCGGCGTCGGGACCGGTCTGGATGATCGCCGTCTCGTTCGCGTCGAAGCCCGGGGCGGTGAAGCGGCGCTCGCGCATGAGTTCCGGATTTGTCTCGGAATCCTGCTCCGGATCGCCCTTGTTTATGACGACGGTCTCGGCGTCGCCGGGCATCGACGGCTGGTCTTCGGCAGACCCTGCACCCCGACCAGCGGTCCGCTCGCCGGCCGGGTCTGGATCCGGCGGGCCACCGCGATCGGGCCTGGGTTTGTCAGACATGGTTCGTAGCTTAGCGACCGCATAGCCGGTTGGGGGCATGGCGAGCTAGGGCGTCGGCAAACACGACGGCAAAATGGAACCCATGACGCCGATGGGTGATCTTCTGGGACCCGACCCGATCCTGCTACCTGGTGACAGCGAGGCCGAGGCGGAGCTGCTCGCCGGCGAAAACCCGGGCATTGTTGCCGCCGCGCATCCGTCGGCATCGGTGGCCTGGGCGGCCCTCGCCGAGGAGGCACTGGCCGACGACAAGGCCATCACGGCCTATGCGTACGCCCGCACCGGCTACCATCGCGGCCTGGATCAGCTGCGCCGCAACGGCTGGAAGGGTTTCGGCCCGGTGCCCTATTCGCATGAGCCCAACCGCGGCTTTTTGCGGTGTGTGGCGGCACTGGCGCGCGCCGCCGACGCCATCGGGGAGACCGATGAGTACGCACGCTGCCTGGATCTGCTCGACGACTGCGACCCATCCGCGCGCTCCGCCCTGGGACTCTAGAAGCTTTCTGCGCAGCCACCGCCGTCCGGGCACTCGATCTGGACGGTGGCGTGATCCAGCCCGCGCGCCGACAGCACCGCGCGCGCGTCGTGCAGTATCCGAGCGGAATTGCCGTCGCTGGTCAGGTGCACGGTGCACATGTCCTTGCCCGGTGACAGCGTCCATACGTGCAGGTCGTGCACGTCGGTGACGCCGTCGACCGTGCCCAGCGCCGCTCGCAGCTCCTCGACGTCGATGTGGGTGGGCGACGCCTCGGACAGGATCCGCAGCGCTTCGCGGGCCAGTGCCAGCGCCCGAGGCAGCACCCACAGCGCGACCAGCACCGCAACCACCACGTCGGCGTACGGCCAGCGGGCGGTGATGGTGACCACGCCCGCGACCAGTACGCCAAGGCTGCCCACAGTGTCGGCCACGACTTCCATGTACGCGCCTTTGACGGCCAGGCTGTCGGTCGCGTGCGAACGCAGCAGCAGCGCGACGACGAAGTTGGCGGCCAGGCCGGCCAGCGCCACCACCACCATCGGCGCGCCCGGGACCGACGGCGCCGCCCCCAGCCGCCGGATCGCCTCGTACAAAATGAAGGTCGCGACCCCGATCAGCAGCGCGGCGTTGGCCACCGCGGTGAACACCTCGGCGCGATGCCAACCGTAGGTGCGGGCCGGCGATGTGCTGCCGCGTCGGGCCAGCACCACGGCGGCCAGGCCCATGAATACGGCCACCACGTCGGTGAGCATGTGCCCCGCGTCGGCCAGCAGCGCGATCGAGTTGATCAACACCGCGGTGATCAGCTCTATCAGGAAGAATGCCGCTAGGATCGCCGCGGCCATAATCATGCGGGGGACAACCCGATCGCCATGGGACGGGATATGACTATGCCCGGCGCCCATGCGCAGAATATATGCGTGCTGACGCATATATGGCAAGGCTCAGAGCCATTGCCGCCAGAAGAGCGTCAGGTTGAAGCCCGCACCGGCCAATCCCTGCCGGACACCAGAGAAGCCGAAGAGCCAGCCCACAACCGCGAACAGCCACCGGCTCAGCCCCGGCGCAAAAAACAACAACAGCAGAATGAAAACGCCGTACTGCTTGGCGGGTGCCACCGCGCGTTGCGTCTCGGGACTCAGGTGCGGCTCCAGCGCGTCATAGCCGTCCAGTCCCGGGATGGGCAGCAGGTTCAGCACCACCGCCATGATCTGCAGAAACCCCAAGAACGCCAAGCCGGCCCATAGCACGGCATGTCGGGGGTCATAGAACAGCCGGGTAAGGGCCAACAGCAGCACCGCCAGCACCAGGTTGGCCGCCGGCCCCGCCAGGCTGACTAGGGTGCGACGGGTTGGTGTCATGAAAGTGGTCTGCAGATACACCGCCGCGCCCGGTAGGCCGATCCCGCCCAATGCGATGAAGATCATCGGTAGTACCAGCGACAGCCCGACATGGCTGTAGCGCCGCGGGTCCAACGTTAGGTAACCGCGGACGGCGGCGTCGCGGTCGCCGAACCGCCACGCCGTGTAAGCGTGCCCGAATTCGTGCAGGCACAGCGACACCAGCCAGCCGGCGATCACGAAGGTGAACACCCCGGCATAGGACAGCGGCCGCACGCTCGCCCCGGCCAGCCAGGCCAGCACGCCGCCGACGGCCGTCGCTCCGACCAGGGCCAGGAAAATCGGGCTAGGTCGCACCGGTCGAAACTACCGGACCAGCACCCAGCCCTCGATGTTGCGATAGAACGTGCCTTCTTGCGGGGCCCGGTACGGTCGCACCATGATCTACCGCTGGTTCGTACGCAGGCAGGTGCGGGCTGGATGGCAGCGGCTGGCTGAAGCGACTATCGACGAGCTCCCACTGGCTGACGACGTCCACTTCGTGTACCTGGGCGACCACCCGCTGGCGGCAGACCTCCGCGGTGCCGACGCGCTGCGGGCGTGGCTACGTGATGAGCTCTTCCGTCGCCTACCCGGGCTGCGCTTCAAGGCTGAGGACGTAATCGTCGAAGGTGGTCCGTGGTTGACCCGCACTGCCACTCGCTACGCGGCGATGCGGGACAGCGAGATTGTCTATCGAGGCATCACATTCCACCGGATTGCCTGGGGCAAGCTCGTCGAGGAAGTCGTCTTGCCGGACACAAAGGCGTTGGCAGCTGCCCTCACTTGAGGCCGCCCGTTTCATGGTGTTCGCGGGCGTCGCCAATGTCTTGTTTCTCGTCGGCGTGCCGCACTGGCCGCAGGGGCAGACAGCGTGGGTCGCTTTGTACGGCGTCTTGTTCCTCTATGAGATCGCGTACTTTGCGGCTTGGCAGGCCGCGGTTGGGGCGACGCCGATGATGCGCTTATTGCGGCTGCGTGTCTTGGGGCCGGGGAGGCATCGGCAATCCGCCCGTCGCCGCTGCTGCGATCAGGAACGCCGTGCCACTCGCGGTGGTAGTCCTCGGTCCGGCGGTGGACCAGCTTGCCCAAATGACAGCCGGTACCGCGAAGGTTGTGCTGGACGCTCTCGGTTACGTTCTCTTTTTCGGCATCGGCATCGGCATAGTCATCACGATCGCGAACAGTCCCGGCCGGCAGGGCATACATGACCGGATGGCCGGAGGAACATTCGTCATCCACCGCGGCAAGTTCTAAGCCGACAGCTGGCGGAGCCCACAGGTCCAAGCGGGCCGTAGCGGTCGAAACTACCGGACCAGCAGCCAGCCCTCGACGTTGCGATAGAACGTCGAGCGGCGAGCGTTGCGGGCGGCCGGGACGCCCTCTCGGACGACGGTGACGCCGGTAGTACCCAGCTGGGCCGCTCGCCCGCTGATCCATCGGCGAGTCCAAATGGGCCGGGCGACCGCAGCGCGCAGGCCCGGCAGGGTCAACGTCGGCTCGATCCACGCTTCGGCGACGTCGCCGTCGAACAGCACGGCGTCGTCAACCACCGCTTCGCCGTGTACCGACTGCGTACCGGCCGGCGGTAGCCAGCTGGCCCGCCCCACGATCACCGAACCGGTTTCGTCGCGGATCAGTGGCACCCGTCGGGCTGAGCCTCGCCGCGCCCGCCGTGCCGCCCGCCGGCCGGCCGGCAGCCGGTAGACCCGGGTCGCCCTGGTCCGCCGGCGCGGCACGTACGCCACTTCGACGTCCAGCCGGTCGGAGCGCAGTAGCCGGGTCAGCACGGCGGCCAGCTGGGCATCGTCGCCGACGACGACCAGCCGTCGGGATGGCGGCAGGTCGATGTCGGTCGTGTCGAGCCGGCGCGTGGTCAGACCGGCCAGCGGGCGGGGTGCCGGCCGATCGCCGAACATCAGCACCGCCATGCTTGGGGTGTAATCCGCCGTATTCACCCCGATATTCATGGCTCCTCGCAAAGTGCTGGGTAGGGTAAGTCACCGGCTGGACCACAATTATGGTGGTGACCCGCTGCGCCCGGCTGCGCCGCGCTTGCGATCACCACGAATAAGCATCCGTACGACAGGCCAGAGCAGGCGGGAGCATGTCATGCCGGCAATCGTCCTGATCGGCGCCCAGTGGGGCGACGAGGGCAAAGGTAAGGCCACTGACCTGCTCGGTAGCCGTGTTCAGTGGGTCGTGCGCTACCAGGGCGGCAACAACGCCGGGCACACCGTCGTACTACCCACCGGCGAGAACTTCGCGTTGCACCTGATCCCGTCGGGCGTGCTGACGCCCGGCGTCACCAACGTCATCGGCAACGGCGTGGTGATCGACCCCGGCGTTCTGCTGGACGAACTGAAAGGCCTCGAGGACCGTGGCGTCGACACCTCCAAGCTGCTGATTTCCGCGGACGCGCATCTGCTGATGCCCTACCACGTCGCCATCGACAAGGTGACCGAGCGCTACATGGGCAGCAAGAAGATCGGTACCACCGGCCGCGGCATCGGGCCGTGCTACCAGGACAAGATCGCCCGGATGGGAATCCGGGTGGCCGACGTCCGCAACCCCGACCAGCTGGCGCACAAGGTCGAGGCCGCGCTCGAGTTCAAGAACCAGGTGCTGGTCAAGATCTACAACCGCAAAGCGCTGGACCCCAATCAAGTGGTCGAGACGCTGCTGCAGCAGGCTGAGGGCTTTCTTCATCGGATCGCCGATACCCGGCTGCTGCTGAACAACGCGCTGGAAGCGGGCGAGACGGTGTTGCTGGAAGGCTCACAGGGCACCCTGCTCGACGTCGACCACGGCACCTATCCCTACGTGACGTCGTCGAACCCGACGGCGGGCGGCGCGGCCGTCGGCTCCGGCATCGGGCCCACCCGGATCGGAACCGTGTTGGGGATTCTCAAGGCCTACACCACCCGGGTCGGGTCTGGCCCTTTCCCCACCGAGCTGTTCGACGAAAACGGCGAATACCTGTCCAAGACCGGCGGAGAGTTCGGCGTGACCACCGGACGACGGCGCCGCTGCGGCTGGTTCGACGCGGTCATCGCGCGCTACGCCACCCGGGTGAACGGCATCACCGACTACTTCCTGACCAAGCTGGATGTGTTGTCCAGCCTGGAAACCGTGCCGGTCTGCGTCGGATACCGCATTGACGGGGCGCTCACCCACGACATGCCGATGACCCAAAGCGATCTCTGTCGCGCCGAGCCGGTGTACGAGGAGCTGCCTGGTTGGTGGGAAGACATTTCCGCGGCGCGGGACTTCGACGACCTGCCCGCCAAGGCGCGGGACTACGTGTTGAGGCTGGAAGAGCTTGCCGGAGCACCGGTTTCGTGTATCGGCGTCGGCCCGGGGCGGGATCAGACGATCGTGCGCCGTGACGTCCTGCAGGCCCGCCCGTGACGGATGCGGTGCAGGATCCTGAAGAGCTAGACCCCGAATATCACCATCACGGCGGCTTTCCGGAATACGAGCCGGCCACTCCGGGTCCTGGTTTCGGCCGGTTCGTCGCGGCCATGCGACGGCTGCAGGACCTGGCGGTATCGGCGGCTCCGGACGATTGGGACGAAGCGGCGGACCGCGCCGAGGCGCTGGTCGATTTGTTAAGCCCGTTCGAGGCCGCCGAGGGCAAGGCCCCGGCGGGGCGGACGCCCGACTTGCCGGGAATGGGCAGCCTGCTGCTGCCGCCTTGGACGTTGACGCGCTACGGGCCCGACGGCGTCGCGATGACGGGATACTTCAGCCGCTTCCACGTCGGCGGCAACATGGCGGTGCACGGCGGTGTGCTGCCGCTGCTGTTTGACCATATGTTCGGCATGATTTCGCACGCGGCAGGACGGCCGATCAGCCGGACCGCTTTCCTGCATGTGGACTACCGCAAGGTCACCCCGATCAACGTGGCGCTGGCGATTCGGGGACGGGTCACCCGCACCGAGGGTCGCAAGGCATTCGTATCCGCGGAATTGGTCGACGCCGAACAGACCCTGCTGGCCGAAGGCAACGGCCTGATGGTGCGGTTGCTGCCCGGCCAGCCGTAGGCGCGGCCCGCGAGCGGCCGCAAATGTACGCCCGAAACGGCCTTTCGCTGTACAAATGCGGACGCTCGACGACAAAGGTGGCGCCCTTATTCTGGAAAGCGTGACCGAGGCCCCCGTCGAAGGACAGCACGAGCCGGCGACGCCGGAACCCGCCGATACCGACGGCCAGGCCAGGCCTGTGGTCATGCTGGTGGGCTCCGACGAGTTCACCGCCGAGCTCACCATCGCCTTGCGGCGCCTCGGCGCGGAGGTGATCGAGCAGCCGGTCGACGCCGAGAATCTGTCCGCCCTGGTCGGCCGTCTGAAACCGGATGTCGTGGTCAGCACCGCCGAGCTCGACGGCCTCGATGACCGCACGGAGCTGGTGCCCAGCGCCCGCAGCATCCGGCTCATCGCCGATCGGGAAGGGCTGCGCCGGCTGGCCGCCGACGAACTCGGCCTGCCCACCGCGCCGTTCTGGTTCGCCGGAACGGTCGAGGAACTCGAGGCGGTGGCGTCCCACGCGGGATACCCGTTGCTGGTGAAACCCGTGACCGGCCCGGTCGGACCGGGCCAGTCCCTGGTGCGGGGGCCCGAAGACATCGCCGCCGCCTGGCAGCGTGCGGTGGGCCATGACAAAGCGCATCGGGTGCTGGCCGAAGCGGTGGTCGAGGTCGAAGTGCTGGTCACCCTGCTCGTCGTGCGCACTGAGGGCCCGGCCGGGCCGGCTATCGAGTTCTGCTCACCGATCGGTCACGTCGACGCCCATGCCGAGGTCGTCGAGTCCTGGCAGCCGCAGAAGATGAGCACGGCCGCGATGGACGCCGCCAAGTCCGTGGCCGCCCGCATCGTCAAGGCCGTCGGCGGACGCGGCGTGTTCGCCGTCGAGCTGATGATCAACGGCGACGAGGTGTACTTCGCCGACATCACCGCCTATCCGCGACACAGCGCGTGGGTGACGTTGCGCACTCAGCGGCTTTCGGCATTCGACCTGCAGGCGCGCGTCATTCTTGGCCTTCCGGTGGACACCATGATGATTTCGCCCGGCGCCAGCCAGCTGCTGAACGCGGTTCCCGCCACCGCCCAAGCGATGCGGACCGCGCTGGCCGCCACGCTCGGCACGCCGGAAAGCGATGTCCGGGTGTTCGGCCAGCGCGACGGGCGGCCGGTGGGAGTGACGTTGGCCACAGGAACGGATGTGGCGATCGCGCGCGAACGTGCCCGGGAGGCGGCGGGCCGGCTGAATGTGCGAGACTCACGCGAATGAGTTACGCAGGAGATATCACGCCCGAGCAGGCCTGGAAGCTGCTCAGCGACAACCCCGACGCGGTCCTGGTCGATGTGCGCACCGACGCCGAATGGCGATTCGTCGGCGTGCCCGACCTGTCGAGCCTGGGTCGTGAGGTGGTCTTCCTCGAGTGGAACAGTTCCAACGGGCAGCGCAACCAGAACTTCTTGACCGAACTGAAAGAGCGGATCCCGCCGGCAGCCGGCGAAGGAGAGCGGCCGTTGGTCTTCCTGTGCCGCTCGGGTAACCGCTCCATCGGCGCCGCGGAACTGGCCACCGAGGCCGGCCTCACGCCGGCCTACAACGTGCTCGACGGCTTCGAGGGACATCTCGACAGCGACGGTCACCGCGGCGGAACAGGTTGGCGGGCAATCGGTTTGCCCTGGAAACAGGGGTAGCAGGGGTGAAACGGCAATGACGGATCAGCCCTCGGTCCGCACGCCGAAGGGGCTGCCCGACGGCGTCAGCCAAGCCACCATTGGGGTGCGTGGCGGGATCCTGCGGTCCCGGTTCGACGAGACCGCCGAGGCGATGTATCTGACGTCGGGCTACGTGTACCCGTCGGCGGCCGTCGCGGAAGAGGCGTTCACCGGCGAGCCCGACCACTTCGTGTACTCGCGCTACGGCAACCCGACGGTGACGATGTTCGAGGAGCGGCTGCGCCTGATCGAGGGAGCCCCGGCGGCTTTCGGCACCGCGAGCGGGATGGCCGCGGTGTTCGTCTCGCTGGGCGCGCTGCTGGGCGCCGGCGACCGGCTGGTGGCAGCCCGCAGCCTGTTCGGGTCGTGCTTCGTGGTGTGCAACGAGATCCTGCCGCGGTGGGGAGTGGAGACCGTCTTCGTCGACGGCGACGATCTTTCGCAGTGGGAGCAGGCATTGTCGGTCCCCACCCAGGCAGTGTTCTTCGAAACGCCGTCCAATCCCATGCAGTCGCTGGTGGACATCGCCGTGGTGAGCGATATGGCCCACGCGGCGGGCGCAAAGGTGGTGCTGGACAACGTCTTTGCCACTCCGCTGCTGCAGCAGGGTTTTCCGCTCGGTGTCGACGTGGTGGTGTATTCCGGCACCAAGCACATCGACGGTCAGGGTCGTGTGCTCGGCGGCGCCATCCTCGGGGACAAGGAGTACATCGACGGCCCGGTGCAAAAGCTGATGCGTCACACCGGCCCGGCGATGAGCGCCTTCAACGCGTGGGTGCTACTGAAAGGCCTTGAGACAATGGCCATTCGGGTGGAACAGAGCAATTCCTCCGCGCAGCGGATTGCGGAGTTCCTGGAAAGTCATCCGGCGGTGCGCTGGGTGCGCTACCCGTATCTGGTGTCACACCCGCAGTACGACCTGGCCAAGCGTCAGATGTCCGGCGGCGGAACGGTTATCACCTTCGAGCTCGACGTACCGGAGAGCGCCGCAAAGCAACGGGCTTTCGAATTGCTCGACAAGCTGCGGCTGATCGATATTTCGAACAACCTCGGCGACGCCAAATCCCTTGTCACCCATCCGGCGACGACGACGCACCGGGCGATGGGCCCGGAGGGTCGCGCGGCGATCGGCCTCGGGGACGGCGTGATCCGCATATCGGTCGGGCTGGAAAGCGCCGACGATCTGATCGCCGATATCGACCAGGCCCTCAGTTAGCCGACCGCTTTCTTTTCGGCCTCTTCGGCCTGCTCGGCGGCGGCCAGCGGTCCCTGGCCCTGGGTCTGCGTCATCCAGTTGATCACCGATCGGGCGTAGATCATCTGGCTGGTGATCGCCATCTGGCCGCGGCTGCGGCCCACGAACGAAATCCACCAGGAGAACAGGGCGGCAATGCGGTTGCGGTGGCCGACCAGGTAGTAGAGGTGCAGCACCAGCCAGGCCAGCCAGGCGAAGTACCCGCCGAACTCCAGCTTGCCGACCTGCGCGACGGCGCTGTTCCGCGAGATCGTCGCCATGCTGCCCTTGTTGAAGTACTTGAACGGCTCCCGGTTGGCGGGGTCGTCTTTGCCTTTGACCGTGTTCTTGATGACCTTGGTGGCGTAGTGCGCTCCTTGGATCGCCCCCTGCGCCATCCCCGGTACCCCCGGCACCGACATCAGGTCCCCGACGACAAAGACATGCGGATGTCCCTTCACGGTGAGGTCCGGTTCGACGATCACTCGTCCGGCGCGGTCGGTCTCGGTTCCGTCGGACTGTTCGGCGATCATCTTGCCCAGCGGGCTGGCCTGGACGCCGGCCGCCCACACCTTGCATGCGCATTCGATGCGGCGTTCGGCGCCGTCCTTGTCCTTGATGGTGATGCCCTTGTAGTCGACGGCGGTCACCATCGCATTGAGCTGAATTTCGACGTCCATCTTCTCCAGCCGCCGCTGCGCCTTGAGCCCCAGCTTGGGGCCCATCGGGGGCAATACCGCGGGCGCCGCGTCGAGCAGGATCACCCGGCACTCACTGGGTGTAATGGTTCGGAATGCGCCTGCCAAAGTGCGCTCGGCGAGTTCGACGATCTGCCCGGCGACCTCGACACCGGTCGGGCCGGCACCGACGACGACGAACGTCAGGCGCCGTTCCCGTTCGGCCGGGTCGGTGGTCACTTCGGCGGCCTCGAACGCGCCGAGGATGCGGCCGCGCAATTCGAGCGCGTCATCGATGGTCTTCATGCCGGGCGCGTAGGTGGCGAAGTGGTCGTTGCCGAAGTAGGACTGCTGCGCGCCGGCGGCCACAATCAGGCTGTCGTACGGCGTGACCGTCTCCATGGCCATCAGCTTCGAGGTGACCGTCTTCGCCTTCAGGTCGATGGCGTTGACCTCGCCGAGCAGCACCCGCACATTCTTCTGTTTGCGCAGGACCAATCGGGTAGTCGGGGCGATGTCGCCTTCGGACAGGATGCCGGTCGCCACCTGGTACAGCAGCGGCTGGAACAGGTGCGTGGTGGTCTTCGAAATCAGCGTGACGTCGACGTCGGCCCGTTTGAGCGACCTAGCCGCATTCAGCCCGCCGAACCCACTTCCAATGACGACGACCTGATGGCGCCTGCCGGCAGCCGCCTCGCTGGATTGCGTCATACTCGTCCCTCCCGGTCGCTATTGCTTGTCGGAGCTCACAGTCCTCGCAGCGCCTTCCCACCGTACGACGGCACCTATGGCATCGTCACCTATCTGACGCCGAGCAGACGCAAAAGCCCCTGAGCGCCCGGTGTGTCGGGCAACTTTGCGCCTGCTCGGCAGAGCAAATCAATCACTATGTGCTGGAACGCATTTCACGTATGCGTTTGAGGGTGCGCCGGGCGGCACGCGTCGTCAAGGACGGAAACCAGCGGTCCAGATACCACGCGGCCTTCCACCAGGCCGGCACCACAATGAATGCGTCTCCACGCAACACCCCGCGAAGGGCGCGTTCGGCGAAGTTTTCGGGGGCCATCGGGCGGGTCGGCTCCCAGAATTTCAGTAGATCCTCGTCGCTGAGGCCGGTCATGGTCATCCGTCCGTACACTCCGCCGGTGAGGATCGGGGTCCGGACCGCACCCGGACAAAGCACCGACACCTTTATGGCGTGCCGCTCGGCCTCTAGCCGCAACGTTTTGGACAGCGCGACAACGGCGTGCTTGGACGCGGTGTAGCTCGCCGAACTGGGAGAGGCGACCAGGCCGGCCACCGAGGCCGTATTGACGATGTGTCCCGAGCGCTGCCGAATCATGATCGGGTACACCGCTTGGATGCCGTGCACCACACCGCGAACGTTTACGTCGAAGACGTTGTTCCAGTCGTCGAGTGTGTATGAGTCGACCTCGCCGCCCACCCCAATGCCGGCGTTGTTGAACAGGTAGTCGATCCGCCCGGAGTGCTGCATCGCTTCGCCGACGGCGCGCTCGAACGACGGGTAGCTGCGCACGTCGAGCTCGATCGCGTGCGCCGTTGCACCGCCATCGTTCACCGTCGCGCCAGCTCATGTGCCGCGTCTAATTGGCGATCGGCGATCCAGACGTCGGCGCCCTCGTCGGCCAGCTTGGCGGCCAGCGCGGCACCGATGCCTGATGCGCCACCGGTAACGAATGCGATCTTGCCTGAGAAGCTCGCTGGCATTCGGGTCGGCTCAGGGCCACGCCGACGCGAAGTTGCGGTAGTTCGCGTCCGGCACGCTACAAAAGTCCGACGCCGTACCGGCCAGCAAGATGTAATACGTTTCCGGACGGCGGTTTTCGCCAGAGGTGAGATATGTCCAGCCGTCGTTGCACATCGACGTCGCCCCACCTGCCGTCGGCTTGGCCCAGTTGGAGCTGACGCAGTTGGTCAGTGCGTCGACGTCCGAGGTGGCGCTCTTGGCGACGACCAGCACCGCGCCACCCCACTGTCCGTCGGCCCGACGATAGGCCCGCGCGCCGAACCCCGCGTTGTCCTTCTGACAGCCCAGCGCCCGCTGCAGCAACTGGAACGGGGCGGCCAGCCGCGGGTCGGACAGCCCGGCCGCGGCGTTGATGAACGCGGCCGCGTCGGACCCGTCGACCTCTTGGATGTCGGGGCTGTTGCGGCTGGTCAGTTGCAACGACATCCGCCCCTGCGCGGCCTCATCACCGCCGCCGATGATCGGCCCGCCGCCACTGGAAGTCATCGGCGGCAACGCGACGGGGGGATCGCCAGCTGCCCGCGGTAGCACACCCGCCGAGACCATGATGGCGCCCGCCGCCACCCACACGCCCATTCGATAAGCCGTAACACTCATGTTCATCTCCGGGGTCGTGGGACAGACGATGCCGTCATCGCCTGGATTCGGCAGCTTGTTTGATGCGGGCGAGTGTCTCGTGGATGCCCCGGTTCATCTGGCGTCCGCGGGGCAGGAACATCTCGACTGTCCGGTTGGCAACCGAACACCAGAGAAACTCGAAGGACTCGGTGAGAAACGTACCGCTCGGAGAAGGTTCCATCGTGTAGCGCCAACGGGTTTCGTGCCGTCCGGTGCGGGCGTCGAGCGTGGTGAAGGCGAACTCGCGGCCCCGGTCTGCGACGTCGACCATGGCCGTGCGCTGCCAGCGATAGCCCCGAATCCGGTTGTAGCCCCGAAACCTCGCCCCGGGCGCCGCCCCGGTCGCTCCGTCCAGCCACTCGCATCGATAGCACTCCGGACTCCACTCACCCATGCGGGTGATGTCGGCGACGAGGTCGAACACTTCCTCCGGGGCGGCTGCGATTTCGATACGTTCCTGCCCGCGTCGCGGTGTCGGCATTGGCTAAGTCTCTCTCAGCCCAGTGGTTGTGGATAGTCCGCATCGGAACCGTCAGCGGAACGCGGCCAAATCGGTGAAGGCCTGGCCGAGGACGAGCTGGTGCATCTCGGCGGTGCCCTCGTACGTCAGTACCGACTCCAGGTTGACCATGTGCCGGATCACCGGGTACTCCAGCGATATTCCGTTGCCGCCCAGTATCGTTCGGGCGGTCCGGCAGATCTTGATCGCCTCTCGGGTGTTGTTGAGCTTGCCGAAGCTGACCTGATCGGGCCGCAGGCCCACGGTGTCTTTGAGCCGGCCGAGGTGCAGTGACAGCAGCTGCCCTTTATGCAGTTCCACTGCCATGTCGACGAGTTTGGCCTGGGTCAGCTGGAATCCGGCGATCGGACGGCCGAACTGAGTCCGTTGCGTCGCATAGTCGAGCGCGGATTGCCACGCCGAGCGCGCCGCTCCCATCGACCCCCAGATGATTCCGTAGCGTGCCTCCGACAGGCACGACAGCGGGCCCTTGAGGCCCAGCGCGTCGGGCAGCATCGCCTCTGCGGGCAGCCGCACGTCGTCGAGGACCAGCTCACTGGTGATCGACGCGCGCAGCGACAGCTTGTGGTGAATGGTGTTGGCGGAAAACCCCGCGGTGTCGGTGGGCACGATGAAGCCGCGAATCCCGTCGTCGGTGTTTGCCCAGACGATGGCGACGTCGGCCACCGACCCGTTGGTGATCCACATCTTGCGTCCGTTGAGGATCCAGTCCGAACCGTCTTGCTGCGCACGGGTTTTCATGGCGGCGGGGTCGGACCCGGCGTCGGGTTCGGTCAGCCCGAAGCAGCCGATCAGATCGCCGGCTGCCATGCCGGGCAGCCACTGCTGCTTCTGCTCCTCGGAGCCGAAATTCCAGATCGCGAACATCGCCAGCGAGCCCTGCACCGACACCATGGACCGGACGCCGGAGTCGGCGGCCTCCAGCTCGACACAGGCCAGGCCGTAGTGCACGGCCGACGACCCTCCGCAACCGTAGCCTTCCAGGTGCATGCCGAGCAGGCCGAGTTCACCGAACTGCTTTGTCAGTTCGCGAACCACCGGAAGGTCGCCGGCCTCGAACCAATCCGCCACGTACGGCGTCACATGCTCGGCGCAGAACTTCCTGACGGTTTCGCGCACCGCGATTTCATCGTTTGACAGGGACGCGTCCAGTCCAAGCGGGTCGTCAGGATCGAAAGTCGGTGGTGCTTGGGATGAACTGGCGCTCATTCCTGCTGAATCTAGGTTCACCCCAACAGCGTGGTCAAGGATCCGCGGTAGTCTCGCTGCATGTCATCGCGGCGCGGGCCGGCGTGGCTGAGCGCCGACATCCTTGCGGTACTGCTGTTCTGCGCGGTGGGACGGCGCAGCCACGACGAAGGAGTCACCATCACCGGCGTCGCGTCGACCGCGTGGCCATTCCTGTCCGGGACCCTCGTCGGGTGGGTGGCCTCGCGGGCGTGGCGGCGGCCCACTGAGGTAGTACCGACCGGGATGATCGTGTGGCTGTGCACTGTTGTTTTCGGCATGTTCCTACGCAAGGTCAGTTCCGCCGGGGTGGCGGCGAGTTTCGTCGTGGTGGCCTCGTCGGTCACCGCGGTACTGCTGCTGGGGTGGCGAGGCGGCGTGGCGCTGGCGCTACGAGGAAGAGCGGACAGCTGAGCCGATGGTGCGGACGCAAAACGACACGTCGGCTGTGACAACCGGTGTCGGAGTGACGGCCACATTCGGCGCGACGGCCAGGGCGGTGGCCAACAACACCGGCCTGCTCCAGGATCCGTTCGCGGAACCACTGGTCCGCGCCGTCGGCGTGAAGTACTTCACCCGCCTGATCGAGAACCAGATCTACACCGACGACGGCGACGGCAACGACCGAATGACCGGCATGATGAACATCCTGGCTGCTTACAGCCGGTTTTTGGATCAATTCCTCGCCGACGCCGGCAGGGCGGGAATTGCGCAAGTGGTGATCCTGGCCTCTGGTCTTGACACGCGCCCGTACCGGTTGTGGTGGCCGCCCGGGACCACGGTTTACGAGATCGATCAGCCACAGGTCGTCGAGTTCAAGACCGAGGTGTTACGCGGGTTGGGCGCGGAGTTGACTGCCAACCGTTGCGCGGTAGGCGTCGACCTTCGGCAGGACTGGTTGGCAGCGTTGCGCAGGGTCGGATTCGACAGTGCGGAACGCACCGTGTGGATCGCCGAGCAGTTGCTGGTGGGATACCTGCCGCCCGACGCGCAAGACCGGTTACTGCACGATGTCACGGCGGTGAGCGCTCCCGGTAGCCGATTCGCGGCCGATCACCTGCCGTGGACCAAGTTGCAGCTGGAGGAAGGGCGGGCCTTCATCGACCTGTGGCGCGAACAGGGCCTGGACGTCGAGCTCGCGACGCTGACGTATGAGGGCGAATATCGTTATGTCCCTGATTATTTCGCTGAGGCAGGCTGGCAGATCGCAGACCAGGGTGTCGTCGAGATGCGTGCCGCCATCGGCATGCCGGTACGGCGGCGGCTCAGCAGCCGCGATTTGGCGGTCACCCCTAGGTATCTCACGGCAGTGCGGGTTTAGTCCGGGTTCAGCCAATGACTCGAGCCAGCCACCCAGCCCCGTGCGGCCAGCTTCGCTTTGTGCCCGCCGCCCTGAATGACGCGGTGGCGCAGCCCTTGTTGACCGAGCTCGCCGTCGAGTACGCGCAGCGCTACGGCGGTGAGGCGCAAACGTATCTGGACTGGATGCGCGACGGCCCCTCCGATGAGTTCGCCGCGCCTGACGGCGGGATGCTGATCGGTCTGCTCGGCGGCCTTGCGGTCACCGGCGGCGCGTTCTGCAGGTTCGACGCCGACACCGCCGAACTGAAGCGGATCTGGACGCATCGGAATCACCGGCGCCGCGGATATGCAGCGGCGCTGCTGGCGGAGCTGGAAGCGCAAATCACCGCACGCGGCTATCGGAAGATCTACCTGATCACCGGCGATCGCCAGCCCGAGGCCGAGGAGCTGTATCTGGCCCTTGGATACACCCGGCTTCCCGGGCCGCTGCCCTCTCGGGGACCCGTTCTTCCCATCGCATTCGAGAAGGACTTGGCATGACCGCCGAGTTGCATCTGGGTGTCGCGCTGGACGGATACGGCTGGAACCCGCAGGCCTGGCGGGTCACGCTGCAGTCCGACCCCGACACCGCGTCAGTGCTCAGCGGACGGTACTGGGCCGGGCTCGCGGCCACCGCCGAACGGGGACTGCTCGACTTTCTCACCATCGACGACACCCTGATGCCGCAACCCGGGCGCCGCGAGCGAATCGATCCACGCCGGCTGGCCGGTCGCGGTGACGCCGTCCTGATGGCCGCCTTGATGGGACCGGCCACCCGCCATATCGGCTTGATTCCGGTGGCCACCGTCACCCACACGGAACCGTTCCATGTCTCCAAATCCATTGCCACCCTTGACTTTGTGTCGCACGGTCGCGCCGGCTGGCAGCCGCGGGTCAGCGTCACCGCGCATGAGGCGGCCTTGTTCGGACGCCGGGACGTCGCTGAGATCGCGTTGTTCGAGGAAGCGGTGGAGTATGTCGAGGTGGTGCGGCGGTTGTGGGACAGCTGGGAGGACGACGCGGTGATCCGCGACGTGGCCACCGGTCGTTATGTCGACCGCGACAAGCTGCACTACATCGACTTCACCGGCAGGTACTTCTCGGTCAAGGGGCCGTCGATCACACCGCGTCCACCGCAGGGCCAACCGGTGGTGGCGGCGCTGGCGCACGTCGGGCCCGTCTATGAATTCGCCGCCACCAGTGCCGATCTCGTCTTCGTCACGCCCACCGACGGCGACTCGCTGCGCCACACTCTCGATGAGGTGCGCACCGCGGGCGGTGAGCACCTGAAAGTGCTTGCCGACGTGGTGGTTTCGTTCGCCGTTGATGCCGACTTCCGCTCCGATGCGCTGGTGTCCGCCGGCAGCGCAGCGGATTTGGTGGACCTGCTGCTGGACTGGCAGCGGATCGGCATCGACGGTGCCCGGTTGCGCCCCGCCGTCAACGCCACCGACCTCCCGGTGATCGTCGACGAGGTGGTGCCACTGCTGCAGCGCGCCGGACGGTTTCGCACCAGGTACCGGGACGGTGAAACCTTGCGCGAAAGGTTCGGCCTGCCAACCGCACCCAACCGCTACGCGACGGCGAGCCGATGATCCCGCTGTCGATCCTGGACCTCGCGCCGATCAGCGCGGGCAGCGATGCCGCGACCGCGCTGCGTAACACCATCGACCTGGCGCAGCACGCCGAGCAGTGGGGCTACCGTCGTTTCTGGATCGCCGAGCATCACTTCGTCGGCGTCGCAAGTTCGGCGCCGGCGGTGTTGATCGGCCAAATTGCCGCCGCTACCAACAAGATTCGGGTGGGCGCGGCGGCGGTCCAGCTGAGTCACACCACAGCCGCCGCGGTGGTCGAGAGTTTCGGGATGCTGGAAGCCTTCTACCCGGGCCGCATCGACTTGGGCGTCGGCCGAGGGCAACGACGCGACACCGGATTCAAGCCCAAACAGCCGTCGGGCAGGGATCGCCCACCTCGTCAGTGGCGCGAGGTCGACGGTGTGGTGATTCCGCTGCCGTTCGATCTGCGCGGGCTGCTGGACAAGGAGCGGGTGCAGGCGACCATGGGAATCCTGCAGCAACCCGAGGCGGTGGCGCCCGACTTCGCCGAACAGTTGGCCGACATCATCGCGATGCTGGACGGCACATACCAGGTCGAGGGTTTCGATGTGCACGCGGTGCCGGGTGAGCGATGTGGGTTGACGCCGTGGGTCTTTGGCAGCACCAGGGGACAAAGCGCCAGGGTGGCCGGTGCGCGCGGGCTGCCGTTTGTCGCGAGCTATCACATCACTCCGGCGACCGCGCTCGAGGCCATCGAGGCGTACCGTGCCGCGTTTGTGCCGTCGGCTACGCTGGAGCGGCCCTACGTCGTGGTCTCTGCGGACATCGTCGTTGCCGACGACAGTGCCACCGCCAGGCATCTGGCCACCGGCTATGGGCAGTGGGTGTATTCCATCCGGACCGGGGTTGGCGCCATGCCGTATCCCGATCCCGACGACTGCCCGCCGCTTACCGACGAGCAACTGCCGGTCGTAAAAGACCGGCTGGAAACACAATTCGTCGGCGACCCGGACGAGGTCGCCGAGCGGCTCTCCGCGCTACAGCGTTTGGCTGGTGCCGACGAGCTCGTCGTCACCTCGGTGACCCACCGGCATGATGACCGGCTGCGCTCGCACGAGCTCATCGCGCAGCGGTGGATGTCATGAGCCGCAAGCCGATTCATCTGGCAGCCCATTTTCCGGGCGTCAACAACACGACGGTGTGGACCGATCCGAGTGCCGGCAGCCAGATCGAGTTCGACTCGTTCGTGCATCTCGCCCGCACCGCCGAACGCGGGCTGTTCGACTTCTTTTTCCTCGCCGAGGGTTTGCGGCTGCGCGAGCATCGCGGGCGGATCTACGACCTTGACGTGGTGGGCCGGCCCGACACCTTCACCGTGCTGGCGGCACTGGCCGGTGTCACCGACCGGATCGGCCTTACCGGGACCATCAACACCACGTTCAACGAACCCTTCGAAGTAGCAAGGCAATTCGCCACACTGGACCATCTGTCCGGCGGTCGCGCCGGCTGGAACATCGTCACGTCGTCGGATGCGTTCACCGGAGCCAACTTCCGGCGCGGCGGCTTCCTCGAGCACGCCGACCGCTATCGCCGGGCCGAGGAGTTCCTCACGGTGGCCCAGGCGTTTTGGGACAGCTGGGAGGCCGGCGCGGTGTTGGCCGATGTCTCGAGCGGGGTTTACGTCGATCCGGATCGGATTCGCCGTGTCGAGCATTCGGGTCCTCAGTTCTCCGTGCGCGGGTTCGCGACGTTGCCGGCCGGACGCCCGGTGTTGTTGCAAGCGGGAGATTCTCCCGAGGGGCGAGCGTTCGGCGCGCGGCACGCCGACGCCTTGTTCACCCTGCATGGGTCGCTCGAGGATGGGCAGCGTTACTACGCCGATGTCAAGGGCCGGGCGCAGTCCTATGGACGAGACCCCAACCAGCTCAAGGTTTTTCCGGCGGCGACGTTCGTCCTCGGTGACACGCTTGACGAGGCGCAGGACAAGGCGCGGCACATCCGCCATCAGCAGGTCAGCGGGGCGACCGCGATCGCGATGCTCGAGCAGGTATGGGGCCGCGACCTGTCGGACTACGATCCCGATGGTCCGCTGCCCGACGTCGACCCAATTGTGAACAGCACGATCACCCAGGGGCGTGTTCGGCATGGTGACCCGGTCGCGGTGGCTCGCCGTTACCGCGAACGCGCTGAGGCAGAGAACTTGTCGATCCGCGAGTTGGTTATCGCCGTCACCAGTCGTCAGCAGTTCGTCGGCACCGCAGCGGATATCGCCGACGAGATCGACCGCTATGTCCAGGCCGATGCCTGCGACGGGTTCATCCTGGTGCCGCATTTGACGCCGCACGGGTTGGACGAGTTCGTCGATCGGGTGGTGCCGCTCTTGCAGGAACGTGGGGCGTTTCGCACCGAGTACACCGGTGAGACGCTGCGCGAGCACCTGGGGCTGGCGGATTGACGCGTTACTTGTGATAGGCGTCGTCTTGGATGACCTTCACACCACGCCATCCCCAATAGACGCAGTGCCGTTGAATGAGTCCGTCGGCTATCTCCATGACTTCCACGAAATCCATCTGCTCACCGTCGGGCGTGGCACGCGGGTACTCGAACATCACCGTTCGCCGGCCGTCCGTCAGATAACCGGTTCGGTAGTAGGTGCGCAACGGCGGCTTGCGTGCCGCCACCTGCTCGAGCAGCGGCCGCAATTCGTCGTGTCCATGGCACACTCCGGTTTCGGTGCCCATCGTTAGCGGTACCGCAGGACTTTCCAAGACGGCGTCGGGAGCGTAGAGGGCAAGCAGTCCCTCGACGTCGTCATTGCTGAGCGCAATGTCCCAGTCACGATAGATGCGCTCGGCAGCCTGTTGGAAGCTTTCCGTTCGGGCCATGGGCCGTCCTTCCGCTGGTGTGTCAGCTATACAGACCGCTGGGATGCCGCCGAGTCATCGCGCCATCCCATCCACCGAATCGACTCACTGCGCCAAGGCTGTGGCCTCAGCGGTAGCTGCGCGGATCGGGCCTCGCCACAAGTCGCCGTGGCCGGGCGCCAGGACTTCGGTTTCCAACAGCGCCAGCGCCGCCAGGCTGCGGATGCACCCCTGCTGGTCGTGGCTGAACACCGCTGGCAGCAGTTGCGGTCCGCGATGCGTCAGCAGCGAATGCCCGGTAACCAGCGCATCACCGCTGGCCAAGATGCCGTCGACCAGATACGAACAGTGACCGCCAGTGTGACCGGGGGTCGGGATGGCCATCGGGTGGCCGGGCAGTTGCGCTGCGACCTCGGCGGTCAGTGGTTGCGCTGTGGGGATGCCCTCCCGGATCAGGCCGCCATTGCGCACCACATGACTAGCCCACAGCGCCCACCGGGGCCGCCAGATCCGCAGCGCGATATCGAGCGGCGAGGCCTGTTCCAGGTACTCCCGTTTGGTGTGGCCGACCTCGTCGGGATGGCAGTACACCGGGGTGCCATGGGCCTTGGCGAACCAGATCGCCGAGCCCAGGTGGTCGATATGGGCATGGGTGAGCAGAATCGCCCGCACATCGGCGGGCCCGAAGCCCAACTCGCGCAGCGAGATCAGTACGTCGTCGCGATCGCCCGGGTAGCCGGCGTCGATCAGCATGATCCCGTTGTCGTCGGTGACCAGCAGCCAGTTGACCGCTCCGCCCTGCGCGAGATGCACGGTTTCGGTGACGGCTGTCAGCACCGGTGCCATGTCGCAGAGTCTAGGCACTGGATGGTGGCGGCGATCCGTCCCCAGCTTCGCGGGGGTGCGTGTGTTCCGGCGCTTTCGGTTCGCCGAGCGTGTCATCACTGCGATATTTCTGCGATTTTCTCGCAGTGAGTGCACGCTCGGCGGCCCGATGGCGGCCCGCGTCGCCCGGCTGCGCCACGCTCGTGATCACCACAGGAGTAGAAACGACAGCGTGGCTGAACTCAAACTGGGATACAAAGCATCCGCCGAACAATTCGCACCCCGCGAGCTCGTCGAACTCGCGGTCGCGGCCGAAGCGCATGGCATGGACAGCGCGACCGTCAGCGACCACTTCCAGCCGTGGCGCCACAAGGGCGGGCATGCCCCGTTTTCGTTGGCGTGGATGACCGCCGTCGGCGAGCGCACGGAACGGATTCAGCTGGGAACCTCGGTGCTCACGCCCACTTTCCGCTACAACCCGGCCGTCATCGCGCAGGCCTTCGCCACCATGAGCTGCCTGTACCCGAACCGGGTCTTCCTCGGTGTGGGCACCGGTGAGGCGCTGAACGAGATCGCCACCGGGTATGAGGGCGCGTGGCCAGAGTTCAAGGAGCGATTCGCCCGGCTGCGCGAGTCGGTGCGGCTGATGCGCGAGCTGTGGCGCGGCGACCGCGTCGACTTCGACGGTGAGTACTACCGCCTCAAGGGCGCTTCCATCTACGACGTCCCCGAAGGCGGAGTGCCGGTATACATCGCGGCTGGTGGGCCTGCCGTCGCCAAATACGCCGGACGCGCGGGTGACGGGTTCATCTGCACGTCCGGCAAGGGCGAGGAGCTGTATACCGAAAAGCTGATGCCGGCCGTGCTGGAAGGAGCCGCGGCGGCCAACCGCAAGGCCGACGATATCGACAAGATGATCGAGATCAAGATCTCCTACGATCCCGATCCCGAGCTTGCCCTGAACAACACGCGGTTCTGGGCGCCGTTGTCGTTGACCGCCGAGCAGAAGCACAGCATCGACGACCCGATCGAGATGGAGAAGGCGGCCGACGCCTTGCCCATCGAGCAGATCGCCAAGCGCTGGATCGTGGCGTCTGATCCCGACGAGGCCGTCGAAAAGGTCGGCCAGTACGTGACGTGGGGCCTCAACCACCTGGTCTTCCACGCGCCCGGTCACGACCAGCGCCGGTTCCTGGATCTGTTCCAGAAAGACTTGGCGCCGAGGCTGCGACGGCTGGGCTGAACGACACGTGCCCAGCTCTGGGATCTACATCGCCGCACCCGAAGCGGCGTCCGGCAAGTCGACGATCGCCCTGGGAATACTGCATCGGCTGACCGCCACGGTCGCGAAAGTCGGTGTGTTCCGCCCGATTACGCGCGCCGGCGAGGATCGCGACTACATCCTGGAACTGCTTCTCGGGCACTCCAATGCGGGCCTCTCCTATGAGCAGTGCGTCGGCGTGACTTATGCGGAGCTGCATGCCGACAGTGACGCCGCGATCGTCAGCATCGTCGACGCCTATCACGCTGTGGCGCAACACTGTGACGCTGTCGTGATCGTCGGCAGCGACTACACCGACGTGACCAGCCCGGCCGAGCTCTCGGTCAATGCCCGCATCGCGGTGAACCTCGGTGCGCCGGTACTGCTTACGGTCAGCGGCCAGGGCCGCACTCCCGAAGAGGTCGCGAGCGTCGTGGAGGTCTGCCTGGGCGAGCTGTCCGCACAGCGTGCCCACACCGCCGCCGTGGTGGCCAATCGATGCGACCCAACGCAATTAGACGCTGTCGCAAAGGCTTTGGGTTCGTTCGCCCCACGCAGTTACGTGCTGCCCGAAGAGCCGCTGCTGTCAGCGCCGACGGTGGCCGATCTGGAGAAAGCCGTTAACGGGAACGCGGTCAGCGGCGACGCCGAGCTGCGGGAACGTGAGGTGATGGGCGTGATGGTCGCCGGGATGACCGCCGACCATGTGCTGGAAAGGCTCCGTGACGGCATGGCGGTCATCACCCCCGGTGACCGGTCGGACGTTGTGCTTGCCGTTGCCAGCGCCCATGCGGCTCAAGGGTTTCCGACGCTGTCCTGCATCGTCCTCAACGGCGGTTTCGAACTGCACCCGTCGATCGCGGCACTGGTGTCCGGGCTGCGGCTGAGGTTGCCGATCATCGCGACCACGTTGGGTACCTACGACACGGCGAGCGCCGCCGCCTCGGCTCGCGGTCGGGTCACGGCAACCTCGCAGCGCAAGATCGATACCGCGCTGGAGTTGATGGAACGCCACGTCGATATCGCGGATTTGTTGGCGCAGCTCGCTATTCCGATCCCGACGGTCACTACGCCGCAGATGTTCACCTATCAGCTGACCCAGCAGGCGCGTTCGGACCGCAAGCACATTGTTCTTCCCGAAGGCGACGACGATCGCATTCTCAGGTCTGCTGGGAGGGTGCTACAACGCTGCATCGCCGACCTGACGATACTGGGTGACGAAGACCAAATTCGCCTGCGCGCTGCAGAACTCGGGGTCGACCTGGGCAGTGTCAGGGTTGTGAACCCGCGCACCAGTCAGATGCGCGGCCAATTTGCCGACCAATACGCGGAATTGCGCAAGGCTAAGGGCGTCACCGTCGAACAAGCCCGCGAGATCATGCGCGACGTCTCGTATTTCGGCACCATGCTGGTGTACAACGGCATGGTCGACGGCATGGTGTCTGGCGCCGCCCACACCACCGCGCACACGGTTCGCCCGGCATTCGAAATCATCAGGACCGTTCCGGACGTCTCGACCGTGTCCAGCATTTTCCTGATGTGCCTGCCCGATCGGGTGCTCGCGTACGGTGACTGCGCGATAGTGCCCAACCCGACCCCCGAACAACTTGCTGACATCGCCATCTCCTCCGCGCGCACAGCCGCGCAGTTCGGCATCGAGCCGCGGGTGGCCATGTTGTCCTACTCCACTGGTGAGTCGGGCAGCGGCGCGGACGTCGACAAGGTCAGGGAAGCAACAAAGTTGGTGCGCGAACGGGACCCGCAGCTGCCGGTCGAGGGACCCATTCAATACGACGCCGCGGTCGAACCGGCGGTTGCCGCCACCAAGCTGCGTGGCTCGCCGGTTGCCGGCCACGCGACGGTGCTGATCTTTCCCGACCTCAACACCGGCAACAACACCTACAAGGCGGTGCAGCGTACCGCCGGGGCGATCGCCATCGGGCCGGTACTGCAAGGCTTACGCAAGCCGGTGAACGACCTGTCGAGGGGTGCGCTGGTCGAGGACATCGTCAACACCGTTGCGATCACTGCGATTCAGGCGCAAGGCGTTCATGGCTGACCCCCTGGTGCTGGTGATCAACTCCGGGTCGTCGTCGCTCAAATTCCAACTGGTCGAACCGGTTTCCGGAGAGTCGCGGGCCGGCGGCTTGGTGGAGCGGATCGGCGAACCGTCGTCGCCGGTGGCCGATCACGACGCCGCACTGCGGCGGGCTTTTGACGAGCTGGCCGATGCGGGTTACGACTTGAAAACCGTTGACCTGACGGCGGTCGGGCATCGGGTGGTGCACGGCGGTCAGCGGTTTTATCGGCCGACGCTGTTGGACGACGCGGTGATCGCCGAACTCGACGAGCTGTCGGAACTGGCGCCGCTGCACAATCCTCCTGCGATCAAAGGGATTGAGGTGGCGCGACGGCTGCTGCCCGACACTCCGCACATCGCGGTATTCGATACTGCCTTCTTCCACGACCTACCGCCCGCCGCCGCTACTTACGCCATCGACCGAGAATTGGCGCAGCGGTGGGAGATACGCCGCTACGGCTTCCACGGTACGTCGCATCAATACGTGAGCGAGCAGGCGGCGCGCTTCCTGGGCAGACCGCTGGGGAGCCTGAATCAGATTGTGCTGCATCTGGGTAACGGCGCATCGGCTTCGGCCATTGTCGGCGGTCGTCCCGTCGAAACCTCGATGGGGTTGACACCGTTGGAGGGACTCGTGATGGGCACCCGCAGCGGTGACATCGATGCAGGCGTCTACAGCTACCTGTGGCGCACCGCGAAGATGGGCGTTGACGAGGTCGAGTCAATGCTGAACAAACGGTCCGGGGTACTAGGGCTTTGTGGGGAGCGCGACTTCCGCCGAATCGGCGAGATGATCGAATCCGGCGACAGCGCGGCCCAATTGGCTTACGAGGTGTTCATCCATCGGTTGCGCAAGTACGTCGGCGCTTACCTGGCAGTGTTGGGCCACACCGATGTAATCAGCTTCACAGCGGGCATCGGGGAGCATGCTGTCGCGGTGCGCTGGGATGCTCTGAGCGGCATGGAGGAACTCGGCATCGTAATCGACGCGGACCGCAATCTCAGTCCGGAGGGCGCGGCCCGACGCATTTCTGGCGATGACTCACGGATCGCGGTGCTGGTGGTCCCGACGAATGAAGAACTCGCCATCGCCCGCGACTGCGTACGACTGCTGGTGCGCTAGGCGGGCTAATGCGGCGGTTTGCCACGTTGTTTATTGTTCACTGCTTGGTGGCCACAAAGGTATTGATGCAGTGATTAGTTCCGATGATCACGCCATCGCGAATAACGGTGCGGCCACCTTCGGTTGCAAAGACACCCTGCATCGTGGTGCCTGCCGGACCGTTCAGCGTGAACGATCCGTCGGCGTTGAGGGGGCCCGTGAAATAGCCTATGCTCAGCGAGCTGCCTTGATGTGTGACGGCGAGGGTGGTGTCAGGATATGGTGTCCCGAGGCAGTGGGTGAGGAAGTGAAACACGTAGGTACCGGCGATATCCAATTGGGGCGCATGGCTGCTCGTGGGCGCGGTCGGTGCGGCCCCGGGTGGAGGAACGGGTTGGGTGTGCGGGGTGTCGTTGGCGCCGGTCGTTCCAGCAGGCCGGTTGAATGCCTTACCGGTGACGACGTCGACGAGGACGAAGTTGGTGATGGCCGCCTTGCCGGCTTGGACCGCGGCAAGGGCTGAGGCGTTGTACCCAGCCCACGGCGTGCCAACGGGTTTCGGTTCGCCGGTCAGGGCGGCGGGCTCGGTTAGGGGATTGCCGCAATAACAACGGGCGCGGGGGACGCCGCGAGAATCGACGAAAACCGCTGTGCCCGTTTGTAAGACCGATTGCAGAGTAGTCGGGTGTGTTCCGTCGAACCCGTGATTGGTGACGCGGGTGTCCAGCCGCAGCACCGTCGGCGTCAGTTCACGTAAGTACGTGGGGATGTCGGCGGCGGTAAGCGGGTGTCCGCCGCTCCAAGTCAGCGAGGGATCTGTGTTGAGCGCTTCGGCGAATGCACTGGCCTGCGCGGGGTGGCTGCCGAGAAAGTCGATCATCTTGTCGCGGTCGCATTCGGCGTTGTTCATGGTGCCGCCGTAAATACCGGGACGATCGCCAGGCAGCGGTTGGGTGACCACCGGGCCGTTGCCGTGTGGCTGCAGAGTCGGCGGCGGTTGGGTATTGGTCGGCGGCGCCGAGGCCGCTGGCGGCATGAACGCGTTTGCCCCGGGATCGGTGGCCGCGGTGAGCACCAACTCCGTCGTCGCCTTGGGTGACAACACGTTTCGCAGCAGCAGGGCGGCCCCTGCGACCACCACGACAAGAACAACCGCTGCCGCGATCAACCACTTGCGCCTCGATCTCGGTGCCGCCGCGGCCGGGACCTGCGGGCTCGGGCGGGTGGAAACCCCGCCGAGCGGGCGGGTAGCTTCCCCAGTAGAGGCTCGATTCAGCGCCCGTCGCGCGGCAGCCGCTAAATCACCGGCGCTTTGGTAGCGTTCGTCGGGCTTTTTAGCCATGCCTGTCGCGATGACCTCGTCGAATCCGCGCGGGATGGCGGGGTTCACCTCGCTGGGTTTAGGGGGATCCATGGTTAGGTGCGCGGCGATTTGTTGTTCCATGCTGTCCCCACCGAATGGCTGGTCGCCAGTCAGGCATTCGTAAAGAACACACGCCAGCGCGTAGACATCGGAGCGGGCGTCAGTCGTCCCGGATTCCAAGCGCTCGGGCGACATATAGGCAACGGTGCCAATGAAGGACCCGGTCTGCGTCAGCTTGGTGGCTGCGGCGTCATGGGCGATGCCGAAATCGATCAGGTACACGAAGTCTTTGCGCGTCACTAGTGCGTTGGAGGGTTTGACATCGCGGTGCACCAGCCCGGCTTCGTGCGCGGCGTCCAGCGCGGCGGCCAGCTGCTCGATCACCTGCACGGCCCGCTCCGGGCTCATGGCGCCGTCACGCTGCAGCAGCGTGTGCACGTCAACGCCTTCGATAATCGGCATCACCAGATAGAGCCGCCCGTCGATTTCGCCGGTGTCATGAATCGGGATGATGTGCGGTTCGTTCAGCCGGGCCGCAATATGAGCCTCACGACGAAAACGTTCCCGATACCCGGGTTCGGCGCCCAGCTCAGGAGGCAGCACTTTGATGGCTACGTCGCGGCCGATTTCGGTGTCGTGAGCCTTGTACACCTTGCCCATGCCGCCCTCGCCGATCAGCGATAGCAGCCGATACCGGCCGAACACCACCTCATCCACAGCAAGCCTTTCGGACGAGCATCGATAGGTGTCCCGGATTTTATCCCAGGTTGTGAATGTTATATGCGTTTCTTCGGATTCCGGTGTGCTTCGCTTGTGTCCTAGAGGAAGCCGAGCGCGGTCCGGCCCGTTCCGACGGACGGTGTCGGATCTGTCCCGACGGTGTGCGATAGGAGCTCGTAGTACACATCGCGAAAGTCGGTGGTGTACTTCAGGTCTCCGTGGTCGAGGTCGGTGAGGCTGGGCTCGTCACCGTAGAAACCACCGCGGACGGGAACGCCCGCGACGAAGACCGGGCCGGCGGTACCGTGGTCGGTGCCTTCCGAGGCATTGGCGCGCACCCTGCGCCCGAATTCGGAATATGCCATCACGACGACGTTCCGGTTGCTCGTTTCCCGCAAAAAGGCAGTGACGGCCTCGTCGAGCGTCTGCAGCAGCCGCTGCTGGGTGCCTCGCTCGTTGGCGTGCGTGTCGAACCCGCCGAGTTGCACCATGTATACCCGCGTCGGGACCCGCGCCCGCACCGCCGCCGATACCATGCTCAGCTGCGCTGCCAGTGAATTGTGCTCGTTGGCAGCGGATTTGATTGACTCGAACGTCTTGTTGGCGGTCCGCGCGGCGCGATAGGACTTACGCACCGCAGCCATAGCCGGAGTATCACCGGCATCCACGGTGCCCAGCGCTGACATGATTGCGTCGAATCTCACCGCCTGCCGCGGCGGTACGTGCGCTGTCGAAAGCGCTGCGGCCGTGTGTTTTTCGCCGACCGCAAGCATGGGCAGGACGGGACCGACGTTGACCGCGCGCAGCGGATCGTCGCCGGTCGCGTCGAGCCAGCGGCCGATCCACCCCGTGGACACGGGCTGGGCCGGTGACGCGGTCTGCCAGATGTCCATGGAACGGAAGTGGCTGTGATCCGGCTTCGGATACCCGACGCCCCGAATGATGGCGAGCTGTCGCTGGTTCCACAATTGGGCCAGGCCACGCATGGCCGGATTGAGTCCGAGCTGTGAGTCCAGATGCAGAACATCTCCCGGCGCGTACGCAAGCTCCGGCCGAGCGTCGTGATAAGCGTTGTCGGCGTATGGGATTAGCGTATTGATCCCGTCGTTTCCGCCGTAGAGGGTGACGATCACCAATACTCCGGCGTTGTCGGCCAGCGGCCGGTCCTGCGCGGCTCGCAACAGGTCCTCCCAATTGACCGCGACGGCTCCGGAGAGCAGGCCAGCTGCACCGGCGCCCGCACCGGCGATCAAAAATTTACGGCGCGTGATCATGACGTCAGGTACTCCGGTGTGTTGACCGCCGCCACGACCAGTTGTTGCGGATCGCGCGTCAGAGGTTTGAGCGCATCGACGGTCCGGTCCGACCAAGCCCCAATGCCGATCAGGTAGCCGACCGCGTCAATCCGATCGGCCGGTGCGGTGCTCTCGATGCGCGACAGGTCGGCGCTGCGAGCCAGCTGACTTGCGGCGCGCAATCGGGTCTGTGCGCTGGCGGTCGACAGCCAGACCTCGCCGTGCGGCCAGCCGCCGACGTTGGGCGGGTAAAACGGCCTCTGCCCCAACGCTGACAACGTCGCCTGCACCATCTTGATGTGCGCAGGGCTGTCGAGTCCGACCCGCAGCGCGCGGACGACGCCCACCAGCCATTCGACCGGGGTGTTGACGACGGTGTTTCTGCCAGTCGTGAATGCGTCATCGGTGAGAATCGCCCGAGTCAGCGCGCGCAGATCGCGGCGCGGTCCATACGCCGAGACCAATCGGTCGAGCACCTGGCCTGACGGCGGTTCGTCAGAGGCCAACTGTTGCCACAGACGTCCCGCGACATACGCGGCCGACTTCGGCTGAGCCAGGACGGCGTCGCCAAACCCGGCGGCATCGAAATTGGCGGTGCGGCCGAACAGCGTCTTGGCGGCGGAGTCATGACGCCTGGGCGCCAACGCCGTTCGGCCGTCGGGGCCGATCACCCATCCGGTCAGTGCTCGGGCGCCGGCGCGCACGTCGTCCTCGGTGTAACCGTTGCCGTGGCCGAGGGCAAACAGTTCCATGAATTCCCGCGCCAGGTTTTCGTTGGGCGCCTTGGCCGTATTGGCCTGCCCGTCCAGCCAGCGCAACATCGCGGCGTCGGTCAGCATGCTGTACGCCAGCGTGCGGAAATCGCCCAGCGACAGCGTGCGCAGTTTCTGGTTCTGTGCGGCCATGTAGCCCGCGACGCGGACCTTTTGCGCGGAGGTGGCAAAGTGGTTGTGCCACAGCAACGTTAGCTTTTCATGGAACGGCTGTCGCACGGCGACCATGCGGCGCAGCCACCAAGCCGACAGCATGCCGTCCTGCTCGGATAGTTGCTGGTTGTATTGCTTGCGGGCGGCAGGTGTCGCGCCTTTGCCGGGCGCGCGCGGCGACTGCAGGACCGGCATCGGGGTGGCGACCGCGCCTGGGTCGGCGTCGGGGTTCGCGCTCAGCGTGTCGTCGACGTAGGACGGCCAGTCGCTAGCGACCACCGCGTCGACCTCGGGGCCGGTCACCCCGAACCCCGCTCGTCGCAGCACGCGGGCGGTGGCGATCCACCGCGCCGACTGTCCACCCATGGTCTTAGTGTGCACACGAATCTTTGAATCAGCTGTGGATAAGGGAAAACACCGAGAGCGGTTGCCGTGCGACGCTTCCCGGCGTGCAGGAACCCTTCATTGGCAGTGACGCGCTTGTAAACAAACGGTTGACAAGGTTGGTGTAAACGCATAGTTTACAACATGGAGATCAGGCCGAGCGCCTACAGCCACGGCATCACCGACGAGGAGATGCTTCACGCTTGGCGCAATGCCCTCCGGTTCGTCGAGTTGGAGTACGAAGGCGAAGAGCAGCTATTGGTCATTGGCCCCGCCCCCGACGGGCGGCTACTTGAGGTGATACTTCCCCTCGATGAGCCGCAGCGCATCATCCATGCCGACGATCTACGATCCAAGTTCTACAAATACCTCGGAGAAAAACCTTGACCACTAAGCGCAAGACAGACATTGATGAATGGCTCGATGGCATCGAGCCGAATCCGGCAGACGCGCGGGATGCCAGCCACCTTCGGCGCATCATCGCCGCCGCAGAAGCCGTCCAGAACGCCGAGGCTGAATTGCGGGCAGCAGTGAAGGCCGCGCGCGACGCAGGTGACACCTGGGCGGTGATCGGTTTAGCGTTGGGAATCAGCCGCCAAGGCGCATACCAGCGATTCGGCAGCGTCGACGACTGACGGCGCGGGGCTAACTTGTGCGATCACGGCTATCGCGTGTGAATCTACGGATCTCATTGTGAAATAACGTATTTCGTTGTGCAGCTATGGCGGGAATTCGGCCTTGCTCACGCCGAACGCCAACGATTCACACCCAACGCGCAAACCGAATCAGAACGTGCTCGTCGGACGCACGCGGTTCGCCATGTCCACCAGTGTGTACCGGTGTCGCTGCGTAGGCGCAACACGAGCCAAGCTGCGCAGCGACGCCTCGACGCCCAACCGTAACCCGTGGTCGGTGAACGGAAAGCCCAGGATGTGATTGGTACTGGCCTCGTTGTCCTGCAGCCAGTCCATCGCGCCGCCGAGCACCAAAGCGCGAATCTGCAGCACGCGAGGTTCGGTCGGCGGCAGAGCCTCAACGCGTCGAGCAGCGTCGCGAATCTGCTCCTCGGTGATTTCGCTTTGCGACCGCCCGGACAGTAGAGTCACCGCACTGGTCAACCGCGCGGTGGTGAAATGCCTTGAGGTAGCCGGGACTTCGTCGAGGGTACGCACCGCGCCTTCGCGATCCCCTTCTGCCGAAAGGGTTCTGGCCAATCCGAATGCTGCCGAGATAATGCCGTCGTCGGTGTTCCACACCGTCTCGTAGAACCTGTGCTCGTCGGTGTAGCCGGCCAGTTCGGCGGTGGCGGCCAACGCCAGCTTCGGCGCCAGCTCGCCGGGGAAGGTGTCCAGCACCTCGGTGAAATGTTTGATGGCAGAGTCGTAGTCGCCGGTGAGCAGTTGCGCGACGGCCCGATACCACACCAGCCGCCACCGCCAGCCCACGCGCTCGGCCAAGTCGTCGAGCTTGCGCGTCGCCTTGACCACGTCGCCGAGGTCCAGCAGCGCGCGGACTTCCATCAGCGGCAGCTCGATCGACTCGGACACGTCGCTGCCGTCGGCATCCAGGGCGCCATGGCGGGCTGCCCGCAACGAGTCCAGCGTCTGCACCGGCTGGGAGAGCACCGTCGCCTGCAGCATCGGCGCGGCGACGTCGGTCGGGTCGACCAGCGGCACCTGCAGCGCGGTCACGATTTCCTTCGCGGTCAGCTTCTCCGAGTGCACCTGGCCGTCCAGGTATACATCGGTGTGCGCGACCAGCAGATCCACGCCGAAGGTGGACCGGCTGGGGCTGAAAACCGTCGACAACCCGGGCCGCGGCACCCCGGTGTCCTTAGCGACCACCTCGCGCAGCACCCCCATCAACTGCGCCGACATCTCTTCGGCGGTGCTGAACCGGCGCCGCGGGTCGGGGTCGATGGCGCGGCGTAGCAGCCGGCCGAAGGAGTCGTAGCGGGCCAGCACCGGGTCGTCGTCGGGCAGCCCGTCGACGTAGCGGCCGTTGCGGGTGCGCAGGTTCAGCGTCAAGGCCGCCAGCGTGCGGCCGACGGTGTAGATGTCGGTGGCCACCGTCGGGCCGGTCCGCACGATCTCCGGCGCCTGGAATCCGGGCGTGCCGTACAGGTAGCCGAACGAGTTGATCCGCGACACCGCACCCAGGTCGATCAGCTTAAGCTGCTCCTCGGTGAGCATGATGTTCTCCGGCTTCAGGTCGTTGTAGACCAGGCCGATGGAGTGCAGATAGGTCAACGCCGGCAGGATCTCCAGCAGGTAGGCGATAGCCTCGGCGACCGGCAGCGTCTCGCCTTTGTTTTGCTTGAGCGACTGCCCGCCGACGTACTCCATGACGATGTAGCCGACGGGGTCTCCGTGCCGGTCGACGTGCTCGACGAAGTTGAAGATCTGCACGATCGACGGGTGCACCACCTCGGCCAGGAACTGCCGTTCGGCCATCGCGATCGCCTGCGCTTCGGCGTCGCCGGAATGCACCAGGCCCTTGAGCACCACCGGGCGATCGTTGACATTGTGGTCGACCGCCAGGTAGACCCAGCCCAGCCCACCGTGCGCGATGCAGCCCTTGATCTCGTACTGCCCCGCCACGATGTCGCCCGGATTCAGTTGCGGCAGAAAGGTATACGGGCTGCCGCAGTACGGGCACCAGCCCTCCGAAGCCCCTGAGCCCTCGGGCCCTGACCGCCCGACCGGCCGTCCGCAGTTCCAGCAGAACCTCTTGGACTCCGGCACCACCGGATCGGTCATCAGCGCCTTGAGCGGGTCGATGTCCGACACCCGCGGGATCTCGACCAGCCCGCCGCCGAGGTGCCGGACGGGTTGCACCACGCGCGTCGCACTCGTCGCCCGCTCCTGCGGCTCGGTGTCCCTGCTGCCAATGGTGATGTGCGGGAAATCGTCGTCGTCATCGTCGAAATCCGGCCGGAACAGCGCCTGCGTGGCCTGGGGCCGCTGGGACGATCCTGTGGTCGCTTGAGTGGCGGGCTGCTCCTCGGGCTGGTCTGCCAAGCCCTCTTGCGTGGTGTTTTCCGGACGATCGGCCATCAGTCCACATACCTCGGGGCAGGCGGCGCCGGCGCCGGACCGAGCACCGTTAACCACTTGCGGTACAACGTATTCCATGTCCCGTCCCGGCGGATGCGTTCCAGTGTGCCGTTGACGAACCGGACCAGCCCGGTGTTCTCCAGGTTGATCCCGATGCCGTAGGGCTGGGTGGCCAGGTTGGGTCCGACGATATGCAGGTACGGGTCTTCTTCGACCAGCCCGGCCAGAATCGAGTCGTCGGTGCTCACCGCATCGATCTCGCGCTGCTGCATGGCCACCAGGCAGTCGGCCCAGTTCACCACCGACACGATGGTGGGCGGCGGGGTGATCTCCTGGATCCGGCTCAGCGACGTGGTGCCGCGCGCGACGCATACCCGCTTGCCGGACAGGTCGGCCGCCTTGGTGATCGTCGAATCGCGCGGGGCGAGGATGCGCTGGTTGGCGTCGAGGTAAACGGTGGAGAAGTTGACCTTCTTGCGCCGTTCGCAGGTGATGGTCATGGTCTTGACGACGACGTCGACCTGAGAATTCTGCAATGCGGTCACCCGCTCCGCCGACGACAGGATGCGGTACTCGACGTGCGAGGGTGCACCGAAGATGTCGCGGGCAATCTCGCCGGCGATGTCGACGTCGAAGCCGGTGATCTCGCCGGTGATCGGATCGCGGAAGCTGAACAGGTTGCTGCCGATGTCCAGACCGACGATCAGCCTGCCGCGCGCGCGGATGTCGGCCACCGCGGCGTCGGCCTCGGCCTTGGTGGGGAACGGGCGCAGGCTGGCGGTGGGGTTGCAATCCTCCCCGGACGCGTTGGCCGGCGGCGGGGGCGCCGGCGGCATTTCTTCCATGCCGACCGGTGTGGGCGGCGGCAGGGTCGGCATCGGGGCCACTTTCGGCGGCGCCGGGTGGGTGCAGCCGGCCAGCATGACCGCGGCGGCCAGCATGGCGAGAGGGTGAGCCGCCCGCCGGACCCCAAGCAGGCGGTTCATCATCGGTACTCTTTCAGCCGCGGCCACAGGCCCAGGGCCACCGCGAGGGCCGCGCCCAGACTGAGCACTACGCCGCCGACCTGGGCGCCGGACAGTCCGCTGCGGGCATTGAGCACGTCGTTGCGCAGTTGGGTGCGACTTTCGTCCATCGCTTTGGTCAACGCTTCGTCGAGCCTGTCGAACGCCGGCGTGGAGTCGTCCTCGCCCTTGCCCAACGCGACCTGGGTTGCGGCGCGGTAGTTGCCGACCGACATATAGGCGTTGATCCGGTCGTTGGCCTGCTGCCAGCGGATCAACAGCTGGTCGGCGCCCTGCAGATCGGGCTTGTCGATCGCGTCGCTGCGGGCCATGTACGCGTCGATCTGTCGGTGCATGTCTTCGATGCGCTGATAGAAGGCTTGCTTGCGGATCTCCTCGTCGCCGCGGCGAATCAGCGACAACGTCTCGTCGGCCCGCGCCTGCTGGGCGGTGATGGCCACGTTGGTGACTGTCTTGAGCGACTCGGCGGCGGTGTCCTTGGCGCTGCGGCTGGCTGTCGTCGAGAAAATCAAGGCAATGACGACCCACACCACCATCACGACGATACCGAGCGCGCCCACCACCAGGCCGGGGTTGATTCGCCGCCTGGTCCGCCGGGCCAGCCACCGATCGGAGAACAGGCCGAAGACCAATGTGGTCGCCACGACGAGGATCACCGCCGCCGGGAAATGCGTGGATGCGGTGGTTTCGCTGTCCACTCGCTGCGACGTCTGTTGGTAGAGCCGCTGCGCGTCCGGCAGGATCTTCGACTGCATCAGCCCCGATGCCTCCGACAGATACGACGACCCCACCGGGTTGCCGGCCCGGTTGTTGGTGCGCGCGATCTCGATCAGGCCGGTATACACGGCCAGCTCCGCGTTGATCCGGCCCAGCAATTGCACCATCGGTTCGTCGGTCAGCCCGCTGGATGCCCGGGTCACCGCCACCGCGGCGTCGGTGATCGCCTGCTCGTAGCGCTGCCGGACCGAACGTGGTTCGGGTTGCGCGATGAACGCGGTTGCCGCGGCGGCGTCGGCCACCGACAACGTGGTGTAAAGCCGTCCGGCCGCGAACGACAGCGGCTCGGTGTGGTTGAGCACCGTGGTCAGCACTTGCTGGCGGTGATTGACGGTGGTCGAGGTCGCGAATGCGCTGGAAACACCCAGCGCCGCCAGCACGATGCCGATGGTCAGGATTCGGCCCGGCGTCGTCGAGATGAACCACCAGCGTGGGTGAGCGGGTTCGGCGGGCGAGCGCGTCCCCAGCGGCTCGGTCGACGGGTGCGCCAGCTCAACCGTCACGTCTGCTCGGACCCCATCTTTCGGTCGTGTCAGGAAGCTCTATGGAGCGAATTCGCCGTATAAGCGAATTCTAAGAGAAGGTGTGCGCCGATGGGGGGAGGCCGACGCAATTGGCGCCGCCTGTTGCTCTGGTTGCGCACCATGCCTGCCTATCCTGAACAGGTGCGAGGCGACGGTGACGGATGGGTGATCTCCGACACCGGCGTCCCCTATTGGGGCAGACATGGCGCGGCCGGTTTGCTGCTGCGGGCGCCGCTGCCCGACGGTACGCCCGCGGTGCTGTTGCAGCACCGGGCGGTGTGGAGTCATCAGGGCGGCACCTGGGGGCTGCCGGGTGGCGCCCGCGACTCTCACGAGAGCCCGGAGGAGACCGCGGTCCGGGAGGCTTACGAGGAAGCCGGCCTGACCGCCGAACAACTCACCGTGCGGGCGACGATGTGCACCGCCGAGATTCCTGGCAGGGACGGCATCCGCTGGACTTACACGACGGTGATCGCCGATGCCGACAAGATGCTGGACACCATGCCCAACCGGGAAAGCGCCGAGTTGCGCTGGGTGAGCGAGGACGAGGTGGCCCAGCTGCCGCTGCACCCCGGGTTCGCCGATAGCTGGCCGCGGCTGCGCACCTCGCCGGCGACCGTGCCGCTGGAAACCGGCGACCGACGGCGGCAGCGCCTGCCACGCACGATGGAGATCGAGGCGGGCGTGTTCGTCTGGTGCATGCCGGGCGATCCAGCCCACGCGCCGTCGCAGCTGAGTCCCCGGATCAGCGCGCTGCTGCAAGCGCTGAACTGAGCCGTTCGGCCGCCGCGCGGGGATCCTCGGCCCCGGTGATCGCACGCACCACTACGATCCGGCGGGCACCGGCATCGAGGACCTCGGGGAGGCGCTGCGCATCGATACCGCCGATTGCGAACCAGGGCTTGTCCGGATGCAGCTTCGCGGCGGTTCGTACCAGCTGCAGTCCGGCCGCCGTGCGGCCCGGCTTGGTCGGGGTGGGCCAGCAGGGGCCGACGCAGAAGTAGTCGCACTCGGCGGACGCCGAGGCCGCAGCGACTTGGCCGGGGTCGTGGGTGGACAAGCCGATCAGCGTGTCCGGCCCGACGATCTCGCGTGCCACCGCCGGCGGCAGGTCGCCCTGGCCGAGATGCAGCACGTCCGCCCGGGCGGCACGGGCGATGTCGGCGCGGTCGTTGACCGCGAACAGCCCGCCGTGCCGGTGGGCCGCGTCCGCGAGCACCTCACATGCGGCCAGCTCGTCGCGCGCCTCCAGCGGCCCGAACTGCCGCTCGCCGGTCGAACCCTTGTCGCGCAGCTGGATGATGTCGACGCCGCCGGCCAGTGCCGCGTCGGCGAACTCGGCCAGGTCGCCACGCTCGCGGCGGGCGTCGGTGCACAGGTAGAGCATGGCCGTCTCCAAGCGTTTGTGCACACGGCGACGGTAGCGCGCTAGCGTGGAGGCTTGTAGGCACGGGAGTCCCGGCGAGCGGGGACTGAGAGTGGGCGCGCCCGCCCTTACCGTCACACCTGATCCGGGTCATGCCGGCGAAGGGAGCAGGGGATGCAATCGTTAGCCGTCATCGGAGGCGGCGTCATCGGTTTATCGGTGGCGCGCCGGGCGGCGCGCGACGGATGGTCGGTGCGGGTGCACCGCAGCGAGGGGCCCGGCGCCTCCTGGGTTGCCGGGGGAATGCTGGCTCCGCACAGCGAGGGCTGGCCCGGCGAGGAACGGTTGCTGCGGCTGGGCCTGGAGTCCCTGCGGCTGTGGCGCGAGGGCGACTTCACCGACGGGCTGCCGGCAGGGCTGATCACCGCGCGCGAGTCGCTGGTGGTGGCCGTAGACCAGGCCGACGTGGCAGACCTGCGCACCGTCGCCGACTGGCTGGCCGAACAGGGCCACCCGGTGGTCTGGGAGTCCGCTGCGCGAGACGTCGAACCGCTGTTGGCACAGGGCATTCGGCACGGCTTTCGGGCGCCGACCGAGCTTGCGGTGGACAACCGCGCGGTGCTCGACGCGCTGGCCGCCGACTGCGAGCGCCTTGGAGTCCAGTGGGCAGGACCGGTGCACGACCTGTCCGGGGTCGGCGCCGACGAGGTCGTCATTGCCAACGGCGTTGATGCGCCGGCACTCTGGCCCGGGCTGCCGGTACGTCCGGTGAAGGGCGAGGTATTGCGGCTACGCTGGCGCAAGGGCTGTATGCCGTTGCTGCAGAGGGTCATTCGGGCCAGAGTGCACGGCCGCCAGGTGTATCTGGTGCCGCGCTCCGACGGCGTGGTGGTGGGCGCCACCCAGTACGAGCACGGACGCGACACCGCACCCGTCGTGTCGGGGGTGCGTGACTTGCTCGACGATGCGTGTGCGGTGCTGCCGTCGCTGGGTGAGTACGAGCTGGTCGAGTGCGCCGCTGGGCTGCGTCCGATGACGCCGGATAACCTGCCTATCGTGCAACGCCTGGACGAACGGACGCTGGTCGCCACCGGTCATGGCCGCTCGGGATTTCTCTTGGCACCGTGGACCGCGGAACAGATTGCGGCTGAGCTTGCTTCCGTCGGAGCGCGCCGATGATCGTCGTGGTCAACGAGCGACAGGTCGAGGTGGACGAACAGACCACCGTGGCGGCGCTGCTGGAGTCGCTGGGCTTTCCAGAAAGGGGTATCGCGGTGGCGCTGGATCACACGGTGTTGCCCCGATCAGATTGGGCGACAAGGCTTGCCGAGTTCACGGCGCCCATACGACTCGAGGTGGTGACGGCGGTGCAAGGTGGCTGATTCAAAGCTGACGATCGGTGATCGCAGCTTCGCTTCGCGACTCATCATGGGTACGGGTGGAGCGACCAACCTGGCGGTGCTGGAAGAGGCGCTGATCGCGTCGGGAACCGAGCTCACCACCGTCGCGATCCGCCGCGTCGACGCCGAAGGCGGGACCGGGCTGCTCGATCTGCTCAACCGCCTGGGCATCACGCCGTTGCCCAACACCGCGGGGTGCCGCAGCGCCGCCGAGGCAGTGCTGACCGCCCAACTCGCCCGCGAGGCGTTGAACACCAACTGGGTAAAGCTCGAAGTGATCGCCGACGAACGCACCCTGCTGCCCGACGGTATCGAATTGGTCAGGGCGGCAGAGCAATTGGTGGACGACGGGTTTGTCGTGCTGCCCTACACCAACGACGACCCAGCGCTGGCGCGTCGGCTGGAAGACACCGGGTGTGCGGCCGTGATGCCGCTGGGCGCACCCATCGGCACCGGTCTCGGCATCACCAACCCGCACAACATCGAGATGATCGTTGCCCAGGCCAATGTCCCGGTGGTGCTCGATGCGGGCATCGGCACCGCCAGCGACGCCGCGCTGGCGATGGAATTAGGTTGCGACGCAGTGTTGTTGGCCAGCGCGGTGACTCGCGCCGCCGACCCGCCGGCGATGGCGGCCGCGATGGCCTCCGCCGTCAGCGCCGGCTATCTGGCGCGCCGGGCCGGGCGGATCCCGAAACGTTTCTGGGCGCAGGCATCCAGCCCGGCACGATGAAACGCTATGTAGCGCTGGGCAGTTCGATGGCCGCCGGACCCGGTATCCGGCCGCGCGCCGCCGGGGCGCCTTGGCGGGCAGGTCGATCGGCGCGCAACTACCCCCACGTCCTTGCCGAACAACAGAACCTCGACTTGACCGACGTCACGTATTCCGGCGCCACCACCGCACACCTGCTCGCCGAGCGCCAGCACGGTGCAGCGCCGCAGATCGAGGCGTTGGACGGTTCCGAGACGCTGGTCACGGTGACCATCGGCGGCAACGACGTTGGCTATATTCCGCTGCTGATGGCTGCCTCGTTACCAACGGCGGCACGCAGGCTCCCGCTGCTCGGTGCTCGCCTAGCCGAACTGCTGGACCGCGACTTGCGCGATCGCGCCCTGACCCAGGTGTTCGATTCGTTGTGCGCGGTCGGCCGTGCCTTGCGTGAGCGGGCGCCGGACGCGCGGATCATGTTCGTCGACTACCTGACCGTATTGCCGCCGGCGGGTGAATCCGCCGCCCCACTGTCGGAAGCAGATGCCGATCTCGGTCGGCACGTAGGGGCCACCCTGGAACGGCTCACCGCCGACGCCGCCGCGGCGACGAACTGTGAGATCGTTTGCGCCGCAGCGGCCAGCAGAAGACACCACGCGTGGTCCGCTGCGCCCTGGACGACGAAACCCGGTGTGCCCGTTCCGTATCGGCCCTCGCCGCTGCATCCCAATGCCGCCGGGATGCGGGCGGTGGCGAAACTGATTGCGGCTCAGCTGTAGAATTCAGCCGTTGTTGCGCCACCACTGGTATAGCGTCGCGGTGTCAGCGTTGGCTGCGCGGATAAGGCTCATCACATTCTTGCCGTACGTGGTCCAGATGACTTCGGCCTTACCCTGATACGTTCCGCATGCCAACTGTCCCGCCGGGTCGGTCGAGTCGACCTGGTGCCACGCGGTGGGGGACTTGGCATCCCCGCAATTGGTCAGGGTGTCGGAGCCGATGCTGGTGGTGAACGAACTGTTCAGGTCGCTGCCGTTGTCGAAAAGCAGGTATTTGGCGTAGACCGGCCCGCTGGGGTCGGAGTTTTGTCCGCACTGGATGACGGCGAGCACGCCGCTGGGCGGCGACTGGGTAGTGCAGTTTGTCAAGCTGTAGCCCTTGGACAGATTTGCGGCGAGGGTGTCATTAGGGTCTGCGTTCGCCGTGCCAGTGCCCAAAAAGGCAAGGCCGCCCACGAGCGTTGCAGCCGTCGCGGCTCGCAGCGCATTGGTGCGGTGACGACGAGCCGGGCAGTCCCCCGTCATTCTGACATGGTTTTCGCCGGTTCCCATTCGATCCGCACCAAACCGACTGCAGCGTAACGACGTTCGTATGTTACTGGCGCTGATCGCCGCTATGAGGCCGGCAGCACCACCGTCGAAACCAGCTTGTCGGCAATGGTCTGTCGCTTGGCGTCCCACAGCGGGAACAGCCAGCCGATGTAGCAGATGAGCGAGTCGACAATGTGGGCGAGGTCGCGCACGAACGCCATCCCGAAACCGATCGGCTGACCGGTTGCCTCAGACACCAGCTTGATCTTCATCGCCGACTTGCCGATGGTCTGACCAGTGGTGCCCTGGCGGTACCACCGATTCCAGATCGAATACGCCAAGATCGCCAACCACAGCACGCCGTTGACGAGCAGGGGGATGATCGGGGAAGGCCCGGTGCACTGTCCGTCCGTGCAGCTGGTGCCGGAGGTTGCGGTCACGACAGCAAACCCGATGCCGTAGAGGACCAAGACCGGGAGGATGTCGATCACGTACCCGACAACCCGGACGCCCCACGACGCGTAAGCCTCCTTGGGCAGGGCGGGCGCGGCGCCGGGAACCGCCCCGTAACCGGCAGGCGGCTGGCCCCCACTCCCCGGCGGTGGCGGCGGGTAGTTGCCGGGAGGCTGCGAATAGGTCATTGAATCCTCCTCGTGTCGTGGGACGGTGTTACGTTACCGGACACCGGTGGTGCTCGCGCGACGATTTGCCGAACGCTATACCGCCCGGGCAAGACCATTTGTCTAAATGTGTCGGTGCCGGGGCTATCTGGCGCGGGTCACCAACCGCTAACCTTGGGCGCGATGCTGAACAAATCACGGGCTCCGGCGCTGCTGGTCGTTGTCGCACTCACCCTATTGCTGGCCGGCTGCTCCCATGGAAAGGACAGGGCGGGGCCGAACGGCGACCCCGCCGCGTCCGAGTTCGCCAGCACGCTGCGCAACAAAGTCACCACCGACGCGATGATGAAGCACCTGTCGAAGCTGCAGGACATCGCCAACGCCAACAACGGCACCCGCGCGGTGGGCACCCCAGGCTATGAGGCCAGCGTCGAGTATGTGGTGAAGGTGTTGCGCGACAGCGGTTTCGACGTGCAAACACCTGAATTTTCGGCCCGCGTCTTCCACGCCGAAAAGGGCTCACTGACGGTCGGTGGCAAGACTTTGGACGCGCGGGCGCTCGACTACAGTCTCCCTACTCCGCCGGAAGGGGTGACCGGGCCGCTGGTGGCCGCGCCCGGCGAGGGTCTAGGCTGCGCGGCGTCGGATTACGACGGGCTGCCGGTGCAAGGTGCGGTGGTGCTGGTGACTCGCGGTAAATGCCATTTCTCTGAGAAAGAGGACGCCGCGGTACAGCGCGGAGCCGTCGGGATGGTCGTCGTCGACAATGTCGACGAGGAGCGCATGGGCGGCACGCTGGGAGCCGACACCGACGTCAAAATCCCGGTGGTCAGTGTCACCAAGTCGGACGGGATCGTGCTGCGCGGACTGACCGGGCCGGCCACCATCAAGCTGCCCGACGCGAAAACCCAAAGCTTCAAGGCCCGCAACATCATCGCGCAGACCAAGACCGGGTCCACCAACGACGTGGTGATGGCCGGCGCGCATCTGGACAGCGTGCCGGCGGGGCCGGGCATCAACGACAACGGCTCCGGCGTCGCCGCCGTTCTGGAAACCGCTGTGCAACTGGGCAATTCGCCGCATGTGCGCAACGCGGTGCGGTTCGGCTTCTGGGGCGCAGAGGAACTCGGATTGATCGGGTCGCGGAACTACGTCGAGTCGCTGGACCTCGACGCGCTCAAACACATTGCGCTGTACTTGAACTTCGACATGCTCGCGTCGCCCAACCCGGGCTATTTCACCTACGACGGGGATCAGTCGCTGCCGGCCAAGGACCGCGGCCAGCCGGTGGTGCCGGAAGGTTCGGCCGGCATCGAGCGCACGTTGGTCGCATACCTGAAGTCGGCCGGCAAGACCGCGCAAGACACCTCGTTCGACGGCCGGTCCGATTACGACGGATTCACCCTGGCCGGTATCCCGTCGGGCGGACTGTTCTCTGGCGCCGAGAACAAAATGTCCGAAGAGCAGGCCAAGCTGTGGGGCGGGAAGGCCGGCGAGCCGTTCGATCCCAACTACCACCAGAAGGGCGACACCCTCGAGCACATCGACCGCACCTCGTTGGGCATCCAAGGTGGCGGCGTGGCGTACGCGGTGGGGCTGTACGCGCAGGACCTGGGTGGGCGCAACGGCGTTCCGGTGCTGGAGGACCGTACGCGGCACGTGCTCACCAAGCCATGATGCGGTAGCTGCCCGCTTTAGTACGGTGAACGTTATGCCTGAGGGGGACCGCTTCGAACAGCGAACCGCAGAGGCAATCGAGGCGTTGCGTCGCCGTGGGGCGGTGTTCGCGTATCTGCACGGCAGCCGAGCCAGCGGGACGGCTGGCCCAGATTCCGACATCGACATCGCCGCCTACTTCGACGGACCAGCACCCGCAGCTTTTGACTTGCTGATGCCCCCCGGCGTCGATCTGCTGGTGCTGAATCATTCTCCCCTGAGCTTGCCGGCCGTGTCGCGGTCAACGGGAAGCTGCTCTTCGAGAGGGATGTAAACACTCGCGTTGAGTGGGAGGCGACGACTCGCAAGATCTACTTCGATGAATTGCCGCGGATGACCCGTGCCCATGAGGAATTCGCCCAAGCGGTGTTGCGTCGTGGCGTGGGGTGAAGTACACGTTCCTAACGGCCATCGAAGCGGGCATCGATGTGGCGCAACACATCTGCTCGACGCAAGGTTGGGACCACCGGCCGACAACGGCGACGAGTTGAAGCAGCTTGGCCAGACGCGATGCGCAAGGCGGTTGGTTTCCGAAATATCCTCGTGCATGAGGACGTCGAGGTGTCCGACGAGATCGTGGTCTCCAGACTTGGGGATTTGTCCGACCTCGACGAATTCGTGGAACGCGTGACCGCGTTCGTCTCGGAGCGAAGAGCCGACCGCTAGGGTCGGTTCTTGCCACGACGGTGCACCAGGCGTTCTAAGATTCCCCTAGTTTGCTGTGCAGGCCGTCGGGACGGGGTTGGTCAATGAATAGCCGCGTGCGAAAGTTACGGGTAAATCGCTCCCTGGCAGCGGGTACACGGACGGTGTTGGTCTGCGCTGTGGTCGCACTTCTGGTGGGATGCACCACTTTCGTCGACGGGCGCGCCTTGTCGATGCTCAACGATCCCTTCCGGGTCGGGGGTCTGCCGGCGACCAACGGCCCCAGCGGCGCCCGCTCGAATGCGCCCGCCCCGACTGGCACGGTGGTCAACACCAACAACGGTCCGATAGACAAGTTGTCGTTGCTCTCGCTCAACGACATCGAGGAGTACTGGAAAGCGAATTACAACGGATCGCTGAAAGGATCATTCAAGCCGCTCGACAAATACGTGTCATACGACTCCACCGATCGGCGAAGCCCGATCATCTGCGGCAACGAGACCTATAAGATGCCCAACGCGTTCTTCACCTCTCGCTGCAACCTGATCGCTTGGGACCGTGGTGATTTCATGGCTGCCGCGCAGAAGTATTTCGGCGACATGTCGGTCAATGGCGTCTTGGCTCACGAGTTCGGGCATGCCCTGCAGAACATGGCCAAATTGGTGACCAGGAGCACCAAGACCATCGTCAAGGAGCAACAAGCCGACTGTTTCGCGGGCGTCTACCTGTTCTACGTCGCGGACGGTAAGTCGAAGCGCTTCACGCTGAGCACGGCCGACGGGCTCGACCATGTGCTGGCGGGCATCATCACCACCCGCGACCCGGTGATGGACTCCGACACGCCGAACGACGACGAACACGGGTCGGCCCTGGACCGGGTCAGCGCCTTCCAGATGGGCTTCATCACCGGCACTGCGGCCTGCGCCGCCATCGACCTGAAGGAAATCGAGCAGCGTCGCGGCGACCTGCCGACAACCCTGCGGCGAGACTCGAATGGGGACCCGGAGACCGGCGAGGTCCCGATCAACGAAGACACCTTGTCGACGCTGATGGAGCTCTTGGGCAAGATCTTCTCTCCGAAGCAAGCGCCCACCTTGTCCTACAAGCCGGCCGAGTGCTCCAACGCGAAATCCAGCCCGCCGGCGTCCTACTGCCCGGCTACCAACACCATCGTGGTTGACCTACCCGCACTGGCCGCGATGGGAAAGGTTGCCGACAAAAAGCAGCACTCGCTGCCGCAAGGCGACGACACCGCGCTGTCCATCGTGATGTCGCGGTACGCGCTGGCGGTGCAGCATGAACGCGGTCTACCGATGCAGAGTCCGTGGACCGCGCTGCGTACCGCCTGCCTGACCGGCGTCGCGCACCGCAAGATGGCCGAACCCATCGAGTTGCCCTCCCAGAAGTCGCTTTTGCTGACCGCGGGTGACCTGGACGAGGCCGTGTCCGGGCTGTTGACCAACCGCCTGGTGGCCAGCGACGCCGACGGTTCCACGGTGCCGGCCGGATTCACGCGCATCGCGGCTTTCCGGGGCGGCGTGGTCGGCAATATGGACGCGTGCTACTCGCGCTATCCCGCGTAGTTGACGTCATCGTCGGCGCGTCGAACGTGGGGCGTATGCACGAGTTTCGATCGGCGCTTATTCGTCCATATCACCTGCGTTCGGAGAGTGTGACCCGGCTTGGCTCAGGTTAGTGTCCAGGTCGGTGGTGAGCCTAGGTGTTAGCCGGGTTCGCAGACCGTAGTCGTGGCGCGTGAAATGTCTCGTACGGCAAGGGTTTTCACTGCGTTCTGAGTCCGATTATTTTGCACCTGCTGGAAGCGCTCCAGACACATCAGCCACGCTGGTCCCTACGATGCTGGGCAAGCCATTTCGCAACGTGATACTACCCGCGATATCGAATTCGAGACCGCAACATGGCCACCTTTCTGGCACGCAAGTGACATGAAAGGTTGAACGATTGCTAGAAGTGCCGAGCGATCTCCGGGTGGGGAACGTAGTGCGGCGGCTCCGCGTCTTCTCTCGCCTGCTGCCCGTTGTGCACCCACCTCACCAGGAACGCGGTTACCAGTAACCAACCGATGACAACGGTGGGAATGGCCCACACGCGACGGGCCAACACTGCGCTGCCACACTGCGTGACGAAGTCGTGACCGTGGGTTTCAGCGGCCCGGCTGAGGTTGGAATGGATTCCATTGCCACAGCTGACCTTGATGCCGTACATGTCGAATTCGTTCAGGTGAACCGGATACATCATTGCGCCCAATCCGAAGGCTGCCAGTAGCACCCCGGCGATCCCGATGTACATCAGACGATGAGTCACGCCTTCTCCTTGGATGTTAATTGCAGATTTGGCCAGCCGAGGCTCACGTCATGCACACGTTCGCGAACAGCAGGACCGGCCAGGACACGATCGAACCGAGAAAGGACACCGCCAGGTCGGCTCCGTGCATTTGGCTCAAATGCTGCGTGTGAGTTGCCGACCAGATGGTGCCGATCAGCAGATACGGTGTGCCGACGATCAACCCGAGGACGATGAGCTGGCCGATGGTGACCTCGAAGTCGAGCACCTGGCGAATTCTCTGCAGCATGTGCGTCCTCTCGGCAGTATGTTTTGGAGGCCTTCGGAGGGCACTGAAGCGTCCGCAAACCCGACCGGCCAACCCGCCGCATCCCGATTATGTTAATGGAGATTCTCACACGGCGAAAGCCCCGGGGGGTTCCAGAACCGCTTTTCCGGCTATCGTGAAGCGGTGTCGACCGCGCAGGCCCCGACCGGCTTACCCCGCGAACATGTAGCCGGCACTCGGCGGCGGCCCAAAGACCGCAAGGCGCAGATCGCGCGGGCGTCCGCTGAGGCGTTCAGCGCGCAGGGGTATCACGCCGTCAGCATGGAAACCATTGCCGCCAAAGTGGGGATTTCGGCGGCCGCGCTGTACCGGCACTACGACGGCAAGTACGCCCTCTTCCGCGGCGCAGTGCTGGCGCTGAGCCAACAACTTGTCGACTGCACCGATATCGAGGAGCTTGACGATCCGGCCGCAATGCTGGTCCAGCTGATCGCCGCGCTGATCGACGCCACCCTGGACAACCGCGACTCCGGCGGCCTGTACCGCTGGCAGGCCCGCTATCTGCGTGCCGAGGATCAGGCCACGCTGACCAATCAGCTCAAGTTGGTGAATCGGCGAATCCAGAAGCCGCTCATGAAGATTCGGCCCAATCTGGTGTCGACGCAGCGGTGGATGCTGTCAGCCGGGGTGCTCAGCGTCATCGGCAGCATCGTCGACCACGAGGCGCGGCTGCCGATCGACGATATTCGTGACCTGCTGGCCGAGGCCGCCTCGGCGATCCTTGGCGCCGAGCTGCCGCTGCCAGGGGATGTACTTCCCCGTCCGGTGTCGTGGCGGATCTTCGCCGAAGACGCCGGCGTCTACGAAGCGCTGCTGCACGCCTCGATGGCCCTGTTCAGGGAGCGGGGTTATTCGGAGACCAGCATGGCGCAGATCGCCAAGGCCGCCGGCGTGCCGGTATCAGGGATCTACCGCTACTTCTCCGGCAAGTGCGAGATTCTGGCGACGGGATTGCGCCGAGCCGCCGACCGGGCCTCCGCGCAGCTGTCGCCGGTCCTGGGTGCGCTCACCGAGCCGCGCCAAGCATTGGCGCTGCTGATCGATGCTTATGTGGCAACGTCGTTCGCCAACCCCGAGCTGGCCGCCGTCTACTACACCGAGCGAGTCAACCTGACACCCGCCGACCAAAAGCTGCTGCACAACGTCCAGCAGTCGACGATCGACTCGTGGGTGCGGCTGCTGACGGCCGCCCGGCCGTCGCTCACGCCGATGCGGGCCCGGTTCCTGGTGCACGCCGCGATGGCACTGGTGGTCGACCTGGGCCGCATGGTGAACCCGGACGGCCGCGCGGACGAATCGCCCTACACCCAGGCGTGTGTTCGAAAATTGATGCAGCTCACGCTTTTTGGCCGGGAACTCGGCCCGAAAGAAGACGTAGCGCCGCGTCGACGGCCAGGCCGGCGACGTCGAGGGTCTTCGACCCCAGATCGTGCCGCGCGCCGCTGATCTCGACGACCTCGGTCGCTGCTGCGATCAGAGCCGCGGCATCGCGCACCTCCGCCGGCGTGCCGAACGGATCCGACGTGCCGTGCGTGAAGACGGTGGGCACCCTGATGTCTGGTAGGTGCTCGGTGCGGGCGCGTTCGGGCTTGCCCGGCGGATGGACCGGATAGGAGAACAACGTCAGCACATCGACGGGGGCTTCGCCGGCGGCCACCACCATCGACGTCTGCCGGCCGCCGTAAGAATGTCCACCGGCGATCAGCGGACCGTCGGCAAGCCCGCGACAGAACTCGATTGCCTCGACTATTCCCGCCCGGTCGGCCGCCGCCGAGCCGGACGGTGGCCCCTTGGGCCGGCGTCGTCGGTAGGGCAGGTTGAAGCGCACCGCCAGCCACCCGCGGTGCGCCCACTCGTCGCAAACCTGTTGCAGCAGTTTGGAATCCCGGTTTCCACCGGCGCCGTGGGTCAACACCACCACGCCGAGGGGGACTCCCTCGGGTTCGTGTGCCACCCCGGCGATCTGGTCGAGATCCATCAGCCGAGCCGGAACAGTGCGGAAACCGGGCCATGGCCGTGGCCCAATGGATAGGCGGCGCGCAGGGATTCGGTGACCCATTGCTTGCCGAAAGCGACCGCGTCGGGAACGGAGTACCCGTGCGCGAGCGTGCAGGCTATCGCGCTTGCCAACGTGTCGCCGCCGCCGTGGTCGTTGCCGGTGCTGATCCGTTGCGCATCGAACTCGTAGAAGTCGCTCCCGTCATAGAGCAGATCGCAGCTGTGCTGCGACGACCGCAGGTGGCCGCCCTTGACCAGTGCCCAGCGCGGGCCCAGGGCGTGTAGGGCTTTCGCCGCGTCCCGCTGCGACTCGGCGTCGACCACGTCGATATCGACGATCAGGCGCACCTCGTCCAGGTTCGGCGTCACCAGTGTCGCCAGCGGAAACAATTGTGCGCGAAGCGAATCCAGGGCAGTAGGTGCCAACAGCGCGTCGCCGTGCATGGACGCGCACACCGGGTCGACGACGAGCGGAACGGATAAATCGAGTCGACGCCAGGTGGCGGCCACCGTTGCAATGATGCTGGACGACGCCAGCATCCCGGTCTTGGCCGCCTGAATGCCGATGTCGGTCACCACGGCTTCCATCTGACCGGCCACCACATCGTCGGGAACTTCGTGAAAGCCCTTGACGCCCAACGTGTTCTGCACGGTGACCGCGGTGACCGCAACGCACGCGTGTACACCCAGCAACGCCATCGTGCGCATGTCGGCCTGGATGCCTGCCCCGCCGCCGGAGTCCGATCCCGCGATGGTGAGCACCCGCCGCGGCGTGGTGCCCGGCGGCGGCACGGGCAGGTAATTCACTGCGTAATCGGCAGATACACCCGATTGCCGTGCTCGGCGAATTCGGCCGACTTCTCCGCCATCGCGGCTTCGATCGCTTCCTCGCTGTCGAGTCCATGCGCGGCGGCGTAATCTCGCACATCCTGGGTGATCCGCATCGAGCAGAACTTCGGCCCGCACATCGAGCAGAAGTGTGCGGTCTTCGCGGGCTCGGCCGGCAGCGTCTCGTCGTGGAATTCCCGTGCGGTGTCCGGGTCCAGCGACAGCGCGAACTGGTCGGTCCAGCGGAACTCGAAACGGGCCGTGCTCAACGCGTCGTCGCGCTCCTGCGCGCGGGGATGACCCTTGGCGAGGTCGGCGGAATGCGCGGCGATCTTGTAGGCGATCACCCCGTCCTTGACGTCCTTGCGATCCGGCAGGCCCAGGTGCTCCTTGGGAGTGACGTAGCACAGCATGGCGGTACCGGCCTGGGCGATGATGGCCGCGCCGATGGCCGAGGTGATGTGGTCGTAGGCCGGCGCGATGTCGGTTGCCAACGGACCCAGCGTGTAGAACGGAGCCTCCTCGCACAGCTCCTCTTCCAGACGTACGTTTTCCACGATCTTGTGCATCGGGATGTGCCCGGGGCCCTCGATCATCACCTGTGCCCCACGGGATTTCGCGATCTTGGTCAGTTCGCCCAGGGTGCGCAGCTCGGCGAACTGCGCGGCGTCGTTGGCGTCGGCGATCGACCCGGGCCGCAGCCCGTCGCCGAGCGAGAAGGTGACGTCGTAGCGCGCGAAGATGTCAGCCAGCTCCTCGAAATGCGTGTAGAGGAACGACTCCTGATGATGGGCCAGGCACCACGCCGCCATGATCGACCCGCCGCGGCTGACGATGCCGGTGACCCGCTTGGCGGTCAGCGGGACGTACCGCAGCAGCACCCCGGCGTGCACGGTCATGTAGTCGACACCCTGCTCGCACTGCTCGATTACGGTGTCGCGGTAGATCTCCCAGGTCAACTGGGTGGGATCACCCTTGACCTTTTCCAGTGCCTGATAGATCGGCACCGTGCCGACGGGCACCGGCGAATTGCGCAGGATCCACTCGCGGGTTTCGTGAATGTTCCTGCCGGTGGACAGGTCCATGATGGTGTCGGCACCCCACCGGGTGGCCCAGACCATCTTGTCGACTTCTTCGGCGATGGACGACGTCACCGCCGAGTTGCCGATGTTCGCGTTGACCTTGACCGCGAACGCCTTGCCGATGATCATCGGCTCGCTCTCGGGGTGGTTGTGGTTGGCCGGGATCACGGCACGGCCGCGGGCCACCTCGTCGCGCACCAGCTCGGCCGGCATGTCTTCGCGGGCGGCGATGAACGCCATCTCCGCGGTGATTTCGCCGGCGCGGGCGCGCTGCAGCTGAGTGCCGCGGTCGCGTACCACCCCGGGCCGCGGCGGCAACCCGGCCGCGAGGTCGATCATCGCTTCCGACTCGGTGTAGGGCCCAGAGGTGTCATAGAGGTCGAAGTGGTCCCCGGTGGACAGGTGCACCCGCCGGAACGGCACGCGCAACCGCAGCCCGTCCGGGCCGGACACGTCGCGGTAGGTCTTGCTGCTACCCGCGATCGGTCCGGTGGTCACTGTTGGCTCGACTGCCTCAGTGGCCTTTGCAAGAACGTCAGTCATGTCATCTCCCTACGCCGGCATTACCCGATCAGGTTCGTACGGTCGACGGCCCCGAGCCGTCCTCTCAGCGCACTCGGCGTGCGCTCCCGCGTGTTCAGTTGGGGATGTGGACCACGCTACACGCCACCATCGTGATCGGGTCCGCGATGTTGGTCCTCTTGCTAGCCGGTGCCCCCACCGGAGTGGGATGATGCAAACGTGCAGCAACCAGCCCAAAAAGGTGCGCCTGACAAGGCAGACCAGCCCAAGCACGCAGTTGACGGCAGTGGCCCGTATCTGAACGTGGGCACCTTCCGCTTCTGGTTCGTCGGCCAGCGCTGGGAGTGGTCCGACGAGGTAGCACGAATGCATGGGTATGAGCCCGGGTCGGTGGTGCCGACCACCAAGTTGATGCTCTCGCACAAGCATCCGGAGGACCGCGCACACGTGCAGGACCTGCTCGATTACGCGTTGCGGTCGGGCGAGTCGTTCTCGAGTCGGCACCGGTTCGTCGACACCGCGGGCAAGGTGCACGACGCGATCGTGGTGGCCGACCGCATGTTCGACGACTCGGGGGCGGTGGTCGGCACCGCCGGCCATTACATCGACCTCACCGACACTTTTGACCAGACGCGCCAAGAAGTGCTCGACGAAGCCCTGCCGGACCTGTTCGAGAGCCGCGCGGCGATTGAGCAGGCCAAGGGTGTGCTGATGGCTGTCTACCGAGTCAGCGCCGACCAGGCGTTCCGGGTGCTGCAGTGGCGCTCGCAGGAGACGAATACGAAGTTGCGCGCGCTGGCGGCCCAGATTGTCGCGGAGGTGCCGGCGCTTCCGGCGATTTCGGCCGCCACCCAGAACAGCTTCGACCACATGTTGCTTACGGTGCATGAACGCATTGGTGCCGACTCTGGCTGACCGGCGCATTAAGCTCAATCCGTTTGGATGGTGCGTGGCGTCGGGCTCCGCGTGCCGTTCACCGGCGGAACGTCACGCATCCGAGGCGGAGAACCTGAATGGAACCGTTGGGAACCGATCTTGAGGCGCGCGATGACGCGATCGTGGTGTGCGTCAGGGGCGACGTCGACTCCAGCACGGTCGACCAGCTGGTCGGCACCTTGATGGACGCGCTGGACATGGCCGGAGCTCAGCCCGCCCGGCTTCTTGTCGTCGATCTGGAGCGGGTGACGTTCTTCGGAAGCGCCGGATTGAACGCGGTGCTCGACACCCACGAGCACGGTAAGGCGGCCGGGACGGCCGTTCGGTTGGTGGCCAGTCACGCGCAGGTGCTGCAACCGATCGAGGTAACGGAATTGGATCGAGTGTTGGACATCTACCCGACGCTGTCCGAGGCGATTCCCGGGGTCAAACGGTTCCGGGATCCTGAGGACAGCGACGAACGCGGGTATGCGGGCTGAACTGGTCAGACCTCTTCCATCGCCTCGCCGAGTTCCTCGAGGAGCTTGTTGTGGTGGTTGCTCGCCAGGATGTGCCCGGCCGCGATGACGAGGGCAACCGGCCACTCGATGAGCTCGAACGCAGCCAGGGCGGCCAGACCGCCGTAGTAGGCGAGTTGTTCGGGCCGCGGTATCTCGACCGTCCCCAGCACCGGCAGTTTCATGGCGAAGGTTTCCCCCTCGCGAATCTGCTGTACCGCCTCACGCTGGGAGGTTCCTCGCCGCGTCTTCTTTTCCGCCATCATTTCCCTTTCGGTAACTAAGGGTTTGCCACGGAGTCCGATCACACGGTCAACGTGGGACGTATGTCGAGGACCGACCACTTGGCCGATCCGCTGATTTCGCCGATCGCTTCGCTGCTGAATGCCCCGATGCGGGAACTTTATGCGCTGTTGTGGCGCGCGGGGGTCGTCGAGATTGTGCAGCCCGAGAGGCCGTCTCCTCAGTCGGCGAAGCGGGATCCGGCTGGTGTGACTGCGGACCGCCGGACCGCTCCCGATCGTCGAAAAACTGGCCCAGGATAGCAACGGCGATGGTGGCCAGGGTGGCGGCGCCCAGCCCCTGTGCCCAGCCGAGCGGATCGAGCGGGGTGCAGCCGAGCAGGTGGCTGACGCCCGGAATGCTGATCAACACCGCCACGAAGGCGAGTGAGCCCAGTGCGGTGAGGACCACCAACGGGGCCTGTGACTCCAGCAGGGTCTGACCCAATTCGGCCGCGATCAGCGCTACCAGGGCGACGGTGGACGCACGTTGCGGCAACCCGGTCAGCGCGGACAGCCGGCTCAACCCGGGCGGCCCGTTGAACCCCGCCATCGCCCAGGCCGCCGTCGCCGCGGCCGCGGTGGTGACGCCGCGGATGGCCACCGCGTTCCACAATGCGGCCTGATCCGCGCCGCGCAGAGTGGGGTCCACACTGCCGCGCGGCTTGCTGACCGCGAGGGCAGCGGCGGGCAGCGCGTCGGTCAGCGTGTTGACCAGCAGCAGTTGGCGGGTGTTCAGCGGCGAAGTGCCGGTGATCGCGCTGCCGATGATCGCGAAGATCACTTCACCAGCATTGCCACCCAGCAACACCGACACGGCCGCCTGCACCCGTCGCCAGAGCTGGCGGCCTTCCTCGATGGCCTCCAACAGCGCGTCGATACGGCCGTCGATCAGGACCACGTCGGCCACCAGGTGCGCCGGGTCGCTGCCATGCGCCACCACACCGATGCCGACCGTGGCGGACCGGATGGCCGCGGCGTCGTTGGCGCCGTCACCGACCATCGCGGTCCGGACGCCGGCGTTCTCCAGCGTCTGGACCACCTGAACCTTGTTCTCCGGCGTCATCCGGGCGAAGATCACCCGCTCGGTGACCACCCGTTCTTGATCTTTGCGGGACAGCGAATCCCATTCCGCGCCGCTGATCACCTGGTCGGCGGTCACCGGCAGGCCCAGCTCCTCGGCGATCGCTTTCGCGGTGATGGGATGGTCGCCGGTGATCAGCTTGATGCCCACCCCCTGCGATCGCAGGGTTCGGATCAGTCCGGCGGATTCCGGGCGCGGGGTGTCGGACAACCCCAGGAAACCCGTCAGGGTCAACCCGTCGCTGCAGTACTCGGCGATGTGATCGGGGTTCTCCTGGATCCTGCGCGCCTGTTGCGGACTCAGGCTGCGTTGCGCCACCGCGATGACGCGCAGCCCGCTGGCGGCCATCTCGCGGACCGTGCCGTCCATGGAAGCGTCGTCTCCGCATGCGGCCAGCACCACTTCGGGCGCGCCTTTGACGGTCAGCTCGGTGCCGGTCGCCGAGGCGGAGAAGGCCCGGCCGGAGCGGAACGGCAGGTGCGCGGTGGGGCCCGATCCGTCGCCCGCGACGAACGCACCCGCCGTGACCGCGCCTTCCACGATGGCGACATCGGTCGCGTGCGCCTTTGACGCCGGCGCGGCGTGCGCGGCGCAACGCAGGACTTCGGCTTTGGCGGCATCCGAATCACCCGCCGCGGCACGCACCTCCGATACCCGCAGACGGTTCTCGGACAGCGTTCCGGTCTTGTCGAAGCACACCACCTCGATCCGGCCGAGCGCCTCCACCGAACGCGGGACACGAACCAGCGCACCGAATTTCGTCAACCGTCGTGCCGACGCCGCTTGCGCCAGCGTCGCCACCAGCGGCATGCCTTCGGGGACGGCGGCGACCGCGATGGCGATGGCACTGGCAACCGCATGCTGCAACCCGATGCGGCGCACCAGCCCGAGGGCGCCGACCAACGCGCCGCCGGTGATGCTGACCGGGAGCGCCCGGGTGGTGAGCTGGCCGAGCTGGTGTTGCAGGCCGATGTCCGACGACAGCTCGCCGGATATCAGGTCGGCGGCGCGACGCTGTTGGGTGTCGGCGCCAACGGCGGTGACCAGTGCCACCGCGGTGCCGGCGACCACGGTAGTCCCGGCGAACAGCATGCACCGGCGTTCGGCCAGCGGGGCGCCGGGCGTGGCCTCGACCTGCTTGTCCACCGACAGCGACTCGCCGGTGAGCGCGGACTCGTCGACCTCGACGTCGACCTCTTCGATGATCCGGGCATCGGCCGGCACCACCTCGTGGGTGCGTACTTCGATCACGTCGCCCGGCCGCAGGTGCGTGGCGTCGATATCGACGTATGCCCGAACACCGCCAGGGTGGGTGATGACCTTCCGGGCCGGGGGGATCTGCAACGCCAGTAGGTGGCTCAACCGCCTTTCCGCCCGCAGCCGTTGAGCCGCGGCCAGGATGGAGTTTCCGGTCAGTACGGTACCGACCAGCACCGCGTCGACGGGCGAGCCGAGGATCGCGCTGGCCGCCGAGCCGAGTGCCATCACCGGCGTCAGCGGGTCGGACAGTTCGGCTCGGACGGCCTTGGCGAGTTGCCACACCGCTTGCACCGGGGTTTGGGACGGCGGTGTGCCGCCGCGGCGGTAGGGCTCGGTGGCCGCCTGCGCAGCGGGCAACGTCTTGCGGACTTGCTCGACCGACATCGCATGCCATTCGTGTACCTCGGCCGGGCGTGGAGTGTTCGCCCTGAGGATGCCGCGGGCCAGCAGATACCCCGACAGCAGACCCGCCGCCGCGCCGACGTTCACGGTCTCGGACCCGAGATTGCCGCGCACGCCCGGGATCATGAACAGCGAGCCCATGGCCGTCGCGCCGGCCGAAATCCCGATGCCCCGCTGGACTGCGGTCTTGGCCGCGGGCAGCGCATGCAACAGCCGCCAGGCGGCGGCCAGGTCCGGCAGCAGAAGGTCGGCCTTCCAGGGCGGTGCGCCTTCCTTCGGCATGAGGCCCAGCGCCAGGTGTGCGGACGAAAGTGCTTGTGCGCCAGACGATGACAGCACGGCCACCGTTCGGCCGTCCTGCTGCAGGGCGGCGACGGCGGCCGCGAGCGCGTCGTCGATGGACTTGCGACTGCCGTTTCTCACCGGCCGGATGTCGTCGAACGCGGGCCGCAACTCGTCCAGCGAGTCGTCGTCGACGGAGACCAGTTGCGCTCCGGTTCGGTGCGCCTCGGCGACCACGGCCGCGGCCAGCGGATCGCGGGCGGGCAGGAAAAGGGCTTCGACTTTGGCACCTGCGCTTCCGCCGGAGATCCCGCGCACCGCGCGCCAGCCGGGGCGCAGAGTGCTCTTCTCGAGCATGAGCTGGGCGCGGCTCCAAGCCGTAGACAACTCGTCGTCGGTGGCGCCGCGGATGCGTGCCACCCGCAAGGTGTCGGTGCACAGAACTCGCGGGTCGATGACTATCGCATCGACCTTGTCCAGGCGGCGCAGGCTTTCCGGCCGTAACGGCAACACGGAGTATTGCGCGGCCAGTCCGCGGGCAAGGGTGGTGGCGAAGGCTTCCGGCGTGGTCCGGTTGGCTTTGGGAGTAGTTATCTGCACCGCGGTGGCCGCCATGTTCGCGTTGCGGGTGCCCGTGCCGATCAGCCCCGCGCTGAGCGACTGGAGCAGTGCGAAACGATCGGCGACGCGCTCCATGCCTCTGGACGGCTGTGGCCGCGGCGACGGTTGCGTCCACGGTTGGTCGGCATACCGCGCAAGCTCGGGCTCATGCAGCTCCCAGGCGCGCGCCTCCGCGCGCACTTCGGCGGCTTTCATCGACTGCAACGTCAGTCCTAGCGACAGCGAGGTCACCGATTGGGACAGCGTTTGGCTGGTTGCCTGGACCAGCGTCATCACGGTGTCGGTGGCCGGACCGCCGATACGGTCCTGCAGCCGGCGTCGCAGCCAGGGCTGGTAGTCGAAAAACGTTATGCCGGCGGCGATGGTGACCGGCAGACGCGGCAGGTGCAGCGCGCGGCCGGTGAGCGCTACGCCCAGCCCGGCCGCGTTGTACGCCACGGTCAACGCTCTGATCGCCAGCACGACTCCGTCGCCCGGCAAATTTCCCACCGAACCTGCGTCTTTTCCTATGCGGCAACGTTTTTCGGCATTCTCGACGACACGGCACAGTTCGCTCAGCGACGTGTCCGAACCGCTGATGCCGACGACCACGCGCGACAGGGGGTAGTTCAGACTGGCCGAAGTGACTCCGTGGTGGGCCCGTAGTGCGTCGAGCACCGCCCGCCCGAGTTCGTCGTCATCGGTGCCGTCGAGCCCGCGCACCTCAATCCACGCGCGGTCTCCGCCGCGCCAGCAGTGCCGAGTCAGTGTCTCGCGGGAGAGCTCCCCGGAGAGCACCTTGGCTCCTTCGCGGAGCGGGATGGCGGCGATCCCGGCGACGGTGCCGGCCGCGGCAGTCGCCGTCGTGAGCGATGCCGTGGTGAGAGCGGTGGCCGCCTGGACGCCGGATGCGACGACGCGCAGCGGCATAGACCGGCCTATCGAGGTGGCAATACTCAATCGTCTCTACGCTGCCGATTAGTTGGTGCTGCGCAGGTTGGTGGTGCCCGCCCGCCGGCCGGTTGACTTCTTCGCAGCCTTGGCGGGTGACTTGGCGGCGGTCTTACGCGGCGCCGCCTTTTCCGACGCGGGCTTGTCCGGCACGGGGGTGAGTTTCGCCTGCTGCGCCGGCCGGGTGGACTCGTCGGGCTTTTCCGCTATCTTCCGCAACACCAGCGCACCGCCGCCGACAGCCAACAGAATCGGCCACTCGACCAGGCCGGTGACCCCCAGCGCAGCGATCGCCAACGCGGCCGCGGGCGTCGACTTGCTGCCGCTGCCGATGCCGCGCTGAATGCCTTCGGCGGCTCCCTTCACGCCTCCGACCACTCCGCTTACCGCGGCGCCACCGACAGCGCCCGCGGCGGCAGTGGTCGCCGTTGCTGCACCATTGACCGCTCGACCAACACTGCGGACCGCTCCGCCGACGACACTCATAATCACTCCCTGGGCTTAACCCTTTATATACCCGTGCGTCGAACACTCACCGCAACAAACGGTTGTTCCTCGCGTGTTTCAAATGAAAGCCTGCCACGTAACAAAGCGGCAGACAACGAACGCCGGTCGCCGGCGGACGCGCGCGGGCCACTCACTCGGATCGCACATCGACCAGCACCGGCGCATGGTCACTGGGCGCCTTACCTTTGCGCTCCTCGCGCACAATCTGCGCGTCGGCCACCCGGCGGGCCAACGCCGGCGACGCCAGGATGAAATCGATTCGCATGCCGCGATTCTTCGGAAACCGCAGCTGGGTGTAGTCCCAGTACGTGTAGACGCCCGGCCCTGGCGTGAAAGGCCTTACCACGTCCGTGAATTGGGCGTCGACGATGGCATTGAAGGCCTTGCGCTCGGGTTCGGAGACATGCGTGCATCCGGTGTAGTACTCGGTGCTCCACACGTCTTCGTCGGTTGGCGCGATGTTCCAGTCGCCGACCAGCGCGATCGGAGCGCCGGGATCGTCGCGCAGCCAACCTTCGGCCGTATCACGCAGAGCGGCAAGCCAATTCAGCTTATAGGTGTAGTGCGGATCGTTCAGGGCACGACCGTTGGGCACGTACAGGCTCCACACCCGCACACCGGCGCAGGTGGCGCCCAGGGCGCGGGCTTCCGCGGTGGCCGCTATCTCGGGCTTACTGCTCCATGTCGGCTGACCCTCGAAGCCGATCTGCACGTCGTCGAGGCCGACGCGGGAAGCGATCGCGACGCCGTTCCACTGGTTGAAGCCGACGTGGGCTACCTCGTAGCCGATTTCGAAGAACGGCAGGGTAGGGAACTGACCGTCGGCACACTTGGTCTCCTGCATGGCCAGCACGTCGACCTCGGCACGGGCCAGCCAATCGACCACACGGTCCAGGCGGGTGCGAATCGAGTTCACATTCCAGGTGGCCAGGCGCAGCCGCGGCTCGTCGGGCATGGCTAGAGGCTATCGGGCACTCGGAAGTAGCGACTGTGGTGGTGCAGCCGGAAACCCAGCGCCTCCGGCACGGCGGTGCTGCCGCTCGCCCGCAGGTAGGCGCGGGTGGCCCCGCGTTCCGCGCCCCACCTCAACAGCGCTTCGCACACCTGCTCGTCGGCCTCGGTGATCGCCGACAGGCCCACCCATCGGCAGCCGTCCGGTGCGTCGGTCACCGTCGCACTCGCGGCCGGCTCGGGGCCGAACGTCACGCTGGCGTGGCTTTCGTCGTCGACGTGCACTCCTGCGTGACGCTCGAGCGAGCCGTCGGGCACGTGCAGGTCGCGCACGAGCATACGGTGCGTGCTTTCGAGGACGAGGCCCGCCGGGGGCCGCAGCAACCGGTCGGGGATCAGCAACAATGGCGGCAATCCGCGTTCGGCGTACCAGGCCGCGATCGCCGGGATTGTCGCTGCGTTTGCTGAAATGTCCAGCGGCACTGCTGAATTGGGTTCGACGTCGGTTCCGCCGCCGGCGCGCAGCAGCCAGCCGTCCAGCCAGGTGCGCTCAACCCCGAGCCAGGCCGCGGCCGCGGCCTGTTCCAGCGACCGAATCTGCGAGGTGCGCACCGGCGTGTCGGGCAGAACCCGCAGCGCCACCGCGTCGGCCGGCGCGAATTCGATCAGCGCACCCGCCTTGGTCCGCACCCGGACGAGTGGATCGATCGCCAGCAGGTGGCCCACCGCGTCGGTCAAGGGCGGGTCCGAACCTGCGGGCCGCCGATAGCGAACGGTCACCCGGGTGCCCAGGTCCGGCCATAAAACCATCAGTGACCGAACGGGTCGGGTCCTTCACCGGGAGTCCACGACAATCCCGGCACGCCCCAGCCGTGCGACTTGACGGCCCGCTTCGCAGCGCGCGCGTGCCGGCCGATGAGTCGGTCCAGGTACAGGAACCCGTCGAGATGGCCGGTCTCGTGCTGCAGCATGCGGGCGAACAGGCCGGTGCCCTCGATGGTGACCGGGGCGCCGTCGGCGTCGAGTCCGGTGACCCGCGCCCACTTGGCCCGTCCGGTGGGGAAGGACTCGCCGGGAACCGAAAGACAGCCTTCGTCGTCGTTATCCGGATCGGGCATGGTCTCGGGTACCTCGGAGGTTTCCAGGACCGGATTGACCACCACGCCGCGGCGGCGGGCGGCCATTCCGCGGTCGTCGGCGCAGTCGTAGACGAACAACCGCAGTCCGTACCCGATCTGGTTGGCGGCCAGCCCGACGCCATGTGCGGCGTCCATGGTCTCGTACATCGTCGAGATGAGTTCCACCACGTCTGCCGGGAGCGATCCATTGGCGGCCACTTGAACCGGCGTCGTGGGAGTGTGCAGGACGGGATCTCCCACGATGCGGATCGGAACGACTGCCATGGTCGGCTAGCTTAAATTGTCTGCGGATCGGGGTTCTGCGCTGGGGATGGCGCGGCCGCCAATCCAGCAAGTCCGCCGACTCGCGGGTGTGCATTCCAGCGCAACTGTTACCGGCGTGGTTCAATATTCGCCGAAACATGCCCGTATATAAGTCAAGTCATAGAACAGAAGATTCGCCGGAAGGGTCCAGGGGAAGCGATATGGACAGCGCCATGGCGCGGGCAAATCGATCGGGGGACGACGGTGAAATCGCCGATGGGCTGACCCGGCGCGAGCATGACATCTTGGCGTTCGAACGGCAGTGGTGGAAGTACGCCGGCGTCAAGGAAGAAGCCATCAAAGAGTTGTTCTCGATGTCGGCGACGCGGTACTACCAGGTTCTCAACGCGCTGGTCGATCGGCCCGAAGCGCTGGCCGCCGACCCGATGTTGGTCAAACGGCTGCGACGGCTGCGCGCCAGCCGTCAGAAGGCGCGCGCCGCCCGGCGGCTGGGCTTCGAAGTCACCTGACACCCCGGTTGTACAGGCGGTTTTGTAGCTTCTGGCCTTCGGCTGACTACAGTGAACTCGATGAATACCCGCGTGCCCGACTCTTCCGGGCTGCCCCTGCGAGCCATGGTGATGGTGCTGCTGTTCCTCGGCGTCATCTTTCTGCTGCTCGGGCTGCGGGCGCTGAGCGGGTCGGGGAGTTCCGACGATTACTCCTCGCCGGCGCCTGCCAGCAGCGCGAGCGCGGCGCCGAACTCCACCAGCGCTAAGCCCGCCGCGAACCAGATCGAGGTGCGCGTCTACAACATCACCGACAAAGAGGGCATCGCGAAGCGTGCCCACGACCAACTCGTGGCGGCGGGGTTCAAGGTCGCCGACCCCGGCAACCTGCAGCCGGCGCCGTCCGATGTCACCACCACCACGGTGTACTACGGCGACGCGGCAGGCGAAAAGGACACCGCCGAGGCGGTGGGCAAGAACTTGGGCGCACCGGTCCAGCACCGGATCGCTGCGCTTGCCGACCAGCCGCCCGGGGTCATCGTCTTGGTGACCGGCTGACACTTGGGTTTGCGGGTGAACTGGCGGCGTTGCGTGGTTTGACTCGCAAAGCCGTGGACTCACTGCACAGAACGCTTCGACGCGGATCGTTGCCAGGTTAGGCTGCTCGCTATGCCTATTCTCGCCGGTCACCGCTCTGCCGCCAGGTCTGTGCTGTCCATGGTCAGTTGTGTCGCGCTGCTCAGCGCCTGCTCGTCACCTCAGCAAGCGTCGACGACCCAAGGCACCCCGCCACCGGTATGGAGCGGATCGTCCGCGCCGTCGGGCCAGCCGGGCCCTTCGAGCACCGGCCCCTCGAGCAGCCCGGGTGCACCGGCTGGGCAGAGCCTGACCACTCATCTCAAGGCGTCCGACGGCAGTGAGGTCGCGACGGCGGAGTTCGTGTTCACCAACGGCTATGCCACCATCACGATCAAGACCACTGGCACTCAGCTGAGTCCTGGCTTCCACGGGGTGCACATTCACAAGGTAGGCAAGTGCGAGGGCGACTTCACCTCCGCCGGTGGTCATTACCAAAAGCCCGGACACACCGGACATCCGACCAGCGGTGACCTGACCTCATTACAGGTGCGGGAGGACCATAGCGGGATGCTGGTGACGACGACAGACGCCTTCACCATGAACGATTTGGTGACCGGCGAGAAGACCGCCATCATCATCCACGCCGGCGCCGACAACTTCGCCAACATCCCGGCGGACCGCTACACCCAAATCAAAGGCGGGGCACCGGGTCCCGACGAGACCACGATGAGCACGGGTGACGCCGGCAAGCGGGTGGCGTGCGGTGTCATCGGTGCCGGCTAGCGGACCGGTCAACAGGGGCCTTAAGAAGAGTGAGGCCCATATCGATTTCGCGAGCTCACCGCGGCCGACCGTAGGTGTGGAATGGGAGTTCGCGCTTGTCGACGCGACGACTCGTGATCTGAGCAACGAAGCCACCGCGGTCATCGCCGAGATCGGCGAAAACCCGCGCGTACACAAGGAATTGCTGCGCAACACGGTGGAGATTGTCAGCGGGGTGTGTGAATGCGCCGCCGAGGCGATGGAAGACCTGCGCGAAACCTTGGGCCCGGCAAGGCGAATCGTCCGGGACCGCGGCATGGAATTATTCTGCGCCGGCACTCACCCGTTCGCGCGGTGGTCGCGCCAGAAGCTCACCGACGCGCCCCGCTACGCCGAACTGATCAAGCGCACCCAGTGGTGGGGCCGCCAGATGCTGATCTGGGGAGTTCACGTACACGTCGGAATCTCCTCGGCCGCAAAAGTAATGCCGATCATGACGTCACTGCTCAACTACTACCCGCACCTGTTGGCGCTGTCCGCCTCCTCACCGTGGTGGGGCGGCGAAGACACCGGATATGCCAGCAATCGGGCGATGATGTTCCAGCAGCTGCCCACTGCGGGCCTGCCGTTTCACTTTCAGACATGGTCGGAGTTCGAAGGCTTCGTCTACGACCAGAAGAAGACCGGCATCATCGACCACATGGACGAAATCCGTTGGGACATAAGGCCGTCTCCGCATCTCGGCACTTTGGAGGTGCGGATCTGCGACGGAGTTTCGAACCTGCGCGAGCTGGCCGCTCTGGTGGCGTTGACACATTGCCTGATCGTCGATCTGGACCGCAGGCTCGACGCCGGCGAGAAGTTGCCGACCATGCCACCCTGGCATGTGCAGGAGAACAAGTGGCGCGCCGCCCGCTACGGCCTGGACGCCGTCATCATCCTGGACGCCGACAGCAACGAGCGGCTGGTCACCGACGACCTCGCCGATGTGCTGAATCAGCTTGAGCCCATAGCCAAGTCGTTGCATTGCGCCGACGAACTCGCCGCGGTCGCCGACATCTACCGACTGGGCGCGTCGTATCAGCGGCAGCGCCGGGTTGCCGAGGAGCACGACGGCGACCTGCGCGCGGTGGTCGACGCCTTAATTGCCGAGCTGGAGATCTAGACCATGGCGGAAACCTGTAGGCGCGCGATGTTTCCGCTCGAAACGGCGTTGCTGCCCAACCAGAATCTGCCGCTGCGCATCTTCGAGCCGCGTTACAGTGCCTTGGTCCAGCACTGCCTTGGTACCGGTGAGCCGTTCGGCGTGGTGCTGATCTCGGCCGGCCGTGAGGTCGGTGGTGGTGAAGCGCGTTGTGATGTCGGAGTGCTGAGTCGAATCACCGCCTGCGTCGATCACGGCGGAGGCCGGTACTCACTGGATTGCCGGACCGGCGAACGGATTCGGGTGCTCGACTGGCTGCCCGACGATCCCTACCCGCGTGCGATGGTGGAACCCTGGCCGGACGAACCGGGCGTTCCCGTGCTCGAAGCTCAAATCGTAGCGCTCGAAGACCGGGTGATGGCGGTGTTCGAGCGGATTGCAACCGCCCGCGGCGCCCAGCTGCCGGGGCGTAACGTGCTGCTGGATTACGGCGAAATCGACGCGGGGGAGCGGCTGTTCGCGCTGGCGTCGCGCGTGCCGATCGGGGCCGCCGACCGTTATGCGGTGCTTTCTGCGCCGTCGGCCGCCGACCGGCTGGTTGCGCTCAGTGAGGCCGTCGACTCGGTGGCGGCGATGGTCGAGTTCCAGCTGTCCGAATAGTTGGCGAGCAGACGCAAAAGCACGCTCACACCCGGCGCGTCGCGTGCTTTTGCGTCTGCTCGGCCAGAGACTTCAACGTAAGCAACTGCTTGCGCATCATCACCAGGTCGCCCAACGCAAGAAGGCGCGCGAGCAATCGGGGTCCGGCGAAACGCACCCGCGCGTGCAGCCGCGAGCCCCCGCCGTCAGGTCGAACCGCGTACGTCACAGCCACACCCTTCGCGCGCAGGGTGATGTGCTCGTCGTAGACGAACGAGTGCAGGGTGAACAACGTCATGAAACGCTGTCCGACGTGAAGGCGCGTCAGTTCGGAGTCACGACGCCGCGGACTGCGGCGGCCGAAGTTGTCCAGGATGTCGTAACTGTAAGGCGCGATGCGCAGCTGGCACAGCCATGCGAACACGGTCTGTGGCGGCGCGTCGATGCTGATTGCGCGGTCCGCCTGGACGCTGAGCGGAGACAATGCATCGCAGGGCAACGTTGCCGTCCGTTCCGATGCCGTTGCACCCCAAGTGGTCCCGGGAATCACACCTGACGTCCAGCCGTCTGAATGAGGCCACGGCGGGCGCTGCGCTGCATCAGCCGCGGTGCCACGATCCGATGCAGCGGGCCAATAATGGCCCAGACCGTTCGGGCGGCGATTTTGTGACGGTAGTGCAGACGAGTGGTGAGAACGGCGCGCGCATCGTGCTCTCGTCGTAGGGTCAGTTGGCCGCACATGAGTGGCCCGTCCGTCGTCAGCACGATCTCATCGTGGTCCAAATGCGTTATCCGCCAGCCGATTACGTGCTCAGGCGAAGAATATGGCCCCAGGTGAAGTCGCAGTACGTGGCGGTGGATCCATAAGACGAGGTTGCCAAGGGCGCATGGTGTTTCGCCCAGCCCGTCACGGAACGCCTGTTCGGCACTGCGAAAGTCGCCGGGATGGATGGGGACTTCGAAGACGTCCACGTAATCGGCCGCCGTCTCCCGGGTTTGTGCCGCCACCCCTTTCACGCGGCGCAGCGTCCAGCGCACGGCGACGCGATGCCCACCGGTTCCGATGACGAGCGCGCGGTAGAGCTTGCCGTGCAGCCCCGGAAAGGCCGCCCAGGTCAACGCCCGCAGCCGAGTGCCGGCGTCCTCGCCGTCCAGCTCGAACACCCAGCGATAAATCGCGAACGGATGCCGGCCCTTCAGGGCCAGGCGTCGGGGCTCCCTCGCCTCGTCGAGCACGAAGCCGAACGGCACGGTCGACGGATCCCGCGGGTCGCGGCACATCACGCGCAACAGCGCCGGCCACACCTCCGCCGGGGAAGCGTCGATTGAGATAGCATGCTCATCGATATAGGGCAATCGTTCCATATAGAAGGACTGTACTAGATCATGGCCCCTCCGCGGAAGCATGAAACCGATGTGATCCTCGACGCAACGCGCGACCTGGTGCTTGCGCATGGGCCGCGCGCGGCGAGTGTGGCGGCGATCGCCAAGGCCAGCGGCGCCCCGGCCGGCACGCTGTATCACCGGTTCGGCAACCGCGACGGTGTGGTGACCGCCGCCTGGCTGCGCGCACTCGAGCGCTTCCAGTCCCGCGCGCTCGCCGCCCAGGCCGGCAACCCGTTGGACACCGCGACGGCCATGGCCGTGTCCGCGATCAGCTTCGCGCGTGAATTGCCCGACGACGCAAAGCTGCTGCTGACCATCCGGCCCGACGACCTGCGCGACGGCCAACCCGACGCCGAGTTCCACAAGACCCTCGCAACCATGAACGCCCCGCTCATCGAGCGGGTACATGGGCTGGCCGAAAAGCTTTACGGCAGTGCCGATTCGCGGGCCGTCGATGCGGTCAGCAGGGCGGTGGCCGATCTGCCCTATGCGGTGGTGCGGCGGCACGCGTACGACGATCCGATGCCCGACTGGCTCGAGGCCGACGTCGCGGCGGCGGTGCGCGGGGTGTTACAGAGCTTTGGCGAACGTGCGTAGCGAATCCACCTGCAGCGGATCCAACGACGGGCGCACGGTCTGGCGGGCCGCTTGCAGGTCGGCGGCGGTCACGTCGGCCGCGTCGATGGAGCGCCGCATCGCAGTCAACGCGGCCTCCCGCAGCAGCGCCACGCAGTCGGCGGCGCTGTAGCCGTCCAAACCGGCGGCCACCTCGTCGAGGTCGACGTCGGAGCTCAGCGGGACCGATCTGCCCGCCGTCCGCAGGATCTCCCGCCGGGCGTCGGCATCGGGCGGTTCGACGAACACCAGCCGCTCCAGCCGGCCGGGCCGCAGCAGTGCCGGATCGATCAGGTCGGGCCGGTTGGTCGCGCCCAGCACGACGACATCGCGCAGCGGGTCGATGCCGTCGAGCTCGGTCAGCAGTGCGGCGACCACGCGGTCGCTCACGCCCGAGTCGAAGCTCTGGCCGCGCCGCGGTGCCAGCGCATCCACCTCGTCGAGGAACACCAGCGACGGCGCCGAATCGCGGGCCCGTCGAAATAATTCCCGGACCGCCTTTTCCGAAGAGCCCACCCACTTGTCCATCAGCTCTGAGCCTTTGACCGCGTGCACGCTGAGTTGCCCGGTGCTGGCCAAGGCGCGGACCACGAAAGTCTTGCCGCAACCGGGCGGTCCGTACAGCAATACGCCGCGCGGCGGGTCGACGCCCAGCCGGGCGAAGGTGTCGGGATGTTGCAACGGCCACAGCACCGCTTCGGTCAGGGCCTGCTTGGCATCGGCCATGTCGCCGACGTCGTCGAGCGTCACGTTGCCGACGCTGATCTCCTCGCCGGCCGATCGGGACAATGGCCGGATGACGGTCAGCGCGCCCAGCAGGTCGGCCTGGCTCAGTGCCGGCGGCTGACCGTCGGCGCTGGCCCGCGCGGCCGCCCGCAGTGCCGCCTCGCGCAACAGCGCGGCAAGATCGGCGACGACGAAACCTGGTGTGCGGCCGGCGATCTCGTCGAGATCCAGCTCGCCGGTGGGCACCGGCTTGAGCAACGCCTCCAGCAGGGCCTTACGGGTCCCGGCGTCCGGCAGCGGCAGGCCGAGCTCCCGGTCGCACAGCTCGGGTGAACGCAGGCGCGGGTCGAGCTGGTCGGGGCGTGCGGAGGTGGCGATCAGCGCGACGCCGTCGGTGGCCACCGCGGTGCGCAGCTCGGCCAGGATCAGCGCGGCCACCGGCTCCGCGGTCGTCGGCAGCAGGGCGTCGACGTCAGTGATCAACAGCACCCCGCCGCCGTCGGAAACCGCCTGAACAGCAGACGTGACGGCTTTGAGCCGGTCATCGGCGGCCAGCGCGCCGACCTCCGGCCCGTCCAGTTCCACCAACCGGCGACCGGCGCACACCGCGCGCACCAGCGTCACCTTGCCGACACCGGCCGGACCCGACACCAGCACCCCCAGGTTGGTGCCGGCACCCAGCGTCTTGAGCAGGTGCGGCTCGTCGAGTGCCAGCTTGAGCCATTCGGTGAGCTTGGCGGCCTGCGGCTGAGCGCCCTTGAGCTCCTCGACCTGGATCTCCGGGCTGGCGATCTGCGTGTTGGCCGCTTGTGGGCCACCCGGAAGCCCCGTGCCCCAGCTGACCAACGTGTTGGGCTGCACGCTGACCGGGCCCACGGGGTCGACGCCGGTGACGGTCAGCAGCTCGGAGGTCCAGCTGATCCCGACGGATGCCGCGAGCGCACGGGTGGCAGCGGACGTCGAGGTGCCCGGCCCCAGGTCGCGCGGCAGCAGCGATACGGCGTCGCCGACGGTCATCACCTTGCCCAGCAAGGCCTGCCGCAGGGTGGACGACGAGATCGACTGGGTGGCCAGGGCGGACCCGGACAGCGTCACCGACCGCGCGCCGTAGACCACGACCGGGCTCACGATGACCGCGGTGCCCTCCCGCAAGCCCGCGTTGGACAGCGTCACGTCGTCGAGCAACACCGTGCCGACCGGGATGTCCTGACCGGACATGCCCGCCACCGCGGCGGTGGTCCGCGACCCGGTCAGCGACACCGCATCCCACTCCCGAATGCCAAGGGCGGCAATGGCACTCGGGTGCAAGCGGACGACGCCGCGACGCGAGTCGACCGCGGAGGTGTTCAGCCGTGCGGTCAGCGTCAGCCTAGGGCCCCGGTCCCGCGGTTCGGGCGAGGTCGCGGAAGTCATTGCAGTCGTCCACCCGGCTTGCGCAGGCCGAGGCGAGCCATCGAGCGCCCGCTGGGCTTGCGCAGCCCGAGCCGCGCCATAGAGCGGCGGTGCGGCTGGGCTCGGCGGTTGGCCCGCCGCACGGCGCGCCGCTGCTTGGGTTTGTCGTCCCAGACCTCAGGGTGTTGGTCGAGCCAGCGCTTGGTGCGGATGGCGAAGGGCACGTGGCACAGGTAGGCGACGATGATCACCCAGATCGTGATGAAGGGCTGCCAGACCGCGGCGGCCGCGACGATCGCCAGCCCTGCCAGCAACGCGGCCGCGTAGTTCGGCGGCACCCGCACGGCGTGCATCTTTCGCATCGGGATACCGCTGACCAGCAGTATCGACGTCGCCGTCACCCAGACGCACACGAACCACACCGAGGTCCACCAGCCGTCATGGAACTCCAGCTTGAGCCCCATCAGGCCGATCATCGAGAGGGCGCCGGCGGGCGCGGGCATCCCGACGAAGTATTCGTGCGCGTAAGGAGGCAGCGTTCCGTCGTCTTGCAATGCGTTGAACCGCGCCAGCCGCAAGACGACGCATACCGCGTACAGCAGCACCACCACCCAGCCGACCGGCGGCCACTTCGACAGCTGCGATACATACAGCACCAGCGCGGGGGCCACACCGAAGTTGACCGCGTCGGCAAGGGAGTCGATTTCGGCGCCCATCCGCGACTGCGCGTCCAGGATGCGGGCCACCCGGCCGTCGAGTCCGTCCAGGATGGCGGCCGCGGCGATCAGCACCATCGCCGGCACCGGCTGGTTTTCGAGCGCGAACTTGATCGAGGTCAGCCCCGCGCAGATCGCCAGCACCGTCATCGCACTCGGCAGGATCTGCAGGTTTACCCCTCGTCTGCTGCGGGGCTTGTCGATCATGGCAACTCGGCCAGCACAGTCTCGCCGGCAACCGCGCGCTGCCCGACCCTGACCAGTGGTTCTGCTCCAGGCGGCAGATAGGTGTCCAGCCGGGAGCCGAACCGGATCAGCCCGTAGGTGTCGCCGATTGACAGCTTGTCGCCGATGTGGGCGGTGCACACGATCCGGCGCGCGACCAACCCGGCGATCTGCACCGCGACGACGTCCGACCCACTGGCCGTGCGGATCCGGATGCTGGTGCGCTCGTTTTCGACGCTGGCCGCGGGCAGGTCGGCCGACCCGAACCGCCCCGGCCGATGCTGGACGGCGATCACCTCGCCGCTGACCGGGGCGCGCTGGACGTGCGCGTCCAATATCGACAAGAAGATGCTGACCCGCGGCAGTGGCTCGTCGCCCATGCCCAGTTCGGCGGGCGGGGCGGCAGAGTCGACCAGGCAGACCAGACCGTCGGCCGGCGCGACCACGACGCCGGGCCGGGCTGGGGGAACGCGAGGCGGGTGGCGGAAGAATCCGGCGCAGGCCGCCGCGGTCAGCAGGCCACCCCGGCGCACCCAGCGGTTCCGGCGGCCGGCCAGTGCTGCGGCCAGACCGGCCGCGATGAACGGACGCCCGGCCGGGTGTACCGGCGGAACCGTGGAGCGCACCAAGTCCAGCAGGTGCGCGGGGCCTTCGGGGCGGGGGCGTCTGGCCACGCGGTCATCTTACGGAGCCATCGCGAACGGCGTGTCCCGGTACGATCCGGCTGGTTGGTTGGTCGCGGGTGCGGGAATAGGCATCATCGCGGTTCCACACGAGGGGTATGACGAATTTTCCAGCGATGGCTCGGTGGCGGCGGACAGCTGCGTGGGGCGAACGTGGCCGTTACCGCCGCCTTCATCGCGCACGCGGTGCTGTTTTCGTCGTGGGCCGCCCACATCCCGCACGTGAAAGGTGCTCTCGGTTTGTCCGACCCGGCGCTGGGAACCGCGCTGCTGGGTGCCCCGGTCGGGTCGGTGGTGGCTACGGTGCTGTGTCACTGGGCGGTGCCGCGTTGGGGCAGCCACCGGATGGTTCCCGTCATGGTCGCGGGCTATGCGTCCGTCGGGGTGACGGTAGGCCTGGTCAGGTCGGCAGCACTGCTCTTTTTGGCCCTGGCGTTGTGGGGGATGTTCCAGAGCGCGCTCGACGTCGCGATGAACACCCAAGCCGCCATGGTCGAGCGGGCCGCACGGGCGCCCATCATGGCGCGCTTCCACGGGATGTGGAGTCTGGGTGCATTGCTGGGCGCGGTGATCGGCGCGGTGTCCGTCACTGCTGGCGTCGGTCTCGCCGCTCAGCTGGCAATGTTGGGCCTTGTCGTGCTCGTTGCAATGGGAGCGTTGAGTCGGCACCTGCTGCCGGAGAAGGCTAGGCCGGCCGACGGCCCGTCGGTCGCCGACCGACGCAAGTGGGCCTGGATGACGCCGACGGTGGCGGTTCTTGCGACGGTCTCGTTTGCGTCTTTCCTGTGCGAGGGCGCGGCTACCGACTGGTCGGCCAATTACCTGCACGAGGTGGTCGGTGCCGGTCCGGGCGTATCGGCGCTGAGCTATGCGGCATATACGTTCGCCATGGTGGTGACCCGGTTCGGTGCGCTACGCCTGCACTCGCGCCTTTCGACCCGGCGGCTGCTTCCGGCCCTGGCACTGCTCGCGGCGGTGGGCATGAGCGTGATGCTGGCGGCGGCCAATCCCTTGGTCAGCGTGATGGGATTCGCGGCTTTGGGAGCCGGTGTGGCGTTGCTGGTGCCGACCGCTTTCAGCGCGGCCTATTCGGCCAGCAGCGCCGGCTCAGCGATCGCGATTGTGGCCGGGACGGGCTGGGTCGGCTACCTGCTCGGCCCGCCGCTGATCGGCCACCTTGCCGGAACGGTCGGATTATCTGCGGCGCTGATCGTCATACCCGTCACGATCTCGATCGCCGGAATTGTCATTTGCTGCACCCGCGGGTTCAATGCCGCCGACGAATTCCACCGTGGCGCACCGGCCCTCAGCTGAGATCCCAGACCTGTACCTGAGTTCCGGCGGACACTTCCACCACGTCCTCGGGGATGTCCAGTAGTCCGTTCGCCGACGCCAGCCAGCGCAAATGATGCGAAGCCGGTGGGCCGTAACTGGTGACGGTGCCGGCTGCCGGGTCGAACACGGCACGGCGGAACTGCCGCTTGCCGTGCGGTGACTTCAACGACTCGGTGAGAAGTGCCAACCGATGTGGCCGCTCGGGATCCGGCAGCTCCATCGCCCTGCGGAGCGCCGGACGGATGAACACCTCGAAAGACACCTGGGCGCTGACCGGGTTCCCCGGCAGGGTGACGATCGGTGTGCCCGCCACCCGCCCGACGCCCTGCGGCATGCCGGGCTGCATCGCCACCTTGACGAACTCCACGCCCTGGTCGCCGTCCCGGCCGAACGCATCTTTGACAACCTCGTAGGCGCCGGCGCTGACCCCGCCGCTGGTGATGATCAGGTCTGCCGCGGCGGCGTACTCGGACAGGATGGCGCTGAACTGCGCGACGTCGTCTCCGGCAGTCGGGGTGCCGACCACTTCGGCGCCCGCGTCGCGGGCCGCCGCGGCCAGCATGATCGAGTTGGACTCGTAGATCTGCCCGGGCCGCAGCGGGGCGCCGGGCGACACCAGCTCCGATCCGGTGGAGATGACCAGCACGCGCTGTCGCGGGATCACCTGTAGCCGGTCCATACCCAGCGCGGCGGCCAGCCCGAGCACCGCCGGCGTCACGACCTGGCCCGCACGCAGGACCGTGGTGCCTGGGGCGACGTCTTCACCCGCGCGCCGGATGTGCGAGCCAGGCGGCCGGGTCTGCCGAATCGTCACCGACTCCACACCGCCATCGGTGTCCTCGACCGGCACGACGGCCGTCGCCCCGGCCGGTACCGGCGCTCCGGTCATGATTCGGTGCGCGGTGCCGGGCTGCAATGTCAGCTCGTCGGTGCGTCCGGCCGGTATGTCCTCGGCAACCGGAAGCACCACCGGGTTTTCCGGCGTCGCACCCGAAATGTCCTCGGCGCGCACCGCGTACCCGTCCATCGCGGAGTTGTCGAAGACCGGCAGCGCCATCGGCGCGTCTACGTCGTGGGCCAGCACCAGTCCCTGGGCCTCGAAGAGGGGAACCGCGGTCGCCGGGCGCGGGCGGATCAACTCGGCGACGACACGCTGGTGTTCGGTGACGGACCTCATGAGTCAGACCGGGAAGCTCACGCTCATGGTGGTGAATCTACCCACGCTCGTTGCGCCAGTCCCGCGTGCTCGGCTCAGAACACCCAGTAGTTGTCGTGACCGATAAAGAACTCTCGACGCTCCTCGTCGGTCATGTCGGCCAGGCCGGGCAGCCCCTCGAAATACCCTTCGCGCGGTCCGCCGGGAGCGAACAGCATCAGGATCGAGGCCGGTTCGTCGGCGTCGTTGCGGAAGCCGTGAATGCCGCCGGGCGGCACATACAGGTAGTCGCCGGCGGACGCGTCGACCCAGTCGCGGCCGTCGTACATGCGCATGGTTCCGGACAGCACGAAGAACGACTCGGACATCGTCTTGTGGAAGTGCGGACCGGGTCCGCCGCCGGCCGGGGCGATATCGACCCGGTACAACCCGAAGTCACCGTCGGTGGATCGTTGCGTGGCCAGATAGTGGTATGTGGTGCCGCCCAGCTGGTAATCGGGCGCATCGTCCGAGCGTTTGATCCAGGCGGTGACCTCCCCGGCCTCGCCGGTGTACCGGGGCGGTGGATAGGAAGGCAACACAAGCGACATACGCCCAGTCTGCCCGAGCGCACCGACCAGCGGGGTGTCCTTGCACTCGGCATAGGCGAGTGCTAAGAATGACGTTGGCACTCGCGACCGGCGAGTGCTAGGTCGGGACGGTGAGACTAGCTCTGGTCGTCCGTCGCGGGCACTGCACCCGGCCATGACGTCATTCCCAATCCGGAGGAATCACTTCGCAATGGCCAAGACAATTGCGTACGACGAAGAGGCCCGTCGGGGCCTCGAGCGGGGCCTGAACAGCCTCGCCGACGCGGTAAAGGTGACGTTGGGCCCCAAGGGTCGCAACGTCGTCCTGGAGAAGAAGTGGGGCGCTCCCACGATCACCAACGATGGGGTTTCCATCGCCAAGGAGATCGAGCTGGAGGACCCATACGAGAAGATCGGTGCCGAGCTGGTCAAGGAAGTCGCCAAGAAGACCGACGACGTCGCCGGTGACGGCACGACGACGGCCACGGTGCTGGCGCAGGCACTGGTGCGTGAGGGCCTGCGCAACGTCGCGGCCGGCGCCAACCCGCTGGGCCTCAAGCGCGGCATCGAGAAGGCCGTCGAGAAGGTCACCGAGACCCTGCTCAAGTCGGCCAAGGAGGTCGAGACCAAAGACCAGATTGCGGCCACGGCAGCGATTTCGGCGGGCGACCAGTCGATCGGGGACCTGATCGCCGAGGCCATGGACAAGGTGGGCAACGAGGGCGTCATCACCGTCGAGGAGTCCAACACCTTCGGCCTGCAGCTCGAGCTCACCGAGGGCATGCGGTTCGACAAGGGCTACATCTCGGGCTACTTCGTCACTGACGCCGAGCGTCAGGAAGCCGTCCTGGAGGAGCCTTTCATCCTGCTGGTCAGCTCCAAGGTGTCGACGGTCAAGGACCTGCTGCCGCTGCTGGAGAAGGTTATCCAGGCCGGCAAGCCGCTGCTGATCATCGCCGAGGACGTCGAGGGTGAGGCGTTGAGCACCCTGGTCGTGAACAAGATCCGCGGCACCTTCAAGTCGGTGGCCGTCAAGGCTCCGGGCTTCGGTGACCGGCGCAAGGCGATGCTGCAGGACATGGCCATCCTCACCGGTGGTCAGGTGATCAGTGAAGAGGTCGGCCTGACCCTGGAGAACGCCGACCTGTCGCTGCTGGGCAAGGCCCGCAAGGTGGTCATCACCAAGGACGAGACCACCATCGTCGAGGGCGCCGGTGACCCGGACGCCATCGCCGGGCGGGTGGCCCAGATCCGCACCGAGATCGAGAACAGCGACTCCGACTACGACCGCGAGAAGCTGCAGGAGCGCCTGGCCAAGCTGGCCGGCGGTGTTGCGGTGATCAAGGCCGGCGCCGCCACCGAGGTGGAGCTCAAGGAGCGCAAGCACCGCATCGAGGACGCGGTCCGCAACGCCAAAGCGGCCGTGGAGGAGGGCATCGTCGCCGGTGGCGGTGTGGCCCTGCTGCACGCGGCCCCGGCGCTGGACGAGCTGAACCTCTCCGGCGACGAGGCGACGGGCGCCAACATCGTCAAGGTGGCGCTCGAGGCTCCGCTGAAGCAGATCGCGTTCAACTCCGGGCTGGAGCCCGGCGTTGTCGCCGAGAAGGTCCGCAACGCACCCGCCGGCACCGGCCTGAACGCCGCCACCGGTGAGTACGAGGACCTGCTCAAGGCCGGTGTCGCCGACCCGGTGAAGGTGACCCGTTCGGCGCTGCAGAACGCGGCGTCCATCGCGGGGCTGTTCCTCACCACCGAGGCCGTCGTCGCCGACAAGCCGGAGAAGGCGGCCGCTCCCGCGGGCGACCCGACCGGCGGCATGGGCGGCATGGACTTCTAAGTCCCTCGCACTGAAAAAGCCCGGTCTGCTTTCGCAGGCCGGGCTTTTTCGTGCCGCTGGCCACTGCGCGCCGGGGCCGAGTGTGCAGCTGGCCGCACATTCGGCGTCGAGCGTGCGGCCTGCCTCACGCCCGGGGGCTGTGTGTGCCCTGGCTGCGGGGTCGCTGGTGTCGTCGATCGTGGGCTGCGGCGCCGGCTGTGCGCTTGGGGGATGCGGGTGAAGTTACGGCGTTGACTGGGAAGATATGGCTTTGCAAGTGAAGTCAGGGCGGGATTCTGGCGATTCTTTCGCCTTGGCTTCACTATCGACGCCGTGGTTTCACACGCAAAGCCGTGGCTTCACTGCCGACGCCGACACGCAAAGCCGTCAAGCCGGCTCGCTGAACACCACGCAGTCGTGCAGGCAACCCTTCGCGGCCGAGGGGGAGTCGGCCTCGCGGTGCAGCAGCGCCCGGGTGGGCACCACGGCGCATCGCACGCTGTCGGCGCCGTCCTCGGAAACCTCGGCGTGGCCGTCGACGATCAGCGAGTAGCCGCCCGGTTGGGGCGGCGGCCACAGCAGCGTCACGTCAGGGCGCTGCGCGAGGTTGGCACGAGTGCGCCCCCCAATCAGCCCGACGTCGAGAACCGCCGCGTCCACATCAAGCAGTGTCGGTTCGACCGTCACGGTGTGCACGCGGTAGTCGTCGTCGACGGTGATCAGGTAGGCGAATGGATAGTCGGGGAGGGCGGCGGCCAGCCGCTTGAAGTCCACTTTCTTCTTCGAACGCATATTTCGACGATAGGCGCGTCAGGCCGGGCTGCCGACGGAGGTGGAGACGGGGTCGGTGCTGACCGTGCTGATCGGGCTCGGGTGCCGGCCGCCCGAGGCGCCGGTGACGTTGTCGAAGCCGAGCAAGCTGCTCACCTGCTGGGTGCCGTGGTTCATCCAGCCGGTCTGCCCGAATCCCGCGTTCCAGAATCCGAAGTCGTTGGCGCCGATGCCGCCGGCCAACCCAACCGGATGGCCGCTGGCACCGATACTTCCAATGTCGAGCTCCTTGAGCACCTCATCCCACGACGGCAGCTCCGCGAGCAACGCCGAAGCGTTGGCGTGGTAGCCCGACATCGCCGCCACGTCCGTCGCCCACATCTGTTCGTACGCTGCCTCGACGTCCGCGATCGCCGGAGCGTTCTGGCCGAGCCAGTTCGTCGCCGCCAAGACCCGAACCAGACCCCGATTGGCGGCCACCACGGCCGGCTGTACCGCGGCCGTCAACGCCGCCTCGAATTCGCCTGCCACGGCGGTGGCTTGCCCGGCCGCACCTTCGGCCTGCGCCGCCGCAGTGCGCAGCCATGCCGCATATTGGGACGCGACGGCCATCATGGCCGCCGACGACGCACCTAGCCAGGCGCCGCTGGCCAGCTTGGAGGTGACGGCCCAAAAGGACGCCGCGGACTGGGACAGTTCCTCGGCCAAACGGTTCCATTCCGCGGCCGCGGCAAGCAGCGGCCCCGACCCCGGGCCCGTGAACATGAGTGCCGAATTGATCTCTGGCGGCAACCACGCATAATGCGGGTTCGTCACCAATCCAAGTTATCGGGGAAGCCCCTCGGCCGTGGCCGTTTCAGGCGGACACCGGGCTGGGTTGACGACCGCGGACCAACCTCCCAGGCCGGGCATCGGTCGGGACGCCGTTCTCCGCGATCACCTGGCCGGAGACGACGGTCGCGATGTAGCCGTCGGCGGTTTGGTCCAGTCGACGGCCACCGGCCGGAAGGTCGTAGACAATCACCGGCCGGTGCAGGCGCAGTGCGGCATGGTCAATGACGTTGAGGTCGGCCTTATAGCCGACAGCGATGCGCCCACGATCGGCTAGCCCGGCGATGCGGGCCGGTACGGAAGTGAGCTCGCGGACCGCCTCGGGCACGGTAAACCGTCCGGCCTGCCGATCGCGCGCCCAATGCGCCAGAAAGAACGTCGAATAGCTGGCGTCGCAGATCATCCCGTAGTGCGCGCCGCCGTCGCCGAGTCCCAGCACCACGTCGTCGCGGTGCAGCAGCTCGCCTACGGTGTTCAGCGAGTTGTTCTCCATGTTGCTGGTGGCCACCAGCAACATGGCCCGCCCGTCGTCGTCGAGCAGCCGGTCGTACGCCTCCTCCATCGGGTCCACGCCGCGAGCCCGGGCGCGGGCTCCGACGCTGTCCGCCGGGTCCGGCTCGTAGTTGGGGGTGTCACCCAGCGGGAAGATCCAATCCCACATCTGGGCGGCGTAGAGGATCGGGTGCCCGACGCCGGGCCGGTCGGCCAGGATGCGGGCGCGGACCTCAGGCTTGCGCATCTCGGCGACGCGCTCGGCCAGCGGTAGGTGGGCGATCTCGCGGTAGCTGGGGTAGAGCACGAACGGGTTGGCCGACAGCTGCAGGCCGATGATCAGACCGATCGGCCGCGGCAACAGTTGGGCGGTGATGTCACCACCGGCCGCGTTGGCTTTTTCCACCATGGTGATGGCGTCCGGCCAGGTCGGCTCGCCGGTGTTGGCCACCACCAGGGTGAAGGTGAGGGGCAGCCCGACGTCCTCGGCGACGTCGAACACCGTCTGCAGCACCGGCTGGTAGCCGCCGGCCGGAATGTCGGGTACAAACTGCAGCAGACCGCCGCCGCCGTCGACGACGCCGCGGGCGATCGCCTCGATCTCCTCGCGCGCGGCGTCGTAGCTGGGGATCTGCGCCCCGCTCTCGGTCTTGTGGATCATCAGTCGTGACGATGCGAAGCCCAGCGCCCCGACCTCCATCGCCTCCTTGGCCAACGCCCGCATCTTGGCAAGGTCCTCGTCGGTGGCCGGCTCCCGGTCTGCGCCACGCTGGCCCATCACGTACACCCGCAGCGGGGAGTGCGGCAGGTAGGCGGCCACGTCGATATCGCGTTTTCCGGAGTCCAGCGCATCCAGGTATTCGGGGAACGTCTCCCAGGTCCACGGCAGGCCGTCGGTCATCACCACACCGGGAATGTCTTCCACCCCCGCCATCACGTCGACCAGCACGTCGTGGTCTTCCTGCCGGCAGGGTGCGAAGCCGACCCCGCAGTTGCCCATCACCACGGTGGTGACCCCGTGCGCCGAGGACGGCGTTAGCCGGTCCGACCAGATGGCCTGCCCGTCGTAGTGGGTGTGCAGGTCGACGAAGCCCGGTGTGACGAGCAGGCCGGTCGCGTCGATCTCGCGCTCGCCCGTGGCGCCGTCGAGGGCGCCGACGGCCGCGATGACGCCGTCGCGCACGGCCACGTCGCCGACGTACGGCTCACCCCCCAGCCCGTCGACGATGTTGCCATTGCGGATCAGGAGGTCATAGCGCATCTAACTAATCTACGACCGCGTCGGCACGATATGCCAGGATCGACGACGTGATGGACCACCTGGGGATCAACTGCGCCGACTATGCGAAATCACAGGAGTTCTACGACACGGTGCTGGGCGTGCTCGGTTATTCCCGGCAGCTGGATTTCGGGGTGGCCATCGGATACGGCCGGGACGGCAAGCCCGCCTTCTGGATCGCCGACCTTGCCGCGGGCAGCGCGCACGGTCCGAATCGCGAAGTCCATATCGCGTTCGAAGCGGCCGACCAAGACGCGGTGCGTGCGTTTCACGAAGCCGCTGTCGGGCTCGGTGCCGAGTCGTTGCACGCGCCGCGGCTCTGGCCGGAATATCACCCCGGTTACTTCGGTGCGTTCGTGCGCGACCCGGACGGCAACAACGTGGAAGCCGTCTGCCACGGGCAGCCGTAATGTCGTTGGTATGTCCAACGCCGATGCCGCTGCGCAGGAATTGCTTCGGGACGCCTTCACCCGCTTGATCGAGCATGTCGACGAGCTCACCGACGGCCTGACCGATGAGCTGTCGAACTATCGGCCTACACCGGACGCCAACAGCATCGCCTGGCTGATCTGGCACAGCGCTCGCGTGCAGGACCTTCAGCTGGCCGATATCGCCGGCGTCGAGCAGGTATGGACGCGCGATGGCTGGGTGGACCGATTCGGGCTGGACCTGCCCCGCAACGACACCGGCTATGGGCACGGTCCGCAGGAGGTGGCGAAGGTGCGGGCACCGGCGGAATTGCTGTCCGGCTATTACCACGCGGTGCACGAGCTCAGCCTCGACTACATCAGGAGCGTCACCGCCGAGGAGTTGTCCCGTGTCGTGGACACCCGCTGGGATCCGCCGGTGACCGCGAGCGCGCGGTTGGTCAGCATCGTCGACGACTGCGCACAGCACCTTGGCCAGGCGGCCTATGTGCGCGGAATCGCGCAGTGAGTTTCTAAATCGTGCGATTCGCGCTGACGGTGGTGTTGTGGCTGGCTACCACGGCCGCATTGGTGGTGCTCGTACCGGCGTCGTGGCTGCAGAAGAACATCGTCGATGTCGACGGCTACGGCGCGCTGGCCCGCAAGGCGGCCGCCGACCCCGCACTGCAGTCCGCGATGGCGGCCGAGCTCACCACGCGGGCGATGCGGCTGATCACCGAGCACGGCGGCTCGGCGGACACTTCGCAGGTCCACGACGTGATCGCGAAATTCACCGCCGGCCCGGCTTTTCCGCCGCTGTTCGCCCAGGCGAACAAGGCCGTGCACAGCTGGTTGTTCAGTAATCCGCAGTCCGGGCAGGACGGCGAGTGGGTGGTGGATCTGGCCCCGATGCTCAACGAAAGCTCGGTGCAGCAAATGCTGAACAGTCACCACGTGACGGTGCCGACCAAGCTGACGGTTCCGGTGACGGTGTCCGTGCCGTCGACATCGCAGCCGTTACGGCAGGGTCAGCTGAGTTGGCTTGGGACGTGGGGTCCCTGGGCCACTATGGGCGCGGCGGCCATGTGCGCCTTGTGCGGGTTTTTGCTGTTGGTCGCTGCGCGGCGCCGGGGCAGGGCGCTGGCCGGCATCGGCGTCGCGGTGCTGCTGGTCGGCGCGGCCGGATGGGCCGGCATCGAGCTGGCCGACGGGCGCATCCTCAACGAACTCAACCGCACCACCGGCGATTTCCGCACGGTGGGTGACGTGATGGTTCGCTATGCCAAGTCCAGCCTGCATGAATGGCTCAACCTGACCCTGCTGGGCGGTGCCACCCTGGTGGTGCTCGGCGTGATCGTCGCGGCAGCGTTCAGCCTGCGTAAGCCGTCAGCCTAAGGGCAACTGGGCCAACGGCAGGCTGGTCGGCCGCGGCGATCCGGTGCCGGGTTCGACGGTGAACGCCAGCACCGTCGAGGCGCCGAGGCCGCGAACCGTTGCTTTCGTCGAGGGTGCGACGGCCGCCGTGCCCATAGTGCCCGCCGACGTCGGGGGCGCGTCGGTGCGCATCAGCCACATTTGATACACGGTGCCGGGCGTGGGCGGGGCCACGTTGTTCATCACCAGCACACCCGCGTTGCGCTCGCGAGAGAACACGAACGTGGCTGTCCCGGTGCCCAACGGACGAGACACCGTCTGCACATCCGGCGCCGACAGCACCTGCTCGGCGACCGTCTGTTGGGCCGGCGGCCGCATCAGCATGCCGAGCCCGAACGCCGACAACCCCACCACGATGGCCGCGGCCGCCGCCAAAAGTGCTGTCCGCCAACGCCGTTGCCGCCTGATCTCGAGCTGCGTCGGCTCGGTAAGGGCCAGGACGGCGTCCCGCAGCCGCGCCGGTGGCTCCACGGCGGTCCCCGCCGAGACGATCGCCATCGTCTCGCGCACCGCCCGCACTTCCGCGCGGAACTCAGCGGCGTTCGTCGACGCCGCGACCCGCCGTTCGATGTCGGCCTTCTCCTCGTCGCTCACCGCGCCCAACGCATACGGCGTGGCCAGGTCGAGCAGTTCGGATTCGTTTGGGTCGGTCATGACACGTCCAGACAATTGCGCAGACCGCGCAGGGCGTCACGCATACGGGATTTTATCGTCGAGAGGTTGGCGGCCAACCGTTGCGACACTTCGGCGTAGGTCAACCCGCCGTAGTAGGCCAGCTCGATGCACTCGCGCTGCGCGTCGGTCAGCGCCTCGAGGCAGCGGTTCACCCGGCGCCGCTCGTCGGTGGCGATCGCGGAGTCGGCGACGACGTCGGCGGCGGTCTCGACGGTGGCGGCGCCATACCTGTCCTCCCGACGCGTGCCGGCCTGCTCGGCACGCACCCGGTCGACCGCGCGCCGATGTGCCATGGTCAGCAGCCAGGCGAGGGCGGATCCCTTGGCGGAGTCGTACTCCGACGCTGTCCGCCACACCTCCAGATAGACCTCCTGGGTGGTTTCCTCGCTGTAGCCGGCATCACGCAGCACACGGATCACCAGCCCGTACACCCGGGATTTGGTGAGGTCGTAGAGCGCGGCGAAGGCGTCGCGGTCGCCGCCGGCGACCTTCCGCAGCAAGGCGTCCAGGTCGCCGCTCAGCGTGGGCGGTCCGGTCATCGATCGGTAGCTTATCGTCAGCCGTCGCCACGGGTGGCAGTCTGCTCATCGCCGATTACCTGTTCGCGGCGGCCAGGGCACGAAATACGCTGTCCGCTGCTGGTATTCGGCGAAGCCGGGCCGCCCCCGCATGTACCTCTCGGTCAGCCGGGCGCCGCTGACATGCACCAAGAAGTACGTCATCACCAGCGGCGAGCCCAGCGTGGCCAGCGACACCCAGCCGTTGATGCTGACCAGCCACAGCCCCCACCACACACAGGCGTCACCGAAGTAATTGGGGTGCCGGGTGTAGGCCCACAGCCCACGGTCCATGATGGCGCCGCGATTCGCCGGGTCGGACTTGAACGCCTTCAGCTGCCGATCGCCGACGGCCTCGAAGGTGACGCCGAGCAGCCAGATCGCCAGGCCCAGCGCGGTGACGACCAGCAACGGCTTGGGTGTCGGCCCGCCGACGGCAGAGAACTGCAGCGGCAACGAGATGAACCAACCCAGGAAGCCCTGCAGCAGGAAGACCTTTCGCACCACTTGCGCCGTGGTGGCATTGCGCAACAGGTCGGCGTAGCGGCGATCCTCGCCCTGGCCGGCGGTCTTGCGCTGGATGTGCCAACTCAGCCGCACGCCCCAGATCGCCACCAGTGCCAGCAGGAGCCACCGGCGGACGGGGTCGCCATGTCCGAGCGCCGCGGCGACGGCGGCGACCGCGACGAAGCCCACCCCCCACGCCACGTCCACCACGTTGTAGCGGCCGATCCGGCGACCGATCAGGAACGTCACCGAGTGCACCACGGCCAGAGCCAAAGCCGAAGCGCCCGAGACGATCACCAGGTTCACGGCTCGACCCCGCGGACAAACGTCCACTGGTAGACGTCCAGATACCCCGACCGAAAGCCCGCCTCGGAATACGCCAGATACAACTCCCACATGCGCCCGAACACCTCGTCGAAGCCCAACTGCGGCAACTCATTTCGATGCTGCGCAAACCGCTCCCGCCAGAGCCGCAGTGTTTCGGCGTAATGCGGACGCAGCGAGGCCATGTCGACGGTGCGCAAATTCGTGCGCCGCTCGGTGATGCCGGCGATGGCCTGGGTGGACGGTAGCAGCCCGCCCGGGAAGATGTACTTCTGGATCCAGGTGTGCGTATGACGGGTGGCCAGCATCCGCTGGTGCGCCATGGTGATCGCCTGGATCGCGACCCGTCCGCCCGGGCGCACCAGCCGTTCCAGCGCGGCGAAATACCTTGGCCACGCGTGGTATCCCACGGCTTCGATCATCTCGACTGAAAGCACGGCGTCGTAGGGGCCGTCGGCGACATCGCGGTAGTCGCACAGGTCGATCTGCACAAAGGGGGACAGGCCGACGGCGGTGACCCGCCGGCGTGCCAGCCGCCGCTGTTCCCCCGACAGCGTCACCGAGCGGACGTGGGCCCCGCGCGCCGCCGCGCGGATGCACAGTTCGCCCCAGCCGGTGCCGATCTCCAGCACCCGGCTACCCGGCCGGACGCCGGCGGCGTCCAGCAGCCGGTCGATCTTACGTCGTTGTGCCGCAGCCAAATCCGGCCAGGCGGCCGGTATCTCGCTGAACAACGCGCTCGAGTAGGTCATGGTCTCGTCGAGAAACTCGGCGAACAGCTCGTTGGACAGGTCGTAATGGCTGGCGACGTCGCGCCGCGCCCGATCGCGGCCGGCTGCTCGCCAGCGGGGCCGAAAGGCCGGACCAATCGGCCGTAGCCGTTGCAGCGGGCTGGGCACGAGATCGGTGACCGACCGGGCCAGCACCGTCAGCAGTCCGACGAGGTCATTCGACGACCACTCGCCGGCCATGTACGACTCGCCGAAGCCGATCAGGCCGTGCCGCCCGATCCGGCGCGCCACCGCGTCGGGCCGGTGCAGGACGAGGGCCGGCAAACTCGGGTCGGGCGAGCCGATCACCGTGCCGTCGGGATAGCTCAGCCGCATCGGCAGCCGGGTTGCGGCTCGGCGCAGCAGTCGTTCGGCGACCACTGCCGACGCCGTTGCCACCGGACCCGACGGCACCGTCGCGACCGCCGGCCAGCGTCCGGAATCTATTGCTGCCGAAGGCGTTCGGATCGACTCGACGCTCATCGGGGCACCACCGGCACGCGGCGCAACCATAATTTGACTCCCTGTATCCGGATTCGCGTGGCCACCACTAACGGCGCCAACGGCGAGACAAGCTGCATGGTGGCCACCTCTCGAGCGGTTGCGGGCCGGCGCGCACCGCGCATGTTGGCCACGAAGACCATCCGGTGACCACGATGTAGCGACACGGTGATGTCGACGTCGCTGTCGGGGCGCGGTGCGTGCACCACGTAGTAGCCGTCCACCGCGTTGAACGGCGAGACGTAGAACGTTTTCGCGGTCACCACGGGCAGTTCGGCGGGCGGCAGCAGGTAGGCGTGGCGCTGACCGTAGGTGTTGTGCACCTCGGCAACCACGTAGCGCAGGACGCCATCGCGGTCATGGCACCAGAAGACGCTCAACGGGTTGAAGACGTAACCGGCGACGCGGGCCTGCAACAGTGCGGTGATGCGGCCGTCGGGAGCGGTCACGCCGCGGTCGGCGAAGAACGCATCCAGTCGGTTGCGCAGCGACCCGGGCGGCGGGCCGGCGAAATGGTCGTCGGCGCGGAAGCGGGCGAACGGTCGCGCCCACCAGGCCAGCTTGGGCAGGTCGTCGACATCGACATACCAACTGTAGCTTCGGTATTCGAACGAATGCCGCACCGGCACCCGCCGGGAATGGGTGATCGTGGTCCGGTAGATGGACGGCGCGAGCGTTAACACCGGACCACCGCCTTGCGGTCGCGTACAGCCGGCCAGTCGGCGCCGAGCCGCCGCGCCGCGCGCAGTCCCGAGGCGGCGCCGTCCTCGTGGAACCCCCAGCCGTGGTAGGCGCCCGCGAACACCACGCGATCGTCATCCAGTGTCGACAATTCCCCTTGCGCGGCAACGGATTCCGGTGTGTACAACGGGTGGCTGTAAGTCATCTCGGCGATCGCCGACCGTGGGTCCACCCGGCCTTCGCCGCCTAGTGTGACCAGATACCGGCGCTCGCCCGGCAGCCGCATCAGCCGGCTGACGTCGTAGCTGACCACGACGTGGTCGGCGCCCGGGTCCACCAGGTAGTTCCACGACGCGCGGGCGCGGCGGTGGCGGGGCAACACCGACTCGTCGGTATGCAGCTGGGCGCGGTTGGCTGAATACGGGATCGAGCCCAGCACGCGGCGCTCGCGGGCGTTCGGCTTGTCGAGCAACAGCAGCGCCTGGTCGGGATGAACGGCGACGACGGCGGCGTCGAAAATCTGCGGCGGGCGGTCGCCCGCGTGCACGAGCACGCCGTCCGGTATTCGCCGCAGCGCGCGAACCGGTGTTCCGACGGCCACCTCGTCAAGCCGAGAAGCGATGGCCTGCACGTAATTTCCCGATCCACCGGTCACCGTGCGCCAGGTCGGCGAGCCGAAAACCGACAACATGCCGTGATGGTCGAGGAAGACGAACAGATACCGGGCGGGATAGCGCATCGCGTGATCGGCGGCGCACGACCACACCGCGGCTACCAGCGGCGTGATGAAGTAGTCGACGAAATACGACGAGAAGCGGTGCCGGTGCAGGAAGGTCTCTAGCGTCTCTAGATCGCTGGCATCGTGGGTCAGCATTCGACTTGCGGCGCGGTGGAAGCGGATGATCTCGGCGAGCATCAGCAGATAGCGCGGGCGCAGCGACTGCCGGCACGCGAACAACCCGCGCGCGCCAAGAGCTCCGGCGTATTCGAGTCCAATATCGTCGGCCCGCACCGACATCGACATCTCGGACTCCTGAGTGGCGATGCCGAGCTCACCGAATAACCGGCACAGCGTCGGGTAGGTCCGGTCGTTGTGCACCAGAAATGCCGAATCCACCGCCACGACGCTGCCGTCGCTTTGCTTGACGAAGTGGGTGTGCGCGTGGCCGCCAAGCCGAACGTCGGCCTCGTACAGGGTGACTCGGTTCTGCCCGGACAAGACGCAGGCCGCGGTGAGCCCGGCCACGCCGCTACCGATGACCGCTATCGACCGTCCAAATTCTCGCTGCACATCAGCTATTCGGAGCCGACGGCGGGGCGGACGGCACTAGCGCCCGCTGCGGCCGGCCCTACGGATGCGGCTAAGGACCACTCGGCGACCACCGATCGGTTGCCGGCGGCGGCGCCATACTTCTGACGAAAGCGCGGCAACGATCAGGTGACGAGTTCGATGTCGGCGCCATGGCCGTGGGATTGAGCGAGCCGCCGGTCGCAAGTGATCAGCGGCGCGGCGATGCCTTCCGCGAGGGCGACGTACATGCCGTCGGCTACCGAATGCGTGCTGCGCAGTTGGTAGGCACGCTGGACGAAAGGCTTTGTGGGCCAACGCCGGAGCGGCAGGCTCCGGAAGTCGGCGACAGCGACCAGCCCTTCGTGATCGCTGATCAGCTGGCGCGCGACCGCTCTACGGATAGCACCGAGCACTTCGACATCGAAGTGGCCTGGCGCATGCACGGTCTCGCCGCGCAATCGCTGGCCGACGACCGCCCCCGCTGCCGTCGCCAAGACGAGCTCGACAGCCGCCGAGGCATCCAACACGATCACTCGGACCGGGCCTCGCCGACCAGTTCAGCCGCGGTCACTCCGAGCTCCCGACGCGGCAATGCCGCGAGGCGATCGAGAACCTGGTCAAGGGCCGGTTCTTCCGCAAGTTCGCTCAGTCGGGCGAGCAGGAAATCACTCAGGCTCATCCGCTGCGCCGCTGCCCGGGCCTTCAGCTCATGGACCAACGCATCGGGTACATTCCGAATCTGAACCATTGTCGGCATGCTGCCAGCATATCGAACATGCTAGTTACATGCAAGCTCCTTGCCCCCTGCGGCGGCGGGTTAGCCCGCGCCATCATCCGTTGACGGCCGAGCGCACCTGACGACTAAGCCCACTGTCAATGTGCGTTTCGGTGGTGCGCTCGGATACGTCTAAAATCGCCCCCAATGGGTGGTATGGCATGGGACGACTTTGCCTCCCAGTTCGGCACCCCCAGCGCGCGCCATTACCCGCCGAATGATGGGTTTCCGCCAGGCTATGTTCCCCAACCCGCCCATCTGCCTGAAGGCACCATCATCGACCGGTTCGGTACCGAATACGGTCGCTATCTTGCGCCCGACGGCACACCATTCGCAGATCGCGCCTTACCGCCAGAATCGATTGGAGGGAATTACAACCGGTACATGGTCACCGGAGAGCCACTGCCACCAGGCTGGCGAATCGTAGAGGGACCGGTCGAACCGTTTTATGGCCAGACGCCGTCGCCTGGCACGCGACAATACATGATCACAGGTCCTGACGGTGTCCCGGTGAATGTAGAGTAACTGGTAGATATGGGTATCCTCGATAGATATGGACCGCCCCTTGGACGATGAATTGGCCGAACTCCAAATTAAAATCGATCGATTGTCCGAGAAACTAGGCGCCCGTTCGATGCATGTGGGACTACGAACAAAAGACGGCCTGAATATTTATATCGCCGAGGACGGGTCCTATCATTTCACATTCTACGAGCGAGGAAAGCTCGGCTTCGACCGGTCGGGAAGCCTCGACGACCTTCTCTACTGGTATTGCAAGGGCATTGTCAGAAATCAAGCAGCTGAACGAGTAGGAGATCGAGCAGAACGCTTCAGATATGAGTACGAGGTGTTCAGCGAGTTCGATGTTCGCTGGGCGAAGAGGCGCGTGCGTGAACTTGCCGCTATGTTCCGTAATTGGAAGCCAAAGGACATTGCCTTACTCCCCGACATTGGCGAACCGTTGTGACGTCGTTACTGGTGGACCGACGCACACGGACCGACTGTGTGGAAATGGTGAGGCTAGGAATACTTGATGAGTGTGGATCGCCCCGTCGACGATAGATCCAGGGAACTTCAATTCGAAATCGACCGGCTGTCGGAGAAGTTGGGAGTCCGTCCTATGGCTGTCGGACTGCGGACCAACGACGGCCTAAATATCTATGTCGGAGAAGATGGCTCATACCATTTTGCTTTCTACGAGCGGGGAAAACTCGGCTTCGACCGGAAGGGTAGCCTCGACGATCTTCTCTACTGGTACTGCGCAGGTATAGTCACACGCCAAGCGGCCAAATGGGTGGGCGACCGTGCGGAACGTTTCAAATACGAGTATCAGATACTAAGCCAATTCAATATTGATTGGGCCAAAAGAAATATTCGGGAGACGGCGGCAATGTTCCGTAACGGCCAGCCAGAGGACATAGCCTTACTTCCCGACATCGGCGAAGCGCTATGACGCTCGCTCATCTCGCATCAACGTAATGCAGCCAATTTCAAGGTCTGGCCGTGATCGTGATAAGCCTGACCTGGTTTCCGATACCGCACGACCAGTGCCGGCAAGGCCCAGTGGCGGCTCCCGCTCGGCCGTGCGCGCGCACATGTTGCCCAACGAGGATTCGGCAAACGACGACGTGGCGACCGCCGATACGTTCCCGGCCGCGATTCCGCATTACTGACGTCGGCATGGAGGTCGGTATCAACCGGCTTCGCTAGGAGCAGCAATTTGGGTCCAACGCGGCGCATAAGGCCTGCAACGCGTCCGGGCGGACCCGATGAAACACGTTCATACCGCGCCGATCCGAGGCTATGAGCCCCGCCTTACGCAGTTGGTTCAGGTGATGGCTGACCGTGGATTCGCTGAGTTGCAACACCGCCGCGAGCTGTCCCGAAACCTCCTCGCCCGCGGAGGAACTGAACAGATACGACACAATCTTGACCCGTACCGGATCTGCCAGGGCCTTGAGACGCAACGCAATGTGCAACGCGTCCTCATCGCTCATCGGACCAGCCGCGACCGGGGCGCAACAGACCGGCGCGGTCGTGTCGATCACGGGCAACGCTTTAGGCATCACACCATCCTGCCACAAAGCTTGACATATATCGAAAAGGTGGCATGCTGGGCGACGCCGCTAGTTCGATATATGTCTCACAACTTGGAGGTTCGTCGCCATGTCTCGCGTTCAATTGGCCCTCAACGTCAATGACCTCGATGAGGCAATCACGTTCTACTCCAAGCTTTTCGATGCGGAGCCAGCCAAACGCAAGCCCGGCTACGCCAACTTCACCGTGGCCGAACCACCGCTCAAGCTGATACTGATCGAGAATCCTGGCAAGGGCGGGTCGCTCAACCACCTCGGCGTCGAGGTCGAGTCCAGCGAGACGGTGCGTGCAGAGATCGCCCGTCTGCGTGGAGCCGGTCTGTTCACCGAGGAGGAGATGAACACCACCTGCTGTTTTGCCACCCAGGACAAGGTGTGGGTAACCGCGCCCGACGATGAGAAGTGGGAGGTCTACACCAAGCTGGCCGATGCCGAGACATTCGGCGGATCCGTCCCTGCGGTCGGAGAACCTGGCGCCGAAGCGTGCAACTGCGGCCCGAAAGCCGCCGGATGAGCGCACCGGCCACCGCCGCGCACGCCCCCGTCGTCGGCAAGCTGTCCACCCTCGACCGATTCCTACCGCTGTGGATCGGCGCCGCGATGATCGCCGGGCTGCTCCTGGGCCGCGCCGTCCCCCGTCTCGACCGGGCGCTCAGCGCGGTACAGCTCGACGGCATCAGCCTGCCTATCGCCATCGGGCTGCTGGTGATGATGTATCCGGTGCTGGCCAAGGTCCGCTACGACCGGCTGGACACGGTGACCGGCGACCGCAAGCTTCTGGGTTCGTCGCTACTGCTCAACTGGGTGATCGGCCCGGCCTTGATGTTCGCGCTCGCGTGGCTGCTGCTCCCGGACCTGCCCGAATACCGGACCGGCCTCATCATCGTCGGCCTGGCACGGTGCATCGCGATGGTCATCATCTGGAACGACCTCGCGTGCGGTGATCGCGAAGCCGCGGCGGTCCTGGTCGCACTCAACTCGGTGTTCCAGGTGATCATGTTCGCCGCGCTCGGATGGTTCTACCTGTCGGCGCTGCCGGGCTGGTTCGGGCTGGATAAAACGTCGATCAGCGTCTCGCCGTGGCAGATCGCCAGGTCGGTGCTGATCTTTCTCGGCGTGCCCTTGGTCCTCGGTTACCTGTCGCGTCGGATCGGGGAGCGCCTGAAGGGCGGCGACTGGTACGAGGGCCGGTTCCTGCCGAATGTCGGACCGTGGGCGCTGTACGGGCTGCTGTTCACCATCGTGGTCCTGTTCGCCCTACAAGGCCACCAAATCACCACCCGGCCATGGGATGTCGCCCGCATCGCACTCCCACTTGTGGCCTACTTCGCCATCATGTGGGGTGGCGGCTACCTTCTCGGCGCCGTACTGGGCTTGGGCTATGAGCGCACCACCACCCTGGCGTTCACCGCCGCGGGCAACAACTTCGAGCTGGCTATCGCGGTGGCGATTGCCACCTATGGCGCCGCTTCCGGACAAGCCCTGGCCGGTGTGGTGGGACCGCTTATCGAGGTGCCCGTACTCGTCGCCCTGGTCTACGTCTCCCTGGCCCTTCGCCCGCGCCTATCGCCGACGCCAAGGAGCGTTCAAGGATGAACCGCAAACCCAGCGTCCTGTTCGTCTGTGTGCACAATGCGGGTCGCTCCCAAATGGCCGCCGCACTGCTTACTCACCTCGCCGGCGATCGCATCGAAGTACGTTCCGCGGGAACCGAACCCGCTGACCAGGTCAATCCTGCCGCCGTCACAGCGATGGCTGAACTTGGTGTCGACATCGCCGCCGCAGCCCCAAAAATCCTTACGCCTGACACGGTTGGGTCCAGCGACATCGTGATCACCATGGGCTGCGGCGATACCTGTCCCTATTTTCCCGAAGTCACCTACCGCGATTGGAAACTCGACGATCCAGCGGGTCAGCCTCTCAACGCGGTTCGCGCCATCCGCGATGACATCGCCGACCGCGTCCGTGCGCTGATCGCTGAACTCGACGATCGGGTCAGCGTCTTCGAAACTTAAGGCGGGCCGAACCGATCGCAGATCGCGACGCACATTCCCGCCGCAGGAATGCGCACCCAGTGCAGCGGCTCATCGCCCTCGCGCGTGCACAGAATGGGGCCGGTGTCGCCCCAGAGTTTCTGACCTTCCGTCGAGCACGGCGTGAAGTCGGCGTGCGCCGGACTGCTCTCGACAAGCGCCACACATGGAGCGACGGCCATCAAGATCGCCATGCCGATGACCCTCAATGCGTTCAAGCTCGACACCTTTCTGTAGCGACCTGGCGACCGCCAAATCGAATCTCGCGACTACAGAATCCGCAGGAAAGCCGTTATGCCCAGTTCCACACGGACATGTCACCACGTGGGTAGCCGTTGCACACGTCGGTCGCCTTGGCCACCACGCCCTTGTTGTTGAAGAAGATTTTCATGTGGTTGACCCAGGCATAGGTCAGCGGGTCGCCGTTGTAGAAGTTCTCGGAATACTCCCTGCGCTCCGCCGGCGACAAGGAGAAGAACCAGTGCGCCTTGTTAATCGTCGCTTCCTGCAGGTTCGCGTGGTTGTTGAAGTCGATCATGTAGCGCTGGTAGTAGACCGGGCTGGTATCGCGCACGGCCGCCAGGTACTGCTCGGCGTCGCAGGTGGTGTTGATCATGCGGCGTGGTACCGGGAAGTCCTCGGTGGAATCGGCGACCGCGGCCTTGGGAAAGGTCGCGCCGGCGATGCCGAAGCTCACCAGAAGGGCCAGAAACCAAACGCCTGCACGCAGGCTAGAAGTCTGCCGAAACATATCGATAACCGTAACACTCTCGGGGTCTGCAGGAACAGGAATCAAAGTTAATAGCTGATCTTACTAGGTGGGGCTATCAGGGACGATGACGTGGTTGGGATCAGGTCGCAACTCCGGCGACGCCTGGCTGTAATCCCCGAAGGGCCCGTCGCGGCGCTGCACCGCGGCCCGAACCCCCTCCGTCTGGGCCATCCGGATGAAGTCGAGCGCCTCGGGGGTGTTGCGCATCAAGCCGTCGAGGATGCCCCCGAGCAGCTGAGTGGACGCCAGACCCATGTTCTCGTAAGCCTGGTTGACGATCAGCTTCTGCGCCCGCAACTGGGACAACGGGATTTGCGCCAGCTCGTCGGCTACCTCGGCGACCCGGGCCTCCAGCCGCTCGAACGGCACCGCCTCGTTGATCAGCTCCAACTCGGCCGCCTGCACACCCGTCAGCGGCCGGCCGGTCAGCGAATGCCACTTGACCTTGGCGAAGCTCAGGCGATACATCCACATCCCGGTCAGGTATGCGCCCCACATCCGGGCGTACGGCGTGCCGATCACGGCGTCCTCGCTGGCGATGACGAGATCGGCGCACAGCGCGTAGTCGCTGCCCCCGCCCACGCACCAGCCGTGCACCTGCGCGATCACTGGTTTCGTCGCCCGCCAGATGGCCATGAACTTCTGATGCGGCCCCGTCTCGCGCGCGGTGATCACGGCGAAGTCCTTGCCGGGGTCCCACTTGCCGTCGGTCATCATGGCGTCACCCCAGTGCGCAAAGCCGCCGCCGAAGTCGTAGCCGGCGCAAAATGCCCGGCCGGCGCCGCGCAGCACGATGACCTTGATGTCCTGGTCTCGCTCGGCCAACCCGATCGCGGCCTCGATCTCGTCAGGCATGGGCGGGACGATGGTGTTCAGCTGCTCCGGGCGGTTGAGCGTGATGGTGGCCACCGGACCCGCGGTCCGGTAGAGCAGCGTCTCGAATTCGGATGTCGGCTCGGAATGGGACATAAGCCGAAGCGAAGTGCCGCGGGAGTCGGCTGTCAAGCGGCTTCGACGCCCGTCACGTTGCCCGTTGGCTGCCCAGCATTCGATGCAGGAAGGTGTAGCTGAGCGCCGACTTGAACGCCAACTGCTCATTGTCGGCGGCCCCGGCGTGCCCGCCCTCGATGTTCTCGTAGTACCAGACCCGATGACCGGCCGCCTCGAGGGCCGCCGTCATCTTGCGGGCGTGGCCCGGATGCACCCGATCGTCGCGGGTGGACGTGGTGATCAGCACCGGCGGATACTTACGGTCCGCCGAAATATTATGGTACGGCGAGTATTTGGAGATGAATGCCCAGTCGTCGGGGTCGTCGGGATTGCCGTATTCGGCCATCCACGAAGCGCCGGCCAACAGCAGGTGATAGCGCCTCATGTCCAGCAGCGGCACGTCGCACACCAGCGCGCCGAACTTCTCCGGATACTTGGTCAGCATGATGCCCATCAGCAGGCCGCCGTTGCTGCCCCCTTGCGCGCCGAGCTGCTCGACAGTAGTGATGCCGCGACTGACCAAATCGGTTGCCACTGCGGCGAAGTCCTCGTCCACCTTGTGCCGGCCCGCACGGATCGCCTGGGTGTGCCAGCCGGGTCCGTACTCGCCGCCGCCGCGGATATTGGCCAGCGCGTAGGTGCCGCCTCGGGCCAGCCACAACCGGCCCAGCACGCCCGCATACCCCGGTGTGTTCGACGACTCGAATCCGCCGTAGCCACCCAGCAGGGTGGGTGCCGGCCCATCCAAGCCGCGCGGCCGCACCAAAAAATACGGAATTGACGTCCCATCCTTGGACGTCACGAAATGCTGTGACACGGTGATATTTTCGGCGTCGAAGAAGTCCGGCGCGGACTTGATCTGCTCCAACTGGCCGTCACCGCTGCCACGTAGCAACCGCGACGGCGTGTCGAATCCACTTGAGTCCAGGAAGAACTCGTCGCCGGTGTCGTCGGCCGCGACGATCACGGTGTTGGTGGCGGCGGGGATGCCGGGCAGCGGGCGGCGCTGCCAATTAACCCGTGACGATCGCAAGCGCGGCGAAGCCGGGCGCAGCGGGTCGTCACTTACAGATGCTGGCGTGGCGATCTCGACGCGGCTGGCCACGTCGGCCAGCGCCACCATCAGCAGCCGATCGCGAGTCCAGGCGTAGTGCGACAGCGCGGTGTGTTCGTCGGGCTCGAAAACCACGCTGAGTTCTACTGTGCCGGAGAGGAATTGATCATAGTCGGCGACCAGCAACGATCCCGCAGGATAGGTTGTGCCGCCGACGGTCCAGTCGCTGCGCAAAGAGATCAGCAGCCAGTGCCGGTGCACCGAAAGGTGTGCGTCGGTGGGTGTTTGGATGCGGATCAGTTCTGCGCCGCGCAGCTCGTAGACTTCCTCGTTCCAGAAGTCCAGGGCGCGGGCCAGTATCGTGCGCTCGAAGCCCGGTGTCCGGTCCACCGACGCCGAGACGCTGACGTCGGTGCGGGCGCCCTCGAAGATCGTTTCCGCGTCGGACAGCGGCGTGCCGCGGCGCCACCGCTTGATGATCCGCGGATAGCCGGATTCGGTGAGCGAGTCGTCACCGAAGTCGGTGCCCACCAGGACAATATCCGGGTCGGCCCAGGTGATCTGCGACTTGGCCTCCGCCAGCTCGAATCCCCCGTCGACGAATTCGCGTGTCCGCATGTCGAATTCACGTACCACGGCGGCGTCCGAGCCGCCCGGTGACAGGGTGACCAGTGCGCGGGTGTAGTCCGGCCTGATGACGTTGGCCCCCTGCCACACCCAGCGCTGATTGTCGGTTCGCCCAAGTTCGTCCACGTCGATCAGGACGTCCCAGTCGGGGGAGTCGGTGCGGTAGCTGGCCAGTGTGGTGCGCCGCCACAGGCCGCGCGGGTTGTCGGCGTCGCGCCAGAAGTTGTAGAGGTACTCGCCGCGGCGGGTCACATAGGGGATGCGGGTGTCGGTGTCGAGCACTTCGAGCGCCTCGGCGCGCATCCGCTCGAACCCCTCATCGCAGAACTCGGCTTTCGTCGGCTCGATGTGCGCGCGGACCCAATCCAGTGCCTCATCTCCGGTGATGTCCTCGAGCCACAGGTACGGGTCCGCAGGCGTCATGGATGCCATTGTGGTCCCGGCGGTAGTGTGAGCTGTATTACATAAGGGTCGAATGAGGGAGTCGAGACAATGACCGTCTTCGCACGTCCAGGTGCCGCCGGGGCGCTGATGTCGTATGAGTCCCGGTACCAGAACTTCATCGGGGGACAGTGGGTCCCGCCCGTGCAGGGCCGCTACTTCGAGAACCCGACGCCGGTCACCGGCGAGACGTTCTGCGAAATACCGCGCTCCGACGAGGCCGACATCGACAAGGCGCTCGACGCGGCACACGCGGCGGCGCCGGCGTGGGGCAAAACCTCGCCCACCGAACGCGCGGCGATCCTGAACAAGATCGCCGACCGCATCGATCAGCACACGGCCGCGCTGGCGGTCGCCGAGGTCTGGGACAACGGCAAACCGATCCGGGAGGCGCTGGCCGCTGATATTCCGCTGGCGGCCGATCATTTCCGGTATTTCGCCGCGGCAATCCGGGCGCAGGAAGGCGCGCTGTCCCAAATCGACGAGGACACCGTCGCCTACCACTTCCACGAGCCGCTCGGCGTGGTGGGCCAGATCATCCCGTGGAACTTCCCGATCCTGATGGGCGCCTGGAAACTGGCTCCGGCGCTGGCGGCCGGCAACGCGGTAGTGCTCAAACCGGCCGAACAGACGCCGGCGTCGATCCTCTACCTGATGTCGCTGATCGGTGACCTGCTGCCGCCCGGAGTGGTCAACATCGTCAACGGCTTCGGCGCCGAAGCCGGCAAACCGCTGGCCTCCAGCGATCGGATCGCGAAGGTCGCGTTCACCGGCGAGACCACCACTGGGCGTTTGATCATGCAGTACGCGTCGCAGAACCTGATCCCGGTCACCCTGGAGCTCGGGGGCAAGAGCCCCAACATCTTCTTCTCCGATGTGATGGCCGCCAACGACGACTTCCAGGACAAGGCGCTGGAAGGCTTCACCATGTTCGCGCTCAACCAGGGCGAGGTGTGCACGTGCCCGTCGCGCAGCCTGATCCAGTCCGACATTCACGACGAGTTCCTCGAACTGGCGGCGATCCGCACCAAGGCCGTCCGGCAGGGCGACCCGCTGGACTCCGAGACCATGCTGGGCTCGCAGGCGTCCAACGACCAGCTGGAAAAGATCTTGTCCTACATCGAGATTGGCAAGGGTGAGGGCGCCAAGGTCATCACCGGCGGTGAACGCGCCGAGCTCGGCGGCGACCTGTCCGGCGGGTTCTACGTGCAGCCGACGATCTTCACCGGCAATAACAAGATGCGCATCTTCCAGGAGGAGATTTTCGGTCCCGTGGTGGCGGTGACGTCGTTCACCGACTACGACGACGCGATGGGCATCGCCAACGACACCCTCTACGGCCTGGGCGCGGGCGTGTGGAGCCGCGACGGCAACACCGCGTACCGGGCCGGGCGCGACATCAAGGCCGGACGGGTGTGGGTCAACTGCTACCACGTGTATCCGCCGCATGCGGCGTTCGGTGGCTACAAGCAGTCCGGCTTTGGCCGCGAGGGCCACAAGATGGCCCTGGAGCACTACCAGCAGACCAAGAACATGCTGGTGTCCTACTCCGACAAGGCGCTGGGATTCTTCTGATGGTCCCGGGCGCGCTCATTACCAGCGCCGCCGCCGACCTGCTCGCCCGCCTGCAACAGCAGCACGGACCAGTGATGTTCCATCAGTCCGGCGGCTGCTGCGACGGGTCGTCGCCGATGTGCTACCCGGTCGCCGACTTCCTCGTCGGCGACCGTGACGTCCTGCTCGGTGTTCTGGACGTCGGGGAAGAGGGAGTGCCGGTGTGGATCTCCGGGCCGCAGTACCAGACCTGGAAGCACACCCAGTTGATCATCGACGTGGTACCCGGCCGCGGCGGCGGGTTCAGCCTCGAAGCGCCCGAGGGGGTGCGGTTCCTCAGTCGCGGCCGGGTGTTCAGCGACGACGAGAAAGCCCAGGTAGCGGCCGCGCCGGTGATCACCGGCGCGGCCTACGAGCGAGGGGAACGCCCACCGGCGCGGGGGCACGTGGTGGCGGACAACGCGCCGGGAGCATGCCCGGTGAGTAGGCCGTAACGCAGTAAGGTCGGACAGCGTGATTCCGCTTCCGCGACCATGGCTGCTGGCCGGCGCCATGCTGGTCGGCAGCGCGCTGGGGCAGCTGGCGGGGGCGGCGTCCGCCTTGGTGGTCCATGCACGGATCCGGCCGGACGTCGTCATCGCGCTGGTGGTCGGGGTTCCCAGCGTGATCGGGCTGCTGGTGATCCTGCTGTCCGGGCGCCGGTGGGTGACGATGGTGGGCGCGTTCATCCTCGCGCTGGCACCCGGCTGGTTCGGTGCGCTGGTGGCTATCCAGGTTGCCTCCGGTGGCTGACAATGAAGCCGACGAGACGAACCCGGGAACCGCACCGTTCGTCCCGGATTTCGACGACGACTCGGGACCGCTGCCCGTGCCGCCGGAGAAGCCCGACGAGGAGCCCGAGGAGAAGCCCAAGGAGCCCGAGCCGCCCGCGCCGGACGTCGTAGCGAAAGCCGAACCCGAGCCGCCCGTCGCACCGGTCACCGTGCCGGGGCGATACCAGTACCTGAAGTGGTGGAAGTTGGTTGCGGTGGTCCTGGCCGTCTGGTGTGCCGCGGCGGTCGTCGGGCTGGGCTTGTTCTATTGGTGGTTTCACACCGTCGACAAGACGTGGCCGGTGTTCGCCGTCCTGGTCTACGTCGTGGCGTGCTCGGTGGCCGCCGTGCTGCTGGCGATGGTTGAGGGCAGATCTCTGATCTCGGCCTTGTCGATTGCGGTGATGTCGGGGCCGTTCGCCTCTGTCGCCGCAGCGGCGCCGCTGTACGGCTATTACTACTGCGAGCGCACCGGCCACTGCCTGCTGAGTGTCATTCCGTACTGACCGCGTTGCCGAGCGGCCGCAAACGTTAGGGTAGTGCGCGTGACCCACTATGACGTCGTCGTCCTCGGAGCCGGTCCCGGCGGGTATGTAGCGGCCATCCGCGCCGCACAGCTCGGTCAGAACACCGCGATCGTCGAACCCAAGTACTGGGGCGGCGTCTGCCTCAATGTCGGCTGCATCCCGTCGAAAGCGCTGCTGCGCAACGCCGAGCTCGCCCACATCGTCACCAAGGAAGCCAAGACCTTCGGCATCAGCGGCGAGGCAACGTTCGACTACGGGATCGCCTTCGACCGCAGCCGCAAGGTGGCCGAGGGCCGCGTCGCCGGTGTGCACTTCCTGATGAAGAAGAACAAGATCACCGAGATCCACGGGTACGGCAGATTCACCGACCCCAAGACCCTGTCAGTCGAGCTGAACGACGGTGGGACGGAAACAATCACGTTCGACAGCGCCATCATCGCCACCGGCAGCAGCACCCGGCTGGTGCCGGGCACGTCGCTGTCGGAAAACGTGGTGACCTACGAGGAGCTGATCCTGTCCCGGGACCTGCCGAAGTCGATCATCATCGCCGGCGCCGGCGCGATCGGCATGGAGTTCGGCTATGTGCTGAAGAACTACGGCGTGGACGTGACGATCGTGGAGTTCCTGCCTCGGGCGCTGCCCAACGAGGACCCCGACGCCTCCAAGGAGATCGAGAAGCAGTTCAAGAAGCTCGGCGTCAAGATCCTCACCGGAACCAAGGTCGAGTCCATCACCGATAATGGCTCGCAGGTCACGGTCAGCGTCAGCAAGGACGGCAAGGCCGACGAGCTGAAAGCCGATAAGGTGTTGCAGGCCATCGGGTTTGCGCCCAACGTCGAGGGCTACGGCCTGGACAAGGCCGGCGTGGAGCTGACCGATCGCAAGGCCATCGGCATCACCGAGTACATGCAGACTTCCGTGCCGCACATCTACGCGATCGGCGACGTCACGGGCAAGCTGCAGTTGGCCCATGTCGCCGAGGCGCAGGGCGTGGTGGCGGCCGAAACCATCGCCGGCGCAGAGACTTTGGCGCTCGGCGACTACCGCATGCTGCCGCGCGCGACGTTCTGTCAGCCCAACGTGGCCAGCTTCGGGCTCACCGAGGAGGAGGCCCGCAACGAAGGGTACGACGTGGTGGTGGCCAAATTTCCGTTCACCGCCAACGCCAAAGCCCATGGCGTGGGGGATCCCAGCGGTTTCGTCAAGCTGGTGGCCGACGCCAAGTACGGCGAACTGCTCGGCGGGCACCTGGTCGGCCACGACGTCTCCGAGCTACTGCCCGAGCTGACGCTGGCGCAGAAGTGGGACCTCACGGCAAACGAGTTGGCGCGCAACGTACACACCCATCCGACGATGTCGGAGGCACTGCAGGAGTGCTTCCACGGCCTGGTCGGCCACATGATCAACTTCTGAGCATGGCCCGATCCAGCGAAAAGATCGTGGGCGCGATCGCCGGCCTGATCGCCGGCTATGTGCTGTGGCTGGTGGCCATTTCCATCGGTGAGTCCCTGACCACGGTCGGCAAGTGGAGTCTGGCGGTCTTGCTGCTGTCGCTCGCACTCGCCGCCGGCGCGGCAGTCGGGGGTCTGTTGATGCGTTGGCGCCGTAGGTATTTCGGCGCGGCGTTCGCGTTCGGCCTGCCGATACTGCCGGTGGTGCTGGCGTTGGCGGTGCTGGCCAACATCTATCTGTGAGCCCGCTAGCTTCGTGGATTGTCCAACGGGATCGCAAGAGCATGCATGGTCGCGGCCAGCCCGTCGTATTGGCTTGCCAGCAAGCAGAATTCGATAAGTTGCCGACGGTCCAGGTGGGCCGCCAGCTGCTGCCAGGTCGAGTCGGTGATGGTGCGGTCCTTGACGAACTCGTCGGTCGCCTGCAGCAGTGCCTGCTGACGGGCGGTGAGGCTGTTGCGGGCGTCTTCCGGCACGTCCGGCCAGGCGAAGATGGTGGCCTGCAGCTCCGCGTTCAGGCCCTTGGCGCGCGCCATGGTGCGATGGTGCTGCAGCTCGTATTCGCAGGAACGCAGATGCGCGACACGCAGGATCACCAATTCGGTGTCGATTGCCGGCAGCCGTCCCCGCAGCAGCCTGCCGCTATAGATCGACCACGTCCAGAACAGCAGCCGGCGCTGGCCCAGGGTGGTGAACAGATGCATCTCCGGCGCCCGCACCTTGCGTGCCGCCAGCTTGGCCATCACCCAGTTGACCGGTCCCAGCTCCCGGAATCCGCCGGGCGGGATCCGGGCGACCTGGCTGCCCGTCACGGTTGCCGCACCAGGTAGGGGGACACGGTGCTGCGATGTTCGTCGAGGTCCAGCGCACGCCCCAACGCCGGAAACGCCCGCTGCGGACACTTGTCTCGCTCACAGACGCGGCAGCCCGCGCCGATGGGTGTGGCGATTTTCGCTGGATCCCCCGACAAGTCGAGTCCTTCCGAGTAGACGAGTCGGTGTGCGTGGCGAAGTTCGCAGCCCAACCCGATCGCGAAGGTCTTACCCGGCTGACCATACCGGGCGGCGCGACGCTCGACGGTGCGGGCCACCCACAGATAGCTGCGGCCGTCGGGCATCTGCGCGATCTGCACCAGGATCTTGCCCGGGTTGGCGAACGTCTCGTAGACGTTCCACAGCGGGCAGGTGCCGCCGCTGGACGAGAAGTGAAAACCCGTGGCGGACTGCCGCTTTGACATATTGCCCGCCCGATCCACCCGGACGAACGAGAACGGCACCCCGCGCATCGACGGCCGCTGCAGCGTGGACAGCCGGTGCGCGATGGTCTCGTAGCTCACCGAGTAGAACGCCGACAGCCGCTCGACGTCATAGCGGAAGTTCTCGGCCACGTCGTGGAACTGGCGATAGGGCAGCACCGCCGCCGCAGCGAAGTAGTTGGCCAGCCCGAGCCTGGCCAGCGTGCGTGACTCGGCGCTGGTGAACTTGCCGTCCTCCACCATGTGATCGATCAGCTCGCCGAACTCGAGGTAGGCCAATTCGGCCGCCATTTTGAACACCTGTTGCCCCGACGACAGGTGATTGCTGATCTCCAGCGTCTTGGTCTTGGGGTCGTAGCGGTGCAGCACGGTGTCACCCAGGTCGATGCGCTTGGTGATCCGCACGCCGTGCACCTCGGTGAGTCGCCGGGGCAGCTCACGGGCCAGGTCGCCGTGATGCATCCGCATCTGGATGGTCAGGTCTTCGGCGGCCGTGTCCAGTTCGTGCAGGTAGTTCTGGCGCTCGTAGAAGTAGTCGCGCACCTCTTCGTGCGGCATGGTGATCGATCCGCTGCCGCTGCTGCCGTCGAAGAAGCGCTCCTCGGTCGCGGCCGCCAATTGCGCGGTGGTGATCCGGTAGCGCCGGTGCAGGTTGACGACCGCGCGAGCCAGCGTGGGATGCGCGCTGACCACCTCGGCGACTTCCGTCGGGTCGACGTTGATGTCGAGATCACGGTCCATCGTCACTTCGCGCAGCTCGGCGACCAACCGGGTGTCGTCTTGCGGAGCAAAGAAGGTCGCGTCCACCCCGAACACCTCGGTGATGCGCAGCAGCACCGCCACCGTCAACGGGCGGACATCGTGTTCGATCTGGTTGAGGTAGCTTGGCGAGATCTCCAGCATCTGGGCCAGGGCGGCTTGACTGAAACCGCGCTCGTTGCGCAGCTGGCGCACCCGCGACCCGACGAACGTTTTGGCCACCCGACCGAGCGTACGCTGCGTTGTTAAGGCGTGATTGGCAGAGTTCGCACGTGCGTGCAGTGGGGCGATTTTTGGATTTCACCGGTCCCGTTGGCATGATTCGCTCAGGAAAAGGGGAGATACGGGGAGATTTGGCCGTGAGCCTGGACAAAACAATGATGCCGGTGCCCGACGGCAGCCCCGATGTGTTCGATCGCGAGTGGCCGCTGCGGGTTGCCGACATCGACCGCACCGGCCGGCTGCGTCTGGACGCGGCGTGCCGGCACATCCAAGACATCGGCCAGGACCAGCTACGGGAGATGGGCTTCGAGGAGACCCACCCGCTGTGGATCGTCCGGCGCACCATGGTCGATTTGATCCGCCCGATCGAGTTCCAGGACATGCTGCGCTGCCGGCGCTGGTGTTCGGGCACCTCGAATCGCTGGTGTGAGATGCGCGTGCGGATAGACGGGCGCAAGGGCGGCCTAATCGAGTCCGAGGCGTTCTGGATCCACGTCAACCGTGAGACCGAGATGCCGGCCCGCATCGCCGACGACTTCCTGGCGGGCCTGCACAAGACCACCTCCGTGGACCGGTTGCGGTGGAAGGGTTACCTGAAGCCCGGCAGCCGCGACGACGCCTCGGAGATCCATGAGTTCCCGGTCCGGGTCACCGACATCGACCTGTTCGACCACATGAACAACTCGGTCTATTGGAGCGTGGTCGAGGACTACCTGGCCTCCCATCCCGAGCTGCTGGTGGGTCCGCTGCGGGTGACGATCGAGCATGAGGCGCCGGTGGCGCTGGGCGACAAGCTCGAGATCATCTCCCACGTCCACCCACCCGGATCCACCGACAAGTTCGGCTCGGGGCTCGCCGATCGCACTGTTACAACGCTCACATATGCGGTGGGCGACGAGACGAAAGCGGTCGCCGCGCTGTTCTCGCTGTAACCGGACAAGCGTCCCGGTTAATCGCCCGTTTACCTGCGGATATGTGTTACCGATGGGTAGTTTCTGAACCGGTCAAGAATGCATGCGGCTTCGCAAACTTTGCAAAATGACCAGGAGTCATAGCCGAAATTCGCAAGTGAAATGGGTAGACCAGCAGGAATGGCCTATGCCAGGGTCGTGTTAGCACACCAGTGAAGTTAAGCCTCTAGCTTCCGCCCGAGACGGCGGTGGGCTCAACGCACATCAACACCGAACTGACCGGTAAGGAGTACACGTATGTCCGACGTCGGCACCCCGAAGAGCGCTGAGCAGATCCAGCGCGACTGGGACACCAACCCGCGCTGGAAGGGCGTCACCCGCACCTACACTGCCGAGGACGTCGTCGCGCTGCAGGGCAGCGTCGTCGAGGAGCACACCCTGGCCCGGCGGGGCGCGGAGGTGCTCTGGCGCCAGTTGCACGACCTCGAGTTCGTGAACGCGCTGGGCGCCCTCACCGGCAACATGGCCGTGCAGCAGGTGCGCGCCGGCCTGAAAGCCATCTACCTGTCGGGCTGGCAGGTCGCCGGTGACGCCAACCTCTCCGGCCACACCTACCCCGACCAGAGCCTTTACCCGGCCAACTCGGTGCCACAGGTGGTCCGGCGGATCAACAACGCGCTGCTGCGCGCCGACGAGATCGCCAAGGTCGAGGGCGACACGTCGGTGGAGAACTGGCTGGCTCCGATCGTCGCCGACGGTGAGGCCGGCTTCGGTGGCGCGCTCAACGTCTACGAGCTGCAGAAGGCCATGATCGCCGCCGGCGTCGCCGGCTCCCACTGGGAGGACCAGCTGGCCTCGGAGAAGAAGTGTGGCCACCTGGGCGGCAAGGTGCTGATCCCGACCCAGCAGCACATCCGCACGCTGACGTCAGCCCGCTTAGCTGCCGACGTTGCCGATGTTCCCACCGTGGTCATCGCCCGCACCGACGCCGAGGCCGCCACGCTGATCACCTCCGACGTCGACGAGCGCGACCGCCCGTTCATCACCGGCGAGCGCACCTCCGAGGGCTTCTATCGGGTCAAGAACGGCCTCGAGCCGTGCATCGCCCGCGCCAAGGCCTACGCGCCGTACGCCGATTTGATCTGGATGGAGACCGGCACGCCCGACCTGGAACTGGCCCGCAGGTTCGCCGAGGGCGTCAAGAGCGAGTTCCCCGACCAGATGCTGGCGTACAACTGCTCGCCGTCGTTCAACTGGAAGAAGCACCTGGACGACTCGACCATCGCCAGGTTCCAAAAGGAGCTCGGCGCAATGGGTTTCAAGTTCCAGTTCATCACGCTGGCCGGCTTCCACGCGCTGAACTACTCGATGTTCGACCTGGCCTACGGCTACGCCCGCAACCAGATGAGCGCCTACGTCGAGCTGCAGGAGCGGGAGTTCGCCGCCGAGGAGCGGGGTTACACCGCGACCAAGCACCAGCGCGAGGTCGGTGCCGGTTACTTCGACCGGATCGCCACCACGGTCGACCCGAAGTCGTCGACCACCGCCCTGGCCGGCTCCACCGAAGAGGGTCAGTTCCACTGAGTTAGTGTGCCGAACAGACGCAAAAGCACCCATTTGCGCCGCAAATGTGGTGCTTTTGCGTCTGTTCGCCCATATGAGAGGAGTGGTTCGTGGCAATCGACCGAGTAGGTGTGGTCGGGGCGGGGCAGATGGGGTCCGGCATCGCCGAGGTCTCGGTGCGCGCGGGCGTCGACGTGACCGTGTTCGAGACCACCGACGCGCTGATCACCGCCGGACGCGACCGCATTGTCAAGTCGCTCGAGCGGGGCGTCAGCGCGGGCAAGGTGACCGAGCGCGAGCGCGACCGCGCGCTCGACAAGTTGACCTTCACCACCGACCTGGCCGACCTGGCCGACCGCCAGCTGGTGATCGAGGCAGTCGTCGAAGACGAGACCGTGAAGGCCGATATCTTCGCCGAACTGGACCGGGTCATCACCGACCCCGACGCGGTGCTGGCGTCGAACACGTCCAGCATCCCGATCATGAAGATCGCCGCGGCAACCAAGAACCCCCAGCGCGTGCTCGGACTGCACTTCTTCAACCCGGTCCCGGTCTTGCCGCTGGTCGAGCTGGTCAGCACGCTGGTCACCGACACGGCCGCCGCTGCCCGCACCGAAGAGTTTGCCAGCTCAGTGCTGGGCAAACAGGTGGTGCGCTGCTCGGACCGGTCCGGCTTCGTAGTGAACGCGCTACTGGTGCCCTACCTGCTTTCGGCCATCCGGATGGTCGAGGGCGGATTCGCCTCCGTCGAAGACGTCGACAAGGCCGTCGTCGCCGGGCTGTCCCATCCCATGGGTCCGCTGCGCCTTTCCGACCTGATCGGGCTCGACACCGTCAAACTGATCGCCGACAAGATGTACGACGAGTTCAAGGAGCCCCAGTACGGGCCACCGCCGCTGTTACTGCGGATGGTCGAGGCGGGTCGGCTCGGCCGGAAGTCCGGGCAGGGTTTCTACGCCTACTGAGTTACTTTTCCAAAGTGAACTGATCAACGTCGGTGTAACCCTCGCGGAACAGCTTCGCGCAACCGGTCAGGTACTTCATGTAACGGTCGTAGACCTTCTCCGACTGGATTGCGATGGCCTGCTCGCGATTGGCCCGCAGCGCTGCCGCCCACATGTCCAGCGTGCGCGCGTAGTGCAACTGCAGCGACTGGACCCGGGTCACCTTGAAACCGGCCTCGACGGCGTGCTCTTCGACCAAAGCCGGGGTCGGCAGCCAGCCGCCGGGGAAGATCTCGGCGAGGATGAACTGGGTGAAGTGAACGACTTCGTGGGTCAGCGTCAGGCCCTTGGCCCGGGCTTCTTTGAAGTTGGGCCGGACGATCGTGTGCAGCAGCATCACGCCGTCGCTGGGCAACACGCTGTGGGCCATCTTGAAGAAAGGGCTCCAGCGCTGCCGGCCGAAATGCTCGAACGCGCCGATCGACACAATGCGGTCCACGGGCTCGTCGAACTTTTCCCACCCTTCCAGCAGCACGCGCCTGCTTCGCGGGGTGTCCATCTCGTCGAACGTCCGCTGGACGTGGGCGGCCTGGTTTTCCGACAGCGTCAGCCCCACCACGTTGACGTCGTACTTCTCGATGGCCCGCCGCATGGTCGCGCCCCAGCCGCAGCCGATGTCCAGCAGCGTCATGCCCGGCTCCAGCCGCAGTTTGCCCAGAGCCAGGTCGATCTTGGCGAGCTGCGCCTCCTGCAACGTCATGTCGTCACGCTCGAAGTAGGCGCAGCTGTAGGTCTGGGTGGGGTCGAGGAACAGCCGGAAGAAGTCGTCGGACAGGTCGTAGTGGGCTTGCACGTTGCCAAAATGCGGCGTGAGCTGAACGGCCATGACGAGAAGAGCCTTTCTGTGGTTACGGAGGCTTCTCTGGGCGCAGGAATCGACGCACTGCAGAAACGCCCCCGTATGCGATCACTGCATGCTAGCTGCTGAGGGCGCTGAACTCACAATGCGCGCAGCGCCGCTCCGACCGCCAAACCCACCACCAACAGCGCGCCGGCCTGCCGCACGTGCAGCCAGGCCAGCGCGGCGTACCAGAGCGGCCAGACCGGGAAATTCGGCGGCGGCTCCTCGGGCGGCGGGCGACGAAAATACGGCCACACCTTCACCAGGCGGGGCAGCGCCAACACCACGACCAGCGCCGGCCAGGGCATGGCTCCCACCGCAACCGCCCCTGCGACCAGCACATAGAAGCCGACCATCATGCCCAGCGTGACTACCCGGGCGCGCCGGTCGCCTAGCAGCACCGGCAGGGTGCGAATGCCCAGCGGCTCGTCGTAGGGGATCTTGTCCACGTGCTTGCCCATCAACACCGTGGTGCACAACAAGCCGTACGGCAGCGAGGCCAGGACCACGTCCCAGCCCACCGAACCCACCGCCGAGTAATAAGTGCCGCACACCATCAACGGGCCCCACACGACGAACACGTCGGGTTCGCCCAGGCCGCGTTTCTTCAGCCGCAGCGGCGGCGCGGTGTAGGCAACGCTCAGCAGGAAGCCGCTGAGGGCGAACGCGACGACGGGCCAGCCGCGCGCCCAGGTCAAGATGACCAGGATGGCCAGGTCGGCGACGTTGACCGCGAGGATCGCCAGGCCCAGGGTGCGCCGGGTGACCAGCCCGGACAGCACCGGATGCGGAGCGTACAGCGCGCGGGGGTAGCTGGCGCTGTCGGTGCCGACCTGGGTGTCGTAGAGGTCGTTCATCAAATTGTTGGCGGTGTGCGCCAACGTGATTCCCACCACGGCCAGGACCAGCCAGCGCCAGTCCAGCCCGGGCTTGCCGACCGCCAGCAGCGCGGCGACCAGTCCGGAGAACAGCGTCATCGGCAGCAGCGCCGCGCGCGTGACGACGAGCCAGCGGGTCACCACGTCGACCGGGCCGTCCGGCGGCGGATTGGTGGTGCGCAAGGCGTATGCCCACGACCTCAGCCGTGAGCCGGCGCTTACCTCAGGCATTCCGCTCCCAGGGGCCGACGATCGGGTTCGGGTGCGGCTCTCCGCGGAACTTTTCCAGCGAGCCGCCCGCTTCGACGATTCCGCACAATGCGCTCCAGCTCAGCATCGTCAGGTAGTCGATGAGCTCGTCGGTGGTCATCCGCGGGTTAGACATCCACGAGTGGGTGGCCAGCTGCACGCCGCCGACGATCAGGTACGCCCACGGTTCCACGCCGCCGGTGTCCATTCCGGCCTCGAGCATGCGCCGCCGCAGCATCACCGCGATCATGCGGGCGATGATCCGCTCGGAGTCGGCGATCACCTTGCTCTTGCTGCCCGAACTGTTGGCCATCACGAAGCCGTACGGCTCCGGCTCGGCGGCCACGGTTTCCACATATACCCGGATGACCTCGCGGGTCAGGTCGTAGCCGTCCAGGTTGGAGGACAGCGCCGCGGCCATGTTGGGTATCAACGTGGTTTGCGCAAAGCGCATCATCACCGCGGTGGTGAGGTCGTTCTTATCGACGAAGTAGCGGTAGAGCACGGTCTTGGAGACGCCGATCTCGGCGGCGATCTCGTCCATGCTCAGATTGCGGCCTTGCCGGCGAATCGCCTCGATGGTGCCGTCGACCAACTCGTTGCGACGGTCCACCTTGTGTTGGTGCCAGCGCCGCTTGCGGCCGTCCGTCTTAGCGGTCACCACCGGGATTTGCTCTGCCACTTTCGCCGATTTCCCATTCACTAGACGCTCTCGATAGTACGGCGGCAAGCGGTGTCCGGCGGGTGCTGGGGGATGATGGTGTGGTGGCACACAGGGCCTCACCAAGCGGCGAGGCGCCGGCGGCGCTGACGCGTCCCGCCCGCGCGTCGTTCGCGGAGTCGTTCGCGGCGGCCGATCCGGTCGCCGACGCGGAACGGCGGCGGGCACTCCGCCGGATGAAAGCGGTGGCCCTGGGCTTCCTGATCGGCGCCACCGGCCTGTTCCTGGCCTGTCGGTGGGCGCAGGCGCACGGCCCGGTCGGCGCCTGGATCGGCTATGTCCGCGCCGCCGCGGAGGCCGGGATGGTGGGCGCCCTGGCGGACTGGTTCGCGGTTACCGCCCTGTTCAAGCATCCGCTGGGCATCCCGATCCCACACACGGCGATCATCAGGCGCAAGAAGGACCAGCTCGGCGAGGGCCTGGGCACATTCGTGCGGGAGAACTTCCTCTCGCCGGCGGTGGTGGAGACCAAGCTGCGCGACGCGCAGGTGCCGTCGCGGCTGGGCAAGTGGCTCTCCGAGATCTCGCACGCCGAGCGGGTGGCGAACGAGACGGCGACGGTGTTGCGAGTGCTGGTCGAGCTGCTGCGCGACGAGGACGTGCAGCAGGTGATCGACCGCATGATCGTGCGCCGCATCGCCGAGCCGCAGTGGGGCCCTCCGGTGGGCCGGGTGCTGGCGACGCTGCTGGCCGAAAATCGCCAGGAGGCGCTGATTCAGCTGCTGGCCGACCGGGCGTTCCAGTGGTCGCTCAATGCCGGTGAGGTCATCCAGCGGGTGGTCGAGCGCGACTCGCCGAGCTGGTCGCCACGGTTCATCGACCACATGGTCGGCGACCGAATCCACCGCGAGTTGATGGACTTCACCGACAAGGTGCGCCGCAACCCGGACCACGAGCTGCGCCGTTCCGCGACCCGATTTCTCTTCGAATTCGCCGACGACCTGCAACATGACCCGGCCACCATCGCGCGCGCCGACGCGATCAAGGAGCAGTTGATGGCGCGCGACGAGATCGCGAACGCGGCGGCAACGGCCTGGAAGACGCTCAAACGGCTGGTCCTGGAGGGCGTCGACGACCCGTCCAGCACGCTGCGCAGCCGGATTACCGACACGGTGGTTCGAATCGGCGAATCGCTGCGCGACGACGCCGATCTGCGCGACAAGGTCGACAACTGGATGGTGCGCGCCGCACAGCATCTGGTCTCGCAATACGGGGTCGAGATCACCGCGATCATCACGGACACGATCGAGCGTTGGGACGCCGAGGAAGCCAGCCGTCGCATCGAGTTGCACGTCGGCCGCGACTTGCAGTTCATCCGGATCAACGGCACCGTGGTAGGTGCGCTGGCGGGCCTGGTGATCTACGCCGTCGCGCAGGTGCTGTTCTGACGAGTGCTAACAAGCGCTTGCAATAGCAAGCATTCGTCCGTACTCTGGTGCTCCCAAGCACCGACTTCCACGTATCGAGGAGGGCACCGAAGTGGCGGAGGAGAAGCTCACCGCTAAGGTGTCGACCGCTGCTTCCGATATCGGCAGCTTCATCAGAAGCCAACGTGAGACGGCTCACGTCTCGGTGCGTCAGCTCGCAGAACGGTCCGGAGTCAGCAATCCTTACCTGAGCCAGGTCGAGCGCGGACTGCGCAAGCCGTCCGCCGACGTCCTGAACCAGATAGCAAAGGCGCTGCGGCTGTCCGCCGAGGTGCTGTATGTGCGGGCCGGGATCCTCGAGCCCGGCGAGCCGAGCCCGGTGCGCGACGCGATCATCACCGATACGGCGATAACCGAGCGTCAGAAGCAGGTTCTGCTCGACATCTATGCGTCGTTCACCTTCCAAAATGAATCCATCCGCGAGGAGTGTCCGAGCCAAACCGACACCGCCGATTGATCTGGTCGCCGGGCCGGCATCTCGGCGCAATCGGTTGAGCGCAGGGCAGCTACCACCCCAGCGACCCGACGAATCAGGAGGTTCTCCGCAAGCCGCGTGGCAGGTCAATCCGCGGGTCTTGACTACTCCTCACGCAGGAGCCAACGCTTGCCCTTACTTCCAGACCAGACCAGATACGCAAAAAGGCCGAACGAAGAAAACCCATGAAAGGAACAAACATGGCTGAAAACGCGAACATCGATGACCTGAGGGCTCCGTTGCTAGCGGCGCTCGGCGCGGCTGACTTGGCGTTGGCGACCGTCAACGACTTGGTTGCGGAATTGCGCGAGCGCGCTGGGGAGCGCCGTACCGACACCCGCACCCGGGTCGAGGAGACCCGCGACCGGCTCGCCAAGCTGCAGGAGGACCTGCCGGACCGGTTCCGCGAGCTGCGCGAGAAGTTCACCCCCGAGGAACTGCGCAACGCCGCCGAGGGCTACCTCGAGGCTGCGACCACGCGCTACAACGAGCTGGTGGAGCGCGGCGAGGCCGCGCTGGAGCGGCTGCGTAGCCAGTCGGCCTTCGAAGACGCTTCGGCACGGGCCGAGGGCTACGTGGACCAGGCGGTCGAGCTGACCCAGGAGGCGCTGGGGACGGTTGCCCAGCAGACCCGCGCGGTCGGCGAGCGTGCCGCCAAGCTGGTCGGCATCGAGCTGCCCGCCAAGAAGGCTCCGGCCAAGAAGTCGCCGGCCAAGAAGGCGGCGCCCGCCAAGAAGGCTGCGGCCAAGAAGGCTCCGGCCAAGAAGGCTCCGGCCAAGAAGGTCACCCAGAAGTAAGGGCTCAGCCCACCCTCGACTCCGAGTCGCCCACGACAAGGGCGGCTCGGAGTCGACGTTTACGACGCTTCCCGCATAGGCTGAACGCGTGAATCAGGTCGTGTATGACGTCATGGTGGTCTTGGGGATCGCCGTATTGGTGACCTCGGTGTATGCGTTTGTGCATGCGGCGATGCAGCGATCCGATGCATACACGGCCGTGGACAAGCTGACCAAGCCGGTGTGGTTACTGATCCTCGGTGCCGCAGTGGCCCTGGCCACTCTTCTGTTTGGCAACATCTTCTTCATGGTGATATCGGCCTGTGCGGCCGGTGTGTACCTGGTCGACGTGCGGCCCAAACTCCTTGAGATTCAAGGCAAGTCCCGCTAGCCAATGAAAGCCCCGCTGGCGGCGGCGATGCTGCTGATCGCCCTGTTCGGCGCCGCCCCGGCCACCGCGGATCCGGGCTCTGACCCCGGCCCGCCGTACATCGATCACACGCAATGGGCTCACTGGGGACGCCTGACCAGCCTGCGGATCTACCCGACGCCGGCGGGCCGGGCGGCCGCCCGGCAGGCCGCGCCGACGGGCGCCGCCGACGAAGCCTGGGCCGAGGTATTGGCGCTGGCGCCGGACGCCGACACCCCGGGCATGCGGGCCCAGTTCATCTGCCACTGGCAGTTCGCCGAGTTCGCGCAACCCGGCAAGACCAGCTGGAACCTGGAGCCCTGGCGCCCAGTCGTCGACGACTCCGAGATGGTCGCCTCGGGCTGCAATCCGGGGGCGCCTGAAGAGGGCTTCTAGTGCCGGGCGCGCTGACGCGGCAGCAGCTGGCCGCGCTGGTCGATCACACGTTGCTCAAACCGGAGGCCACCGCCGCCGACGTGACCGCCCTGGTCGCCGAAGCCCTCGAACTGGGCGCCTATGCGGTGTGCGTCTCACCGTCGATGGTGCCGACAGCAGTCCACGCCGCCGGGGGTGGCGTCCGGGTGGCCGCGGTGGCGGGTTTCCCGTCGGGCAAGCACCTGTCCACGGTCAAGGCGCAGGAGGCTGCCGCGGCGGTGGAAGCCGGTGCGGGCGAGATCGACATGGTCATCGACGTCGGCGCCGCCCTGGCCGGGGATTTCGCTGCGGTCCGGTCGGACATCGAAGCGGTGCGTGCCGCTACCGCGGCAGCCGTGCTCAAGGTGATCGTCGAGTCGGCGGTGCTGCTGGATCGGGCAAACCCGCAAACGCTGGCAGACGTATGTCGTGCCGCCGAGGACGCCGGCGCCGATTTCGTCAAGACCTCGACCGGGTTTCACCCCGCCGGCGGGGCGTCGGTGCCCGCCGTCGCGCTGATGGCCGAGACGGTCGGCGGGCGCCTCGGAGTGAAGGCCAGCGGCGGCATCCGGACGGCCGCCGACGCGCTCGCGTTGCTCGACGCCGGCGCCACCCGGCTGGGCCTTTCCGGCACCCGTGCGGTGCTCGACGGGCTCAGCTGACCGTCACAGGTTGGAGAAGCACGAGTCCTTGGATTTACCCGCCGGGATCGTGGCGTTCTGCGTGGAGAAGTGGGCGACCAAACTGTTCGAGGTGACCTCCACACTGTCGGCGTGAATACCCAGCGGAAGATTCTTGGTGGCGTCGGACGTGTATTTGTTCAGCTGCGACTGCGCGGACTCCTTGGGCAGTGAAAAGCCCAGCGCATTGAAACTTTGGATCTGCAGCTCGATGCCGCTACCGGAGACCACCGGCTTGACCACCATGTTGTCGAGCATGCCCTTCAATTCGACGGTGCCGTCGTTGGGGTGGGTGGTCACGGTGTTGGTGACGAATTTCGCCAGCCCCTGCAGCTTGCTCGCGATCGAGTCCTTGATGCCTTGCGACGGCCAGGTGAAGGTGGCGTTGATCGAGCCGATGGTGCCCTTGGAATCAGGACTGTTCGTGATCCGGACGTCTTGAATGCGGAGGTCGATCTTCGCGCCCTTGGCATTTTTGATCTGGTTGCCCGCGGTTTCCACCGAGATGTTGGTGAAGTGTTTGGTGATCACCTGCCACAGGACCAACGGCGTAACCCCGAACTGCGCGGTGGCTTTGTCCTGAAACTCACAGGCAAACGCCTCGGCGACCTTGTTGGTGGCTTGGTTGCGTACGTACAGCTCCGCTCCGATCACCCCGGCGGCCAGTACAGCGAGCACGATGACGAGCACCAGAACGATGGATAGCGGACCGCTGACGCGCCGTTTCTTCTTCGGGGTGGTCGGCTGGTCGGGCGGCCCAGCCACCTGAGCCGCGGGCGGCCCGGCCGGCGTCGCCGGCGGCGGCGGCGGATAGCCGGGCTGCTGCGGGTTGGCCCGGGCCGCGCCGATCTGCTCCGTCGCACCCGGCAATTGGCCGGGCACCGTACGGCCTTGGTCGGGAGCACCACCCGGTGGCTGCGCGCCGCGGAGCCGCTCGGTTGGTGCCTGCGGATTGCCAAAAGGACCCTGGTTACCGGGACGGCCCCACGCCGATGGGTCATTGGGCGGTCCTTGCGGATTCGTCACTCTGGCGATTCTGCCTTATCCACTTGAAGAAAGCGTGCCCGGTTTTGCAGTACCGCGATGTTTTCTCGGGCGGCTGCAACGGCGGCCAGATCGATGTCGGCGACCAGCAGTTGCGGGTCGGCGCCGGCCGAGGCCACGACCTCGCCGAACGGCGACGCCAGCAGGCTGCCGCCCACCCCGGTGGGGGCCTTCGAGGCAGGTTGCGAACCGGGGTCTGCCTGTCCGGCCGCGGCCACATAGCTCGTCGAATCCAGCGCCCTGGCCCGGGCCAGCAACGTCCACTGCTCGAGTTTGCCGGGACCCGAGCCCCAGGATGCGCAGACGACGATCAACTGGGCGCCGCGCCTGGCCAGCTCCGTGTAAAGCGCGGGGAAGCGGATGTCGTAGCAAATGCTCAGCCCCACCCGCACGTCGTCGACGGTGATGACGACCGGTTCGTGTCCTGGCGCGACGGTGCGCGACTCGGTAAAGCCGAACGCGTCGTACAGATGGATCTTGTGATAGTGGGCGTCGGGCCGATTCGGTCGGCCCGGACCGGCGGCGATCAGCGTGTTCTTCACCCGCCTGTCACCAGCAGGGGTGAACATTCCGGCGATCACGGTGATGCCGGCCTCGGTCGCGATCCGCCGGACGCCGTCGGCCCATGGTCCGTTGACCGGTTCGGCGATCGGTGCCAGCGGGACCCCGAACCGGCACATGGTCGCCTCGGGGAACACCACCAGCCTGGCGCCGGCGTTGGCGGATTGCTCGGCGTACTCTCGCACCAGCTCCAGATTTGCGGCCGGGTCGGTGCCGCTGAGTATTTGCGCCAACGCGATTCGCATGCTCGCCAGCCTAGAAGCCCTTGGTTCAGCGGTGAGTCGCGATCCAATTCGCTGTGAAGCGCTGCTCTGCTTGCACCACCGCGGCCAGTTGGGCGCCGATCATGCTCTCGATCTTGCCGCCGATCAGCGGAACTCCGACCTGGACACTGACCTGGAAGTCCAGCCGGGAGCCGCCGGTATCGGCGACCGGAGCCAACGTCGCGGAGCCCGACAGGCTCGCCGGGGCGCCCACGATCTCACCGGCGAGGGCCGCCCGTGCGGTGCCGTCGGTGATCGGGCCCCAGGTTTCCTCGCGTCGCACGGCGAGATCGCCCCGGTGCAACTGGGTGATCAGCGCCGGAAGCCGGTGGCTGTGGATCACCTGCAGCGTGACCACTTCGATGGTGCGGTCGGTTTCCGATTCGCCGCCGACCCGCATCGCCTCCAGCGCCGTTTCGTCCACCCCGGAATCGGTCAGCCGCGCCAACCAGTAGTGCTTGTCGGCGAAAGCCCGATAGACGTCTTCGACGCTGCCCTGGTATTCGGCGGTCATGTCGAATGAGCGCGGCATAGGAGGCCAGGCTACCGTTACGGCCCATGAAACGGAGCTTATGAAACGGGCGACGGATTCGCTGTTCGCCGGCGCGCGGATCGCCGAGCAGGTGCCGCTGGCTCCACTGACCACGTTGCGGGTCGGGCCGGTCGCGCGTCGCCTGATCACTTGTGCCAGTACGGAACAGGTGGTCGCGACGCTGCGGGAGCTGGATGCCGATGGTCGACAAGACGTGCTGGTGTTTGCCGGCGGTTCCAATCTGGTTATCGACGACGCGCTGACCGACATCACGGCGGTGCGGTTGGCCAACGACGGCATCGTCGTCGACGGCAACGTGCTGCGCGCCGAGGCGGGTGCGGTGTGGGACGACGTCGTGGTCAGGGCCATCGAGCACGGGCTCGGCGGGCTGGAATGCCTGTCCGGCATCCCCGGGTCGGCCGGGGCAACCCCGGTGCAGAACGTGGGAGCCTACGGGGCTGAAGTAGCCGACACCATCACCCGGGTCCGGCTGTTCAACCGCGGCAGCGGCGAAGTGCGGTGGGTACCTGCGGCCGAGCTGGGCTTCGGCTACCGCACCAGCGTGCTCAAGCGAGCCCAGTCAGACGTGGTGCTGGAAGTGGAGTTCGCGCTGGACGCTTCGGGCCGCAGCGCGCCGCTGCGGTACGGGGAGCTGACGGCCGCGCTGGGCGCTGATAGCGGCGAGCGCGCCGACCCGCGAGCCGTCCGGGAGGCGGTGCTGACGCTGCGGGCCCGCAAGGGCATGGTCCTGGATGCGGCCGACCAGGACACCTGGAGCGTGGGGTCGTTCTTCACCAACCCGGTGGTGGCCCCCGATGTCTACGAGCGGCTGGCCCGCACGGTTGACGGGCCGCTGCCGCACTATCCGGCACCCGACGGCGTCAAGCTGGCCGCCGGCTGGCTGGTGGAGCGCGCGGGCTTCGCCAAGGGCTATCCGGGCGAAGAAGCACCCTGCCGGTTGTCCACCAAACACGCGCTGGCCCTGACCAATCGGGGGGAGGCGACCACCGAAGACGTGTTGCGGTTGGCGCGCATCATTCGCGACGGGGTGCGAGATGTGTTCGGTATCACACTCGAGCCCGAGCCGGTCCTGGTTGGGTGCGTGTTATAGGGCCGGATTGTGACCCTGAGCACCGCGCTGTATGCCGCGGCGAAGGCCCGGCAGCCGGTTGGCCCGTGTTTCGTCCGGTATTTTTGACTGTCGTGAACCCCTCCAGCGACCCCCGAAACCCGGGGTCGATCAACCGGCGCCTGGCCTTGGCGGCCCTGGGTGTCGGCGTGTTCGCACCGAATGTCCTAGCGGCCTGCGCCGGCCCGGCGGGCAAGCAAGCGGAGAAGAAAGAGGCGGCGGCGGCCCACCTGAAGTTCCAGCCGGCGGATGCGACCAAGGATGTGGTGCCCGTCGCGCCGATCAGCGTCGAGGTCGGCGACGGCTGGTTCCAGCACGTCGCCCTGACGAATTCCGCGGGCAAGGCCGTTGCCGGTGCGTTCAATCAAGACCGCACCGTCTACACCATCACCGAGCCACTGGGCTACGGATCGACCTATACCTGGAACGGTTCGGCGGTCGGCCACGACGGCAAGGCCATTCCGGTCAAGGGCAAGTTCACCACCGTGACCCCGACCAAGAAGATCGCTGGTGCGTTCCAATTGGCCGACGGCCAGACTGTCGGTGTCGCCGCGCCGATCATCATCCAGTTCGACGCGCCGATCAGCGACAAAGCCGCCGTCGAGAAGGCGCTCACGGTCACCACCAACCCGCCCGTCGAGGGCAGCTGGGCGTGGCTGCCCGACGAGGCGAAAGGTGCGCGGGTGCACTACCGCACCCGCGAGTACTACCCGGCCGGCACCACCGTCAACGTCGACGCCAAGCTGTACGGGCTGCCGTTCGGCGACGGCGCCTACGGTGACCAGGACATCTCGTTGAATATCCAGATCGGTCGTCGGCAGGTGGTGAAGGCCGAGGTCTCGTCGCACCGCATCCAGGTCGTCACCGACGCCGGGGTCATCATGGACTTTCCGTGCAGCTACGGCGAGGCCGACAAGGCGCGCAACGTCACCCGCAACGGCATTCACGTGGTCACCGAGAAGTACGCCGACTTCTACATGTCCAACCCGGCCGCGGGCTACTCCAACGCCCACGAACGCTGGGCGGTGCGGATCTCGAACAACGGCGAGTTCATCCACGCCAACCCCATGAGTGCGGGTGCGCAGGGCAACAGCAACGTCACCAACGGCTGCATCAACCTGTCGACGTCCGACGCGGAGCAGTATTACGCCAGCGCCATCTACGGTGACCCGGTCGAGGTGACCGGAAGCTCGATCCAGCTGTCCTACGCTGACGGCGACATCTGGGACTGGGCGGTGGACTGGGACACCTGGGTGTCGATGTCGGCGCTGCCGCGGCCGTCCGGGCATCCGCCGTCAACGCAGATCCCGGTCACCGCGCCGGTCACGCCGTCGAACGCGCCCAGCTTGTCGGGCACCCCTACTACGCCGGGCCGGTAACCCGTCGCGTCGCGGACGCCTGGTCGCGCGGCCGGATGATGATCTGGTCCAGGTTGACGTGTGCAGGCCGCGAGGCGACGAACCCGATCACTTCGGCGACGTCGGCGGCCACCAGCGGCGTCATCCCGGCATAGACGGCATCCGCGCGCTGTTGGTCGCCGTCGAATCGGACCAGCGAAAACTCGGTTTCGACGGCACCCGGCGCAATCTCTGTGAGCCGCACCGGCTTTCCCAGCAACTCACCACGCAGGGTGCGGTGCAGCGCGCCCTGGCCGTGCTTGGCCGCGGTGTAGCCCGCGCCGCCGTCGTAAACCTCCATCGCGGCGATGGAGGTGACGGTGACGATCAGGCCGTCGCCGGAGTCGATCAGCTTGGGCAGCAGCGCACGGGTGACCCGCAGCGTACCCATCACGTTGGTCTCCCACATCCAGCGCCAATGCTCGAAGTCGGCTTCGGCGACGGGTTCCAGCCCGCGCGCTCCGCCGGCGTTGTTGACCAGTACGTCGACCCGGTCCAGCGCGCCGGCCAGCGCTTCGACGGCCTCGGGGTCTGTGACGTCGGCCACAATTGCGGTGCCGCCGACGTCCTGCGCCAGGGCGTTGATCCGGTCCGCCCGGCGTGCCACCGCAACCACGTGAAACCCTTGCGCCGCAAGGATTTTGGCGGTCGCCGCACCGATGCCCGAGCTGGCACCGGTTACCACTGCCACCCGTTGTTGCGTGTCCGCGGTGATCATCGGGACAACTCTAATAAACGTGCTAAATTCCTCGTTGTGCACAGCAGCGCCGTGTTCAGCAACCCGACCCCGCGTCTTTGCGCGGGCGCGTGTTGTTGCCGCGTACTTTGTCGCGCCTGATCCCTTCACAGCGCGGCCAGGTTCCCGGCCAATAGAACTCGGACTAAAGGACGCTCGTGCGCTCAACATCTTTCACCCATCATTCATCCAGCCGCCGCGCCCAGCTGCGGTCGCACCGCCAGATCGTGCCGCCGTCGCTGCACCTGTCCGACTCGGCCTCCGCATCTGTCTTCCGGGCAGTGCGATTACGCGGCCCGGTCGGACGGGACGTGATCGCCGGCGTCACAAAGCTGAGCATCGCGACGGTGAACCGTCAGGTCATCGCCCTGCTCGAGGCCGGGCTGCTGCGTGAGCGCGCTGACCTCGCCGTCTCCGGGGCCATCGGGCGCCCGCGAGTGCCGGTCGAGGTCAACCACGAGCCGTTTGTCACGCTGGGCATCCACATCGGCGCGCGAACCACCAGCATCGTGGCCACCGACCTGTTCGGCCGCACGCTGGACACCGTCGAGACGCCCACCCCGCGCAGCGCCCCCGGGCCGGCGCTGGCATCGCTGGCCGACAGTGCCGACCGCTACCTGAGGCGGTGGCACCGGCGTCAGCCGCTGTGGGTCGGCGTGGCGATCGGTGGCACCGTCGACAGCGCAACGGGCCATGTCGACCACCCCCGGCTGGGCTGGCGACAGGCGCCGGTGGGGCCGGTGCTGGCCGATGCACTGGGCCTGCCGGTATCGGTGGCATCGCACGTCGACGCCATGGCCGGCGCCGAGTTGCTGCTCGGCATGCGGCGATTCGCGCCGACCTCGGCGACCACGCTGTACGTCTACGCCCGCGAAACCGTGGGCTATGCGCTGGTGATCGACGGGCGGGTGCACTGCCCGGCCAGCGGCCCAGGCACCATCGCGGGCCTGCCGGCGCACTCGGATCTGCTCGGCGGCACCGGTCAGCTGGAGTCCACGGTCAGCGACGAGGCGGTGTTGGCCGCCGCCCGCCGGTTGCGCATCCTGCCCGGCTTACGGGCCGGCGCGAGCGTGGCGTCCGCCGCCGGCATCACCGACCTGCTGCGGGTTGCCCGGGCCGGCAACCAGCTGGCCAAAGACCTGCTGGCCGAGCGCGCCTGCATGCTCGGCGAGGCGCTCGCGTTGCTGCGCGACCTGCTCAATCCCGACGAGCTGGTGGTCGGGGGCCACGCGTTCACCGAGTATCCGGAGGGCATGGAAGAGGTCGAGGCGGCGTTTGCGGCACGCTCGGTGCTGCCGCCACGCGATATCCGCGTCACGGCTTTCGGCAACCGAGTGCAGGAGGCGGGCGCCGGGATCGTGTCCCTGGGCGGGCTTTATGCCGATCCGCTGGCGGCGATGCGCCGGTCCGGGGTGCTGGAACTGCGGCTGCGCGAGGCCGTGCCCGAGTCGTCGGCATAGTGCGCTGAGCGCTTCCTGTAAACATGAAAGGGTGCGTCACGACTCGGCAGTGAACGACCCGCGCCGAGTGGCCGTACTGGCGGTGCACACCTCCCCGCTGGCCCAGCCGGGCACCGGCGACGCCGGCGGCATGAACGTCTACGTCCTGCAGAGCGCATTGCACCTGGCCAGACGCGGCATCGAGGTGGAGATCTTCACCCGGGCCACCGCGTCGGCGGACCCGCCGGTGGTGCGGGTGGCGCCCGGTGTCCTGGTCCGCAACGTCGTGGCCGGGCCGTTCGAAGGCCTGGACAAATACGATCTGCCCACCCAGTTGTGCGCGTTCGCGGCAGGCGTTTTGCGCGCCGAAGCGGCCCATGAGCCGGGGCATTACGACATCGTCCACTCGCATTACTGGCTGTCCGGTCAGGTCGGCTGGCTGGCCCGCGACCGCTGGGCGGTGCCGTTGGTCCATACCGCGCACACCCTGGCCGCGGTGAAGAACGCGGCGCTGGCCGACGGCGACACCCCCGAGCCGCCGCTGCGCACGGTCGGCGAACAGCAGGTGGTCGACGAGGCGGACCGGCTGATCGTCAACACCGAAGACGAAGCGCGACAACTGATTTCGATTCACCACGCGGATCCGGCCCGCATCGACGTGGTCCATCCCGGCGTCGACCTGGACGTGTTCTGCCCGGGGGACCGGCGGGCGGCCCGGGCCGCGCTCGGCCTGCCGCCCGATGAACGCGTGGTCGCCTTCGTCGGGCGGATCCAGCCGTTGAAGGCGCCCGACATCGTGCTGCGTGCCGCCGCCAAGCTGCCGAGGGTGCGCATCGTGGTCGCCGGCGGACCGTCGGGCAGTGGCCTGGCGTCGCCGGACGGGCTGGTTCGGCTCGCCGACGAGCTCGACATCACGGATCGCGTGACGTTCCTGCCGCCGCAGTCGCGGACGGACCTGGCTTCGCTGTTCCAGGCCGCGGACGTGGTGGCGGTGCCCAGCTACTCGGAGTCGTTCGGTCTGGTGGCCGTCGAGGCGCAGGCGTGCGGGACCCCGGTGGCCGCGGCTGCGGTGGGCGGGCTGCCGGTTGCGGTGCGCGACGGCATCACCGGCACCTTGGTGTCTGGCCATGGCGTCGACCAGTGGGCGGCCGCCCTGGACCACCTGCTGGAGCTCAGCACCGGGCCGGGGGGCCGGGCAATCAGCCGCGCGGCGGCTGCGCACGCGGCCGGTTTCTCCTGGGAAAACACCACCGATGCACTGCTGGACAGCTACCGGCGCGCAATCGCCGACTTCCGGGCCGCGCGCCAGGTCCGCGAATTGGTACCGGTGCGGGCCAGCCGTCGCTGGGCGCCGCGACGCGGGGTGGGCGCATGACGTCCGCGCAGGCCACCCAAGAGGTGATCGTGCGTGCGCTGCGCGCCAGCCAGCTGACCTACTCGGAGCACGCAGGCGCGCATGGCGGCCTGCCCGGCCTGATCGTCGAGCTGCCGGGCGAGCGCAAGCTCAAGACCAACACCATCCTGACCGTCGGGGAGCATTCGGTGCGCATCGAGGCGTTCGTGTGCCGCAAGCCCGACGAGAACCACGAGGGTGTGTACCGGTTCCTGCTCAAACGCAATCGCCGCCTCTATGGGGTGGCCTACACGCTGGACAACGTCGGGGATATCTACCTGGTCGGCCGGATGTCGCTGGCCTCGGTCGACTCCGACGAGATCGACCGGGTGCTCGGGCAGGTCCTCGAAGCGGTCGACTCGGACTTCAACACGTTGCTGGAGTTGGGTTTTCGGTCGTCGATCCAGAAGGAGTGGGAGTGGCGGGTGTCGCGCGGGCAGTCGCTGAAGAACCTGCAGGCCTTCGCGCACCTGATCGACGACGAAGGCGACTATCCGGCGGGCAGTGCGTGAGACACTAACCGGCATGGGAGACACAGCCACGCTGGTGCTGCTCCGCCACGGCGAGAGCGACTGGAATGCCCTCAACCTGTTCACCGGTTGGGTGGACGTCGGGCTGACCGAAAAGGGCCGGGCAGAAGCCGTGCGGGCGGGCGAATTACTGGCCGAGCAGAATCTACTGCCCGACATCCTCTACACCTCGCTGCTACGCCGCGCGATAACCACCGCGCATGTCGCCCTGGACACCGCCGACCGGCTGTGGATTCCGGTGCGGCGCAGTTGGCGGCTCAACGAACGCCACTACGGCGCGCTGCAGGGGCTGGACAAGGCCGAGACCAAAGCCCGCTACGGCGAAGAGCAGTTCATGGCGTGGCGGCGCAGCTATGACACCCCGCCGCCGCCGATCGAGCGCGGCAGCGAGTTCAGCCAGGATGCCGACCCCCGGTACGCCGACATCGGCGGCGGCCCGCTGACCGAATGCCTGGCCGACGTGGTGGCCCGGTTCCTGCCGTACTACACCGACGTCATCGTGCCGGACCTGCGGTTCGGCAAGAGTGTGCTGATCGTCGCGCATGGCAACTCGTTGCGCGCCCTGGTCAAGTACCTGGACCAGATGTCCGACGAGGAAGTCGTCGGGCTGAACATCCCCACCGGGATCCCGCTGCGTTACGACCTGGATCGCGATTTGCGGCCGGTGGTGCCCGGTGGGACATATCTGGACCCGGAGGCGGCCGCAGCGGGTGCCGCGGCGGTAGCCAGCCAGGGCACTGTCCGGGCCTGACCGACCCGCCCTGGTCACGCCGGCAAGGCCATTTGCCAAACGGCACGTGAACGGCAGCCGAACACCTGTGGCGCAGTATGTGACTTGTCCGATTTTGGCCTCGCTCCGCTAGGGCCGCGTTCACCAGATTTGTAGGATTTTGGTTGTGACTGTGTTCTCGGCGCTGTTGCTGGCCGGGGTCTTGTCCGCGCTGGCACTGGCCGTAGGCGTGGCGATTGGCGCCCGCCTGGCACCGCGGCTCACCGAGCGCCGGCAACGAGCGGCCGCCGAGTGGGCGGGCATCACCGTCGCGCAGATGCTGCAGCGCATCATCGCGCTGATGCCGCTGGGCGTGGCGGTGGTCGATAGCCACCGTGACGTGGTGTACCTCAACGACCGCGCCAAGGAGCTGGGCCTGGTGCGCGACCGCCAGCTCGACAGTCAGGCGTGGCGGTCCGCACAACAGGCGCTGACCGGGGAGGACATCGAATTCGACCTGGCACCGGCGAAGCGTCTCTCCGGGGGCCGGCTTTCGGTGCACGGGTATGCGCGCCTGTTGAGCGAGGAAGACCGCCGGTTCGCCGTGGTCTTCGTCCACGATCAGTCCGACTATGCCCGCATGGAAGCGGTCCGGCGTGACTTCGTGGCCAACGTCAGCCATGAGCTCAAGACCCCGGTCGGCGCCATGGCCCTGCTCGCCGAGGCCCTGCTGGCGTCACACGACGATCCCGAAACCGTGCGCAGATTCGCCGAGAAGGTGCTGGTCGAGGCAAACCGGCTGGGGGACATGGTCGCTTCGCTGATCGAGTTGTCCCGCCTGCAGGGCGCCGAACGATTGCCCAACCTGACCGATGTCGACGTCGACACCATTGTGTCCGAGGCGATTTCGCGGCACAAAGTGGCTGCCGACAACGCCGATATCGAGGTCCGTACCGACGCGCCGAGCGGCTTGCGGGTGCTGGGCGACGAAACCCTGCTGGTTACCGCGCTGGCCAACCTGGTCTCGAATGCCATCGCGTATTCGCCGAGCGGATCGCTGGTGTCGATTAGCCGGCGGCGTCGCGGTGACAACGTCGAGATCGCCGTCACCGACCGCGGCATCGGGATCACCCTCGAAGACCAGGAGCGGGTTTTCGAGCGGTTCTTCCGTGGTGACAAGGCGCGCTCGCGGGCCACTGGCGGCAGCGGGCTGGGGCTGGCGATCGTCAAACATGTGGCTGCCAACCACAACGGCAGCATCGGCGTATGGAGCAAACCTGGAACCGGGTCGACGTTCACGTTGTCCATTCCAGCCGTCTCGGCGCAGCTCGACGACGAGCAAGTGGAGGAACCACGGGCGCGAGACGTGCGGCCAAATCGGTCACGAGAGGAAGAACTAAGTCGATGACGAGTGTGTTGATCGTGGAGGACGAGGAATCGCTGGCCGACCCGCTGGCGTTTCTGCTGCGCAAGGAGGGCTTCGAAGCCACCGTCGTGAACGACGGCCCCTCGGCGCTCGCCGAATTCGACCGCGCCGGTGCGGACATCGTGCTGCTCGATTTGATGCTGCCCGGGATGTCGGGCACCGACGTGTGCAAGCAGCTGCGCTCCCGGTCCAGCGTTCCGGTGATCATGGTGACCGCGCGCGACAGCGAGATCGACAAGGTGGTCGGCTTGGAGCTGGGCGCCGACGACTATGTGACCAAGCCGTATTCGGCGCGCGAGCTGATCGCCCGAATCCGCGCGGTGCTGCGCCGCGGCGGCGACGACGACTCCGAGTTCAGCGACGGGGTGCTGGAATCCGGCCCGGTACGGATGGACGTCGAACGCCACGTCGTCTCGGTGAACGGCGACACAATCACGTTGCCGCTCAAGGAATTCGACCTGCTCGAATACCTGATGCGCAACAGCGGCCGGGTGCTGACGCGCGGCCAGTTGATCGATCGCGTCTGGGGCTCGGACTACGTCGGCGACACCAAGACGCTCGACGTTCACGTCAAGCGGCTGCGGTCCAAGATCGAGGCCGACCCGGCCAACCCGGTGCACCTGGTGACCGTCCGCGGGCTGGGCTACAAGCTGGAAGGCTAAGCCGGGTATCTGTACGGCGGTCCCCTGCCTAGAAGGGTGGTGGTTCCTCGGGTGGGGCGGGTCCGGCGGCGGCGGCTTCGGCGTGGCGGGCGGCGCGGCACAGGCTGGGGAACAGCAACGCACTGCCCGGGGTGGCGTCACGTTGGCGCGTTCGGCGCTGACCACGGAGCGGGAACATTGAAAAACCCGCGGAACCTCGCAGGGTGTCCGGCACTGGCTCTCGACTAGCATCGGCTCGGTGAGTCTGCTGGGCCGTTCGCTGGTCATGATCTGGGCCCGACTTCTGGGATACCACAGGCCGCCAAGTAATCGAGGTCAAGAACAAAAATTCACTGAACAATTACGATGACGACCAGATTATGGACTCTGTGCGACTCGCCGCCGGCCAAGAGCCGCCTTATTCGGTGGTGCTCGTTGTCGATAACCGGACTCAATTGTCAAGTGCGGTCAATGATCTCGTCAACCAAGGCAAGGTCGAAGTGATTCGCGAGGAATTGTACGACAATATCCCAGCGGGCCAGATACCGAGACCCTTTATCCCTGAACCGAATTGGACACCGCCTGTGTCGCGCGACCCGAAGCCACTTATCGGGCTGGCTGTGCCATGAGGGATCGAGTGATCGGATCAGCGAGCCGACCGAGCAGCGACGATTGGCTGACCAGGATTCCGGCGCGTTTCAAAGACGGCAAGGAAGGCTTCGACCTACGCCTGGCCCGCGATCTCGGCGCGGTCGGAGTCAAGGCATACACGCTGTCGCCGTTAGCGAATCGACCGATGAAAGAGTCGCTGCCCGAGGCTATTCCGGTGTTTGTGGATTGGCTTCTGCACCTCGACGAGCGGATACCTGATGGAAGGACACTGCAGGAGCAACTGCACAAACGTGCAATCTGGATTGGGCTTATTGACAATCTCTACGATCCGGCAGCCAAAGGCGACCAGCAGGTCATCGACACGTTGCTGGACCAGTTCGACAAGCCCAACTTCCATGTCGAAGGACACTTTCCGGCCACCCGAACCCTTGATTACGTGGCCACCGCCAAAGACTTCGACCGGATGGTTGCCCTTTTCGAGAAGTCCAGCAACCATAACTGCGCCCGGTTGCCTCTGGTTCACTATGTGGGCCGGTTCAACACTGACCGGTCTCGAGCGCTCTTGTTGTCGTTCATTAAGAATGACGACGAGCTGCGGTGGGAAGCTATCCGTGCGCTGCCGAGGATGAAGCATCCTGAAGATATCGAGTTGATCGAGCAGTACCGCGGCACATCTGACGCTGCCGGTGACAAGATCATCGACACCGCTACCCGTAAACTCCGGCGGCTCGCCGATGGATGATGACTCGGAATCGGTGTCACAGCGCCTCATCGCGGCGCTGCAAAGCCAGGTGGATTATCTGCTGCACTCGAAATCCGAGCTGGAATCGTTGAGCGCGGAGATCTCTGATCGACAGCAAGCGGTCACTGTCCGGGCCACCGCGGAGGGCACCATCGACCGTGTCGCCCTGCATGCCGCGGCACGACAGTTTGATGCGATCCGGCTCGGGCAGGTCATCACTGAGACAGCCAATCAGGCGCTGCGCCAGGCCCGCGAGAAAGCGGAGCGCCGCTCCGCCGAACTGTACGAAGCCCAGCGCGACCTCATTGATGAGCTCGCTACGCGCTCTCCGGCCGCTGCCGAGACCCTGCGCCGTCTCACCCCATCCCCGCTACCGCCGACAGCGAGCAGACGGGGTCTCACCGACGAGGAGTTCGAGGAACGCCAGCGCAATGGTTGGCTGGAGCGCGGCTAGGCGCAGCATTCAGGACGGCAGCATTCTGTCGTTGACCCGTTGCGCCTCTAGGTAATTCGTGTAAGCAGTGTTGACCCTGTCGCGCAATCTCCGCAGATCAGCCAGATGTTCGGCGTTGTTGTTCTGCCACTGCTCGTGCACCGTAGAAAAGGCACCGGCCGTTGCCCCGTCAAACCCCGCCAGCAGACGCGACGCGGTCGCTTTAGCGTCCTCGGCGTGCTGGGTGAACGCCTCAATCTGGCTGTCGAGATGCGACACGAACGACCGCATTGCCTCCAGATCGTATTTGCGGGTTTCATGGGACATCAAGGCGCTCCGCTCGCATCGCCGGAACCGTCCGCGGCGACGAAGCGCGAGACTGCCTCAAGGAGCTTCGCCGATTGGCGGCCCAACCCTGCGACATGCGCCTGCAGCTTGGGCAACAGATCCGACCAGTGCTCGTCGTAAGTCGCGGCGGCTGGACCCGTCCAGACCTCCATTAGCGTGGCGTGCTGCTTATCCAGAGCGACAACCACATCCACCAGGTTGCCGTGGTGCGACTCCAAGTCACCGGCATGCTGACGAAGGTCGTCGGGGGTCAGACGTAAAGTATTCCTATTGGTCACGATGTTCTCGCATATTACCGACGGAGGTCGAGTCGATGTGGAGATCGGATTCCACCTCGCAAGCTCAGGCCGAGGTCGACTCGCTTTTCCAGACCAGCATAGATGTCGCGGCAGAGGTATTGCGGTCCTCGGCAAGCTTCGCACCATTCATGCTGACGATCGCTCGTGACGGACAGCGCAACCTGCGCCAACTGGGAATCGATCTACCGCAGCCCACCGAAGACAGCATCATCGATGCGCTTGAATTTCGCGGAGACCGCGATAACCTTCGTGCCCGTGCCACCGTCACCGATGTGTCTGTTCACGAGCCATTCCATGGCGACGCCATCAGGATCAGCATCGACCACATCGAGAACTTCAGCTCACACGCGCTCGTGCCCTACACAGTGACCGACGACGAACTCACCGTCGACACCGACGCCACACACGCAATTCCGGGAAAACCGCGACTCTCTGGCCACGGGCAGGTATCAGCGGTCCTTGATACCTGCCCGCAGCGTTGTTGCTGTTGATTGCGGGTTGTGCTGAGCCTGGGCCGTGGCGGACGGGAGCGTCTAGCGGACGGGCGCCGCCGCGGCCTGATGGTCAGGTTGGTCGCCGGTGAGTAGGCGATGAGCGGGGTGGGTGCTTTGGCCAGGTGGTCGACCAGCAAAACCTGCCACTTTTTTGACTCAAGACACGTGCACACCGACGATCCGGTCCGTGCTGCACGAGATGCGGCCCGGTAGTCACTCTGGGACAATCTGTGAGCCATGAGGCCACTACTCCTAACCCTGGCAGGCTGTTGCATCGCCCTCGGCACGGCCGTGCCAGCGCACGCCGATGGCACCGACGATGCATTCATCGCGTCACTGAACGCAGCCGGTATCACCTACTCCGACCCGGATGCGGCGGCAGGGGCAGGAAAATGGGTGTGCGACAAGCTCAGTGGGGGCTCGGAGATGTCGGATGTCGTCAAGACGCTCACATCGAAGAACTCGTCACTGAACCCGGACAAAGCCAGCAAGTTTGCGGCGATCGCTGCCAAGACTTACTGCCCGGACGCGCTCTCGCCGCCCAGCGAAACCCCCAGCGACACCTGACGCTAATCTCGCGCGCCGACGATCTCATCGGCAACGCCCAACGCCAGCGCCATGATCGACACCTGCGGGTTCACTGTCGGACTGCTGGGCACAATCGACGCGTCGGCCACCCAGACGCCCTGCACGCCGCGCAGCCGACCGGTCTCGTCCACCGGGCAGCGTTGAGCATCGGCGCCGGCGGCGGCGGTACCAGTCGGATGGAAAGCGGCCAGGTGCAGGCTGCGCGGGTCGCTGCGGGCCAGCACCTCCTGCAGCCCGGCCAGCGACGTCACCGTCTTGGCGCCCGGCAACCCGGTAAGCACCTCCACCGCCCCCGCAGCGAACAGCAATCGGCCCATGGCCTCTAACGCGACCATCAGCTTGGCGACATCCGCCCGGGCGATGTTGTAGCGCACCAGCGTCTCGCCCCGGGCCGACAGCACCGAGCCGACGCCCTGATCGGCCACCATCGCGCCGAACGTCGCGACATGAGGAGCCCGGTCCAGCCAGCCGAGCAGCTCGGCGCCGTAGCCGGGGAAGACCAAGGACCCCATACCCGGCGGTGTCGAGGTTGCCTCGATCAACACGCCGTCCGACTCGTGAAACTCGTGCACCGCGGCGCTTTGCAGCACGCCACGCCACGCATAGACGTCGTCCTCGAAGCGTCCGGCAAGCATCGTCGCGGGATGCAACGCAAGGTTGCGGCCGAGCCGCGGGTGTGCGCCAAGTTCGCTGCGCCGCAACAGACCTGGCGTCTCGGTGGCCCCAGAGGCGACCACGACGGTGTCCGCGAGCACGTCGAGCGCGGTGCCGTCGGGCCGGCGGGCGCGCACCCCGCGCGCGCGTCCGTTCCGGTGCAGCACCCGCTCGACGCGCGCCTCGGAGACTATTCGCGCGCCGGCGGCACAGGCCTGCGGCAGCGCGTTCAGGTGCACGCCGAACTTGGCGTTGTTGGGGCAGCCGATCGCGCACTGGCAGCAGCCGTCGCACCCCGGCGCGTTGCGCGGGATGGGGGCGGCCTGCCACCCCAACGAGTCGGCGGCGTCGAGCAGCAGTCGGCCGTTGCGCCCCATAATCTGCAGCGGTACCGGCGCGACCTGCAGCGTGCGCTCGACCTCCTGGAGCCGGGCCCCCAGCGCGTCCGGATCGGCCAGCCCAAGGCCGAATTCGTCACACCAGCGCTTCTGCACGCCGGGCGGCGGCCGGAAGCACGTCCCGGAGTTGACGACGGTCGTTCCGCCGACGGCCCGGCCGATCGGCAACACCACCGACGGACGACCGAGCGCGACGGTTGCGCCGGCGCCCCGGTAGAGCCCGGCATAGCGCTCGATCGGGTGGGTGGTGCGGAACTCCGCGACCGTCCAGCGCCGGCCCTCCTCGAGCACCACCGCGTCCAAGCCGGCCCGGGCCAGCGTGCGGGCCGCCATTGCCCCACCGGCCCCGGACCCGACGACAACCACGTCGGCGGTGATGACAGAGCCGCTGTCGGCGGACCTGGTGAGGTTCAGAACCGCGTCGGGCCGGGCCGCGTCATGCTGCGTCGCGCGGGAAAGCAGTTCCGCCGCATAGGTTTCCGCGCCGTCGGCCAGTAATACGATCGCCTTCATCGCCTCGAGTGCCGCGCCGGCGTCCGGGTTGAACGCGGCAAGGCGGTGCAGCAGCCGTTCGCGCTCGGCGGGTTGGAGCCGCGTCAGCGACCGCCCGGTGGTCAGGTAGCTCGCGGCCTGCAGCGACACCAGCCCGGCGTGCACCGCCCGTCGTGTGGTCGTCGGCATGCGGGTGAGGTAGCGGTCCAGGCGCTGGACGAGTTCGGCGGACGGCGGGCCGCCGAGTTCAGGCGGGAGTAGCGCCGCGCCGAACGACGCGGCCGCCCGAGCTGCCAGCCGGCTCAAATCCGTTGCCCCAGCTTGCGTCCGAGCTTGATGAAGAACGGATACGTCGCAAAGATGCCGCCGGCCGCCGCGTGCAAAGGCCATTCGGCTTTTTCCGTGTCGACGCTGAAAACGCCGCTGTTCCACATGAAGTCGCGGCCGTTGCGCGCGCGGAAGGGCCGCCACAGTAGCCCGAGGCCGGGCACGTTGTTGTAGAGCCCGAACGATCCAGCGAAGAAGACACCGAGGGTGGCGGCTTCGGCCACATCGCGACGATCCTCGGGCAGCACGCGCTCGATGAGGACGCCGGAGGCGAGCAGCAGCGGCGGGTCGAGCAGAAAACTCACGACGGTGTCCTCTCGTTGATGGCGGGCGCCTGCGCACCGCGCAGGCCCACTTCGGCGTGGCCGGTGCCCAGCACCGTCCACTGCCGGTCGTCGATTTCGATGTGGATGTCGGCCTGTTCGGTGTTGGTGCACACCGCGGTGCCTCCGTCGGGATCGGTGTAGCCCAGGCTGACGCACCGTTCAGCGGGCTGGTCGACGCGGATGAGCACCTTGCGTCCGCCGATCCGCCCTTCCAGCTGCCAGTGCCGCACGTCGAGCGTCGTCCGCATCCGCAGCGACGGCAAAGTGCTTGCGGGCCAATCTTTTCCGTCGATCCGGAAGCGAATGAAGGCCAGCGGCGCAAGCCTGCGCAGGCCGGGCTTGTGCGACACCGCCGTCACCGCCTCCAGCACGTCGCCGTCGCCGAGGTCGGCGTGGATCCAGCCCCAGCGTCTGGCGTTGCCGTGCCCGTAGATGTGGGCGACATTGCCGCGCCAGCCCTCGACGTGCTGCGTGGTGGCGCCGACGGTCAGCGAGCCGGTGAAGTCGGCGGTGGGTGCGAGGACCACCTGGGCGCCGGGCAACAGCTCGCGCTCCCACACCAAGCGGGGAAACGTCCACAGCGGCGCGCCGGTGTCCTTCCAGGACAGGTCCCAGCTGATCGATCCCGCGCGCCCGTCGAGCTTCTCGGCCGCCACCCGCGCGCCGGCGGCGTCAAACCACGCGGTCCCGGCGGCCGGCTGGACCGGCTCAGGGCCGAACCGCTCGGTGCACGGCGGGCCGTCGGCGGGGAACCAGGTGACCCAGCCGTGGGCGTAGGCAGCGCCGGTCAGGGGAGCGACCGTCTCGCAGTGCACCCACAGGCCGGCGTGGGTCACCGGATCGGACAGCGTGGCGTACCAGACCTCCAGCCGGCCGGGCCGGCCACGCCAGCGCGGCGCGGCGGCCGCGAGCAATTCGTCGTCCACGTCGTGCTCCCTCCGAAGATGCCCGCCGAGCGTGCTCTGACGGCGGAAACACCCCCGTTTTTTCGCCTTGGATGCACATTCGGCGGTGTGCGTTCCGCACACACGTCACGGTTGGTTCCCATACTATATTGGTTGAGCCAATGAACCAGTCAAATCCTTTGCAGCCGCCCGATCGGCAGCGCGTCGACGAACAGATCGCCGCGTCGATCGCCGACGCCATCCTGGACGGAGCTTTTCCGCCGGGTTCGACGTTGCCGCCCGAGCGTGAGCTGGCCGAACAGCTCAACGTCAACCGCACGTCGCTGCGACAGGGTTTGGCCCGGCTACAGCAGATGGGGCTGATCGAGGCCAAGCACGGCAGCGGAAACGTCGTACGCAATCCCGAAGGCCTGACGCATCCCGCGGTCGTCGAGGCGCTGGTGCGCAAACTGGGTCCGGAGTTCCTGGTCGAATTGCTCGAGATACGGGCGGCACTGGGACCGTTGATCGGCCGGTTGGCGGCCGAACGCAGCACCCCCGAGGACGCCGAGGCCCTGCGCGCCGCACTGCAGCAGGTGCACGATGCCGCCACCGCCGAAGCGCGCCAAGCCGCCGACCTGGCCTACTTTCGGGTGCTCATCCATAGCACCCGCAACCGAGCGCTGGGATTGATGTATCGGTGGGTCGAGCACGCCTTCGGCGGTCGCGAACACCAGCTCACCGGGGCCTACAACGATGCCGAGCCGGTAGTGGCCGACCTGCGGGCGATCACCGATGCGGTGCTGGCCGGCGACGCTGCGGCAGCCGCGACGACGGTCGAGGCATACCTGCGCGCCAGCGCGCTGCGCATGGTGGAGTCCTACCGACAAGCCGAGGACTCGATATAGGAGCGGCTACTGCGCGAGCCGGGTGGCGGGGTGCACCGCGACAAGGCCTAACTTGCTGCGGCGCTTACACATTGCGGCCAATTCCGCGTAGGCCTTCTCGCCGAGCAGTTCGGTGAGCTCGTCGGCCAGGCTCTCCCAGACCTGCTTCTTGCCGATGTGAGCGGCCGGATCGCCGGTGCAATACCAGTGCAGGTCAGCGCCGCCGGACCCCCAGCCGCGGCGGTCGTATTCGGCGACCGTGGTCTTCAGGATCTCGCTGCCGTCGGGCCGGGTCACCCACTCCTGGCTGCGGCGGATCGGCAGCTGCCAACACACGTCGGGTTTCATCGTCAGCGGCGCGACGCCCAGCTTGAGGGCTTTGCTGTGCAGCGCGCAGCCGGCCCCACCGCGAAACCCGGGGCGGTTCAGGAAGATGCACGCGTCCTTGTGTTTACGGGTTCGGTACTGCTGTTCGCCGTCATGCTCGTCGAGTTCGAGATAACCCTTGCGGCCCAAGCCTTTTTCGCGGTATTGCCAGTCGTCGTCGGTCAGCTTCTTTACCGCGTCGTCCAGCCGGGCGCGGTCGTCGTCGTCGGACAGGAATGCGCCGTGCGAGCAACACCCGTCGTGCGGGCGGCCCGCGACGGTGCCCCGGCACGCCGGAGTGCCGAACACGCACGTCCAGCGCGAAAGCAACCAGGTGAGGTCGGCCGCGATCAGATGCTCAGGATTGTCGGGGTCGTAGAACTCCACCCACTCACGGGCGAAATCCAGCTCGACTTCTCTGCCCGCCGAATCAGCCACGTACTCAACGTTAAACCACAATCCGCACCCGCGAAGGTGCGTGCCGGTACGGCGACACGCCGCGCAGGGCGGCATTATGCGCACGCTCGCGCCGGAGGGCCGCCGACGAGATGCCCAAGCGGGCCGCTCGGCGCTGCCCCGCAGCACCGACTAGGTTTATTTCGTGCGATTGGGCGTGCTCGACGTGGGTAGCAACACGGTGCATCTGCTGGTGGTAGATGCCCACCGGGGCGGACACCCGACGCCGATGAGTTCGACGAAGGCCACGTTGCGGCTGTCCGAGGCGACCGACAGTTCGGGCAAGATCACCAAGCGCGGTGCCGACAAGCTGGTTTCCACCATCGACGAGTTCGCCAAGATCGCGGTCAGCTCCGGCTGCTCGGAGTTGATGGCGTTTGCTACCTCGGCCGTGCGGGAAGCAGAGAACTCCGACGACGTGCTGGCCCGGGTCCGCAAGGAAGCCGGCGTCAAACTCCAGGTGCTCTCCGGAGTGGACGAATCCCGGCTGACCTTCCTCGCGGTGCGCCGATGGTACGGGTGGAGCGCGGGCCGAATCATCAACCTCGACATCGGCGGCGGTTCGCTGGAACTGAGCAGCGGGGTCGACGAGGAGCCAGAGGTCGCGATGTCGCTGCCGCTCGGCGCCGGCCGGCTCACCCGCGATTGGCTGCCCGACGATCCGCCCGGCCGGCGGCGGGTTGCGATGCTGCGTGACTGGCTGGACGCCGAGCTGGCGGAGGCCAGCGCGAAGATGCTCGAAGCCGGCCCGCCTGACCTGGCGGTCGCGACGTCGAAGACCTTCCGCTCGTTGGCACGGCTTACCGGTGCGGCGCCGTCGGCCGCCGGACCGCGGGTAAAGCGCACGCTGACCGCCAACGGCCTGCGGCAACTGATCGCGTTTATCTCTAGGATGGCGGCGGTTGACCGTGCCGAACTGGAAGGGGTGAGCGCCGAGCGGGCACCGCAAATCGTGGCGGGCGCGCTGGTGGCGGAGGCGAGCATGCGAGCGCTGTCGATTGAAACGGTGGATATCTGCCCGTGGGCGCTGCGGGAAGGCCTGATCCTGCGCAAACTCGACAGCGAAGCCGACGGAACCGGCCTCGTGGAGACCTGGGTGCGGGATGCTGGAGGTCAGGTAAGTGATCGGAACGCGGCAAGCCGATCGAGAGGCGACAAACCATGACCGGACCAGACCCCGAGACCCAGGATCCCGACGCCCGCCCCATCTCGGTGGCCGAACTGCTGGCCAGGAATGGCACCATCGGCGAGCCGGCGGTCACCCGGCGGCGGCGTCGCCGACGCGGTGACAGCGAAGCGGTATCGGTCGCCGAGCTGACCGGCGAGATTCCGATCGTCGACGACGAGGCCGACGAGGCGCCCGCCCAAGGAGCCGCATCGGCAGGTGACGCGTACTGGTCGGCGCCTGAACCGCGCTGGCCGAAGTCCCCACCCCAGGCCAAGCGCCCGTCGGGGCCGGAACGCAGCGCCTACCCGCGGCCGCTGCCCCGCGAGGACGAGGCCGAGCGGCCCGAGGACACCCGCCGCGTCCAGTCCGGTGCCGAGGGGATGAGCCCGGACCCCATCGAGCACTACGGCGACATGCCGGTGGACGTGATGGACTCCGAGGTCAGCGAAGCCGAACCGGCTACCGAGGACTCCGCGTACGTGCGGTCGTATTTGCAGGCGCCGGAGGGAACGCTGTTCGGCGGGCAGACTCTGGCCGACGAGCTGGCCCGCCGCCGCGGTGACGAGGCCGCCGCGGCCGTGGAGGAGCCAGCCGAGGAGCTCGACGAGCCCGACGAGAGCCATGGGTCGCACCCCAGGCTCGAGGCGCTGTGGCACGGAACGGTGGTGGTCCTGCAGTCGATGCTGGCCGTGGCGTTCGGCGCCGGTTTGTTCATCGCCTTCGACCAGCTGTGGCGCTGGAACAGCATCGTCACGCTGGTGCTATCGGTGCTGGTCATCCTGGGCCTGGTGGTCGGCGTGCGGGTGGTTCGCAAAACCGAGGACATCGCCAGCACCTTGATCGCCGTCGCGGTCGGGGCGCTGATCACCTGGGGACCATTGGTGCTCTCCTTGCAAACGGGCTAGGGGTCACCGGGAGATCGTGCGCCCAGCAATCAAAGTTGGCTTGTCGACGGCCTCGGTCTACCCATTGCGGGCCGAGGCCGCGTTCGAGTATGCCGCCAGGCTCGGCTACGACGGCGTCGAGCTGATGGTGTGGAGCGAATCGGTCAGCCAGGACATCGATGCCGTCGGCGAACTGTCCCGGCGCTACCACGTGCCGGTGCTGTCGGTGCACGCCCCTTGCTTGTTGATCTCGCAGCGGGTATGGGGTTCCAATCCCATCAACAAGCTGGAACGCAGCGTGCAGGCCGCCGAGCAGCTGGGCGCGCAGACCGTCGTCGTACATCCGCCGTTCCGCTGGCAGCGGCGCTACGCCGAGGGATTTCGCGACCAGGTTGCCGCCCTGGAAGCATCGAGCGATGTGATGGTGGCCGTGGAGAACATGTTTCCGTTCCGGGCGGACCGGTTTTTTCGCGTCGATCAGTCCCGGGAACGGATGCGGAAACGCGGCGGCGGGCCCGGTCCGGCGATTTCGGCGTTCGCGCCGTCCTACGACCCGCTGGACGGCAACCACGCGCACTACACGCTGGACCTGTCACATACCTCGACCGCGGGCAGCGACGCGCTGGAGATGGCCCGCCGGATGGGCTCGGGGCTGGTCCACCTGCACTTGTGCGACGGCAGTGGCCTGCCCGCCGACGAGCATCTGGTGCCCGGACGCGGTACCCAGCCCACCGCCGAGGTGTGCCAGCTGCTGGCCAGCGGGAAATTCGCCGGCCACGTGGTGCTGGAGGTGTCCACCTCGAGCGCACGATCGGCCAACGAACGCGAGGACATGCTGGCCGAGTCGTTGCAGTTCGCCCGCACCCACCTGCTGCGCTGACATGGACACTTCGTTCACCAGCGCAATGGCCTTGCGCGAAGTCCAGGCTGACGGGGACGACCCGGTGTATGAGGGCGAGCTCAACGAGCACTGGACCATCGGGCCCAAGGTGCACGGCGGCGCGATGGTGGCGCTGTGCGGCAACGCTGCCCGCACCGCCTACGGCAACAGCGGCTTGCAACCCGTCGCGGTGTCGGCGAACTTCCTGCGAGCGCCCGATCCGGGCCCGATGCGGCTGGTGACGTCGATCCGTAAGCGGGGCCGGCGGATCAGCGTGGTCGACGTCGAGCTGGCCCAGGATGAGCGGACCGCGGTGCACGCCGTGGTCACCCTGGGTGAGCCGGAGCATCGGCACGCGCCTTTGCTGACGGCGAATCCGGTGAGCGACCTGATGGCACCGGAACCGCCCGACGACGTCGCTCCCATCGGACCCGGACACCCATTGGCCGGCCTGGTGCACTTGGGTGCGGGCTGCGACATCCGGCCGCTGCTGTCGACGCTTCGGCCCGCCCCCGACGGGCGACCGCCGGTGATCCAGATGTGGGCCCGCCCCCGCCACGCCGGACCCGATGCGCTGTTTGCCCTGCTGTGCGGTGATCTGTCTGCGCCGGTCACCTTCGCCGTAGACCGCACCGGCTGGGCGCCTACGGTGCAGTTCACCGCGTTGCTGCGCGCCCTGCCGGCCGACGGGTGGCTGCGGGTGATGTGTAGCTGCACCGAGATCGGCCAGGAGTGGTTCGACGAAGACCACACCGTTGTGGACAGCGCGGGTCGCCTGGTGTTGCAGTCACGCCAACTGGCGCTCGTGCCCCGGTAGCGCGTCTGGAATGCTTTCCGGCATGGCAAGAATCGCGATCGTCGGGGGCGGCAACATCGGCGAGGCACTGCTGTCGGGCCTGCTTCGAGCGGGGCGACAGGTCAAGGACCTGGTGGTCGCCGAGCGGATGCCGGACCGCGCCAAGTACCTGGCGGACACGTATTCGGTGTTGGTGACGTCGGTGTCCGAGGCGGTGGAGAACGCGACGTTCGTCGTCGTCGCGGTGAAGCCGGCCGACGTCGAAGTGGTGATCGGGGACCTGGCTCGGGCCGCAGCCGAAAACGACGGCGTCGAGCAGGTGTTCGTCACCGTGGCCGCCGGCATTTCGATTTCCTATTTCGAGTCCAAGCTGCCGGCGGGCACACCGGTGATCCGGGCCATGCCCAACGCGGCGGCCTTGGTGGCCGCCGGGGTGACCGCGCTGGCCAAGGGCCGCTTCGTCACCGCTGAACAGCTAGAGGAGGTCTCCGCACTGTTCGATGCGGTCGGGGGCGTACTGACTGTGCCCGAGGCGCAGCTGGACGCCGTGACCGCGGTGTCCGGGTCCGGGCCCGCCTACTTCTTCCTGATGGTCGAGGCGCTGGTGGACGCCGGCGTGGCGGCGGGCCTGAGCCGTCACGTGGCCGCCGACCTGACCGCCCAGACGATGGCGGGATCGGCGGCGATGCTGCTGGAGCGGATGGAACAAGACCGGCGCAGGGCCGACGGCGAGCCGTCGGGAATACCGGCCGACACCACGGCAGCGCAGCTGCGGGCGACGGTCACGTCGCCGGGTGGGACTACCGCCGCTGCGCTGCGCGAACTGGAACGCGGTGGCTTGCGGGCCGCCGTCGACGCGGCGGTCCAGGCCGCCAAAACCCGGTCTGAGCAGCTAAGAATTACATCGGAATAATTCAGGAATTTTGAACTGATTATCCCCCACCAGTACCAGTAACCCCACTAGTCCCGCTATTCTCCTCTTTGTAAGCACGTGTTGGTCCAGCGGAGGGGAAGCCGCTGGGATGCGCGTGCCTGACACGATTGGGTTGCGATGACGTCTTCCAACGGGCCATCGGCTGGCGGGAAATCGGCGCGGGACACCGGTTCCGTCGACGGCCAGCAGGCCAGGACGCAATTTCTCACCGTGGCCGAGGTGGCGGCGCTGATGCGGGTCTCCAAGATGACGGTGTACCGGCTGGTGCACAACGGCGAACTGCCTGCGGTTCGGGTGGGGCGGTCGTTCCGGGTACACGCCAAGGCCGTGCACGACATGCTGGAGACCTCCTACTTCGACGCGGGATAGTCCCGCGGGCCGGCGCTTTCGGCTCCCGACGCCGAGCTGACCACTCGGCCAGTTACGACGCAGCCGGTTCAGGCGCACTGGTGGCGTCGAATTTGAATCTGTGGCGTCGCGTGTGAACCGGTGGCGTTCGGAGTGCGTATACGGCGGAAATTCGGCCTGATTCCCGCCCTGGCTACACTCCCAACGCCCAGGCTTCACGCGCAACGCCCGCGCCTCACACGCAAAGCCCGAGACGACGAATCCCGCCGCGGGCGCTGAGGCCGGATGGCTGGCGGACGGAGACCGCTCGCCCTGCCCTGATCGCGTCGCAAGGTGGCGGCCGGTTTGGTGTTCCGCGCGGCCGGCCGGGTAAAGTGGCGAGGTCCTTTTGTAGTCGTTGATCAGTCGCGTGTCGGATAGCGGAGTTCATGGGTTCAGTAATCAAGAAGCGGCGCAAGCGCATGTCGAAGAAGAAGCACCGCAAGCTGCTGCGTCGCACCCGGGTGCAGCGCAGAAAACTCGGCAAGTAGGCCCCTGAGTAGGCGCTGCCCCCGCGGACCGTCACCCGACCGTAATGCCCCTGTTTCGCTCGGCCGCTAGGCTGTCTGGGTGGATTCGTCGAGCGGGGACGGTGGCGGCATCAGCGACACCGTGCATTACCCCAAAGTCGTGCTGGTCACCGGCGCATGCCGGTTTCTGGGTGGCTACCTGACCGCCCGGCTCGCGCAGAATCCGTTGATCAACGGCGTGATCGCCGTGGATGCGATCGCCCCGAGCAAAGACATGCTGCGCCGGATGGGCCGCGCCGAGTTCGTTCGCGCCGACATTCGTAACCCCTTTATCGCCAAGGTGATTCGAAACGGCGAAGTCGACACCGTGGTGCATGCGGCGGCGGCGTCGTACGCGCCCCGCGCCGGCGGCAGCGCGGCTCTGAAGGAGCTCAACGTGATGGGCGCGATGCAACTGTTCGCGGCCTGCCAGAAGGCTCCTTCGGTACGCCGCGTCGTGCTGAAGTCCACCTCCGAGGTGTACGGCTCGAGCGCACACGATCCGGTGATGTTCACCGAGGACAGCACCAGCCGCCGCCCGTTCCGCGAGGGTTTTGCCAAGGACAGCCTCGATATCGAGGGTTACGCGCGCGGGCTGGGCCGGCGCCGGCCCGACATCGCGGTGACAATTCTGCGGCTGGCCAACATGATTGGCCCCGCGATGGACACCACGTTGTCGCGGTATCTGGCCGGGCCGTTGGTCCCGACGATGTTCGGCCGGGATGCACGTTTGCAGTTGCTGCACGAGCAGGACGCGCTGGGTGCGCTCGAGCGCGCGGCGATGGCGGGGAAGGCGGGCACCTTCAACATCGGGGCCGACGGCGTCATCATGCTGTCGCAGGCGATACGGCGTGCCGGCCGAATTCCGTTGCCAGTACCCGGATTTGGTGTCTGGATCCTGGATTCGCTGAGGCGGGCTAACCATTACACCGAGATCAATCGGGAGCAATTCGACTACTTGAGTTATGGCAGGGTGATGGACACCACCAGGATGCGTTCCGAACTGGGATACCAACCGAAATGGACGACGGCCGAGGCGTTCGACGATTACGTTCGTGGCCGCGGCTTGACTCCCATAATCGACCCTGATCGGGTACGCTCTCTGGAAGGTCGTGCCATCGCGTTGGCGCAGCGCTGGGGTAGCCGAAATCCAATTCCATGGGGTGGAGTTAGGTAAATATCGTGCCGGGTGAATCCAGAGCGAATGTCATTCCACTGCACAGTAATCGGGGCCGGGTAGCGGCGCGGAGACGCGCGGACCAACGAGCCGAGGCGTCCCGTCAGCACCCCTCGTTGCTTTCCGATCCACGGGGTCGCGCAACGGCCGAACAGATCGCCGCGGTGGTTCGCGAAATCGACGACCGTCGGCGCGCCGCCGGAACGCCGGGCGCCGCTGAGGCTCCCCTGAATGAACTCGCGCAGCGGGTCGCGTCGGTAGCCGGGTTCTTCCGCCAGCGGCTGACCGGTGACTACAGCGTCGACGAATTCGGGTTCGACCCGCATTTCAATGACGCCATCGTTCGGCCGCTGCTGAGGTTCTTCTTCAAGTCCTGGTTCCGGGTGGAAGTCAGCGGCGTCGAGCACCTCCCGGCCGAGGGCGCGGCACTGGTGGTGGCCAACCACGCCGGGGTATTGCCGTTCGACGGTTTGATGCTGTCGGTCGCGGTGCACGACGAGCACCCCGCGCAACGGGACCTGCGACTGTTGGCCGCCGACATGGTGTTCGACCTACCGGTGATCGGCGAGACGGCCCGCAAAGCGGGCCACACCATGGCCTGCACGACGGATGCGCACCGGTTGCTCGCCTCCGGGGAGCTCACCGCGGTGTTCCCAGAGGGCTACAAGGGGCTGGGCAAGCGCTTCGAGGACCGCTACCGGCTGCAGCGGTTCGGCCGCGGGGGGTTCGTGTCCGCCGCCCTGCGCACCAAGGCGCCGATCGTGCCCTGCTCGATCATCGGCTCCGAGGAGATCTACCCCATGGTGGCCGACGTCAAGCTGCTGGCGCGGCTGTTCGGCCTGCCGTATTTCCCGGTGACCCCGCTGTTCCCGTTGGCCGGTCCGGCCGGTTTGGTGCCGTTGCCGTCGAAGTGGCGCATCGCGTTCGGGGAGCCGATCTACACCGCCGACTACGCCGCGAGCGACGCCGACGACCCTATGGTCACCTTCGAGCTGACCGACCAGGTACGCGAGACCATCCAGCAGACGCTGTACCGGCTGCTGGCCGGGCGGCGCAACGTCTTCTTGGGCTGAGCACGTTCATCCGACACGAAAACGCCCCGACGGCTCGCGGCCACCGGGGCGTTTTGCGTAGCTGCGGCGCTACTTCTCCATCGTGAACTGGCACACGTTGGTGTAGCCGTCGCGGAACAACTCGGCGCATCCCCGCAGGTAGTGCATGTAGGTGTCGAAGACCTTCTCGCCTTGCAGCTCGATGGCCTCGTCGCGGTGTGCTTCCAGGTTGTCGGCCCACGTCGTCAGCGTCGGCACGTAGTGCTCGCCGATGAAGTGGTGCCGGGTGATGTTGAAGCCGGCCTCGGTGGCGTACTTGTCGACCATGTCGACCTGGGGCAGCTTCCCGCCCGGGAAGATCTCCTTGAGGATGAACGAGATGAAGCGGAACAGCTTCATCGACGGTTTCAGGCCCATCTTTTCGCCCTCTTCGGCCGACGGCACCACGATGGAGTGCAGCAGCATCACGCCGTCGTCGGGCAGCAGGCTGTAGTACTTCTTGAAGAAGGTGGCGTAGCGCTCGTATCCGGCGTCGCCCGCGCCGTCGGCGAAGTGCTCGAAAGCCCCCAGCGACACGATGCGGTCAATCGGCTCGTCGAAAAGCTCCCAGCCCTGCAGCCGAACCTCCTTGCGGCGGGGGCTGTCCATTTCGGCGAACTTCTGCTTGTCGTGCGCCAGCTGGTTCTCGCTCAGCGTCAACCCGATCACGTTGACGTCGTACTTCTCCACTGCGTGTCGCATGGTCGAGCCCCAGCCGCAGCCGATGTCGAGCAGCGTCATGCCGGGCTGCAGCCCGAGCTTGCCCAGGGCGAGATCACGCTTGGCGCGCTGGGCTTCCTCCAACGTCATGTCCGGACGTTCGAAGTAGGCGCAGCTGTAGGTCATCGACGGGTCTAGCCACAGCTTGAAGAATTCGTTTGAGCGGTCGTAGTGGGACTGGACTTTTTCGACCGGTGGCTTCAGCTGAATGCCACTCGTTTCACCTTGTGACGTCATTGATCGGAACCTACTTTCTCAGCTGATATGGATGCGATCGCGGCGACGGTTTCTTCAGCGCTCGCGTCTTGATGTGCGGCTTCTCCCAGCATCGTAACGACGCCGGTGACCACCGGTTTACCTTCGGCATCTGTGATCTCGCTGCGAATTTCAGCGAGGACCGTGCCGTGTGACTCGATCACCGAGTCTAGATAGGTGTCGAAGTAGAGCCTGTCGTGGGCAAGGATTGGCCGGTGGAACCGCAATTTCTGATCGCGGTGAAACACCCGGGCGATGTTGATCGGGATCTTGAACTTGGTGAAGATCTCCAGCTGCACCCGCCGTCCGGCAATCGCCGCGAATGTCAACGGCGCCACCAGCGCGGGGTAACCGGCTTCGGCGGCGGCGGCCTCGTCGTAGTGCGCCGGATGGTCGTCTTTGACCGCGGCCGCAAACTCCCGGATCTTCTCCCGCCCGACTTCGAAGTAGTCCGGCGCCCGGTAGTTGCTGCCGATGAGTCCCTGGGCTCCCTCGGGAACTGTCATGCCCCTGCCGCTCTCTGCTGTCAAATTTGATGGTCAGCGGCGCAGCTTATCAGCGTGATTGCCGTCGCGACGCCAAAGCCGCCAGCGCGCCGCCCGCCGCGCCCAGCGCCAGGGCCGACGGCACACCGATCTTGGCGGCCTTGCGGGCGGTCCGGAAGTCGCGGATCGCCCACCCCCGTTCCCGGGCCAGGTTACGCAGGCGGGTGTCGGGGTTGATCACGACCGCGGTGCCCACCAGCGAGAGCATTGGGACGTCGTTGTAGCTGTCGGAGTATGCCGTACAACGTTTGAGGTTGAGGCCCTCGCGGATCGCCAGCGACCGCACCGCGTGAGCCTTTCCGGTGCCGTGCAGAATCTCGCCGACCAGCCTGCCGGTGAAAACCCCGTCGACCGACTCGGCGACGGTACCCAGGGCGCCGGTCAGGCCAAGCCGGCGCGCGATGGTCAGCGCGAGCTCGTACGGCGTGGCGGTGATCAACCACACCTGTTGGCCGGCGTCGAGGTGCATCTGGGTGAGCTCGCGGGTGCCGGGCCAGATCTTGTCGGCAATGATCTCGTCGTAGATCTCCTCGCCGAGTGCCACCAGCTCGTCGACCGACCGGCCCGCGATGAAGGTGAGCGCCTTGCGGCGGCCGGCGGCAGCGTCGTTGCTGAATTCCTTGCCGAGTATTTGGTATTTGGCCTGCGCGTAGACGAAGCCGATGACATCGCGGTAGGTGAAGTAGTTGCGAGCGGCCAGCCCCCGGGCGAAGTGTGCCAGCGACGACCCCTGCACCAGGGTGTTGTCCACGTCGAAGAAGGCGGCGGCGGTCAGGTCGACCGGTGGCTGCGGACGATCCTCTTCCGGAGCGGTCTGCAGATCGCGCAACGCACGCTCGGCGCTCGCGTTGTCGGCCAGCGTCGACAGATCGACGTCGTGAGTGCCGTCTGGGCTGCCTGGATGAGCGCCCGGGTCAGAGGAAGCCATCGCCGAACCTCCTAAATCGCGTTCCCGCCCGGTGGCCGCAAGGTGATCGGTATCAACCCTATCTGGCCTGCGCGGCTGCCAAACTGGTGGCCGTGACGCAACGCCAGGTCGAGCTGTTGACCCGCAACGGCTGCGCCATTTGCAAGCGGGTGCATGCCCGGCTGGCCGAACTGGCTACCGAGCTGGGCTTCGGCCTGTCGGTCACCGATGTGGACGCCGCGGCGTCGGCGGGCAATCCCGGGTTGCGGGCCGAGTTCGGCGACCGTCTGCCGGTGATCCTGCTGGATGGCCGCGAGCACAGCTACTGGGAGATCGACGAGCCGCGACTGCGTGCGGATCTCGCGCGGTGAATGGACGCCGGCCGATATTTGGTAGGCCAGCTCGTAAACCATTACCGTAGACAGCAGTTTTACCGCTGCTAAGCAAGGGGGCTGGCCAGGTGATGCTGCCGTGAGCATCCTGCTCTTCGGGGTTTCGCACCGCAGTGCGCCGGTCTCGGTCCTGGAACAACTCAGCATCGACGAATCCGATCAGATCAAGATCGTTGACCGGGTGCTGCAGTCACCGCTGGTCACCGAGGCCATGGTGTTGTCGACGTGCAATCGGGTCGAGGTGTACGCCGTAGTGGAGGCGTTTCACGCTGGGCTTTCGGTGATCGGTCAGGTGCTGTCCGAACACTCCGGCATGTCGATGGGTGACCTCACCAAATACGCCTACGTCCGCTATAGCGAGGCGGCCGTCGAGCATCTGTTCGCGGTGTCCAGTGGGCTGGACTCGGCCGTGGTCGGGGAACAGCAGGTGCTCGGCCAGGTGCGCCGTGCCTATGCGGCCGCCGAGGCCAACCACACCGTCGGCCGGGTACTGCATGAGCTGGCCCAGCGGGCGCTGTCGGTGGGTAAGCGGGTGCACTCCGAGACCGGCATCGACGCCGCCGGCGCCTCGGTGGTGTCGGTCGCGCTCGGGATGGCCGAGCGCAAGCTGGGCGGGCTGGACGCCAAGACCGCCGTCGTGATCGGCGCCGGTGCCATGGGTGCGCTGTCGGCGGCGCACCTGACCCGAGCGGGAATCGGGCGCATCCAGGTGCTCAACCGGTCGCACTCCCGCGCGCAGCGGCTGGTTCGCAAGATCCGCGAATCGGGGGTGCCGGCCGAGGCGCTGACGCTCAACCGGCTGCCGGACGCGCTCGCCGACGCCGACGTGGTGGTCAGCTGTACCGGTGCGTTGAGCCCGGTGGTTTCGCTGGCCGACGTGCACCACGCGCTGGCCGCCGCGCGCCGTGACGAAGCGGCCCACCCGCTGGTGATATGCGATCTGGGCATGCCGCGCGACGTCGATCCGACCGTGGCCGGACTGCCCGGCGTCTGGGTCGTCGACGTGGACCGCGTGCAGCGCGAGCCGTCGGCCCACGCCGCGTCCGCCGACGTCGACGCCGCCCGGCACATCGTGGCCGCCGAGGTTGCCGCCTACCTGGTCGGGCAGCGGATGGCCGAGGTCACGCCCACCGTCACGGCACTGCGCCAGCGCGCCGCCGATGTGGTCGAGGCGGAGTTGCTGCGCCTGGACAACCGCCTGCCCGGGCTGGAAAGCGCCGAGCGCGAAGAGGTGGCCCGCACGGTGCGCCGCGTGGTGGACAAGCTGCTGCACGCACCCACGGTGCGGATCAAGCAGCTGGCCAGCGCACCCGGCGGCGACAGCTATGCCGAGGCGCTGCGCGAACTCTTCGAACTCGACCAGACCGCCATCGACTCCGTGGCCGCCGTCGGCACCGCCGGCGAAATACCAGTTGTAGCAAGCGGATTGGACGCTACCCGGCACCCGCGCGAGGCGCCGGGTAGCGCGCAGAAATCCGCCGAGTAGCCGATTGGCGCACGTGATCCGGATCGGCACCCGGGGCAGCCTGCTGGCCACCACCCAGGCCGCCGGCGTCAGGGACGCCTTGATCGCCAACGGCCATGACGCGGAGCTGGTGACCATCAGCACCGCCGGCGACCGGTCGTCGGCACCCATCGCGGATCTCGGCGTCGGCGTCTTCACCACCGCGCTGCGCGAGGCCATCGAAGAGGGCCGGGTGGACGCGGCGGTGCACTCGCACAAGGATTTGCCAACCGCCGCGGACCCCAGGTTCACTCTCGCCGCAATACCCCCGCGAAACGACCCGCGCGACGCTCTGGTGGCCCGCGACGGGCTGACGCTGGGGGAGTTGCCGGTGGGTTCGCTGGTCGGTACCTCGTCGCCGCGGCGGGCCGCACAGCTTAGAGCATTGGGTCTCGGTTTGGAAATCCGCCCCCTAAGAGGCAACCTAGATACCAGGTTGAACAGGGTAAGCAGTGGTGATCTTGACGCCATCGTGGTAGCCCGGGCTGGTCTGGCCCGGTTGGGCCGCCTCGGTGATGTCACCGAGACGCTGGAACCGGTGCAGATGTTGCCAGCACCGGCGCAAGGCGCGCTCGCGGTCGAGTGCCGCGCCGGCGATCATCGGCTGGCGGCTGTGCTGGCGGAGTTGGACGACGCCGACACGCGCGCGGCGGTCACTGCGGAGCGTGCCTTGCTCGCCGAACTGGAGGCCGGCTGCTCCGCACCGGTGGGCGCAATCGCTGAGGTGGTGGAGTCCATCGATGACGAGGGCCGCGTCTTCGAAGAGCTGTCGCTGCGCGGCTGCGTAGCGGCGCTGGACGGATCCGACGTGATCCGCGCGTCCGGCATCGGCAGTGCCGATCGGGCCCGGGAGCTGGGGCTTTCGGTGGCCGCGGAACTGTTCGAACTGGGCGCGCGGGAGCTGATGGGTCGAGCGCGGCAAGACCCCGCGCCAGGAAGTTAACCAGACGCTAGAAAAGACCTGAAAAGACCAGGAAGATGACGTGGGAGCGACAATGATGACGCGAGGGCGTAAGCCGAGACCGGGCCGCATCACATTCGTGGGCTCGGGTCCGGGCGACCCAGGCCTGCTGACCACGCGGGCCGCCACGGTGCTGGCAAATGCTGCCCTGGTGTTCACCGACCCCGACGTGCCGGAGCCGGTTCTGGCGTTGATCGGCACGGACTTGCCACCGGTGTCCGGGCCGGCGCCGGCCGATGCCGGGAATACCGCGGGCGATGCCGAAAAGCCTTCCGCCGCAGACAAAGTCGCGACCAGTCCGCCGCTTGCGGTGCCCGGTGCCCCGGAAATCCGCCCGGCTCTGGGCGATCCGGCCGATGTCGCCAAGACGCTGACCGCCGAGGCCCGCACGGGTGCCGACGTGGTGCGCCTGGTGGCGGGTGACCCGTTGTCGGTGGATGCGGTCATCGCCGAGGTGAACGCCGTCGCGCGCGCCCACATGCACATCGAGATCATCCCCGGGCTGGCCGCGACCAGCGCGGTCCCGACGTACGCGGGGCTCCCGCTGGGCTCGTCGCACACCGTTGCCGACGTGCGCGCGGAAGTGGACTGGGATGCGCTGGCCGCCGCGCCGGGGCCGCTGATCCTGCAGGCCACCGCGTCGCATCTGGCCGACGCCGCGCGCACCCTGATCGAGCACGAGCTGGCCGAGACGACGCCCTGCGTGGTCACCGCGCACGGCACCACCTGCCAGCAACGTTCGGTCGAGACCACCTTGCTGGGGCTGACCGATCCGGCCGTGCTGAACGGCACTGACGCCGGACTGTCTGCTACCGCCGGGGGCGACCCGCAGAGCGGGCCCCTGGTGGTGACCATCGGCAAGACGGTGGCCAGCCGGGCGAAACTGAACTGGTGGGAGAGCCGAGCCCTGTACGGCTGGACCGTGCTGGTGCCTCGCACCAAGGACCAGGCCGGCGAGATGAGCGAGCGGCTGACGTCGTACGGCGCGCTGCCCATCGAGGTGCCGACCATCGCCGTCGAGCCGCCGCGCAGTCCCGCGCAGATGGAGCGTGCGGTCAAGGGCCTGGTCGACGGCCGTTTCCAATGGGTGGTGTTCACCTCCACCAACGCGGTGCGCGCGGTGTGGGAGAAGTTCGGCGAGTTCGGTCTGGACGCCCGCGCGTTCTCCGGGGTGAAGATCGCCTGCGTCGGCGAGTCGACGGCCGACCGGGTCCGTGCGTTCGGGATCAGTCCGGAGCTGGTGCCGGCCGGCGAGCAGTCGTCGCTCGGTCTGCTGGACGAATTCCCGCCCTATGACAGCGTTTTCGACCCGGTGAACCGGGTGTTGCTGCCGCGCGCCGACATCGCCACCGAGACGCTGGCCGAGGGGCTGCGGGAGCGGGGCTGGGAGATCGAGGACGTCACCGCATACCGGACGGTGCGGGCAGCGCCGCCGCCGGCGACCACCCGCGAAATGATCAAGACCGGCGGCTTCGATGCGGTGTGCTTCACGTCGAGTTCCACGGTGCGCAACTTGGTCGGCATCGCCGGCAAGCCGCATGCGCGCACCATCATCGCCTGCATCGGTCCCAAGACCGCTGAGACCGCCGCCGAGTTCGGGCTGCGGGTCGACGTCCAGCCCGAAACCGCCGCGGTGGGTCCGCTGGTCGACGCGCTGGCCGAGCATGCGGCCCGGTTGCGCGCGGAGGGAGCGCTGCCGCCGCCACGCAAGAAGAGCCGCAGGCGATGAATTCTCTTGCGTTGACTCGGCAGCTGAGTTTGCATTCAAGGCGCAAAAGTGCGAGTAACCTCCGCCCTCGACGCAGAGTCAACGGACGAGAATGAGGCAGCGGCCGCGCCGGCTGCGCTCCACCCCGGCCATGCGTCGCCTGGTAGCCCAAACCTCCTTGGAGCCAAGGCATTTGGTGCTGCCGATGTTCGTCGCGGACATCGACGAACCGCGGCCCATCGCATCGATGCCGGGAGTGCTGCAGCATACCCGTGATTCCCTGCGCAGCGCTGCCGCCGACGCGGTCAACGCGGGCGTCGGTGGGCTGATGTTGTTCGGTGTGCCTCGCGAGGCGGACAAGGACGCGACCGGGTCGGCCGGCACCGATCCCGACGGCATCCTCAACGTCGCGCTGCGTGACCTCAGCAAGGACCTCGGTGATGCCACCGTCTTGATGGCCGACACCTGCCTGGACGAGTTCACCGATCACGGGCACTGCGGCGTGCTGGACGAGTCGGGCCGCGTCGATAACGACGCCACCGTGGCCCGCTACGTGGAATTGGCTGTGGCGCAAGCGGAGTCGGGTGCCCAGGTGGTCGGCCCGAGCGGGATGATGGACGGCCAGGTGGGTGCCATCCGGGACGGGCTGGATGCCGCCGGCCACAGCGACGTGGTGATCTTGGCGTACGCCGCGAAGTTCGCGTCGGCGTTCTACGGCCCGTTCCGCGACGCGGTGAACTCCAGCCTGTCCGGTGACCGGCGCACTTATCAGCAGGAGCCGGGCAACCTCCGCGAGGCGTTGCGCGAGATCGAGCTGGACCTCGACGAGGGGGCCGACATCGTGATGATCAAGCCGGCTATGGCGTACTTGGACGTTGTGGCCGCGGCGGCCGGCATCTCCTCGGTGCCGGTGGCCGCATATCAGGTCTCGGGGGAGTACGCGATGATTTGTGCCGCGGCCGCGAACAATTGGATCGACGAGCGCGCCGCAGCGCTGGAATCGCTGACCAGCATCCGGCGCGCCGGGGCGGACATCGTGCTCACCTACTGGGCCGCCGAGGCGGCGGGTTGGCTTTCCTGACAGGCCCGCCGGCGAGTAACAATCACGGGATGGGGTTTCTTCGATGACACCCGCAACAGATAACGACAAGCCGTTGTTCTACGAACCCGGCGCCAGCTGGTGGTGGCTGCTGGCCGGCCCCGCCTGCGCGCTGTCGCTGATTCTGGTGGAGATATCCAGCCACGCCAGGATCAGCCTGCTGATCCCCGGCATTTTTCTGGTGATGGTGTCGCTGTTCGTGGGATTGCAGGTGTTCGCGGCTCGGATCCACACCTCCGTCGAGCTGACCCAAGACGCCCTGCGGCAGGGCACCGAGACCATCCTGATCTCCGAGATCGTCAGGATCTTCCCGGAGGCCGAGAACTCCGTGGCATCCGGGAAAGACCTGGCGAAGTGGCAGACCGCGCGGGCCCTCGGTGAACTGGTCGGCGTACCGAAGGGACGGGTGGGCATCGGGCTGAAGCTGACCGAAGGCCGCACCGCTCAGGCCTGGGCGAAGCGACATCGTCAGCTGCGGGCCGCGTTGACCCCGCTGGTTCAGGAGCGGGTCGGTCCAGAGGTCGTCGACACCGCAGACACCGACGACATCGACGAGGAAAACGATTCTTGGCCACCTCGGTGACGGCCCGGGCCGTGTTGGCGCTCGGACTGGCCTGCGCGGCGGCGGCCGGTGCGGCGGTGAGTTGGGTGCATGCGCGGTACACGGTGAGCGTGGCACCGATCACCGACGGGCAGCCGGTCACCACCTCATTGGTCTATAACCCGCAGCTGCTGTTCTTGACGATGGTGTTGGCGATCGCCGCGGGGATCCTGGTCGTGCTCGGGGTGGCGGCGCTGCGGCGCGGCAGGGTCAGCAGCCGGTAGGTAGCCAAACACGCGTTTGCCCATTATGGGAAAATGGGATAACTTGAGGCCGTGACTGAACTCGCACTCGTGGAAACCGATGACCGCAGCCGTGCAGTGCTGCCCGGGCGTCCCAACCAGCGCTTCGTGATGCGCGAGAACCCTGATGGGAGCCTGCTGTTGCAGCCAGCGCGGTTGGTGAGCGAGGCCCAGTACGAGTTCGACTCTGATCCCGAGTTGCGCGACCTGCTGGCACGTGCCGCGGCGTCTCCGACGGTACGTCGGAAGCGGACGCGCAAAGCGTGAGCGTTGAGGGTGATTATTCGGAAGTCGCCGACATCCAGCTTGACGCGCTGGAGAATGGCCCCGACGTCGACTTGTACAACAGCGTCTTGGACACCATCGAATTCATCTTTCGGCTTCCCGGCCAAGCCCAGTCCCTCTCCACGGCTATCACCACTCCCGACGGCATTCGCATGCGTCTGCCAGTCATCGGCCATCCGCCCTACAAGGTCTTCTGGTCCACCGAAGGCCCCCGAATCGAGGCCATATTCCCGCACCCGTGAAGGACGTGCGACGGTCGTCGGCAAAAAGCCCTAGCTAGGCCGTCTTCCCGATGAGCGAGAGCACCATCTGACGACGCCGGCGGATGACCTCGGCCGCGTTGTGCAGCGCCTCGTGCACCGACCGCGTAATCGGGAACATCGCGCCGGCCTCAGCGCCGAGCGCCTCGATGACCGCTGGGCTGGCAACCAACATCCACTCCACCCCAGCCGCGCGCCATTCGTCATCGAGCATGCACAGCAACCCGATCCCGACCGGCGCGAAGGTGTGCAGCTCCGACAGATCAAGCACCACGCGGTCGGTCTCTAGGACGAAACGCCGAACGGAGGCTTTGACCTGATCGACGTTGATGACGTCGATTTCGCCGCTGACGGTCACCACCGTGGCCAGGTGACGACTGTAAGCCCGAACCTGGGCGCCACCGCAGTCAAAAGTGGCGTTCTCCCGTCGAGTGATCACGGCAGTCATGTGCAGCCCCATTCCTGTGGCGTCGTCGAAGCGCTGACCAAACCTGCCTATACGTTCCTCGCCAAACCTAAGGAGACCGACAGTCAGGTCTAACTCTTTGCTAAAGAAGTGGCGTTTGGGACTGTTGCGGAACCGAAACGAGCTGCTGCCGCGGTGCCGCCACGCCTCACACCGGTTGCGCTGTTAGGCTGCTTTGGCTGCCGGTTGCCAGATGGGCGCTGCCCCGATCTGCGTGGTAGGGCCGCTGTAAGCGGCGGGCCCGCCCGGTCAGCCGACCAGAAAGCCAACCGCAGAGCAGAGTCCGGACGGAAAGAACAGCGTGCGCACCGGAGACACCAAGGGCGAGATCAAGGCCCTGACAGGACTCCGCATCGTCGCCTCGGTCTGGGTGGTGCTGTTCCACTTCCGGCCGATGGTGTCCGATGTGTCGCTCGACCTGCGGGAGAACCTGGCGCCGGTGCTCAACTGCGGCGCGCAGGGCGTGGATCTGTTCTTCATCCTCAGCGGCTTCGTGTTGACCTACAACTATCTCGACCGCATGGGTCGCAGGTGGTCGTGGCGCGGGACCGTGCATTTCCTATGGCTGCGGCTGGCCCGGGTATGGCCGGTTTACCTGGTCACGTTGCACCTGGCCGCGGCCTGGTTCATCCTCACGCTGCACGTCGGACACACGCCCTCGCCCGACATCGGCAGGCTCACCGCGATCAGCTACGTGCGCCAGGTGCTGCTGGTCCAGCTGTGGTTTCAGCCGTTCTTCGATCTGTCCAGCTGGGACGGCCCGGCCTGGTCGATCAGCGCCGAATGGCTGGCCTACCTGCTGTTCGGCGGGCTGGTGCTGGTGATTTTCCGGATCCAGCATGCGACCAGGGCGCGGGGACTGATGCTGCTGGCTTTCGCGGCATCGCTGCCGCCGGTGCTGCTGCTGCTGTCCAGCGGGGTGTTCTACACGCCGTGGAGCTGGTTGCCGCGCATCGTGACGCAGTTCGCCGCCGGCGCGCTGGCCTGTGCGGCGGTGCGCCGGCTACGGCCCACCGATCGCGGCCGCCGCATCGCCGGGTACCTGTCGTTGCTGCTGGTCGTGGCGATCGTCGGGATCCTCTACTTCCTGCAAGCGCATCCGATAACCGGGGTTTACGACAGCGGCGGGGTGGTCGACCTGCTGTTCGTTCCGCTGGTGATAACGCTGGCGATCGGCGTCGGCAGCCTGCCGAGGCTGCTGTCGACCCGCTTCATGGTCTACGGCGGGGAGATCTCGTTCTGCCTGTACATGGTGCATGAGCTGGTGCACACCTCCTGGACCTGGGCGGTGGTGAACTTCCAGCTGCGGCCATGGCAGACCGACAACCCGTGGCGGTGGAACATCTTCGGCCTGCTTGCGATCGCGGTCGTGCTGTCGATCCTGCTGTACCACGTGGTCGAGGAGCCCGCCCGCCGCTGGATGCGCAGGATGGTCGACGCCCCGTCCACGCCCGCGGGTCACAACCCGGATGCGCCGACGGTGGTCGAGCCCGAAGAGCCGGAGAGTGCCGAGCTGGATCAGCTGGAGGCCGAGACGAACGAGGCGCTGGAACCGGTTCCGGCGCGCGCGGGTTGACAGGTGGCTGTGCGCGCGAATGATGTCATGAGCCGTCTCACGGCCTTCGTCATGGGTCTGACGGTGGTGGCCGCCGTGGTTATCGAGAGCACCGCGCATCCGGTGCGAACCTTTCAGGCGCTGAGCCTGGATTTCAGGTTGAACCACGTCGCAGTGGTCGGCGACTCGTATACCACCGGCACCGACGAAGGCGGACTCGGCCGTCGATCATGGACCGCCTGTGCCTGGCGGATGTTGTCGCAGCGCGGCGTTCGGATAGCGGCCGACGTGGCGGCCGAGGGCAGGGCCGGCTACGGCGTGCCGGGGGACCAGGGCAGCGTTTTCGAGGATCTGACTGCCCGGGCGGTCAAGCCCAGCGACGCGTTGGTGGTGTTCTTCGGTTCCCGCAACGACCAGGGCGTCGACCCGGGGGTGCTGGGCGAAAAGGCCCGCAGCACATTCGATTTGGCGCGCCGCTTCGCGCCGTCGGCCAGGTTTCTGGTGATCGGGCCGCCGTGGCCGACCGCCGATGTGCCCCCGGCCGTCCTGCAGATCCGCGACGTGCTCTTCGGCGCGGCCCGCGACGCGGGGGCGGCGTGGGCGGACCCGATCTTCGAACGCTGGTTCGTCGACACGCCCGGGCTGATCGGTCCCGACGGCGTGCACCCCAACGACGCCGGGCATCAGTACCTGGCGGACAAGATCGCACCGCTCATCGACGCGCAGTTGCGCAGGTAGTAACTCAAACAGTCGGCGGCACAACGGCATTCAGTCGTTGGCGTGGCGCTCGTAGTCCCAGCGCTCGAGGCGGGCCTGCAGTTCGACCAGGCCCAACCCGGCGATTGGCGCCGCCGCTGAAATACAGACCAGCAAGAGCGTCATCTCAAACCTCCAACAAACCTTTCATCTCTTAGGACGCGCGACTCCACCAAGAAGTTCACCCCCTCGAAAGGGCGCTGTCGGCCAGCGCGCCGATAACCGGTGCCGTAGTTGTGCGTATTGGGTCGTGACGTTCCGCTGTGCGGGTCGCCGGGTGGTTGCTGGCTGCTGGACCGTCATCGCTTTGGCCTTATGTCGCCATCCAGGTCAGCTCGGCGGGCAACTGTCCGCGCCAGTAATCGACGTCGTGTCCGCCCATGGAGAAACTGCCCGCGGGTGGCTTTTTCAGTTGGTTGACGAACGCGCGAGTGGCCGGATAGAAGCGGTCGAAGGTGCCGCAGTCCACCCGCAGCGGAATCGAGTTCAGTGCCGGAAGACCCGTCACGCTGTTTTGCGCCCAGTCGTCGTAGCTGTCGAACGCCCCGGGTGCGCTGCTGGCGTACGACGTGTACAGTGCCGGGCTGATCGCGCAGATCCCCGCAGTCCGCGTGGGTCCCAGCCGCGAACCCAGTAGCAGCGCCCCGTACCCGCCCATGGACCAGCCCATGAAGGCCACCCGGGAGGTGTCCATGCCCATGGTGGACAGCATCGGCAGCAGCTCTTCGAGCACCATGGTGCCGGAGTCGCTGCCGGAAGTTCTCTTGTGCCAGTAGGTGTTTCCGCCGTCGACGCCCACCACGGCGAACGGCGGCTTGCCGTCGTTCACCAGTTGGGCCAACGCGTCCTCGACGCCGACCTCGAGCATTTGGCCGGCGTCGCCGTCCTTGCCGTGCAGGGCGATCACCGGGCGCAGCTTCGATAGCTGGCCTTTGCCTCCACCGTGGCCGGGGGGCAGGACGATTATCCAGTTGGTCTGGACGCCGCCGCGCGCTTGTGAGACGAACGAGCCGGTGAGCCGGTTCGACTGCGTGCTGCTGCCGGCCGTCGCGGGCTCGAAGGGTGCGGGGGCAAGCGGATCAGGCGCCGCTTGTGGCTCGAGCGGATCCAACAATGCGCCCAAAGCCCACACGCCAACCGCTCCCGCGCTGGCACCGGCGCCCATCCGCAGCACCGCACGACGGTTCAGGGCAGGCACGAGGGTCATAATGCCGCGCCGAGTGGGGTTCACCGCTACTGCCACGCCGCAATTGGAAGAGCTTTGTGATATCGCGGTCATGGATACGTGACCTAGCCTGCGCGTCCGGAAACGGGGTCAGCGGCAAGGTTTTTCAGCGCGACGGAGCTGCCCGGGGATTCAATCTGGAAGTTTTCAACCCTCGCGCTTGGCGGCGATATCCCGCACGATGCGGGAATGAGCTTGGCATTTCACTGGTTTCTGCCCACCTACGGCGATTCGCGCAACCTGGTCGCCGGCGGGCACGGCACATCGATGCACGGCGACCGGCCGGCGACGCTGCGGTACCTTCGCCAGATCTGTTCGGCGGCCGAGGACAACGGTTTCGAGGCAGTGCTCACACCAACCGGATTGTGGTGTGAGGACGCCTGGTTGACGACGGCGACGTTGATCGAGGCCACCGAGACGCTGAAGTTCCTGGTCGCGTTCCGTCCCGGGCTGCTCAGCCCGACTCTGGCCGCGCAGATGGCCGGGACCTTCCAACGACACTCCGGCGGGCGGCTGCTGCTCAACGTCGTCACCGGCGGTGAGCCGCACGAGCAACGGGCCTACGGCGACTTCCTGGACAAGCAGGCGCGCTACGCCAGGACCGCGGAGTTCTTGCACGTGGTGCGCCAACTGTGGACGTCTCGGGAGCCGGTGACCTTCACCGGCGACCACATCCACGTGGAAGACGCCGTGCTGAACAACCCGCCCGACCCGGTGCCTCCGGTGTTCTTCGGCGGGTCGTCGAAAGCGGCCGGGCCGGTCGCGGCGAAGTACTCCGACGTCTACCTCACCTGGGGCGAGCCCGTCGCGGCCGTCGGAGAGAAACTCGACTGGATCCGCGGCCTGGCTGGCCAAGCCCGTCGGGACGTGCAGTTCGGCTTGCGCATCCACGTGATCACCCGCGACACCTCCGAGCACGCCTGGGCCGAAGCCGACCGATTGCTGGCTGCCGTGGACCCCGCGGACGTCGAGCGGGTGCAAGCCAGCCTGGCGCGCAGTGAATCGGAGGGCCAGCGCCGCATGCTGCAGTTGCACGGCGGCAGCAGCAGCCGGTTGGTGATCGGGCCCAACCTGTGGGCCGGAGTGGGACTGGTGCGTGGTGGCGCGGGTACCGCACTGGTCGGCTCGCACGCCGAGGTCGCCGAAAGACTGGCCGACTACGCGAAGTTGGGCATCAGGCACTTCATCTTGTCGGGATATCCGCACCTGGAAGAGGCCTACTGGTTCGGCGAGGGCGTGCTGCCGCTGCTGGCGCGCAAGGGGCTGTGGAGTAATCCCAGCCCGGCGTCGAAACCGGTTGCGGCAACGCCGTTTGCGGTCGCTTCGGCGCACTAGCCATGGCGACCACCCTGCCCGACGCCCGGGCCACCGTCGACTGGCACGACGAAACCGACTTGGAGCGGCGCCGCAGGCTGCGCGTCGTCGTCGCCGCCAGCCTGCTGGGCACCACCGTGGAGTGGTACGACTTCTTTCTGTATGCCACCGCGGCCGGTCTGGTGTTCAACAAAGTGTTCTTTCCCAACGCGAGTTCGTTGGTGGGCACCCTGTTGGCGTTCGCGACGTTCGCGGTCGGCTTCGTCATGCGGCCGATCGGCGGCATGGTGTTCGGCCATATCGGCGACCGGATCGGCCGCAAGCGCAGCCTCGCGCTGACGATGCTGATCATGGGCGGCGCGACGGCCTTGATCGGGGTGCTGCCGACCGCCGCGCAGATCGGGGCGTGGGCTCCGGTGTTGCTGCTGGTGCTGCGCATGCTGCAGGGTTTCGCGTTGGGCGGCGAATGGGCCGGCGCGGTGCTGCTTGCCGTCGAGCACAGCCCCGGCGACCGGCGCGGCCGTTTCGGTGCGGTACCGCAGATCGGTCTTGCCCTCGGATTGGCTTTGGGCACCGGCATTTTCGCGATATTGCAAGTCGCGCTCGGGCCGAGCCGATTCCTCGCCTACGGCTGGCGGATCGGGTTTCTGCTGAGCCTGGCGCTGGTGGTGATCGGCATCCTGGTGCGGTTACGGGTCGACGAAACCCCGGCCTTCCGGGAGCTGCGGTCGCTGGAGGCAACGTCGACTGTGCCCTTCCGGGAGATCGTCCGCGAGCCGCGTTCGAGGCGAAACACCTTGTTGGGACTGCTTTCTCGCTGGGCGGAGGGTTCGGCATTCAACACCTGGGGGGTTTTCGCCATCAGCTATGCGACCGGCGCCCTGGGTTTGAACCGGGTCTCGGTTCTGGTCGTGGTGACCATCGCAGCACTGCTGATGGCGGTTCTGCTGCCGGTTTCGGGGGCGCTGGCCGACCGTTTCGGTGCGCGACGGGTGTACCTGGTCGGCGTCGCCTGCTATGGCCTTGCGGCGTTTCCGGCATTCGCCTTGTTCGGCACCAAGAACCTGGTCTGGTTCGGGCTGGCGATGATTGTCGTCTTCGGAGTCGTGCACGCGCTGTTCTACGGCGCGCAGGGCACGCTGTACTCCGCGCTGTATCCCACCGGCACCCGCTACACCGGTTTGTCGTTCGTCTACCAATTCTCGGGGGTGTACGCCTCCGGTGTCACGCCGATGATCCTGACGGCGCTGATCGCGGCGGTTGGGGGAGCGCCGTGGCTGGCGTGCGGTTATCTGGTTGGCACGGCCGCGATCAGTGTGCTTGCCACTGCTCTGATCCGCGAGCAAGATCTGCATCTTTGAGACCTCGGTGCGCCGAGCCTGCGCAGAGGGCGGGCCTTCGGCGCCGCGGCCCTCCGTGACCGCAGGCTCGATGCCACCACCGCAGGCTCGGCGATGGCGGCTGCTCGTTCGGACTGCCATGCTTTCCCCTGGGCGGTTTGGCGCCGCCCGGGAAAGGTGACGGCATGGGTAGCACTACGCAGCTGCGCCCAGGGTTGTCGCAACGGCAGCTGAACATGATCGCAATCGGCGGTGTGATCGGCGCCGGATTGTTCGTCGGATCCGGCGTGGTGATCCGCGATACCGGGCCGGCGGCGTTTTTGACGTACGCGATCTGCGGTGTGCTGATCATCCTGGTGATGCGGATGCTGGGCGAAATGGCCTCGGCCAACCCGTCGACGGGCTCGTTCGCCGATTACGCGGCGAAGGCCCTCGGTGACTGGGCGGGGTTTTCGGTCGGCTGGCTGTATTGGTACTTCTGGGTGATCGTGGTCGGCTTCGAGGCCGTCGCCGGCGGGAAGGTGCTCAACTACTGGTTGCCCGCGCCGCTGTGGCTGTCCTCGCTGTGCCTGATGCTGCTGATGACCGCGACGAACCTGTTCTCGGTGTCGTCGTTCGGCGAATTCGAATTCTGGTTCGCCGGCATCAAAGTCGCGACCATTGTGGTATTCCTCGGCCTCGCAACGACTTTCGCCCTCGGTTTGTGGCCGCACCGGCACCTGGACTTCGCCAACCTGGTGTCGCATGGCGGTTTCTTCCCGAAAGGCGTGTGGGCCGTCTTCGCTGCCATCGTGGTGGTGATCTTCTCGATGGTCGGCGCCGAGGTAGTGACCATCGCCGCCGCCGAAAGCCGCGATCCCGAGCGTGCAGTGCGCCGGGCCACCAACTCCGTGGTCGCGCGCATCACGATCTTTTTCGTCGGCTCCGTCTTTCTGCTCGTCGTGGTTATGCCGTGGAATTCGGTGGAACTGGGTTCGTCTCCGTATGTTGCCGCCCTCAAGCACATGGGTATTCCCGGCGCCGATCAGCTCATGAACGCGGTGGTGCTCACCGCGGTGCTGTCCTGCCTGAACTCGGGTTTGTACACCGCGTCGCGCATGCTGTTCGTGCTCGCGGACCGGGGCCAGGCGCCGACCCGGCTGGTCAGGATCAGCCGGCGCGGGGTGCCGCACGTCGCCATCGTCTGCTCGTCGGTAGTGGGCTTCCTGTGCGTGCTCATGGCGTGGCTCTCGCCCGGCACGGTGTTTCTCTTTCTGCTCAACTCCTCCGGTGCCATCATCCTGTTCGTCTACTTGCTGATCGCGCTGTCGCAGATCATCCTGCGCCGCAGGACATCTGACGAAAGGCTGCGAGTACGAATGTGGTTCTTCCCGGTGCTGTCGATTCTCACTGCCGCCGGAATCGTGGCTGTACTGGTGCAAATGGCGTTCGACCACAGCGCCCGTAGTCAGCTGTGGCTCAGCCTGCTGTCCTGGGCGGTGGTGATCGCGCTGTACTTTGCCATGGCGACCAGACGCAAAATCAGTGAGCCACAGGCGAATTAGGGTGCTTTTACATCCCACTTGCGCTCGACGGCCTTCACCAACGCCGTCAGAGTCGCGTTCACCGGTGCCTCGACCCCGACCCGCGCCCCTTGGCGCGGCACCGCGCCGTTGATCACGTCGATCTCGCTGACCCGATGCGCCTCGTGGTCGAGCAGCGCCGACGGCTTCGCGTCGGGCATGCCGGCCCCGAACGCCCGTACATGCGCGACGGGATCGGCGACGGCAACAGCGATTCCCGACGCCCGCGCGACGGTCCAAGCCTCCGTCGCTGCCGCCCGGCTGACGGACCCCATCTCGGGATCGTCCATCACCTGCCCCACCGTCATCCCGGTCAGCGCACATGGCGCGCTGTAGGCGACGTTGCAGATCAGCTTCTCCCATTGCATGGCCGCGATGTCGGCGACGGCCGCAGCGTCGAATCCGGCCTGGGTCCACGCCTGTGCGATGGACTCGACGGTCGCCAACGGCAAGGACGAGTAGGCGCCGAAACGCATTGCGCGCATGGCATTGTGGTGCACATGTCCGGGTGCGACGCGCGATGCGCCGAAACCGCTGGCGATCCCAACGGCTAGCCGCTGGTCGCCGACGATGCCGGCGACGGTCTCCGCCGAGCCTAGGCCGTTCTGGATCGTCAGCACCGCGGTGTTCGGTCCGAGCATCGGAAGCGCTTGCTGCGCACCGGCTTTCACGTCGGCGGCCTTGACGGCGAGCACGATCAGGTCCATCGTCTCCGGTGGAGCGGTGGTGGCGGCGCGCAGCGGCACCGTCTGGTCGTAGCCGGGACCGGTGACCCGCAGGCCGTTCCTGGTGATCTGCTCGATGCTGGGCTGGTAGCTGTCGATGGCCAGCACGTCGTTGCCGGCCGCGGCAAGTCTGGCGGCATAGATGGAACCCATTGCACCACAGCCGATTACCGCGATCTTCATCTGCGTTCTCCTAGCCGGTCAACTCGGTGATCAGCGCGGCCAGACCGGCCTTCTGCTCCAGCCCGAAGCCGGGTTCGTCCGTCGGCGTGATGCGGCCGTCGCGCAGCGAGCAGCCGTCGGAGTATCCGCCGAAGGGCTGGAACACGCCGGGGTAGGACTCACACCCGCCCAGTCCCAGCCCGAGAGCGATGTGCAGGTTGATCAGGTGTCCGCCGTGCGGGAAGGCAAACCGACGATCGAAGCCGTGGGCCTCGAGCACCTCGAGCATTCGCGCGTACTCGGTCAACCCGTAGCTCAAGCCGGCGTCCATCTGGAAGATGTCGCGCCCGGGCCGCATGCCCCCGTATCGAACCAGGTTCGTGACGTCGGGCACCGAGAAGAGGTTTTCACCGGTCGCTACCGCGCCGTCGTAACAGCCCGTCACTGCCCGGTTGAGCTCGAAATCCAAAGGGCCGCCGGGCTCTTCGAACCAACGCAGGCCGTATGGGGTCAGGGCCTTAGCCCACTGCACGGCCGCCTGCCGGTCGAAGCGTCCGTTGGCGTCGACCGCCACCCGGCCGCCGTCACCGACCACGTCGACGACGGCCTCGATCCGGGCCAGATCCTCGTCCAGCGGGGCTCCGCCGATTTTCGTCTTCACAGCGTCATAGCCCAGGTCGAGGTAACCGCGCATCTCGTCGCGCAGGCGCTCCGTGCCCCGGTCGTCGGGGTAGTAGTAACCGCCGGCGGCATACACCGCGACACTCCGGGCCGGCTCACGCCGAAAGTGGCGGGCGATGGTCGCGTAGGCGGGTTCGTCGGCGAGCTTGGCGTTGAGGTCCCAGCACGCCAGTTCCAGGGCCGCGGCGGCCGCGGCCCGATCTCCGTGGCCGCCGGGCTTCTCGTCGGTGAGTGCGCAGGCCGCCACCGCTGCGGGATCAATCCGTCCCGAATCGTCGAGCAAGGCTTCCGGGGTTGCGGCCAGGACGCGCGGGATCAGCCGGTCGCGCAGGATCCCGCTTTGCGCGAAGCGGCCGATCGAGTCGAAGGCGACGCCGACCACTCGTCTGCCGTCCCGTTCGGCGATCAGGGCGACCAGCGACACGGTGTGGCCGGCGAAGTTGATGACAGCGTTGGCCGGGCTGCCGTGGAGCCGGACGGCCCGTTCCCGGATCGCGGTGATCCGCATCACTCGGCGGTAAACAGCACCGCCTCTTCCCACGGCAGCCTGGCGAAGATCGCGCGGCCGCGGGTCACATGCGCCGCCGCGGCGTCCCTGCTGACCACCGTCGGATTGGTGATTCCGATGGTCTTGCCGTTGCGGCGCATTTGGCCGCTGCCGGTCGCCTTGAGGTTTTTCAGCCAGTCCCGGTCGGGGCCGTAGGCCAGCGGAACTGCGACGCCGGGCTTGCCGTCCACGCTGGTGGTGAAGGCGTTGACGGGCGTGCGGTAACGCTTTCCCGAACGGCGGCCGACGTGCTCAATGATCGCGTAGCCGGGCAGCCGGCCGGCCCACAGCCGCTGAACGGGATTGGTCACGTACCGGTTGAAGCGGGCGAGTCGTTCGGGAAATCGCATGCCACCCATCCAACTCGTCGGCCCCAGCGGACTTCAACCCGCGGGCAGCAAGCGACGGGCCAGCCGCGCTGCCCGGGTGGGCGGTGGATGCCAGGGCTGCTGGTCGTCCGCAGGCCACGCGTAGCAGGGTGTCTCGCCGCACAGCAGCCGGCGCAGCCCGGGAATGTCCAGCTCGCAGGCGGACCAGTCGTAAAGGCTTTCCAGCCGCGGCTGGATGACACCGACGTCCAGCACGTGGGCCAGGCCGTGTTCGCCCTTGAGGTAGGGCGCGAGGTCGTTGCCGAGCGGATAGCGGTCGGGAAGCACGCGCGACAGCGACAGGAAAATGCCGGTCATCCCAAGCCGTGGATCGCCCAGTGGCCGGCCCACGAGGGCCAGCCGGTCCAGCGCCAGCCGGGGCGCGGCCACCAGGGCATGCGCATACAGGACCCGCATCAGCACCAGGTTGATGAAGAACCGTTCCACCCGGGACTCTTGCCATGCCAGGTGCTCATGCTCAAGATAAGCGCCGACGACGCTGGTGTTGTGGGCGCGATACCAGCGCCCGGCGGACGGATGACGGATGAACTCGAGCGACGCGGCCAACGCCGGTGAGTCCGGCTTCCCGGAATGACCGAACGACAGGGCGCGGGCTTCCCAGCCGTCGCGAAGCAACCGTTCGTTCATGGCTCGCCACCATGGACTGCCCGGCCTCGCGCCAGCCGCTGGGTTCAGCAGGCCGCGTCGCAGCTGCCATGCCATGAACGCCGACGCCGCCTGCCGATACGGCAGATGACCCCGGTCGAGGTCGGCGGGGACCCGGTAGAGCTCCCGCATCAGTGCCAGCCGACCGTGCGGATCGTCGCGGACCGCGGCGACCCGGGCCTGTGCGACCGCCGCGGCCGACTGCCGTGTCATCAAGGCACTCTTACACCCTGTAGTTGAACCGGTCGAGGATGCTGAGACACTGGTCGGCATGGGTAGCACCGACCAGGCGACCGCCAGCGTGCGCGCCTCGGCGCGGCTGTTCGACGACGCCTCCCGGGTCATCCCTGGTGGAGTGAATTCTCCGGTGCGGGCCTTCACCGCGGTGGGCGGCACCCCGCGCTTCATCACCGAGGCCCACGGCTGCTGGCTCACGGACGCCGACGGCAACCGCTACGTCGACCTGGTCTGCTCATGGGGTCCGATGATCCTGGGCCACGCCCACCCCGCCGTCGTCGACGCGGTCGCCAAGGCGGCATCGGGTGGCCTGTCGTTCGGGGCGCCGACGCCGGCCGAGACCCAGCTGGCGGCCGAGATCATCGGCCGGGTGACGCCGGTCGAGCGGATCCGACTGGTGAACTCGGGCACCGAGGCCACCATGAGCGCCGTGCGGCTGGCCCGCGGCTTCACCGGCCGGGCCAAGATCGTCAAGTTCTCCGGCTGCTACCACGGGCATGTGGACTCGCTGCTTGCCGACGCGGGCTCGGGCGTGGCGACGCTTGGCCTCCCGTCGTCGCCCGGGGTGACCGGCGCGGCCGCAGCCGACACAATTGTGTTGGCTTACAACGACATTGACGCGGTGCGGCAGACGTTCGCGCGGTTCGGCGACGAGATCGCCGCGGTGATCACCGAAGCCAGCCCGGGAAACATGGGCGTCGTCCCGCCCGCGCCGGGCTACAACGCCGCCCTGCGAGAGATCACCGCCGAGCACGGCGCGTTGCTCATCGTCGACGAGGTGATGACGGGCTTCCGGGTGAGCCGAAGTGGTTGGTACGGAATCGATCCGGTGCCCGCCGACCTGTTCACCTTCGGCAAGGTGATGAGCGGGGGGTTGCCGGCCGCCGCGTTCGGCGGACGCGCCGACGTGATGGAGCGGCTGGCGCCGCTGGGCCCGGTGTACCAAGCCGGCACCTTGTCGGGAAACCCGGTGGCGGTGGCCGCCGGGCTGGCCACGCTGCGGGCCGCCGACCAGCAGGTGTATCGCGCGCTGGATGACAACGCCGATCGTCTGGCCGGGTTGCTAGCCGACGCGTTGACCGATGCCGGTGTGCCGCACCAGATTTCGCGTGCAGGCAACATGCTCAGCGTCTTTTTCACCGAGACGCCGGTGACCGATTTCGCGTCCGCGCGGGCCAGCCAGACCTGGCGTTACCCGCCGTTCTTCCACGCCCTGTTGGACGCCGGCGTCTACCCGCCGTGCAGTGCCTTCGAGGCATGGTTCGTCTCGGCCGCTCTGGACGACACCGCGTTCGACCGGATCGCCGACGCCTTACCCGTCGCGGCCCGGGCTGCTGCCGGCGCGAAGGAATCGTGATGGCCGAGCAAACCCGAGTCCACCTGGTCCGCCACGGCGAGGTGCACAACCCCACCGGCATCCTCTACGGACGCCTGCCCGGATTCCACCTGTCCGAGCGGGGCCGCGCCCAGGCGGCCGCCGTCGCCGACTTCCTGGCCGACCGCGACGTCGTCGCCGTCATCGCCTCCCCGCTGCAGCGGGCCCAGGAAACCGCGGCACCCATCGCCGCCCGCCACGACCTGCCGGTGGACACCGACCCGGACCTGATCGAATCGACCAACTTCTTCGAGGGCCGGCGCGTCGGCCCAGGTGACGGCGCGTGGCGCGACCCCCGGTTCTGGTGGCAGCTGCGCAACCCGTTCACCCCGTCATGGGGTGAGCCCTATGCCGAGATCGCAGCCCGGATGGTGACCGCGGTGGAAAAGGCGCGCGTGCGCGGCGCCGGGCATGAGGTGGTGTGCGTCAGCCACCAGCTGCCGGTGTGGACGGTGCGGCTACATCTGACCGGCAAGCGGGTCTGGCACGACCCGCGGCGGCGCCAGTGTGGGCTGGCGTCGGTGACCACGCTGGTCTACGACGGCGACCGGTTGGCCGGCGTCGAATACTCCCAACCGGCGGGTCCGTGACCATGCGCGGGCTGGCGATCGCACTGTTGGTCACGCTGCTGGCGGGCTGTGCCGGCCGCGACGCCGTGGCGCAGGGCGGCACGTTCGAGTTCGTCTCGCCCGGCGGCAAGACCGACATCTACTACGACCCACCGGCTAGTCGCGGACGGCCGGGCCCGCTTTCCGGCCCCGACCTGGCGGATCCGGCGCGCACCATCTCGCTGGACGACGCGCAGTTCGCCGGCCGTGTCGTCGTCATCAACGTATGGGGGCAGTGGTGTGGGCCCTGCCGCGCCGAGGTCACCCAGCTGCAGCGGGTGTACGACGCCACCCGCGATTCCGGGACGTCTTTCCTGGGCATCGACGTCCGCGACAACAGCCGCCAGGCCGCGCAGGACTTCGTCAACGACCGCCATGTCACGTTCCCGTCGATCTATGACCCGCCGATGCGCACCCTGATTGCCTTCGGCGGCAAGTATCCCAGCTCCGTCATCCCCTCCACGCTGGTGCTGGACCGCCGGCATCGGGTCGCGGCGGTGTTCCTGCGCGAACTGCTGGCCCAGGATCTGCAGCCCGTGGTGCAACGGTTGGCTGCCGAGGCGCCATGACCGGGTTTGCCCACGTCGCCGCCGCCGGGCCGCTGCTGGTGGCCCTGGGCGTGTGTTTGCTGGCCGGGCTGGTGTCGTTCGCCTCGCCGTGCGTGGTGCCGCTGGTGCCGGGCTATCTGTCGTACCTGGCGGCGGTGGTCGGGGTCGCCGAGGATTCGCCGGCCGGTGCTGTCAAAGCCCCGCCGGCGGCCCGCTGGCGCGTCACCGGGTCGGCGGCGCTGTTCGTGGCCGGATTCACCACGGTGTTCGTGCTGGGCACCGTCGCGGTGCTGGGAATGACCTCGACATTGATCACCAACCAGGTGCTGCTGCAGCGGGTCGGTGGCGTACTGACCATCGTGATGGGGCTGGTGTTCGTCGGGTTCATCCCCGTGCTGCAGCGCCCCGCCCGGTTCAGCCCGCTGCAACTGACGACGGTGGCGGGGGCGCCGCTGCTGGGCGCGGTCTTCGCGCTTGGCTGGACGCCCTGCCTGGGCCCGACGCTGACCGGGGTGATCACCGTCGCCTCGGCCACCGAGGGTGCCAACGTGCCGCGCGGAATCGCGCTGGTAATCGCCTACTGCCTGGGGCTGGGCATCCCGTTCGTGTTGCTGGCATTCGGCTCGGCCGGGGCCGTCGCGGCGCTGGGCTGGCTGCGTCGCCATACCAGGGCAATCCAAATCTTTGGCGGCGTGCTGTTGATCGCCGTCGGTGCCGCGCTGGTGACCGGGGTCTGGAACGAGTTCGTCGGCTGGCTCCGCGACGCGTTCGTGTCCGACGTGAGGTTGCCGATTTGATGGCGCGAGCAGTGGCGCGAGCAGACGCAAAATCCCCCCAAAATGGGCCATTTTGGGGGATTTTGCGTCTGCTCGCCGTAAAAAAGCTGTGGCGCTCGCTGACGTCGATGGGCACCGCGCTGGTGCTGCTGTTCCTGCTGGCGCTGGGCGCGATACCCGGTGCACTGTTGCCGCAGCGCAGCCTTAACGCCGGCAAGGTCGACGACTACCTCACGGCCCACCCGGTGATCGGCCCATGGCTCGACCAGCTGCAGGCCTTCGACGTGTTCTCCAGCTTCTGGTTCACCGCCATCTACGTGTTGCTGTTCGTGTCCCTGGTCGGCTGCCTCACCCCGCGGATGATCGAGCAGGCCCGCAGCCTGCGCGCCACCCCGGTCGCCGCGCCGCGCAACTTGGCCCGGCTGCCCAAGCACGCCACCGCCCGGACCACGGGCGACCCCGCCGCACTGGCCGCCACCATCGCCGGCCGGCTGCGCGGCTGGCGCTGCACAGTCCGGCACGAGGGTCAGACCGTCGAGGTGTCCGCCGAGAAGGGCTACCTGCGCGAATTCGGCAACCTGCTGTTCCACTTCTCGCTGCTGGGCCTGCTGGTCGCGGTGGCGGTCGGCAAGTTGTTCGGCTACGAGGGCAACGTCATCGTCATCGCCGACGGCGGGCCCGGGTTCTGCTCGGCGTCGCCGGCCGCGTTCGACTCGTTCCGGGCCGGGAACACCGTCGACGGCACCTCGCTGCACCCCATCTGCATCCGGGTGAACGACTTCGCCGCCAACTACCTGTCGTCCGGGCAGGCCACCTCGTTTGCCGCCGACATCGTCTACCAATCCGGCAAGGATCTGACCGCAAATGTGTGGCGGCCCTACCGGCTGGAGGTCAACCGCCCGCTGCGGGTCGGCGGTGACCGGGTCTACCTGCAGGGCCACGGCTACGCGCCCACCTTCACGGTGACCTTCCCGGACGGGCAGACCCGCACGTCAACGGTGCAATGGCGACCCGACAACCCGCAGACATTGCTGTCGTCGGGTGTGGCTCGCATCGACCCGCCGGCCGGCAGCTACCCCAACGCCGAGCAGCGCCGCAAACACGAGATCGCGATCCAGGGCCTGCTGGCGCCCACCGAACAGCTCGACGGCACCCTGCTGTCGTCGCGGTTCCCGGCGCTCAACGACCCGGCGGTGGCCATCGACATCTACCGCGGCGACACCGGGCTGGACACCGGCCGGCCCCAGTCACTGTTCGCCCTGGACCCGCGGCTGATCGAGCAGGGCCGGCTCACCAAGGAGAAACGAGTCAACCTGCGCGTCGGGGAAGTCGTGCGGCTGGACCCTGATGGCACCACGGTCCGCTTCGACGGCGCCGTGCCTTTCGTCAACCTGCAGGTCTCCCACGACCCGGGCCAGGCCTGGGTGCTGGTTTTCGCCATCACGATGATGGCCGGACTGCTGGTGTCGCTGCTGGTCCGCCGGCGACGGGTGTGGGTGCGGCTTGTCCCTGCCGGCGACGAGGCCGCCGGTACGGTGAACGTCGAACTGGGCGGTCTGGCGCGCACCGACAACTCCGGGTGGGGCGATGAGTTCGAGCGGCTGACCGAGCGGTTGTTGGCCGGGCTGAGCCACCCCGACGACGAGCCCGCAACGGCGGCCACGAGGAGTTCTCAGGTGAACCTGCAATGAATACCCTGCATGTCAACATCGGCCTGTCCAGGTACTCCGACTGGGCGTTCACCTCGGCGGTGGTGGCGCTGGTGGTCGCGCTGCTGCTGTTGGCCTTCGAGCTGGCCTACGTCGGCAGCCGCCGCGCCGACACCCGCGCGCGAGCGCTGGCCGCCGTCCCCGCCGGCGTCGCCGCCGACAGCTCGACTCCGGGCGTGGTGGTGGACGCTGCGCAACGCCCGTTCGACGAACGCGTAGGGCGGGCCGGGCTGGCCGTCGTCTACCTCGGTATCGGGCTGCTGTTCGCCTGCATCGTGCTGCGCGGCCTGGCCACCATGCGGGTGCCGTGGGGCAACATGTACGAGTTCATCAACCTGACCTGCTTCAGCGGTCTGGTCGCCGGCGCGATCGTGCTGCGCCGCCCGCAGTACCGCCCGCTGTGGGTCTTCCTGCTGGTGCCGGTGCTGATCCTGCTCGCCGTCTCCGGACGCTGGCTCTACGCCAACGCCGCGCCTGTGATGCCCGCGCTGCAGTCGTACTGGCTGCCCATTCACGTGTCGGTGGTCAGCCTGGGTTCGGGGGTGTTCCTGGTCGCCGGCATCGCCAGCGTCTTGTTCCTGTTGCGCACATCGCGGCTGGCGGAGCCCGACGCTGACGGCGCACTGGCCCGGGTGGTGCGGCGGTTACCCGACGCGCAGACGCTGGACCGGGTTGCCTATCGGACCACGATCTTCGCGTTCCCGGTGTTCGGTTTCGGTGTCATATTCGGCGCCATCTGGGCCGAGCAAGCCTGGGGCCGGTACTGGGGCTGGGACCCCAAGGAGACCGTCTCGTTCATTGCCTGGGTGGTCTACGCGGCCTACCTACATGCCAGGTCAACGGCGGGATGGCGGGACCGCAGGGCGGCCTGGATCAACGTCGTGGGCTTCGTGGCGATGGTCTTCAACTTGTTCTTCGTTAACCTGGTGACTGTAGGCCTGCATTCCTACGCGGGCGTGGGCTGACTGATCGTCAGCATTCGGCCCGGCCAACAAGCAACCGAGGGGCCAAGCAGCGGCCCAAAGGGGGAACTGCACGTGTCCGAGCATCAAGTGGGGGCGCCCACCGGCCAAGGCGGCCGTGGCGCGGCGGATCCTCCCACCCGGGAGTTGCCGCCCTACCAGGCCGAGCCGCCCCACCATGGCGAGCCGCATTCCGGCAGCGAACCTCCCACGCGTGCCTTCGCGGGGTTCCGCACCCAGACGCGGCGCCCGGGCGTCGACCCGCGCGGCCTCGTCCCACCCACCGCACCGGCTCCGGTGGCGCCCTGGGACTCGAGTCCGGCGACCGGCATCCGGCCGATCGAACCGGGATTCGGCGGCTACTACACCGGCCCGGCTGAGGCATCCGCCGCTCACGTGGACGCCCCCTTCCGACCGGAAGCCGTGCCACACACGCCGTATCCGGAGCTGTCCACCAGCATGCTGTTGCGACCGATCAAGCCGCCGCCGACCGAGGGCTGGCGCCGGCTGCTCTACGTGCTGTCCGGGCGGCTGATCAACGTGGGCGAAAGCCCGCGCGCCGCCCGGCACAACGACCTGGTGGCGCAGATCAACCGGCCGTTGCGGGGGTGCTATCGCATCGCCGTGCTGTCGCTCAAGGGCGGCGTCGGCAAGACCACCATCGCCGCGACGCTGGGCGCCACCTTGGCTTCCATCCGCGGAGACCGGGTGGTGGCCGTCGACGCCAATCCGGATCGCGGGACGCTGAGCCAGAAGATTCCGCTGGAGACGTCGGCAACGGTGCGGCAGCTGCTGCACGACGCCGGAACCATCGAGCGGTACAGCGATGTCTCCCGCTACACCTCGCGCGGGCCGAGCGGGCTGGAAGTGCTGGCGTCCGAAAGCGATCCGTCCGTGTCGGACGCGTTCAGCGGCGAGGACTACCGCCGCACCCTGGACATCCTGGAGCGGTTCTACGGCCTGGTGATCACGGACTGCGGCACCGGGCTGCTGCACTCGGCCATGTCGGCGGTGCTGGCCAAGTCCGACGCCCTGATCGTGGTCAGCTCGGGGTCCATCGACGGCGCCCGCAGTGCGTCGGCGACGCTGGATTGGCTGGACGCGCATGGCCACGAGGACCTGGTGCGTTCGTCGGTCGCAGTGATCAATGCGGTACGGCCCAGGTCGGGCAACGTCGACATGCAGAAGGTACTCGACCACTTCTCACGACGCTGCCGCGCGGTGCGGCTGGTGCCATTCGACCCGCACCTCGAGGAGGGCGCCGAGGTGGATTTGTCGCGGCTGCGGCGGCAGACTCGCGAAGCGCTCACCGAGCTGGCTGCCGTTGTCGCCGGTGGATTCCCTAGCGAGTCACGGGCCAACGTGGGACATGCTTAACGCGGGTTGTTGTCCCCGTGGCTCAACCGCCACAAGAAGTCCGGATCGTCGTCTGGGCCGATGACACGAGTTTTGGGCCGGTTGGCCTGCGCCCGCGCCGCACGCCAGCCGAAATAGATCAGCGTCCCCAGAATTAGGACCAGGAACAGGTAGAGCACTCGACACCTCCTTGGAGCGAATATACCTGCGCCGTAGGCTCGGGGCTGTGTCGAAAGGGCAGAGCGGCAGTACCACTGGGACAGCTGAGAACGACGGTCGGGATCGGGCGCCCCGGGTGGTTCCCGACGTTCTGCTGTACGCGACGGCTCGACTGCTCCTGGTCGTGGTGGTCGGTGCCGCGATTTACGGGACGGCGCGGTTGCTGGGGGTCACGGAATTCCCGATCGCCGTGGCGGCGTTGTTCGCCCTCATCATCGCGATGCCGTTGGGCATCTGGGTGTTCAGCCCGCTGCGCCGGCGCGCCACCGCGGCGCTGGCGATTGCCGACGAGCGCCGACGCGCCGAGCGGGAAAAGCTGCGGGCCCGGCTGCGCGGTGAGGCGGTGGCCGACGATGAGGCCGACGGGGAGCCGAGCGAGGGGGCGTGAGCTACGCGTCGCAGTGCAGCGGCATCCGGACCACCTGCGCGGCGTAGCTCAGGCCCGCGCCGTAGCCGATGAGCAGGGCCAGATCGTTCGGCTTGGCCGCACCCGTGGCCATCAGTTCGGCCATGGCCAACGGGATCGACGCCGCCGAGGTGTTTCCGGCCTGCTCGATGTCGTTGGCGACAATCACGTCCGGTCGCAACTTCAGGTTCTTGACCAGCAGTTCGTTGATTCGGCTGTTGGCTTGATGAGGTACGAACACGTCGATCTGATCCGGCCCGACGCCGGCGACCTCTAGTGCTCTGCGCCCGACGTCGCCCATCTGGAACGCCGCCCAGCGGAACACCGCGGGACCTTCTAGCCGCACGAATGGGCGTGGGCCACTTGGGTTTTGGGCGAACGTGATCCAGTCGATGTCCTGGCGGATGGCGTTGGCCTGTTCGCCGTTGCTGCCCGCGACGGTCGGCCCGATGCCCTGGAACGGTGTTTCGCCGACCACCACCGCGGCCGCGCCGTCGGCGAAGATGAAGCAGTTGCCGCGGTCGTACATGTCGATCGTCGGGGACAACTTCTCCGTGCCGACCACCAGCATCTTGGCGGCACCGCCGCCCCGGATCATGTCGGCCGCCACACCCAGCGCATAGCCGAAGCCGGCGCACCCGGCGGACAGGTCGAACCCAAGAATGTCCTTGGCGCCCAACGCCGCTGCCACCATCGGCGCCGCCGGCGGGGTCTGCAGGAAATGCGTGTTGGTAGTGAGGATCACGCCGTCGATGTCGGCTGCGTCCAGCGATGCGTTCTTCAGTGCCCGCCGGCAGGCCTCAGTAGCCATGGAAGCGGCGGATTCGTCGTCGGCCGCGAAGCGGCGGGTCTTGATCCCGGTTCGGCTATAGATCCACTCGTCGGACGAGTCGATGTTCTGGCAGATCTCCTCATTGGTCACTACGCGCTCTGGCCGATACGCCCCGACGCTGAGCATCCCGATGCTCTTGGCGCCGGTGCTGCTGGCGATCTCCGTCATGCCCATCCTCAGTTCGTTGTATCTGACTGTAGACATTGGCGGCCGAGCAGACGCAAAGCCCCCCGGGCGGGCATTGATTCTGCGGTGGCGGCGACCCTTTCTCGCAAAACTGCGCCCTGAGCGCAGAGTGAACGCCGTCAGACGGGCCGCCCTACCAGGCAAGCGCCGATGCCACCGCCGTCGCCCACACCACCATCGCCAGACCGGTGTCACGCAGCACCGGAATCAACTCGGGCCCGCCGCGGCCGGCGCGCACCGGTCGGGCAGCACGCAGCGCCAGCGGCGTGGCCACCAGCCCGACCGCACACCACGGCGTCGCGAGCATCAAAACCAGCGTCAGCAGCCCGGCGCTGGCCAGCAACCCCTGATACAGCACCCGGGTGCGGGTATCGCCCAGGCGGACGGCCAGCGTCAACTTGCCGGACTGCGCGTCGGTGGGGATGTCCCGCAGGTTGTTGGCCACAAGCACCGACGACGACAACGCGCCCGTCGCCGCAGCCAACACCAGCCCCACCCAGTCCACCCGCAATGCCTGGGTGTACTGCGTGCCCAGCACGGCGACCAGGCCGAAGAACACGAACACCGCGAGTTCGCCGAAGCCGGCGTAGCCGTACGGCCTGGAACCCCCGGTATAGAGCCACGCCCCCGCGATGCAGACCGCGCCGACAGCGATCAGCCACGGCGAGGTGAGCAGCGCCAAAACCAGCCCGGCCACCGCGCCCACCGTCAGGCCCGCGATCGCCGCGGCCAGCACCGCCCGCGGCGTCGCCAGCCGCGAACCCACCAACCGCACCGGGCCGGCCCGATTGTCATCGGTGCCGCGGATGCCGTCGGAGTAATCGTTGGCGTAGTTGACCCCCACAATCAGCGCCACCGCGACAACCAGCGCGAGCAGCGCCTTCCACCACACCGCGGAGTGCAGCCAGGCCGCCGCGCCGGTGCCCGCGACCACGGGTGCCACCGCGTTGGGCAGCGTGCGCGGACGCGCACCGGATATCCACTGCGTGAAAGTGGCCACCCAGGCAACGTAAGGCATCATCCGGTATCGACCAGAATGGGCCACATGCTCGGAGTGATCGGCGGCAGCGGTTTCTACACGTTCCTCGGCTCCGACGAACGCACCGTCTATCCAGACACCCCTTACGGCAAACCCAGCGCGCCGATCACGATCGGCTTCATCGACCAGCACGAAGTCGCCTTCCTCCCGCGGCACGGTGCGAACCACGAATACTCGGCGCACACCGTCCCCTACCGCGCCAACATGTGGGCCCTGCGTGCGCTGGGCGTCCGGCAGGTGTTCGCGCCGTGCGCGGTCGGCAGCCTGAAACCCGAACTCGGACCCGGCGTCGTGGTGGTGCCCGACCAGCTGGTCGACCGGACCACCGGCCGCGCCGACACCTATTTCGACGCCGGCGCCATCCACGTCGAGTTCGCCGATCCGTACTGCCCGACGCTGCGCGCGGCGGCCACCGGGCTGCCCGGCGTGTGCGACGGCGGCACCATGGTGGTGATCCAAGGGCCGCGGTTTTCCACCCGGGCCGAGAGCCGGTGGTTCGCCGCCGCTGGCTTCAGCTTGGTCAACATGACCGGCTACCCCGAGGCGGTGCTGGCCCGGGAACTCGAAATATGCTATGCCGCAATAGCTTTGGTGACCGACTTGGACGCCGGTGTGGCAGCGGGCGAAGGCGTGAAAGCCGTCGATGTGTTCGCCGAATTCCAGAAGAACATCGAGCCGTTCAAAACGCTGGTACGGGCGGCCATCGGTCGCGTCGACGTCGAGCGCGCCTGCACGCACTGCCTGGCGCACACCGGCGTCACGTTGCCGTTCGAGCTGCCGTGAGGGTGTTGCTCACCGGCGCCGCCGGCTTCATCGGCTCACGCGTGGCCGCGGCGTTGCGCGCTGCCGGGCACGACGTGATCGCCGTCGACGCGCTGTTGCCCGCCGCCCACGGAGCACACCCGGTACCGCCGCCGGAATGCCGGCAGGTCGACGTTCGCGATGCCCACGCCTTGCGTCCGCTGTTGGCCGGGGTGGACCTGGTTTGCCACCAGGCCGCGATGGTGGGCGCGGGCGTGGACGCCGCCGACGCGCCCGCCTATGGCGCCCACAACGACTTCGCCACGACGGTGCTGCTGGCGCAGATGTTCGCGGCCGGGGTGCGGCGTCTGGTGCTGGCATCGTCGATGGTGGTCTACGGGCAGGGCAACTACGACTGCCCCGAGCACGGCCCGGTCGATCCGCTGCCGAGACGGCGCGCCGACCTGGACGCCGGAATCTTCGAGCACCGCTGTCCGGTGTGCGGGGCGGCGGTCGCCTGGCGGCTCGTCGACGAGGATGCCCCGCTGCGCCCACGCAGCCTGTACGCGGCGAGCAAGGCGGCGCAGGAGCACTACGCGCTGGCGTGGTCGGAGGCGACGGGCGGGTCGGTGCTGGCCTTGCGCTACCACAACGTCTACGGACCGGGCATGCCGCGCGACACCCCATACTCCGGGGTGGCGGCGATTTTCCGTTCGACGCTCGAAAAAGGCCAGCCGCCAAGGGTTTTCGAGGACGGGCGGCAGATGCGCGACTTCGTCCACGTCGACGACGTTGCCGCGGCCAATCTCGCGGCCGCATTGGCAACTGCCGAGCGGGACGGGTTCACCGCCGTCAACGTCTGCTCGGGACGCCCCGTCGCCATCCTCGAGGTGGCCACCGCGTTGTGCGATGCGCGCGGCGGTACGGTGCAGCCGGTGATCACCGGCCAATACCGCAGCGGCGACGTGCGCCACATCGTGGCCGATCCCCGCCGGGCGGTCCAGGTGCTGGGTTTTCGTGCGGCCGTAGCTCCACGCGACGGCCTGCGCGAATTCGCCTTTGCGCCCCTGCGCTGAACGAGCGTCGGCGTCCGCTGTGAACACAGGGATTTCGGCGTGAAGCTACGGATTTTGGTGTGAAGCTATGGCGGGGATCCGGCGATTTGTCCGCCCAGGCTTCACCGGCAACGCCGAGGATTCACAACCAAAGCCCAAGCTTCACCGGCAAAGCCCAGGATTCAGAACCAAACAGCGAGCCTCAGCTCTGCGGCGGGCGGTAGATCTTGGGCGTGGGCGGCTGCTGCTGCAGGGATATCTGCTGCGTGGCCGAGTCGTCACCCCGGAAGATGCGTGGGGCGCCGGAGCCGGCCAGTTGCGGCTCCCCACCGGCGGGCCCTCCGCCACCGGCGGGAATGCGGGTGGTCGCCGCTGCCGACGGCGGGGGAGCCGCAGCCGGAGCAGCTCCACGCGCCGCCTGGACGGGGACGCGCCGCCTACGGCGTCGCCGTCGGCGACCGCTGAGCTGTCCGCTGATCCTCACGGCGATGAGAATGCCCAGCGCCAGCCCGCACAGTGCCACGTCGAAGGTGCTGGTGATCTGATGCGCGAGGTTGTTGCCGTAGACCGGGTTGTTCCACCCGCCGCCACCCGGGGGCACCACGAACCGCGGCGCCAGCCAAATGCCCAACACCACGCGCGCGATGCCGAACGTGACCAGAAGCCCGGTCAGCGTGGTGATCAGCCTGGTCGGCACCGCAGCCTTGGCCAGTTTGATCCGAAGCCAGATCGCCAGGCCCGCGGTGGCCAGGTCGAATGCGGCCAGCGTCATGCTGTCGTAGCGCGAGTATGGGTAATTCAGAATGCGCGCGCCGGTGAAGTCGGTGATCCGCATCAGCACGGAGCCCAGGCACCACACGATGATCAGCGTCGAGCCCACGCGGGCCGCCGTCCGCCAGGGACCGGCGTCGTCCGGGCCGCCGCGGCGGTAACCGGGCAGCACCCGGGGCGCGAAAATCGCCACGCCGACGGCCCACGCCAGATATCCCTCGTATCCCACTCCGGCCGTCGAGGTGTTCTGCGCTATGCCGTGGAAGGCGTCGATGTCGCGGCCGATGGGCAAGAACCACACCAGCGGCCCGGCCAGCAGCGTCGCGGCCCCGAGCGCGACCAAGGCCAGGTGAAACGCCTTCGTGCCCTTGATAAGCCACCTGGACGCGACCAGGACCGCGACCCACTGAACCAGCCCGTACACCGTGGCGGTGACGATGACCACGATGTTCGGCTTGCCGAAGCCGGCGCCCGAGGTGTCGTGCGTGGCGTACCAGACCCGCCAAAACAGGTTGAACGCCGAGCTCAGCGTGGCGCCGATCAGCGACAGGTAGCCGACGACCCGGGCCGCCCGCAGCCATCCGTCGGGCCGCTCTTCAGCCGCGGTCGGGCCGATGATCAGCGGTTGCGCGCTCAGCACCGAGCCGGCGATCCCCAGCCAGGCGCCCGGTCCCACACCTCCCGGCGGGGGTGGCTTGCCGCCGGAACGGATCGTCTCGTACACGTCGAAGCCGATGAAAGCGGCCACCAACAGCCAGTAGGGGACGTTCAGAATGAGGCGCAACCGCCCCGGCGGGGCTGCGATCGCGACGAGGGAAAGCAGTGTCACCGCCCCGAGTGCCGCGAACACGATCGTCTTGCTGTTCGGTATTCCGGCGCCGAAGTACAGGTTCCAGGGCAGGAACGCCGCAATGATCAGCAACACCGCGGCGATCAGGTCGCGCTTCGGATTGCGCCGCCGACCCGGCTCTGCCGGCGGCCCTACCGACGGCGCGGACGCGGCCGGAACCCCCCCGCGGATGGGGCCGGTAGGCGCGTCGTAGCTGCTCTGGCTCACAAGGCCCCCCGTTGATCAAGGACGGTTGGTGTCGGCGCGGAGCACACCTGATGTGGATGCTCTCTTGAGACCATATTCTCCGTTCGGGCGACGCGGCAGGGGCTGGCGACACCGAAATCCGCAAAGGTTGCTCAACGGTGTCCGTCCCAGGCGGTGGGAAGGCTGTGGGAACCTGGTTACGCTGCGTTCATAGGCGAATCTAATCCGGATGTTGGATACTGCCGACGGTACCGCAGTGTAATGATGCTGGGACATTGCTGGTTGCGGGGTGGCCAGGCGAAGGAGAGCCGCGATGGACGTCGTTTTGGGGGTGGCGGTCGCAGACCGTGTTGCCCGCTTGGCTCTTGTCGGGTCAGGCGCCGGCGGTGGCGGGGTCATCGACCAATCGGTCGTCGACCTCGATGACCACCCGGTCGAGCGGCTCACCGAGACGATCGTCGGTACCAACCGGTTGCTGGCCGACGAGCACCACCGGCTGGTTGCCACCCGATTGTGCTGGTCGGATGCGCCTCAGTCGGACCGGCTGCGACAGGCGCTGGAGAACTCCGGCGTGCAGAACGTCGTCGTCCTGGGGGAGGAGCAGGCCGCGACGGCCTTGATGCGCGCCGCCGGGCCGCAGGCCCCCGCGATGCTGGTGGTCGGTGACGAGGCGGCGACGCTACTGGCGCCGGCGGCGACGGTTGACGATCCGGACTCGCCGCCGACCGTGCTGGCCGCAGGGCAGTTTGCCGGCGGCGATGCGACGGGCGCCTTGGACACCATGCTGGCGCGGCTCGGCGACCAGGCGGGCGGGGTGCGCGACGTCTACTTGGTGGGATCGTCTTCCGAGCGCACCTCACAGGTTGCTGACCAGCTGCGGGACGCGTCGACCATGCGGGTGTCGGTCGCCGAGGACCCCACGTTCGCGATGGCTCGTGGTGCGGCGATGTCCGCCCTGCCCGCGGCGGCGTTGGCCGGCCAGGCGTTCGGCGACGCGACGGCGATGTCGCCGATGGCGTATGCCGCGGACGCGACCGCAATGTCGCCGCAGGCGTACGGCGACGCGACCGCAATGTCGCCGCAGGCGTACGGCGACGCGACCGCGATGTCGCCGCAGGCGTATGGCGCAGACGCGACGGCGTACACCCCGGCCGCTCCCACGGTCCCGGCCGGTGGCGAGGAACAGCAGCTGGCGTATTCGATGGCCGACGACCACGAGCTGCTGCCGTACGAAGACGAGTACGGCGATGAATTCGTCGACGACGAGGAAGCCGAGCCCGGCGAGGCGAAGCTCAGCCGGGGATCGGTGTTGCTCGGCAACGCTGTGGTGGCGTTCGCGGTGATCGGCTTGGCGTCGCTGGCCGTCGCGGTGGCGGTCACCGTCCGGCCGACCGCGGCCGCCCAGCCGGTGCTGGGGCATCAGAACGCCGCGCCGGGAAAGTTCATGCCGCTGTTGCCGACGCAACAGCAGGCCCCGGTGCCACCGCCGCCGGCTGACTCGCCCAACCTGGGCTACCAGGGCGGTGTCGTCCCTGACACCAATGGCTACATCCCGCCGCAACTGGTGGCGCCCACGGGCGGTGGTGGCGGTGGCGGTGGGCCCGCCGTCCCGGCGCAGGTGCCCGCGCAGGTCGCGCCCGAAGCCGCCCCGGTGCCGGGTTTCGTGCCCGACCCCAAAATGCCGATCCCGGTGCCAATCTTCATTCCGTTCCCGGGCTGGCGACCGCCGCCGATCTTCGTGCCGCCGCCGTTCGTGCCTCCCGTGCCGCAGAATCCGCCGGTGATTAGCACTCCTTCGACGCCGGTGATTACGACTCCTCCGACACCAAGCAAGCAGCCGTTGGTGACGACGACACCGCCGACACTGACGACCCCGTCGGCCCCGTCGACACCGTCGACACCATCGGCACCGTCGACACCATCGTCGGTGCCCTCCACGCCGTCGGGCACGCCGTCCGCGCCGAGCACGTCGGCCCCGACGTCAAAGGCGCCGCAGGTGACCACCGCGCCGCCAAGCACACAACCGACGACTGCGGCCCCGACGCCTAAGCAAACGACGGTGGCGCCGGCGCCCACCACGCAGCCGACCGTCCCGCATACGCAGACGCAGCAACCGACTGTGGCGCCGACGGTGGCGCCGACGGTGGCGCCGCAGCCCAAGCCGGTGGCGCCGACGGTGGCCCCGCAGCCCAAGCCGCAGATGCCGACCATGGCGCCGCAGCCGCAGCCCAAGCCGCAGTTCCCGAAATTCCCCGGCGGCGGCGGTGGTAGCTGACGGTCTCCGGTAGGCCCGTTACCGCAGCCTGGAAAGGCACAGCACGATCGGTGGCGAATAGGCCCTCGTCTGAACCCATGGGCCACTGCAATTGGAGATGCTGTTGGTCCGCTTGGTGACTTTGTCGGTGGCCGAACTCGACCCGCAGGTGGCGGGATAGACCGTCACGTCCGTGGTGCCGTCGCTTCGCGGCGCTCCGGACACCCGCCTGATGCAATCGCCGACTGCGGCGTTCCTGATCACCTCCGCCGAGGCATCCGGAACACCGATCGTGGAGTAAGACGTCGTCGGTGTGGTGTAGTGACGGTTGGCCCGGTGGACTGCGGCGCCCATCGCGCCCATGATCACCAGAAAGAGGACGAGGCTGAGGACGGCGAAAGCCGTTCCCACATAGCCGATTACCGTCCCCGCGATCGCCAGGCCGCGGCCGCCCTCCCCGGATCGTTTGATCTGCGAGAGCGAGATATGGCCGAAGATGATGCCCAGCGGAGCGATGATCAGTGAGGCCACCAACGCCGCGATGGCCATCGTGTTGGTCGGCGGGGCCACCGGATACGGCGGGTAGGGACCCGGCACCGGCGGCGGCGCCCCGTACCCCGGATACCCGTAGTTCATCCCGCCCGGATCACCCGGCGGCGGATAGTTGGGCGACTGAAATGAGGCCGCCTGTGTCGGGTGCTGGTCCATGGGCTGCATTGCTGCTTCCTGTGCTCGAGTTGCCGCGGCTGCGTCAACTGGTGACTGCGGGGAGGGGGCTCGGTGTCGCTGACGTCCGGGATCGGTTCACGCCGGTGGGCGACAGGCCTTCCGAGGGCCACAGTCAACCACAGCTGGCAGGAAATTTCCGCGCGGAACGCGAATATCAGCGCGCGCCGACACCGGTCTAGTGTCGGTTGCCATGTCCGGGCAAGCGGTGACGGTGGTGCTGCCCTGCCTCGACGAGGAAGAGTCGCTGCCGGCTGTGCTGGCCGCCATTCCCGCCGGCTACCGGGCACTGGTCGTCGACAACAACAGCAGCGACGATACCGCCGGGGTTGCGCGGCGCCACGGTGCCGAAGTGGTGACCGAACCCCGGCCCGGGTATGGCGCGGCGGTGCATGCCGGGGTGGTCGCGGCGACGACCCCGATCGTGGCCGTGATCGATGCCGACGGCTCGATGAATGCTGCCGATTTGCCTCGGCTGGTGGCCGAACTGGCCCGGGGCGCCGATCTGGTCACCGGCCGGCGCCGGCCGGTGCCGGGGCTGCGCTGGCCGTGGGTCGCCCGGGTGGGCACCGTGGTGATGAGCTGGCGGTTACGCACCCGGCATGGCCTGCCGGTGCACGACATCGCGCCCATGCGGGTAGCCCGGCGGGCGGATCTGCTGAACCTGGGTGTCCTCGATCGGCGGTCGGGCTATCCGCTGGAACTGCTGGTTCGGGCCGCGGCCGCCGGCTGGCGCGTGGTCGAGCTGGACATCAGCTATGGCCCCAGGACCGGCGGCAAGTCAAAGGTCAGCGGCTCGCTGCGAGGCAGCCTCACCGCGATCCTGGACTTCTGGAAGGTGATTTCTTGAGCGGCCTACCGGTGACTTTGTTGGTGGTCGCCAAGGCGCCGGAGCCCGGCCGGGCCAAGACCCGGCTGGCGGCGACGGTCGGCGAGCTGGTCGCCGCCGAGATTGCCGCGGCCGCCCTGCTGGACACCCTCGATGCCGTCGCCGCCGCTCCGTTGGCTGCCCGGGTGGTCGCCCTCGCCGGTGACCTGGATGTTGCCGTCGGGGGCGCCGAGATCCGCCGGCGGCTCGAGTCGTTCAGGGTGATCGAGCAGCGCGGCGACGGCTTCGCCGACCGGCTGGCCAACGCCCACGCCGATTCGGCGGACGGGTTTCCGGTGCTGCAAATCGGCATGGACACTCCGCAGGTCACCGCCGATTTGTTGACCGGTTGCGCGCGCCGGCTGCTCGCGGCCCCGGCCGTGCTCGGGTTGGCCTGCGATGGGGGATGGTGGGTGCTCGGCGTGCAGCTGCCGGCGATGGCCGAATGTCTGCGCGGTGTGCCCATGTCTGCGCCCGAGACCGGCAAGCTCACGTTGAAGGCTTTGCGGGACAACGGTATTGCCGTTGCAAGCGTGGAAGAGTTGGCGGATTTCGATGTCGTCGACGACGTCGCAGCTGTGCGGGACGCGTGCGCGCCCGATAGTCGCTTTGCGCGGGTCACCCGCGCGGCCGGCCTCTGACAGTCGGCCTCAATTCACCCCTACCAGTTCGTGAAGATCACGCTGTTCAACAGCAGGGCACCCGCGGCGTTGACCGCCAGCCACAGCCGATGCGACCTCACCGGCAGCAATGCGGGCGCCGCCGTCAGCCAGATGGTGAACGGTAGCCAGATGCGTTCGGTCTCGGCCTTGCTCAGCATGCTCAGGTCGGCAACGGCGATGGCGGTCAGCATCGCCAGCAGCAACAGGTGAAAGCCCGATCGCCGACGAATGGCGGCTCTGTCGAACACCCGGGTGATGCCGGCGACGCTGCCCAGTCCGATCGCGCACACCACGCAGGCCAGGTTGGCCCACACCCAGTATTGGAACGGCCGATCCTTCGCGATGCCCTGCCAATAGCGTTGTTGCACAAGGTCATAACCGTCCAGCCAAGAGAACCTCGCGACAGCGAAGCCCACCGCCACGGCCACCGCGGCCAGCGTTGCCGGCCCCACTGCCCGCAACGCCGCCCGCCAGTCCGCGGCCGAAACAAGGACCGCCAACGCCGCAAGCCCCATCAACGCCAGGCCGTAACTGACAAACACGCCCCAGCCGAGCAGCAGACCCGCCCCGACGGCCGCTGACGCCGGGAACCGAACCTTGCCGTGTACCGCCAATGCCAACAGCGCGATACCCCACGCCGCGACTCCGGCGAAGTACCCGTCCGCCGAGACCGCCACCCAGATCGCCGTCGGCGCTACCGCGACAAACGGCGCGGCCCGCCGGGCGGTCTGCTCGTCGGCCAGCGCCCGCACCGCGATCACCACCGCCGCCGCCGCGCTGGAGCCGACCAGCAGACACAGCAGCCCGGCCCAGGCACCGCCGCGCAGCCCTATCCGGTCCAGCCAGACGAACGTCAGCAGCGCGCCGGGTGGGTGCCCGGAGACGTGAGTGACCCAGGAGTTCGGCTGGAAGTCGACGATCCGGCTCGCGAACGTGCGCAGCGTGGCCGGGATGTCGGTGATGCCGGGTACTTGCGATAAGTATTCGTCCCGAGTGGTCAGCCGGCCGGCGAAGCCACGCTGCCACCCGTCGATCATCGCCAGCGCGAACGCCCACCCGCAGGCGGTGGCCCAGCTGCACAGCGTCAGGATCCGCCATGAAAGTCGTTGTGCGACAGAGGTTCCCCACAGCACAACGGCCAGCGCGAGCAGGATTGCCGGCGCGGTGCCCCACCCGGCGTGGACGTCCCAATAGCCGAAGATCGGCGCGGCGCCGGCCCGCATGCCAAAGCGCTCCAGGCCGGTGTCGCGGCGCGGATCGATGCCCAGGTGCATCCGCGGCAATACCACCGCTGCCGTCACCAACAAGGCCGCGGCTGCCACCGCGATCAGTTCCCGGCGCGCCACCCTCACGGTCGACCAGCCTATTGATGGCCGGCGAACCGTCGCACCAACGCGCTCCGGTCCACTTTGCCGATGCCGCGCCGTGGTAGCGCGTCGACGACGTGCAACTCGCGCGGCGCGGCGGTGGCATCCAGGGTGTGCGTGACGTGCTCGCGCAGCGCGTCCAGCGTCGGCGGCGCATACCCCGCGCGCACCACCACCGCGGCGACCACCCGCTGGCCCAGCCGGTCGTCGGCGAGCCCGAAAACCGCGCACTCGCCGACGGCGGGGTGCGTGCACAATGCGGCCTCGACGGGCTGGGGCAGCACGGTCAGTCCGCCGGTGCTGATGGCGTCGTCAGCGCGGCCCAACACTGTCAGTACACCCGAATCATCAAGGGCGCCAAGGTCATCGGTGCGAAACCAGCCCGGCTCGGCGAACGGGTCGGGATCGACCGGATTACGGTAACCCTTGGCCAGGGTGGCGCCACCGACCATGATGCGCCCACCGCGCGCCACCCGCACCCGGACGCCGGGCAACGGGACGCCGTCGTATACGCAACCGCCCGCGGTCTCGCTCATCCCGTAGGTCTGCACCACCGCAATGCCGGCGGCGACGGCCGCGTCAAGGATGGGCCTCGGCAGCGGTCCGCCGCCGATCAGCACGGCGTCCAATCCGGCCAGCGCAGCCGTCGCCGCCGGATCGGCGAGTGCCTTGGCCAACTGCGTCGACACCAGCGACGTATATCGCCTACCCGGGCCCAATCGACTTACCGCAGAAGGCAATTCGGCGATGTCGAAGCCGCCCGACACGTCCAGCTCGACCGGTGTGGTGCCGGCGAGCGTGCTGCGCACCAGCACCTGCACCCCGGCGATGTGATGGGCCGGCACGGCCAGCAGCCAGCTGCCCGGGCCGCCGAGCCGGTCGTGGGTCGCCGAAGCGCTGGCAGTCAGGGCAGCGGTGGTCAACATCGCGCCCTTGGGCGTACCGGTGGTTCCCGACGTCGTCATCACCAGGGCCACGTCGTCGTCGATGGCTTCTCCGACGCGCAACGCGGGCGAGGGTCCCGCGCCGGGCGCCACCGGAATCAGCGCGGAATCACGGCCATCGAGCACGCGCTGCAGCGCAGGCAACAACGTCCGGACGGCCCCGCCCGGCGGGACGCTGAGTGCCCGCAGGACGGCTATGCGCGCTCTCCATTGCCGGGGGTGTCGCGGGCGTCATCGAGTGGCCAGCCCTTGGCGGCCAATCGTGTTCGGACGCGCTCGATATCCTCTTGTGACGGCAGCTCATCGGTCAATTTGTTGATCACCACACCGATGTCGATATGGTCGAATTCGCCGCGCCGCATCAGCTCGTTAGCTACCAGCTTGACCTCATCGTTGGTCAATCGGCGCGCCAGCAGGGCAAGTACCGCGAATGAGTCCGTAGGCGGGATGCCCTCCGGATAGCCGGCACGCAGCCACGAGACGATCGAGGTGAGAAATCGGTTCACGCTCTTACCACTCCGCGCGTAGGCTCGGCACTCCTTGGGGGACGACGCTTCGATGCTACTTGGGTTTGGCGCCCAGGAAGGGATAGCCGGTGTGATGGGCGATGAAATCCCGGGCGATGAAAAGCACGCCGAGGATGACCACGGCAACTACCAACGCGTAGATCAGCCAGGCGATCGAAGTCAGGACCGGGTTGCGCTTGGGTGCGGCCCTACCGACGCCGATCGCGCCGGCACCGAGCGCCTGCAGCCGCACCCCGAGCGCAAAAATCGCGGGCAGCGCGGCCCCGGCCAGCATGCTGAAGACCAGTATTTTCAGCGTCGCTTGATAGTTGAACCAGGCGCTCATCATGCGGTCCGCACGGGAAGAGCGTCGTCATCTGAGCCGTAGGGGGACGCGCCCACCTTAGGGCCCGAACCGGGTGGCGGGTCGGGTGATTCGTCGAGCCCCGCGGTCAGGCTGCCTTCCCAGTCGGCGTTGACGTTGTGGTGGTCGACCTTCACCCGGCGTGACCGCAGGTAGATGGCGCCGGAGATCGCCACCAGCAGTGCGAAGCCGATGATCGCGCCCGGGTATCCGCCGATGAGGTGCACGACCCAGTAGGTGACCGCCCCGACCAGCCCGGCCAGCGGTAGCGTCACCAGCCACGCCGTCGCCATCCGGCCGGCCACCCCCCAGCGCACCTCGCCGCCTGGCTTGCCCAGCCCGCTGCCAAGCACCGAGCCGGTGCAGACCTGCGTCGTCGACAGCGCGTAGCCGAAGTGCGCCGATAGCAGAATCACTGCGGCAGAAGACGATTCAGCCGCCATGCCCTGTGGCGACTGGATCTCGACCAGGCCCTTGCCCAGGGTGCGGATGATCCGCCAGCCACCCAGGTAGGTGCCGGTCGCCATGGCTACCGCGCAACTCACGATGACCCACAGCGGCGGCGTGGCCGCTGTTTTGCTGACGGCCCCGTACGACATGAGCGCCAGGAAGATCACGCCCATCGTCTTCTGCGCGTCGTTGGTGCCGTGGGCCAGCGAGACCAGCGAAGCCGAGCCGATCTGGCCGCGCCGGAACCCGCTGGCGGTGCGCTTTTCCGGAACGCCGCGGGTGATCCGGTACACCAGCCAGGTCGCCGCCGCCCCGACCAGGACCGCCAGCACCGCCGACACGACGGCCGGAATGATTGCCTTGGACACCACGCCTTTCCAGATCACCCCGTGTCCGCCGACCGCTGCGATGGTGGCGCCGACGATGCCGCCGATCAGCGCATGGGAGGAGCTGGACGGGATACCGAGCAGCCAGGTCAACAAGTTCCAGACGATGCCGCCGACCAAGCCGGCAAACACCAACTCCAGCGTCACCAGGTTCGCGTCGATCAGGCCTTTGGCGATCGTCGCGGCCACCGCGGTGGACAAGAACGCGCCCACCAAATTGAGCACCGCGGACAGGGCGACCGCCGCCTTGGGTGCCAGCGCGCCGCTGGCGATCGAGGTCGCCATGGCGTTGCCGGTGTCATGAAAGCCGTTGGTGAAGTCGAACGCCAATGCAGTGATCACGACGATGATCAAGAGGAACAGTTCGATGTTCACAGCGCCTGATTCTGGTGGTCGGGGGATTCGATTGTCGAATGGTGGAAGACGCGAATCGCGGGAATACCTCGACTCGTCGCCAGATATTAGTTCGTCGTTAACCGTCCGTTCCGCGGGGCTGGGCGCGGGTGTCGCGGCGCAGCGGGTGATCGCCGGGCACCTGGACGAAGATCAAGGTGATGCCGTCGGGATCGGTCACATGCATCTCATGTAGGCCCCATGGTTCCCGGCGCGCCTCGCGGGTGATCGGCACGCCACGGCTTTCCAGCTCGGACTGGGTCGCCCGGACGTCGCGCACCTGCAACCACAAAGCGCCGGGAAACGGGCCCCGGGAGTGGTCCGGCTCGCCGTAACCGGCCAGCTCCAGCAACGACTGGCCCGCGAAAAACACTGTGCCCGCTCCGTATTCGCGCGCGATCGCCAGGCCTATCTGGTCGCGGTAGAAGGTCAGCGACCGCTGGTAGTCCGCCGGCCGGAGCAGCATCCGGCTGGCCAGGATGTCCATGTGGTCGTGTCTACCACGTCCGATGCCCGGAGCTACTTCAAATGGCTGGCGCGCCGCTGCATGAGCGCATTGACCCAGCGGGGGCCGACGGTGTTGAGCGCGTCCAGGGCAACGGCCATCCGCGGCGCAATCCGCACCGGCCGGGTGCGGGCGGCGGTGACCATCCATTCGGCGGCCTCTTCCGGGGTCAACGCGGGCATGCCGTCGTAGGCCTTGGTCGGTGCGATCATCGGTGTGGCCACCAATGGGTAGTAGAGCGTCGTCGAATGCACACCCTGTTGGCCCCATTCGGTTTCCACGACTCTGCTGATGGAGGCCAGCGCGGCCTTCGATGCGTTGTACACCCCGAACATCGGCGATGCCTCCGACATCACGCCCCAGGTCGCGACGTTGATGATGTGGCCGTCGCCGCGTTCGAGCATTCCCGGCGCCAGCCCGCGGATCAACCGCAGCGGGGCGTAGTAGTTGAGCACCGTGACCCGCTCGACGTCGTGCCAGCGTTCCAGCGACTCGGCCAGCGGCCGTCGTATCGACCGGGCGGCGTTGTTGATCAGGATGTCAACGCCGCCGATGCGGTCTTCGACGTCGGCCACCAACGCATCGACGGCATCCATGTCCGACAGGTCGCACGGGATCGACAACGCCGTGCCGCCTGCCGTCGTGATCCGGTCGGCGACCGCGTCCAACAGATCCTGGCGGCGGGCCACGGCCACCACCGTGGCGCCGCGTTTGGCGAATTGTCCTGCCGCGGCCTCACCTATGCCCGACGATGCGCCGGTGAGCAGGACGCGCTTGCCCTGGAGGCTGACCGGTTTGATCGCGGGACGGTTGACCATCAGCTGCGGCGCAGCCGGCGGCCGCATGCTGGCCAGCACCAGCTGGTCGGCGAACCGGCGAAACGGGCTCTTGCTCATCGTCGGCAGTGTAGTTTCGCCGAGCCGGTAATTTTGCAGGCCCTTACTCGACCTTTCGCTGCAAATTTACCGGCTCGACGATAGCCATCGTCAGAAGTAGCGCGGAAAGGAGCTCCAGTCCGGCGCCCGCTTCTGCAGGAACGCGTCGCGGCCCTCCACGGCCTCGTCGGTCATGTAGGCCAGCCGGGTGGCCTCACCGGCGAACAGCTGCTGACCCACCAGCCCGTCATCCAGCAGGTTGAACGCGTACTTCAGCATCCGTTGCGCCTGAGGCGATTTCGCGTTGATCTCGCTGGCCCATTGCACACCGACGCGCTCCAGCTCAGCGTGGTCGACGACCTCGTTGACCGCGCCCATCCGGTGCATCTGCTCGGCGGTATACGCACGGCCCAAAAAGAAGATTTCGCGGGCGAACTTCTGGCCCACCTGCCGGGCCAGGTAGGCGCTGCCGTAGCCGCCGTCGAAGCTGCCGACGTCGGCGTCGGTCTGCTTGAAGCGGGCGTGCTCCCGGCTGGCCAGGGTGAGGTCGCAGACCACGTGCAGGCTGTGCCCGCCGCCGGCCGCCCATCCGTTGACCAGGCAGATGACCACCTTTGGCATGAACCGGATCAGTCGTTGCACCTCGAGGATGTGCAACCGGCCGGCGCGCGCTGCGTCAACCGTGTCGGCGGTGTCTCCGCTGGCGTATTGATAGCCGGAGCGTCCGCGAATGCGCTGGTCGCCGCCGGAGCAAAAGGCCCAGCCGCCGTCCTTCGGCGACGGCCCGTTGCCGGTCAGCAGCACCACACCCACGTCGGGTGACATTCTGGCGTGGTCGAGCGCGCGGTAGAGCTCGTCGACCGTGTGGGGTCGAAATGCGTTGCGCACTTCGGGCCGGTCGAACGCCACCCGCACGGTGGCGTCTGCGACGTGGCGGTGGTATGTGATGTCGGTCAGGTTGTCGAATCCCTCGACCGGCCGCCACTGAGTAGCGTCGAATGGGTTGTCGCTCAAGGCTGTTGAACTCCGTCGATCGGATCGAGACGAAATACCGCGCAGCGGCCGGCCAGCTTCTCGAACTCGTCGGGGTGTCCATGCTCGACGAGTCCCGACCGCTTCATGAAACCCACCCCGGTGGGCACCTCGGTGGGGAAGGCCCGCAGCAGCGGCTTGGCCTCGTCGGGGGAGAGCTCCACCATCCGGACATGTTCGGTGTTGCGGCCCCGGGTCAGCGTGACTTCGCCTGCGGCGCGGACGTTTTGCACCCAGTCCGCACCGGGGAAGCCGCCCACGACATAGCGTCTTCCGTCGACCGTCATCGGTGTGACGGGCGTCGACCGGGGCGCGCCCGACTTGCGGCCGGGAACCGTCAGCACCACCGGGCTTTCCCCGCCGAAGCCCATGCCCAGTCGCGACATCTGGATGAAGACCTTGTTGGCAGGCTTCAGCCACCACGGCGGCTTGATCCGCTCAGCGTTGCCCATGCCGCGACGTTACCTCCGCACTCGTGGGAATGAATCGGCAGGCGCCACGGTAGAAGACCGTATGAATCTCAACGAAGCCGCGCGCGGGCTCATCGGTAACGGCGCCGACGCCACACTGGTCACTCTCAATCCGGACGGTAGTCCGCAGGTGACGCTGGTCTGGGTGGCGCTGCGATCGACACCCGAGGGCGACGAGCTGGTGACGGCGCACCTCGGCGAGCACAAGAAGGTCCGCAATATCCGCCGCGATCCCCGAGTCGCGTTGACGATCGTGTCGACCGGAGACGCCGGCAAGGCCATGCGGCCCTATCTCTCGGTCGAGGGGACCGCGCGGGTTGTCGAGGGCGGGGCCCCGGAGCTGCTGCGGTCGCTGGCGCAGACGCTGTCGGACCCGGCCGCGTTTCCGCCCGACGACGCGCCGCCGGGGTTCGTGACGCATATCCGGATCGACAAGATCGGCGGCGTCGGTCCCTGGCAGTAAGACCGAGCATTGCCCGCGGCGCGTTCGCTAGGGTTTGGGCGTGAAGCCACGGCTTTCGTTGTGAATCCTGGACTTTGAGTGTGAGGCCAGGGCGCAAACTGGCGCCGATCCCCGCCCCCTGTTCACTGTGAAAGCCCAGGATTCACAACGAAAGCCGTGGCTTCACACTCGAAGCCGTCGCTTCACACCCGGCGCGGCGAACTCAGCCGACGGCGCGCTCGGCGCCTTCCCAGAACTGTGCCCGCACGGCCTTCTTGTCCGGCTTACCCAGCCCGGTCAACGGCAGCGACTCGACGACCACCACCCGCTTGGGCGATTGCACCGAGCCCTTGCGCTCTTTGACGGCGGCCTGGATCTCGGCGGTCATCGCCTCGATCGCGGCGTCGTCGCGGGGTGCGTCGGAGCGCAGCACCACCACCGCGGTGACGGCCTCGCCCCACTTGTCGTCCGGCGCCCCGACCACGCACACCTGCGCCACCGCGGGATGCTCGGCCACCACGTCCTCGACCTCGCGCGGGAAGACGTTGAACCCGCCGGTCACGATCATGTCCTTGACCCGGTCCACGATGTAGTAGAAGCCGTCCTCGTCCTCGCGGGCCATGTCGCCGGTGTGCAGCCAACCGTCTTTAAAGGTCTCGGCCGTCGCCTCCGGCAGATTCCAGTAGCCGCCGGCCAATAGTGGTCCGCTGACACAGATTTCGCCCGGTTCGCCCTGGGGCACCGGCTTGCCGTCGTCGCCCAGCAGGGCGACGCGAGCGAACAGCGTCGGGCGACCGCACGAGGTCAGCCGCTTCTCGTCGTGGTCGCCCTTGGCCAGGTAGGTGATGGCCATCGGCGCTTCGGATTGCCCGTAGTTCTGGGCGAAGATCTTGCCGAATCGGCTGATGGCCTCGGCCAGCCGCACCGGGTTGATCGCCGACGCGCCGTAATACACGGTTTCGAGCGATGACAGGTCCCGGGTGCGCGAATCCGGGTGGTCCATCAGCGCGTACAGCATCGACGGCACCACGAAGGTGGCCGTAATCCGTTTCTCTTCAATGGTTTTCAGCACCTCGGCCGGATCGAATTTGGGCAGCACGTACATTTCGCCGCCCTTGATCAGCGTCGGCACAAAGTAGGCAGCCCCGGCATGCGACAGCGGAGTGATCATCAAAAACCGCGGCTGTTCCGGCCATTCCCATTCGGCGAGCTGAATCATCGTCATGGTCGAGATCGACTGGGCGGTGCCCATCACGCCCTTGGGCTTTCCGGTGGTACCGCCGGTGTAAGTCAGGCCGATCACCTGATCCGGCGGCAGGTCGGAGGCCACCAGCGGCTGCGGCTGGTACTTGGCGGCCTCGGCGGACAGATCCACCGCCACACCACGCAAAGCCTCGGGCACCGGCCCGATCGTCAGGATCTGCTTGAGCGAGTCCACCTTCTCCAGTAGCCCCAGCGCGCGCTCGACGAACATCGGGTTGGGGTCGATGATCAGCGAGCTGATGCCCGCGTCGTTGAGCACATAGGCGTGATCGTCCAGCGAGCCCAGCGGGTGCAACGCGGTGCGCCGATAGCCCCGGGCCTGTCCGGCGCCGATGATCATCAGCACCTCGGGACGGTTGAGCGACAGCAGCCCCACCGCGACGCCGGTCCCGGCTCCCAGCGCCTCGAACGCCTGGATGTATTGGCTGATCCGCTCGGCCAGTTCACCACCGGTCAACGTGGTGTCCCCGAGGAACAGCACCGGCTTGTTCTTGTGGCGCTTGAGCGCGCCCACCAACAGGTGGCCATTGTGGGTCGGGTTGCGCAGCAGCTGGTCACTCATGGGGCCAGACTAGAACGTGTTGCAGTTCTGCCGTATCGCACCCTCAACCAAGCGCCGCAATCAGTAGGCTTCCTGCCTATGGCCGAGGCAGATGTCGTCATCACCGGAACCGTATTGACCGTCGACGAGACCCGCCCCACCGCTGAGGCGCTCGCCGTCGCCGACGGCCGCATCATTGCGGTTGGCGATCGCTCGGAAATCGACGCATTCATCGGCAGCGGCACCGAGACGATCGACATCGGCGATGGCTGCGTGATGCCGGGATTCGTTGAGGCACACGGACATCCGCTGATGGAGGCGATCGCGCTGTCCGACCGGCTCGTCGACATCCGGCCGGTCACCCTGCGCAGCGCCGACGACGTGATCACGGCGGTACACCGCGAGGTTGCTCGCCGCGGTCCCGACGGCGCTTATCTCAACGGCTGGGATCCGCTGCTGCAGAGCGGGCTACCACAGCCGACGCTGGCCTGGCTCGACGAGGTCGCACCGGACGGGCCGCTGGTGATCATGCACAACTCCGGGCACAAGGCGTTTTTCAACACACACGCCGCCCGCCGCGCAAACCTGACCCGCGACACCCCCGATCCCAAGGGAGCCAAGTTCGGCCGCGACGCGCACGGTGAGCTGGACGGCACCGCCGAGGAAACCGGCGCGGTGTTCCCGCTGCTAGCCGGCGCCATCCAGCCCAGCGACTACCCGCAGATGCTGCGCGCCGAGTGTGCCCGGCTCAACCGGGCCGGACTGACCACCTGCTCGGAGATGGCCTTCGACCCGAATTTCAAGCCGCTGGTGGAGCAGGTGCGCAGCGACCTGACCGTCCGGCTGCGCACCTACGAGATCTCCAACCCGCAAATGCGCACGGCCGCCACACCGGGCGAAGGCGACGACATGCTGCGCCAGGTCGGCATCAAAATCTGGGTGGACGGCTCGCCCTGGATCGGCAACATCGCGCTGTCGTTTCCTTACCTCGACACCGAAGCCACCCGCATCAGCGGCATACAGCCCGGTTCGTGCGGGTGCGCCAACTACACCGCCGAACAACTGCACGAAATCGTCGGCGCCTACTTCCCGCTGGGCTGGCCGATGGCGTGTCACGTCCAGGGCGACGCCGGCGTGGACACCATCCTCGACGTCTACGAAGAAGCGCTGCGCCGGCACCCGCGCGACGATCACCGGTTAAGGCTCGAGCACGTCGGCGCCATCCGGGACGACCAGATCCGCCGGGCCGTCGAACTCGGCGTCACGTGCAGCATCTTCGTCGACCAGATCCACTATTGGGGTGACATCATCGTCGACGGATTGTTCGGGCCGGAGCGCGGATCCCGTTGGATGCCTGCGGGTTCCGCGGTTGCCGCCGGCATGCGCATCTCGCTGCACAACGACCCGCCGGTCACGCCCGAGGAGCCGCTGCGCAACATCAGCGTGGCCGCGACACGCACAGCGCCGAGCGGGCGGGTGCTGGCGCCCGAGGAGCGGCTGACCGTCGAGCAGGCCATCCGCGCGCAGACCATCGACGCGGCGTGGCAGTTGTTCGCCGACGACATCATCGGCTCGCTCGAGGTGGGCAAATACGCCGACCTGGTGGTGCTGTCGGCCGACCCGCGCGCGGTGCCGCCCGAGGAGATCGCCGATCTGGACGTGCGTGCGACGTTTCTGGCGGGGCGCCAGGTTCACCGCGCGTGATGCCGCCGCTGCAGGACCTGCTGGACCGCCTGCATGTGGTGGCGCTGCCGATGCGGGTGCGATTCCGCGGCATCACGACCCGCGAAGTTGCGCTGATCGAGGGCCCCGCCGGCTGGGGGGAGTTCGGGGCATTTGTCGAGTACGCGCCGCCCGAGGCCGCGCACTGGCTCGCTTCGGGCATCGAGGCCGCCTATCGCCAGCTGCCGGCGCCGCGACGTGACCGGATCCCGATCAACGCGACCGTCCCCGCCGTCGGCGCCGCCCAGGTCAGCGAGGTGCTGGCCCGGTTTCCCGGCGCCCGCACCGCCAAGGTGAAAGTTGCCGAGCCCGGGCAGCGGCTGGCCGATGACGTCGAGCGGGTCAACGCGGTGCGGGAATTGGTCGCCACCGTGCGGGTGGACGCCAACGGGGGCTGGAGTGTCGACGAGGCAGCCGAAGCCGCGGCAGCCCTGACCGCCGACGGACCTCTGGAGTACCTCGAACAACCCTGCGCCACGGTGGCCGAATTGGCCGAGCTACGCAGCCGGGTCGACGTGCCGATCGCCGCGGACGAGAGTATCCGCAAGGCCGACGACCCGCTGGCCGTGGTCCGCGCCGGCGCCGCCGACATCGCGGTGCTGAAAGTTGCTCCGCTGGGCGGTGTTTCGGCGCTACTCGATATCGCAGCGCGGATCGACGTCCCGGTCGTGGTATCCAGCGCGCTCGATTCCGCCGTCGGCATCGCCGGTGGGCTGGCGGCCGCCGCGGCCCTACCCGAGCTGCGTCACGCCTGCGGGTTGGGCACCGGCGGACTGTTCTTGGCGGACGTGACAGCGCCCGCGGAGCCGGCCGACGGCTACCTGCCGGTTCGCCAGGTTGTGCCGGACCAGGCGCGGCTGCAGGCGCTGGCCGCGCCGGAGCAGCGACGGCGCTGGTGGATTGACCGGGTCAAGGCGTGCTATCCGCTGCTTGTACCGTCGTTCGGGTGATCAACCTGGCTTACGAAGACAAGGGGACTGGCGAGCCGGTTGTCTTTATCGCCGGCCACGGCGGCCTCGGACGAACCTGGCAACCCCATCAGGTCCCGGCGTTCCTGGCCGCGGGCTATCGCTGCATCACGTTCGACAACCGTGGGGTTGGTGCCACCGAGAACGCCGAGGGTTTCACCACCGAGACGATGGTCGCCGACACCGCGGCGCTGATCGAATCCCTCGACGCCGCGCCGGCGCGCATCGTCGCGTTGTCGATGGGCTCCTTCATCGCCCAGGAACTCATGGTGGCGCGGCCTGAGCTGGTGAGTGCGGCCGTGTTGATGGCCACCCGCGGGCGCCTGGACCGAACCCGCCGGTTCTTCCACGAGGCCGAAGCGGAGCTGTATGACTCCGGCACCCTGCTGCCGCCCCTGGCCGACGCGAAAAACCGCTTGTTGGAGAACTTTTCACCCAAGACGCTCAATGACGACAACGCCGTCGCCGACTGGATCGGCATGTTCACCATGTGGCCGGTCAAGCCCACGCCCGGGTCGCGCTGCCAGCTCGAGGTCGCCCCAACGACCAATCGGTTGCCCGCCTACGGCAGCATCACGGCGCCGGTGCTGGTGATCGGCTTCGCCGACGACGTCGTGACGCCGGCGCATCTGTGCCGCGAGGTCGCCGACGCCATACCCAATGGCCGGTATCTACACGTTCCGGAGGCCGGGCATCTCGGCTTCTTCGAGAAGCCGGACGTCGTCAACGACGCCGCGTTGCGGTTCTTCGCGAGCGTCAAGGCCTGACAGCCGGAACGGTAGATTACACCTTTAGCAGGTGTATTCTTACTTAATGGCATTGAACATCAAGGACGCGGAGACCGAACGCCTAGCCACCGAACTTGCGGCCCGCCTGAAGATCAACAAGACCGCTGCCATCCGCCACGCTCTCCGGACGCAACTCGCGCTGCTCGAATCGCGAAACCACGAGCGTCTCGATCAGGCCATCGAGATGCTCCGCTGCGAAATCTGGCCGCTCACAGCACATTCCACGCCCATAACCAAGAAGGACCGAGAAGACATCCTTGGCTACGACGAGCGCGGATTCAACGCGTGATCGTCGACACCTCGGCCATCATCGCACTTGCCCAAAACGAGCCGACGGCAACGGATGTCGTCGCGGCGCTGATTCGCGACCGGCATCCGGTCATTGCTGCGCCCACCGCAACCGAATGCCTTATCGTGCTCACCAGCCGATTCGGACCAACCGGTCGCACCATTTACGAGCGGCTTCGCGCGGAATTCAATATCAGCGTCACCCCTTACACCGAAGACCATGTCGTTCCCGCGCTGCAAGCATTCACCCGATTCGGCAAAGGACGGCACGCAGCGGGGCTGAACTTCGGTGACTGCATGACGTACGCGGCTGCGCGCGTGAGCGGTGAGCCGCTGCTGGCGGTGGGCGAAGACTTCCCTCACACAGATCTCGAATTCGACGGAGGCGTCCTCGGCTACTGGCCAACCTCGCCAAATCGCTGAGCGTGATGTCGGCTCCCACCGGCGCAAGCCGCGGTTATGACACCCTGTACTGATGAACCCCTCGACGACACAGGCTCGCGTTGTCGTCGACGAGCTGATCCGCGGCGGCGTCCGCGACGTGGTGCTGTGCCCCGGCTCGCGCAACGCGCCGCTGGCATTCGCGCTGCAGGACGCCGACCGCGCCGGCCGGATCCGGTTGCACGTCCGCATCGACGAACGCACCGCGGGCTATCTGGCCATCGGGCTGGCGATTGCGGCCGGCGCGCCGGTCTGCGTCGCGATGACGTCGGGCACCGCCGTGGCCAACCTGGGCCCGGCGGTGGTGGAGGCCAACTACGCGCGCGTGCCGTTGATCGTGCTGTCGGCCAACCGGCCCTACGAATTGCTGGGAACCGGGGCCAACCAGACCATGGAGCAGCTGGGCTATTTCGGCACCCAGGTACGCGCCACCATCAGCCTGGGCCTCGCGGAGGACGCGCCGGAGCGGCTGGATGCCCTCAACGCGACCTGGCGCTCGGCCACCTGCCGGGTCTTGGTGGCCGCCACCGGTGCCCGGACCGCCAACGCCGGGCCGGTGCATTTCGACGTCCCGCTGCGCGAGCCGCTGGTGCCCGATCCCGAACCGCACGGCGCGCCGACTCCGCCGGGCCGGCCGGGCGGCAAGCCGTGGACGCATACGCCGCCGGTCAGCTTCGATCAGCCCTTGGACATCGACCTGTCGGCCGACACCGTCGTGATCGCCGGGCACGGCGCGGGCGTGCATCCCAACCTGGCCCAGCTGCCCACCGTCGCCGAGCCCACGGCACCCTCACCCCCCGGTGGCGGCAACCCCCTGCACCCGCTGGCCCTGACGCTGCTGCGCCCCAGGCAGGTGATCATGCTGGGCCGCCCCACGTTGCACCGGCCGGTGTCGGCGCTGCTGGCCGACCCCAAAGTGCCCGTGTACGCGCTGACCACCGGGCCGCGCTGGCCCGACGTCTCGGGCAACTCGCAGGCCACCGGGACTCGCGCTGTCATTACCGGGACGCCGAACCCGGCCTGGCTGCGCCGCTGCGCGGAGATGAACCGGCACGCGATAGCGGCGGTTCGCGGCCAGCTCGCCGCACACCCGCTGACCACGGGTCTGCACGTCGCAGCGGCGGTGGCCGACGCGCTTCGGCCCGGCGACCAGCTGGTGCTCGGCGCGTCCAACCCGGTGCGCGATGCGGCCCTGGTCGGCCTCAAAACCGACGGCATCCTGGTGCGGTCCAACCGCGGCGTGGCGGGCATCGACGGCACCGTCTCCACCGCGATCGGGGCGGCTTTGGCGCATGAGCGGACGGGTGGGCCGGACAGCCCCGCCCGCACCGTAGCGCTGATCGGCGACCTGACCTTCGTCCACGACAGCTCCGGGCTGCTGATCGGCCCCACCGAGCCGACACCGGCGCACCTGACGATCGTGGTGTCCAACGACAACGGCGGCGGCATCTTCGAGCTACTCGAACAGGGCGACCCCAGGTTCTCCGACGTGTCATCGCGGATCTTCGGCACCCCGCACGACGTCGACGTGGGCGCGTTGTGCCGCGCCTACCACGTGGAGAGCCGACAGATCGAGGTCGACGAGCTCGCAACGGCCCTCGACGAACCCGCGTCGGGCATGCGGGTGCTGGAAGTCAAGGCCGACCGGTCTTCGTTGCGCGGCCTGCACGCCGCCATCAAGGCTGCGCTATGAGGGCGCGATGAAGTCGCCGAAACTGCTGCTGCGCATGCTGATCCACGGCCGTACGGACGAGCCGCCGAAAACCCGCGCCCGGATCGTGCTGCGGTGGGCCCGGATCGCGGTCCTGATCGTGACGGGTCTGGTCACCTTGCAGTCGGTGCTGTTGGTGGCCGGCGCCTGGCGTAACGACTTGGCGATCAAACACAACATGGGAGTGGCGCAAGCGGAGGTGCTCAGCGCTGGGCCGCGGCGCTCCACCATCGAGTTCGTCACCCCGGAACGGGTGACCTATCGACCCGAACTTGGAGTGCTGTATCCGTCCGAGTTGGCCACGGGTATGCGGATCTACGTCGAGTACAACAAGAACGACCCGAACCTGGTCCGGGTGCAGCACCGCAACGCGGGATTGGCGATCATCCCGGCGGGTTCTATCGCCGTCGTCTGCTGGCTGGGCGCCGCGGCTGTGCTGGTGATGCTCGCCCTGGTGGACCGGCGGCTGGACCGTCGATCAACCGGCACGCCCAGCACGGCAACCTGACGAGATTTCGCGCGCCGTATGCCCGTCGGCAATCTTGTCGACAGTTAGTGCTGCGACCGTGGTGGCGTGCGCGTTGCGATCGTCGCCGAGTCGTTTCTTCCGAATGTCAACGGCGTCAGCAACTCCGTGCTGCGGATACTGGAGCACCTGCGCCGAACCGGGCATGAAGCCCTGGTGATCGCGCCCGACAACCCGCCGGGTGAGCCCCGTGCCCCGCGAATTCACGACGGTGTGCGAGTTCATCGGGTGCCGGCCCGGATGTTTCCCAAGGTGACCACCCTGCCGCTCGGTGTGCCAACACCGCGAATCGTCGGTGTGCTACGCGGATTCAATCCCGACGTGGTCCATCTGGCATCGCCCGCGCTGCTCGGTTATGGCGGGCTGCGCGCGGCGCGCCGGCTGGGGGTGCCGACGGTGGCGGTCTATCAAACCGACGTACCAGGATTCGCCGCGAGCTATGGCATTCCGATGGCTGCCCGGGCCGCATGGGCGTGGTTCCGCCATTTGCACGGCCTCGCCGACCGCACCTTGGCTCCGTCCAGTGCGACGATGGAAACGCTTCTCGCCCAAGGGTTTCCGCGCGTGCACCGATGGGCGCGCGGGGTGGACGTGCTGCGCTTCGCGCCGTCGGCGCGGGACGAGGCGCTGCGACGACGGTGGTCGCCGCGGGGTAAGCCGATCGTCGGATTCGTCGGTCGGCTTGCACCGGAGAAGCATGTCGAACGGCTGGCCGTGCTGGCGGCGTGCGACGCGGTGCAACTGGTCATCGTCGGCGACGGCATCGACCGGGGCAAGCTGCAATCCGCAATGCCCACAGCGGTTTTCACGGGTGCGCTGTATGGCGCGGAACTCGCCACGGCGTATGCCAGCATGGACGTCTTCGTGCACACCGGTGAGCACGAGACGTTTTGTCAGGTCGTGCAGGAAGCGCTGGCGTCGGGGCTGCCGGTGATCGCCCCCGACGCCGGCGGACCACGCGACCTCGTCACACCAGGCCGCACCGGAATTTTGTTGCCGGTCAACGATTTCGAGCAACGACTCCCCGCTGCGGTCAACCATCTGGTTTCCGAACGCCGCGGCTATGCAGCCGCCGCGCGGCGCAGCGTGCTCGGGCGCAGCTGGCCGGTCATTTGCGACGAGCTGCTGGGCCACTATGACGCGGTCATGTCACCGGCCGCACGGATACGGCTTTCCTGGCGGCGATCCGCGTAGGCCGCCTTATCCCTGAGCCAATTCGGCGACCGGCTGCCACTGCTCCCAATTACGCAGCCGGCTCTCGTATTCCGCCTTGGCCAGTTGCAGTGGCAGAGCTCTTCGATGAAGCCGAACTCGGCATAACCGGCGTTGTTCACCACGACGTCCAGCCGGCCGAAATGTTCGTGTGCTTGCTTGACCGCCGCGAAGTCCGCTGCCCGGTCCGTGACGTCCAGCCGGATGGGTAACAGGGCGTCCCCGTGCTTGTCGACCAGGTCGTCCAGCGTCGCGGCATCGCGTGCCGTCGCGGCAACCTTGTCGCCCCGCTCCAGCGCCGCAATCGTCCACTGCCGGCCGAACCCACGCGATGTACCGGTGATAAACCAAACCTTTTCGCTCACGCAGTGTTTCAACGTCGTCGCCGTCGCCGCATTCCCGCGAAGGTCAAACCTCGACGCAAGCGCCCACGGCCGCCCAAGGTAGCGTCTTCCTGGTGAGTCGCGCGGACCTGGACAAAGACCCTCGCGACGTCGCGTCGATGTTCGACGGTGTGGCCCGTCGCTACGACCTCACCAATACCGTGCTCTCGCTCGGTCAGGACCGCTACTGGCGGCGAGCCACCCGCGCAGCGTTGCGGATCGGCCCCGGCGACCGGGTGCTCGACCTGGCGGCGGGCACGGCCGTGTCGACGGTTGAGCTGGCGAAATCCGGCGCATGGTGCGTGGCAGCGGATTTTTCGGTCGGAATGCTCGCGGCGGGGGCAGCGCGAACGGTGCCGAAGGTGGCTGGCGACGCCACCAAGCTGCCATTCGACGACGGCGTGTTTGACGCCGTGACCATCAGCTTCGGACTCCGCAATGTCGTCGACCACCGCAAAGCGCTGCGCGAGATGGCCCGGGTCACCCGCCCCGGTGGCCGTTTGGTGGTGTGTGAGTTCGCCACCCCGACCAACCGCGCGTTCGCCACGGTCTACAAGGAGTACCTGATGCGGGCGCTGCCCCGGCTGGCCCAGGCGGTGTCGAGCAACCCCGAGGCATACGTGTACCTGGCGGAATCGATCAGAGCGTGGCCGGACCAGCCCACCCTGGCGCGCCAGATTTCACAGGCCGGATGGTCGGCGGTGCGCTGGCGCAATCTGACCGGCGGCATCGTCGCCTTGCACGCCGCCGTCAAGGCCTAGCGGTCCTTACTGATGCCCGACCTGCTGCAGGCGGTCCACATGCTCGGGGCAGTAATGGTCGATCGCCGCACCCAGGAACTGGAACGCCTGACCCTGGGTGGTGCCTCGCGGCAGGTTGCGTTGGATGAACGTGGCCGACTTGTACGCGTCGGTGTCTACACCCCGGTCCATCCGGTCACAGCTGATCTTGGCCAGCCAGGCGTTGTAGTCCTGGGGGCCGTAGATGCCGTACTGGTGGAGCTGGGCGTTGAACGGGGCGTCGTAGTCGTCAGCCAATGCCGGCGCGGCTAGTGCGATCGCAGCGGCCGCCGTGGCACCGATGGTAGCCAGCCTCATGCCCTTCATTAGCGGGACTATACACCGGCAGTATCAGCCCAGGTGCGCCGTCAACAACCAGCCGCCGACAGAGCTGAAGCCGTTGGGTTCTTCGCGGACGTCGAACATCGGTGGCAGGCCGCCGAACTCGGGAGAGAACTTCGAGTACAGCCGCGCCGGCCTGACGTCGTCGATGACCCAGTACTTGGAGACCACCTCGCGCAGCTCTTCCTCGGTGACCGCGTTGATCGGGCCTTCCGGTACGGCCGCTCTGTCGAAGACGAGCACGAAGTACGACGCGCCCGGCGCGGCCGCCCGGACGATCGACTGCTGATATCCCTCGCGGAGCTCGACCGGCATCGAGTGGAACAGCGTGCTGTCCACGATGGTGTTGAACCGACCCGCCGAACCTGGCGGGTAGGCGCTGAAATCGCTGATGTCTGCCACCGCGAAGCTCGCGTTGGTCAAGCCGCGTCGCTCCGCTTCACGACGGGCCAGCTCGATGGCGGTGGGAGACATGTCCAGGCCGACGGTGGTATGCCCTCGTTCGGCCAGCGCCAGCGAAATGGCGCCCTCCCCGCAGCCGGCGTCGAGCACGTCGCCGTGAAACTTGCCCTGCTCGATCAGGGCAGCCAGTTCGGGCTGCGGTTCCCCCAGGCTCCAGGGCGGCCGCACGCCCTCTCCGAGTCGGGCGGATTCGCCGCGATATGCCGTTTCGAATTCAAAGTCAAGTTCAGTCATACCGTCCTGTATATCAACCCGCTTGATATATGTCAATCACCTTGATACCGGCGAGCAGACGCAAAATTACCCAAAATTAGCCGTTTTCAGGCAATTTTGCGTCTGCTCGTCACAGGTTCGCCACCCTTAACTGAACGGGGGACGACGGTCGATCAGCCGCGACGCGCGACCGCCGCCCCGCCATATCCGGGCCACCCAGTCGGCGTCGTCGTCGGTGACCAGGTTGGCCATCACCCGCACGGCAATCGTCATCAGCCTTGTCGAGCGCATCGCCACCGGCCCGGTCGCGGGCAGGAAGCGCTGAAACGTCAGCAACAACGCCAGCCGGCGCGCCACCGAGAACCCGCGCGCGTAGTGGTGCGCCAGCAGCGACGGCCATACCCGCGACAGATCGCGCGAGTCCAGCAGCTCGGCAGCGAACCGTCCCGTCTCCAGGCCGTAGTCGATGCCCTCGCCGTTGAGCGGGTTGACGCAGGCCGCCGCGTCGCCGATCAGCATCCAATTCGGCCCGGCCACCCCAGACACCGCGCCGCCCATCGGCAGCAACGCCGACGACACCGCCCGCGGCGGGCCGTCGAAACCCCACTCGTCTCGGCGCAGGTCGGTGTAATACGAGATCAACGGCCGCAGCGCCAGGTCGGCCTGTCGTTTGGTGGTCGACAGCGCCCCGACGCCGATGTTCACCTCGCCGTCGCCCAGCGGAAAAATCCAGCCGTAGCCCGGCAGCACCGCCCCGTCGGGGGAGCGCAGTTCCAGATGCGAGGTCAGCCACGGCTCGTCGCCGCGCGGCGTGGTCAGGTAGCCGCGGGCAGCGACGCCGTAGACCGTCTCCTGATGCCATCGCCGGCCCAGCTTGCGGCCCAGCGAAGACCGGGCGCCGTCGGCGACGATCAACTGCCGACAACCCACCTCCGTGCCGTCGGCCAGCGTCAGCGAAACCACTCGCCGAGACGAATCATGATGCACCGCAACGGCTTTGGTGCCCAGCAGCATGCGTGCCCCGGAATCCTCGGCGACCTTGCGGATCCGGTCGTCCAGTTCCACGCGGGCCACCGCGCTGCTGTACGACGGGAACGACGGGCCGGGCCATCGGACCTCCACCTCGCCGCCGAATCCGCTCATCCGCAGGCCGCGATGCCGGATACGGCCGTTCAGCCAGTCGCCCAGGCCCAGCCGTTCCAGCTCGGCGATCGCGCGCGGGGTGAGTCCGTCGCCGCAGGCCTTGTCACGGGGGAAGCCGGCCGAGTCGATGACGAGCACGTCGCTGCCCGCCCGCGCAGCCCAGGCCGCCGCCGCCGATCCGGCCGGTCCGGCGCCCACGACCACCACGTCAGCGCTGCTCTTCATATTCACCAGTATGTTGGTCGGGTGGGGACTCCGGCGACGGTGGTGGCGGGCGTGGACTTCGGCGACGCCGCATTCGCCGCTACCGTGCGGGACGGTGTCGCGCGGATTGAGCAGCTCATGGACACCGAGCTGCGCAGCGCCGACGAGGTGATGATCGATTCGCTGCTGCACCTGTTCAAGGCCGGCGGCAAACGGTTCAGGCCGCTGTTCACCGTGCTGTCCGCGCACAGCGGGCCCAACCCGGACGCCTGGGAGGTGACGCTCGCCGGCGCGGTCATCGAGATGATCCACCTGGCGACGCTGTACCACGACGACGTGATGGACGAGGCCGAGGTGCGCCGGGGCACGCCGACGGCGAACGTGCGCTGGGGGAACAACGTCGCCATCTTGGCCGGCGATTATCTGCTGGCGACGGCGTCGCGGCTGGTATCGCGGCTGGGGCCGGAGGCGGTGCGGATCGTCGCCGACACCTTCGCCCAGCTGGTGACCGGCCAGATGCGCGAAACCCGCGGGGTGGCCGACGGGGTCGATTCGGTTGAGCACTACCTGAAGGTGGTGTACGAGAAGACGGCTTGCCTGATCGCCGCCGCCGGCAAATTCGGGGGCATGTTCTCCGGCGCCGACGACGAACACGTCGAACGGCTGAGCCGGCTCGGCGGCTATGTGGGCACCGCATTCCAGATCTCCGACGACATCATCGACATCGACAGCGACTCCGAGGAGTCCGGAAAGCTGCCCGGCACCGACGTACGTGAAGGTGTACATACCCTGCCGATGCTGTATGCGCTGGGCGATGCCGGGCCCGAGGCCGAGCGGCTGCGCTCGCTGCTGTCCGGGCCCGTCGACGACGACACGGAGGTGCTCGAGGCGCTGACGCTGTTGCGGGCGTCGCGAGGCATGGCCAAGGCCAAGGAAGTGCTGGCTGAGTATGCGGCGAAGGCACGCTACGAACTGGCCTTATTGCCTGACGGCCCCGGTCGGCGCGCACTGGAAGCGCTGGTCGACTACACGGTCAGCCGGCACGGCTGAGAGCCGGCGGAACCTCAGCGGCGACCCCGGGCGTTGATTAGCTGTAATGCGAAAAGACCCAGGTGTTCGTAGGAGGACACACTGATGACCTGGCATCCCCATGCCAACAGGCTGAAGACGTTCGTCCTGCTGGTCGGTATGTCCGCGTTGATCGTGTTCGTAGGCCGATTGTTCGGGCCGACGATGATGTGGCTGGCGGTGCTGTTCGCCGTCGGAATGAACGCTTTCGTCTATTTCAACAGCGACAAGCTGGCGTTGCGGGCGATGCACGCGCAGCCGGTTTCCGAGCTGCAGGAGCCGACGATGTATCGCATCGTGCGGGAGCTGGCCACCACCGCGCACCAGCCGATGCCGCGGCTGTACATCAGCTACACCAACGCCCCCAACGCGTTCGCTACCGGGCGCAACCCGCGCAACGCCGCGGTGTGCTGCACCGAGGGCATCCTGCAGCTGCTCAATGAACGAGAGCTGCGCGCCGTGCTGGGCCACGAGCTGTCGCACGTCTACAACCGCGACGTCCTGATCTCCTGCGTCGCGGGCGCGTTGGCGTCGGTGATCACCGCGCTGTCCTACATAGCGATGTTCTTCGGCGGCGACAACCGCGATGGCGAGAATCCCTTTGCGCTGCTGCTGGTTTCGTTGCTGGGCCCCATCGCGGCCACGGTGGTGAAGCTGGCGGTGTCGCGATCACGGGAGTATCAGGCCGACGAATCGGGTGCCGTGCTGACCGGTGACCCGCTGGCCCTGGCGTCGGCGCTGCGCAAGATCGCCGGCGGCGTGCAGATGGCCCCGCTGCCGCCCGAACCGCAGCTGGCCAGCCAGGCGCACCTGATGATCGCCAACCCGTTCCGCGCGGGTGAGCGGATGTCGTCGTTGTTCTCGACGCACCCACCAATCGAGGACCGCATCCGTCGTCTGGAGGCGATGGCGCGCGGGTAGTCCGGGCTTTTGCGTCTGCTCGGCGGACTCTACTGTGGTTTCAATGCCCAACCCTGAATCAATGGATATCCACGAAGCCGGACTGTCATTGGATCTGCCCGATTTGGTGTTCGAGACGCGCGTCGGTGCGAATATGACCCAGGCCGAGCTGGCCACTGCGCTCGGCACGAGCCAGGAGGCGGTGGCCGCCTGGGAGAGCGGAGCCGAGGTGCCGCGCGTCGACGAGCTGGCGCGGCTGGCAAAGGTATGCGGCAAGCGGCTGCATCTCAGCATCGAGGTTGAGTCCTCGCATTAGTCTCGGCGCTACCCTAGGCCGACGTTTCGGGGCCCTCGTGGTCGACCAGATCGTGCATCGTCCGGCGAGCGTGGTTGCCGGTATGGATTCCGCCTTGGATATGAACGGTCCCTCCCGCGGCGCGGTGGTGGCGCTGCCAGTCCGCGATCGCCTCATGGGCGGCGTGATCGAGGTAGATGACCGACATGATGACGGTGACCGTCTTGTCGTCCGGGATAGATGTCAGCACCCGGGTCAGCCGGGGCAGGGAGAGAAAGGTGCACGCCCCCTCGATGACCACGCGCCATTCGTCACCCACAGCTTCGGCCTCGATAGTTGTACGCATTACCCGCCATGCGGTCAGTGCGATGGCAAAAGCGAGACCGATCAGGACGCCCTGCATGAGATTGAGGAAGACGACGCCGATGACGGTCACCACGTATACGGCCAGGTCCCCGTTGCGCATGGCGGTTTCTATGTGGGCCGGCTGCAGCAACCTGATTCCGACGAAAACGAGCAGACCGGCAAGCGCGGCAGCGGGGATCTGCTGGATGAGCCCCGCGAAAAACAGTGTGAAAACGAGGATCCACACGCTGTGCATGATCGTTGAAGCGCGGGTTCGAGCGCCCGCGTGAATATTGGCGGAGCTGCGAACGATCGCGGCGGCGATCGGAAGGCCGCCGATCATCCCGGATGTCATGTTTGCGATGCCTTGCGCGGCCAGCTCCCGGTCCAGCTTGGTCCGTGGCCCTTGGTGCATTCTGTCGATCGAAACGGCGCCCAGCAGGCTCTCGACGGTTGCGATGAAGGCGACGGTGACAACGCTGATCGCGACGGCGCCCCACTTGCCGTCGGGCAGGGCCGGCAATTGGAACGCATCCAGGGGAGACCCCTTGAGCGTGATCCGGGCGACGTCGAACGGGAATACCGCCGAGACGATGGTCGCTACCACGATGGCTACCAGCGGACCTGGAACGACAGCCAACTTGGCGGGTGCCCAGCGCCAGGCGACCATGATGGCGATCACCAACAATCCCAGGAACGCTCCGGGCTTGTGCGCGGCGATGATTTGGCCCGGCAGCTCAACGACGTTCGCCCACGATGAGGTGTGCGACTCGCCGCCCAGCAAAACGTGTACTTGTTGAAGGGTGATGGTGATTCCGATGCCGGCCAACATCGCATGCACAACGACAGGCGAGATCGCCAGTACCACTCGCGCAATCCGGCTGATACCGAAGATGAGCTGCAGAACGCCCGCTGCCACTGTGATAAAACAGGTCACCCGCCAACCGAACTGGGCGATCAGGCCCACCGAAACGACCATCATCCCATTCGCGGGACCACTGACTGCCAGCGGTGACCCGCCAATGGTTCCGACGACGATCCCCCCGACGACTGCCGAAATCAGGCCGGCGAGCACCGGCGCGTCCGAGGCGATCGCGATCCCCACGGACAACGGGAGCGCGATCAGGAAAACCACTATCGACGCGGGCAGGTCGTGCTGCGCGACTGATTTCAGCCGGTGAGCTAACGTCGCCGACGTGCGCTCTTCTCGGTCTGGAGTGTCCCGCTCTTCGGTGGGCTGCATTGGTAAATCCCCCGCTGGCTATTGCTGGGGACGGTCCGCCCCGCACCAGGTTCGTTCGTATCGATGCTTGGCTTACTAGCAAACACAAACCGCGGCTGAGCTTTTCGCCGGCGCCTGGCTGCTGCCCCGACGGTATTGGCGCGGCCAAAAAGGGTCAAGCTGTCGAGCCGGGCACATACGAGATGCAAATGAACGGTGGCATAACTGCCGAATACGGTGAACGCGGGAAGGACTAGAACCCTGAGCCGTGTACCTCGTGGCCCGGGGTTTCGGCGATCAGGCCCTCATACGCCTGCTGAGCGGTCGAGCCGTGGTTGATCACCGCGTCGACTTCGCGTGCGATCGGCATACGCAGACCGAACTCGTCGGCGAATTCCATGATCACGCTGGCGGCCTTGACTCCCTCGGCAACCTGATTCATAGCGGCGATGATCTCGTCGATCGGCTTGCCCGCACCGAGTTGCTCGCCGACGTGCCGGTTTCGGCTGCGCTGGCTGGTGCAGGTGACGATGAGGTCGCCCAGGCCGGCAAGCCCTGGGAAGGTCTCGGCCTTGCCGCCCACCGCCACGCCAAGTTTCGTCATCTCGCGCAACGAGCGTGCGATCAGCAATGCGCGGGTGTTTTCGCCGATGCCCCCCGAGTAACCCATCCCGACGGCGATGGCGAAAACGTTCTTCAACGCGCCGGCCATCTCGACGCCGATGACATCGTCGGTGGTGTAGACCCGGAATCGCCGAGTCCGGAACAACTCCGAAAGCCGGGTGGCCAGATGCTGGTCGGGCATCGCCAGCACGGCCGCGGCTGCGTAGCCTTCGGCCACCTCGCGGGCGATGTTGGGCCCGGCCAGGATGCCTGCCGGATGGCCGGGCAGCACCTCCTCGACGATCTGCGACATCCGCATGTTGGTGCCCTGCTCGAGGCCCTTGACCAGTGACACCACCGGCACCCAGGGCCGCAGCTCTTTGGCCAGCTCGGTGAGCACGCCGCGGAAGCCGTGCGACGGCACGCCCATCACGACGACGTCGGCGGCATGAGCGGCTTCGGCGAAGTCGGTAGTGGCCCGTAGGTTTTCGCTCAACACGACGTCGTTACCCAGGTAGCGGGAGTTGCGGTGGTTTTCGTTGATGTCCTTGGCGGTGGCCTCGGAACGCACCCACTGCAGCGTCGGTGCGCGGCGCGCACAGATTGACGCCACCGTGGTTCCCCAGGAACCACCACCAAGGACAACGACTTTGGGTACGCGCTGCTCAGCTGCCATGAAGCTCAGCGTATTGCCGAACGCTGCCGAACACCATCGCCTCCTCGATACGGTCGAACTTGTAATCGATGGCGTCGGCGAAGTAGTTCTGCCGCACATTCCACGGACGCCGGGTGCCGGACTTGGGCAGCGCGTGCAGCGCCCGCTTCACGTAGTTCGCCTGGATGTCCCAGGACGGCTTTTCGGCCATCGGCTGATCGCCCAGGTGTGGATAGGCGTGCGTGTAGCCGTGAGAAGCCATGTACGCCAACAGCTTTGCCGTCGCGCGCGCGGTGATGTCGGCACGCAGCGTCCAGGATGCATTCGTGTAGCCCACACACCAGAACAGGTTGGGCACATCCTCGAGCATGTGGGCCTTGTAGACGAAGCGGTCCCGGGTGTTGATCTCCATGCCGTCCAGGCTGATCGTTGCGCCGCCGAGCGCCTGGAGCTGCAGACCCGTGGCGGTGACGATGATGTCGGCGTCGAGATGCTCACCGGATTGCAGGGCGATACCTGTCGCGTCGATGTGGTCGATGTGATCGGTGAGCACCTCGGCCCTGCCCTCGCTGATCGTGGTGTACAAATCGGCGTCTGGGATGAGGCACATCCGCTGGTCCCACGGGTTGTACCGCGGCTTGAAGTGCGTGTCGACGTCGTAGCCGTCGGGCAGGTTGGTGACAGCAGTACGGCGCAGCAGCCACTTCACGAAAGCCGGTACCTTGCGGGACAAGAACCAGATGAGCCCTTCCAGCAACGCGGCCCACATCCGGATGACCAAGTGGGAGGCCTTGGGCGGCAATACTTTACGCGCGACGGCGGCAACCCGGCTGTATTTGGATGCCGAAATCATGTAGGTCGGCGAGCGCTGCAGCATGGTTACCTTGTCGGCGCGCTCGGACAACGACGGGATCAGCGTGACCGCGGTGGCCCCGCTGCCGATCACCACGACCTTCTTGCCGGTGTAGTCCAAGTCCTCCGGCCAGTGCTGGGGATGGACGACGGTGCCCCCGAACTGCTCGATGCCGGGAAAGTCCGGGGTGTAGCCCTCGTCGTAGTTGTAGTAGCCGCTGCCGAAGAACACGAAGCGGCTGCGGTACTGCTTGCGCACCCCGCCCTGTTCGAAGGTCACCGTCCAGGTGTCGGTGCCCGAATCCCAGTCCGCCGAGCGGACGTAGCTGTCGAACTGGATGTGACGGTCGATGCCGTACTTGTGCGCGGTGGCGGTCAGGTACTCGCGGATGTGGTCGCCGTCAGCGACGCCTTCCTTGCGCGGCCACGGCTCGTAGGGGAAGGAGAGGGTGAAAATGCTGCTGTCGGAGCGCACGCCCGGATAGCGGAACAGATCCCAGGTGCCGCCGATCCGCTCGCGCCGTTCCAGGATGGTGTAGCTCAGCTGCGGATTGCGCTCGGTGATCCGATAAGCCGCGCCGATGCCCGAGATACCGGCGCCGACAATGATGACGTCGAAGTAATCCGCTTCCTGGGGGTTCAATGTCATTGCCTACCTCGCTCTACCGGTAGTTCACAAACTGCAGCGCCACGTCTAAATCGGCCTTCTTCAGCATCGCGATGACGGCTTGCAGGTCGTCGCGCTTCTTGCTGGTGACCCGGACCTCGTCGCCCTGGATCTGCGTCTTGACGTTCTTGGGTCCCTCGTCGCGGATGAGTTTGGTGATCTTCTTGGCGTTCTCGCTGCTGATGCCCTGCTTGAGGGTGCCGGTGACCTTGTAGGTCTTGCCGGAGGCCTGTGGCTCGCCCGCGTCGAAGGCCTTCAGTGAGATGTCGCGGCGGATCAGCTTCTCCTTGAAGACGTCGACGGCGGCCTTGACGCGCTCCTCGGTGGACGACGTCAGCTCGACGGCCTCGTCGCCCTTCCAGGCGATCTTGGTGTCGGTGCCGCGGAAATCGAAACGTGTGGCCAGCTCCTTGGCCGCCTGGTTGAGCGCGTTATCGACTTCCTGCCGGTCCACCTTGCTGACGATGTCGAACGATGAGTCCGCCATTCGATGCCTCCCTCCTTCAGGGCCTCTTTCGGGTAACGCCCGTTTGTGCACTGTCTACCCGCTCGTTGTAACCTGTCTGGCGGCAGGTTGCCCGAGCGGCCAATGGGAGCGGACTGTAAATCCGTCGCGAAAGCTACACAGGTTCGAATCCTGTACCTGCCACCAACAGGTCAGGGGGTGTTTCTGGCCAGCACAACCGGTTCGGATACCTTGACCGTCCGCAGAGCGTCCGCAGTGGTTTCAACGGCGGCGTCGAAAGCGCTGGCTACGGCGTCAAGGTCATCGGGGAAAAGGTGGCCATATCGGTCCAGTGTGAGCACTGCTGTCTTGTGGCCTAGAAGCTTCTGCACCACCTTGACGTTGGCTCCCGCGCTGATCGCCAGAGACGCACATGTATGCCTCAGGTCATGCAGCCGAACCCCGCCGCAGCCGTCGACGGCGGCTGTGGCTTTCTGGAAGGTGTAGCGGGCCCGGGCCAGCGTCAGGAAGCCGTCAGTGCGTACCGAGGGGAACACCAGCGCCGCGCCGTCTTAGGTAGCCGGTCAGACTCCGCTATGAGTTCCACACGGACTTAGGGCCGGGCAACGAAGTCAACGTTAGAGCCTCCTAAAACCCCACGGAATCCCGTTGCCATGTCCTCAGAAGCTGTAGGAAACCTCTAACGAATTGGCAAATTGCGGCGACTTCTGAAAGGTTCGAGCCGGCAGCCCTGTCCGTCGGGGCGTTCTAACCGAGTTGCCCATGTTGGGATGCTGGTCGGACACTTGCCCCGAGCTGGCAGCCCTAACCGCCCTCTCGCCGCTGTTGAGGGTTTCGCCACCCAGGACCTGCGTGGGGAAGAAATGACCAGAGGCCGTCAAATCCAGCATCCTGATCTAGGACTCGAGGAGTTGTCCCGGCGGCACTTGAAGCGCCTCAGCGAGGTCGTAAAGGCGTTCAAAGAGCAATCCCCGTCGGCCATGTTCCAGGTCGATGAGGACGTTTCGCGTCACGCCTGACATCAAGGCGAGTTTCTCTTGGGTGAGGCCCCGCTCGGTGCGGAGTGCACGGATCCGATTCCCAACCTCTCGGCGGCGGAGTTCCCAAGCGGCCACGCGCTCAGGGTCGTTCTGGCTGGGGCGCGTAGGCACGGCTCCCAGTAGTTGGTCAAAAGCAACCCGTGTCTGCCCTACTAGTAGTACTCTGACCTCTCGCAATGCTTTGGGCCTGCAGTCCGCGGTCGAAGCAGCGCGTCGTTCGAAAGGGGCGAGATATGAAGGCTATTGCAGTAGCAATCGCAACCCTGATTGCCATGTTGCTGCTGGGCTCTGGCACCGCCAACGCTGGTTGCCAGACCCAGTGCTACAACGCTGGGAACACCGGCTATCACTGCGTGACAAGCTGCACCTGAGGAACGCTGGCCTGCAAGGGGTCATCTGACACGACTCGACTGCTATGGCGCGTGTGGAATTAGCCGTTAGTGCCATCCCGCCAACTCGGCCCTCGACGTCAAGCGCATGCTCGAGTTAACGCTGACGCCAAATTCGCAATGGCGGTTTGATTGCCTTCCCAACGGAACAGCTGTGATGGTGTGTGTGAAAAGTATGACCACCCAGGGCGTTGCGACAATGACGTGTACCACCGCGGGCTCCGTCTGCCCGGGCGGGAACAACGCCATTGTTTTACTTGGTGCCAGTTAAGCATCGCGGTGTCCGCCCGATGTACCACCAAGAAGCGTTAGGGCCGATGAAGAAAAAACTACTGGCAGCGGCAGCCGGATTGATCTTCGCGCCTGTCCTGGAGATAGGAGCGGCCTACGCTGACGATAGTAAATACACTGCCTGTGTTAACGCAGGCATCGACATGAACAACTGCCACCTCATCATTAATCAGGCTACGGAAACTAACGCCTGCAATATGGAAGTTGGAAACGGGAATCTGGTACAGGCCTTTCTCATCCGCCAGGGCTACAGCGAACAGATGGCGCGGGTTGGTGCCGCCATCGCCTGTAGCTGACGAGCGCGACTGTCGATCCCCAACAATAGAACACTCCACAAGGCACGCTCGGCAACGCGATTCGTTGGTTCGGTGGCTTCTTGTCTTGACGCTGGCGTTCGCCGCCGGGGACGGGGCTCTGCTTACCACGATCCATGTGGCGTGTCCCCGGTGAATGAGTCCGCCTTGTTTTAGAGTCCTGTGGCCCCGGGTGGGGCCGGAAGGGACGATGAATCACATGGCTGGCCGGAAGAAGCATTCCGCTGAGGACGTGCTGCGTAAGCTGCGCCGCGCCGATGAGTTCGCCGCGGCGGGCAAGACCAATGAAGAGATCGCGGCCGAGCTGGAGGTGTCGGCGGCCACGCTGTACAACTGGCGACGCAGTTATGGCGGCATGGACGTGGACGCGGCAAAGGAACTCAAAGAACTGCGGGAACAGAACACCCGCCTCAAGCGGCTGCTGGCGGAGGCCGAGCTGGAAAAAGACGCCCTGCGGGAGGTCGCCAAGGGAAAATTCTGAGCCCGGACGCCAAACGCCGCGCTGTGGACATCATCTGACGAATTCAAGAAGTCGATGAGAGCCGCCGAAGCGCTCGTCGAAGCGGCACGACGAGCCGAGGCTAGCGCGGGGAGCGGCGGCGAGGAGTAATGCGGGCAATTCTCAAAAACAATCTTCGCTGCTTGCAAGGATGGCCTCATGCCGGCTGCTGACCTGATCATTGTGGGATCCATCCGCACCGTCGACGATCTGCAACCCACCGCTGAAGTCCTCAAGGTCTCGGAAGCCCGCATTCCCGCGCCGGGCCGTAAAGTTCACGGCGAATGACCCGGCTGGCCGCCGACATCAACGGCGACCGGCCAGAGGTGTCGGGGCTGGCGGCGACGATGACGGTCGCGGCGATGGGCCTGGGCTACAGCATCACCGCCGCCGACCCGACCATCCTCTCGGCGAACATCTCCGAAGTTCGCGCAGGCCTGGCTATGTCGCCCAGTACCACCAGCTTCGTGGCCAGCTTGGCGACCTTGAGTCTGGCGGCGGCGGTGCTGGGCGCCGGTGCGCTGGGAGACCGGTATGGCATGCGGCGGATGTTCACCGTCGGCCTGCTCGGCACTATCGGTTTCGGTGCAATGGCCGCCGCGGCGCCCAACAGCGCGGTGCTGATCGTTGCGCGGGCCGGGGCGGGCGTGGCGTTCGCGTTCCTGCTCGGCTTGTCGCTGGCGATCATCAACGCGGTATTTCCGCCGCAGCGCCGGGCGGCCGCAATCGCCCTATATCTGGGAGCGGGTTTCGCGCTGACGACGCCCATGCCTGCGTTGGGCAGCCTCCTGGCCGCGCATGCAGGCTGGCGCACCGGGTTTCTCGTCGCACCGGCCGCCGCGATGATCGCGCTGGCTATTCATCTTCGGTTTGTGCCCGAACCACCGCGCGCGCCAGGCCGACTCGACATTGCGGGCCTGTTGCTCATCGCCGCGGCCTTGCTGGCGCTGGTCTACGGCATCTCACAATTGCAGGGCGGTCCGCACGCCGGTGCGCTGGTCCCGCTGGGCATCGGTGTCGTCGCGGCGGTGGCATTCGTGTTCCGCGAAATGCGTGCCTCCGAGCCGGCGCTGGATCTGCGCATCTTCCGCTCCGGCCGCTTCAACGCCGCGGTGACCGCGGGAGCGACGTTCAACTTCTTGACCGGAGGTTCGACGATCCTGTTCGCCTTTTATCTCGTTACCGTGCGTCGCGAGTCACCGGCGGTGCTGGGACTGCTACTGTTGCCTGCCACGGCGCTGCAGGCGCTGGCCGCGACAGCCTCGGGGCGCGCCGCCCGAAAGTTCGGTGATCGCGTGGTTCTCGTCAGCGGGCTACTCCTGCTGGTCGCCGGTCTTCTGGTGTTGACCATCGTCGACGAGCACACCTCGCGGGTCGTGTTCTTCGTCGCGGTGGCGCTCAACGCCGTCGGCGGAGCGGTTGTGCAGACGCCGCAGTCGACGATCATGATGTCCAGTGCCCCAACCGATCTCGGTGGATCGGTGTCTGCGGTCAAATCGGCCGTGGGTCAGGCCGGATACTCGCTGGGTCCCGCGTTGTTCGCCCTGATCGGCACCACGCTGTTCGCCCAGGACGCGAGGCGAAGGCTCGCTGGCTCCGACGTGAGCGTCGAGCAGGCGCGCGAGGCGTTTCGCGTTGCACACGCCACCTCCGTGGCTTCGACAGGTGGAGCGAATGTCGTTGACCCGCAGCGTGCTCGGGAGGTAGTGGAGGGCGCGACCGCCAGCATGGTCGACGCCATCCACACCTTGAGCCTCTTGATGACCATGGTTCCAGTTGCCGCCATCGTCCTGGCCCTGGTGTTGCTCCGCCCGACCGGACGCCAAGCCGAAGAGGAGTACTGACGAACCAGCAACAGCATTCGTGCCATGCCGGGTCGAATCCCTTTGTGACACTGCGGAGTTCAAGCTATTCGGGCTGGTTCAACTCAAGCAGGTTGCCGAATGGATCGCGCAGGAAGGCTTGCTGCCCGGCGCCGCGGACCAGCAGCACGCGCTGGGTGTCGGACTCCATCAGGTGCACTTGCTGTTGGTGCGGCCCTTCTGCTGCAGGGCTATTCGACCGGATGGACACTGACCGGCGGGCCCGGTCCCATGGCCAAGACGGCCCAGCCGCCGGCAGCGGCAGACAAGACGTGCCAGGCACCGTGGTACTGCCACCAGCTGTCGGGCCGGCACAGCGGCGACCCCGAGCGTCCGGCGGCGTAGGCGATCAGTCCCAGGACGAAGATCCCGGCCGGTTTACTCCATGCCGACCATCGATGCCGGCGCGTGCTTCGGGCAAAGCCGGCGGCGTAGACCGCTGCTGCGGCGACGATGGACCAGTCGTGGGCGAGCTTCGCCCATGACGGCTGCGGCCCGTGGTAGGCGAAGCTGCCGGCCCCGACGGCCGCCAGCGCAAGTCCGGCGGCGCCGGCCAGCGGCGCCCTGACCCGCACGACCCAGGGCAGCACGGCCAACCCGGCAATGACGTAGGCCAAGCTGGTGACTGCCAGAACGGGTTGCGCAAGTGCGCCGACCACGATCCGCTCGCAGTCGGAGTTACCGAAGCTCACGGCAGCACTCATGACCACTCTGAGCGGAATAGTAATTGTCGGGCCGCCGAAGCAAGTCGCTGTCTTAGACTCGGGGCAAGCTCGGGGTCTGGACGTTAGCGAATGGGAGGCCTTATGAGGATGTTTGTTCGCCGCGCGGCGGCCGCGATCGCGGTGGCATTAGCGCCCTTGGCGTACGCCACGGTGGTGATGCCTGGTGTCAGCTCGGCCCAACCGCCCGATTGCGGCCCGGGTAACTGGTGGAACCCAGGAGCTAACGCGTGCCAGCCTGTGGCGCCGCCGCCACCGGATTGCGGTCCGGGCAACTGGTGGAACCCTGCGACCAATGCCTGCCAGCCCGTAGTGCCGCCACCACCGCCGGATTGCGGTCCGGGCAACTGGTGGGACCCGGGAGCCAATGAGTGCCGGCCAGTCGTACCACCCCCGCCGTCATAACTTTGGCCATAGCGCCATCGACGGGTTTTGCCCTCGGCCAACGCAGGGCAAGACGACTGCCGTCGCCGCGGCAGTGATACTCCTGACAGGTTGCGGCGGCGGCGGGTCAACCCAGGCGACCGTGACGGTGACGTCCACGCTCGAAGTCACCAAAACGGTTGCGGTGACCTACCCGCCGCCGTCGTTCGCTCCCAAGACGACCATCGAAACCGATGGCACGTATCGAGTGGGCGTGGACATCGTCGCCGGCACATATCGCTCGGCCGGCGCCAGCCCGCAAGGCGAATCCGATTGCTACTGGGCGAGACTGAACAGTCTGAATCCAACCCACATCATCAGCAACGGCCTCGGCACGGGTCCTCAGGTGGTCACGGTCCAGCCGGGTGACACCGCATTCTTGACGCACAGCTGCCTTACCTGGCAGAAGGACTGAAAGGTCACTCCCGGTGGCGTGTCCAGTCAGTGAATGCGGGCGCTACCGCCGAGACCGACCTCCAGCACACTGCCGGTGATCACCCCTGGGTCGGCGACCAGGTAGAGCACTCCGCGGCTGACGTCTTCGGGTTGCAGCCACGGCAGCGGTATCGGGTTGGCTTTCATCATCCGGCGCACCAGGTCGTCGGGAACGTCGTCACCTCCGGCGGGCTGCACCATCGGCGTCTGCGTCGTGGTGGGACAGATGACGTTGACGGTGATGCCCTCTTTGGCGACCTCAAGGGCGACAGACTTGGCCAGCCCGATGATCCCCCATTTGGTGGCGTTGTATGCCGCCAGATCGGGGATGCCCATTCGGCCACCCATCGACGACGTCACGACGATCCGGCCGAAGCGCTGCCGTCGCATCACCGGTAGGGCCGCCCGCAGGGTGTGAAACACACCCGTCAGGTTGGTGTCGACCAGCTGCCGCCACACCTGATCACTGACCTGCTCTAACGGCCCGGTACTCACAATGCCCGCGTTGGCCACCACGATGTCGAGACTGCCCATGTCTTTCACCGTCTGCTCGACCGCCGCGTCGACCTGAGCCGCGTCACGCACGTCGAGGGTTATCGGCAGGCAGCGTCGGCCCAGCTGTTCGACTTGCTTGGCGGTGTTTCGCAGGTCGTCCTCGGTGGCCAGCGGGTAGGTCAGATCCGTCATCGCACCGGGCGCATCGGCCACCACGATGTCGGCCCCTTCGGCCGCCAGCGCCAGGGCATGTGCGCGCCCTTGCCCTCGACCGCCTCCGGTGATCAACGCGACTCGTCCATCCAGGGCACCCATAGGCGGCAAGCCTAGCCGGGCCATCCGTCAGCTCCCCGCCAAGTGCCGCAATGGATTTGCCGCGGCCATCCGGTCAACGCGACGCCTGCGCCTAGGCTGGCTGAATGAGCGTCGGTGAGCAGCGCGCTGGAGTCGATCTGACCAACCTCGACCAGCCGCTGTTTCCGAATGCCGGAGCCACCAAGCGCGACTTGGTGGACTACCTGGATGCGGTTGCGGACAGGATGCTGCCTGGACTCGCCGGCCGCCCGCTCACCGTACTGAGGGTGCTGCGCGGACGTGCGCCGTTCATGCAGAAGAACGTGCCCAAGTACACCCCGGACTGGGTGCGAACGGCCACAATTTGGGCGGAGGCATCGCAGCGCAAAGTCCGTTATCCCATCTGCGACGACAGGCGCACACTGCTATGGCTGGCCAATCAGCGTGCCGTCGAGTATCACCCCACATTGGGCTTGGCCGACGACATTTACCGGCCCACACATCTGGTCCTCGATCTCGACCCACCCACCGAAGATGACTTCGCCGCGGTGGTCAGGGTCGCATACCTGGTAAGACAGGCTTTGGCAGATTGCGGACTCGCCGGTTCGGTGAAAACCAGCGGCGCCAAGGGCATCCATGTCTTTGTGCCTGTCGACGACCACGCCCCGGTGGACGACGTGGCTGCAGCGACACGTGCGCTCGCGGCACGTACGGAAGCACTCGAACCCACCCTTGCGACAACTGCTTTCATCATCGAGGACCGGGCGGGCAAGGTGTTCGTCGATTCAACCCGAGCCGGCGGAGCGACCGTCGCGGCTGCGTACAGCCCGCGCCTGCGAGCGGGCACGCCGGTGTCGTTTCCGTTGGATTGGTCCGACCTGGACCGCGTCAATCCCGCTGACTTCACGGTGCATACCGCAGTCCGCGCGCTTTCCGGCCGCGACCCGTGGGCCGAGACGATGGTGAAACCTCAGCGACTGCCCGATGACCTCATCGAGCAGGGCCGCACGATTCCGGTCGCCCGAGTGGCTGCGATGCACGAAGGGAAGCGACGTGCGCGGGAGCGGCGGGCGACCGGTGAGTCGTCGGCTCAGGTCCAGGGGCCGGGGTAGTGGCCGTTTTCGTCTTGCACCAAGACGATTTCCTTGCATTCGCCGCTCGTCGGGGTTTCGCCGCGGCACACCAGCGTCCACCCGGATATCCGTCCGAAAGGCCGCACGGACCAGCTCGACGCCACCGGGTTGGCGGTGGGCAGACCGAGCACCGAAAGCGAGCCATCGACGTGTGTGACATAGAGCCGGTCGCCGAAGAAAGTCAGTTTCGAAACCGCCAATTTACTGGCTTCGTCTCTGCTTTTCAATAAGTCCCACTGCTGGGTGCGCAGATTCCACACGCCGAACCCGAACCGCGACTTATCTGAGCCGCGAGCGTCGACGAACAATTTCCCGTCGGACAATGTGGCGACCAGTCCGCCTCCCGAAATCCGGTCGCTGTCGCCGAATTTGACAATAGATCTGGTGTTCAAGTCCCAAAATATGGTGGACATGGTCGACGGGTCGGCGGGATCTCGCCGCGAAATCTTCACCAGCTTGTCGGGTCCCTCGGACAGCTCGGCTTCGACGGCCGCTATGTCGTTGTCCTGAAATACCGCTTCGCCGGTCGGTAGCCTCAGCTCCGCTCCCGACGGCTTGCCCGGCGTCGTATTCCGTTGGAAGGCAAGGATATCCTGCCACACCTGCCCGGGCTGCGGGTCAGTCCATCCCATCGTCAGGTCGGTGTTGGACAGAATGACGGTGCGCGGCGGCAATGCCGCGCCGTGTCCGTCGCCGAAAGCGTTCATCCAGGCCACACCGGATATGGTGGGGCCCAGCCGCCATTCTTTAGGCGCGGACAATTTGAGGTCGGGTGCGGGAGGCTGAAGTTCTTTCGTGGCCAGCGGCTTATCCGACTTGAGGTCGAATAGATATGCCGTGGTCTTGGTGGCCTCGGGTGGTGCGCCGACGGTCGTGACGACATACATGACTTTCATGTCGTCGGCCGTATTCGACAGCGCGCATAGGCCGCCGGTCACATTTTCACCGGCAGGCACGGCCGGAACGGCTGGCGTGCTGAATTGCCCCGTTTTGATATTGAAGATCTTCGGGCGAATGTCCTCGAGTGCTGATTTGCTGGACGAGAATCCCTCGGGACAGCCGAAGTAGACCGTGCCGCCGTAGCTTTTCCAGTCTTTCGCCAATGGACTGGTTGCCGGAGCCGGCATCGCGACCGGCATGGTGGTTGGGGAAATGGAGGTGGTGTGCACTACCGCGGGCGGTGACGCGGTCTTTGATGTCGTGCAGGCCGCGCACGAGACGACGGCAGCACCGGTCGCCGCCAAGGCGATTCCGCGTTTGGCGATACTCATCCGCGTAGTGACACTGATCTACAAATCCCCCGTTATGTCTCTGCGCGAAAAGCCTAAAGGCCTTCGCGGACGACTGCGACTCGAGCGTCGTGGGTGGCCCGTCGTGGTAAACCGAAAGCCATGACTGCGCTTGCCGAAGAGACACGCTGGATGGACGCCACCGAACAGGCCGCGTTGGTGGCCAAGGGCGAGGTCACGCCGAGTGAGCTGCTGGAGGCGGCCATCGAGCGGATCGAGCAGTCGAACCCGTCGTTGAACGCCGTGGTCATCGAGTGGTTCGAGCACGCCCGCTCGATTGCCGCCGACCCCGGTCTGCCCGACGGCCCCTTTCGCGGCGTCCCATTTCTGCTCAAGGACCTCTACACGAGTTTCAAGGGCCAGACCCTGTCCAACGGCAACGTCGCGCTGAAAGAAGCGGGCAAGATCGACACCTTCGACACCACGCTGGTGGCCAGGTTCAAGGCGGCCGGATTGGTCATCGCCGGGCGGACGAACAGCCCCGAAATGGGCAGTCTGCCCACCACCCAGCCGCTGGCGTGGGGACCCACCCGCAACCCGTGGGCGCTGGATCGCACTCCGGGCGGATCGAGTGGCGGTGCGGCCGCCGCGGTCGCCGTCGGCATGGTTCCATTCGCCAACGCCTCGGACGGAGGCGGCAGCATCCGTATTCCCGCCTCGTGTTGCGGGCTGGTGGGGCTCAAGCCGAGCCAGGGCCGGATCACGGTCGGCCCGCAGCGCGCCGAGGCGGGGCTCGGAGTCGAACTGTGCGTCAGCCGCACGGTGCGTGACACCGCGGGCCTGCTGGATGCCGTGCGCGGTCCGGGCATCGGTGACAGCGTGATCGCACCGGCGCCGCAGCGGCCATATCTCGACGAGGTCGGTGCAGAGCCGGGCCGGTTGCGCATCGGGCTGCTCGACGTCCACCCGCGTGGCGAATTCCTGCATCAGGACTGTGTTTCGGCCGTGCGAGCAGCGGCGTCGATGCTAGAGGGCCTGGGGCACATCGTGGAGCCCGCGTGGCCGGCGTGTCTGGGCGATACCACGTTGATCCACAAGTTCATGGCGCTGTGGGCGACGCAGATGGCGATGGCGGCGCGCGCGGTCAGCGAGACGCTCGGACGCGAGGTGACCTCCGACGACATCGAGCCGGTCAACTGGGCGCTGATTGAGCAGGCGCGGGAGGTGAACGCCGTCGACTACGCCGTGGCTCAGGCCGCGGTGTACACGTTCCGGCGTGCGGTGCAACAGTGGTGGGCCGACGGCTGGGATCTCCTTCTTACGCCGACGGTCGCCGAACCGCCGCCGCCGCTGACGGAGTTCGAGAACGACCCCGAGCATCCGACGGCGCCGATGCGCCGCGGCGGCCAGTTCGCCGCGTTCACGCCGCCGTTCAACATGAGCGGACAGCCGGCGATCAGCCTTCCGTTGCACCGCAACGCCGACGGACTGCCCATCGGCGTCCAGCTCGCCGCGGCCTACGGCGCCGAAGATGTCCTCATTCGCGTGGCTGCGCAACTGGAGGTAGCGCATCCATGGCACTCAGCGCGAGCAGACGCAAAATCGCCCCAAAGTGGTTGATTCTGCGGGATTTTACGTCTGCTCGCGCATCACTCGGTGCGTCTTATCGCACAGGGCTAGGCGTGCAGTAGGCGGTCGATCGTCGAGTCGTTGTCTGGCGCAGCTGCAGTCATCAGAATGTCGTGCGCATGATCGGAGGGGGTATGGGCGGCTATCACAAGCAACACGATCTTGTTGCGATTGAGCCCGAGTACCTCGACGGTGCTGACCGGCTGCCGGTAGTAGCCGCAGAGCCGGACAATTCGTCCACCGATCGGTAGTTTCGCCGGGCCATGCGCCCATTCGGTGAGGTTGTATATCACCCGATCGATCCGCCCGAGTCGCACTGATAGCACCGCCAGTAGGTCGGGAAGTTCCTTCGAAAGGTCGTCACTGTGCGGCCACCATGCGCCATCGACATATCCGGTGGGGGGCGCCTTGGGTTTTAAGCGCAGCCGCGGGGTGTTCTGCGGCCCTTGGTCGTTGGAACGGTTGGTACGGGCCTGGGTTCGCGTCATCGACGCTCCTGTCTTGGCCGCGAAGCGGCCGCATTTCGAATCGGCAATGACGCAATCTCAAACGGTTGCGTACGACGTACTGCCGATTCCGCTGATGGTACTCGCATTCGACAGGTAGGACACGATTCGACAGAAAGCCGCATGCGATGCTGTCGATGGTTCCGGCTCGTCGCGCCGGATCTGTTGCGGCACAAGGGTATTCACCGTACAGCCTAAAGCCGGTCGGTTCGGGCCATGAAAAGGATGTGGGCTGGCAGGCTCGTGCCTGCCAGCCCACATGCGACGACGAGGATCGCTAGACGGCTGTCACTCCGGTGGCCTGAGGGCCCTTGGACCCTTGACCGACCTCGAACTGAACGCGTTGGTTTTCCTCAAGCGACCGGAAACCGGTTCCTTGGATTTCTGTGTAGTGAACGAACACGTCCTCTGCGCCGCCGTCAGGAGCGATAAAACCGAAGCCCTTCTCGCTGTTGAACCATTTCACAGTTCCCTGTGTCATACTCTTTTCAACTTCTCTCATTTCAGAATGGATGTCCGGAAAGACATCCTGCGTCAGGGTAGCACGTCGGTGTGCCAAGCCCTGAAGTGCTGTGATGGCGCGCGGTTGTGGACGGCGAATTACCTTGGCGCTGAAGCTGACAGCGTTCCGATGATGACCGCAGGGTGTAGTGTCGACAGTGAACATCTCATCGCCAGCGCTGACTCCGACTGTGGCCACAGCCGAAATAGCCCTTCGCGACTAGCTTTGTTCTGCCGATCCACACTCGTGTGTCGGTCACCGCGAAGTGGAGGATCCCCGATGGATCACCGACAGGCATTGTTCGTATCACCTTGTGCTGGCGCCGAATTCGTTGATGCGCTGGCCCCATGAACAGGGCGGTGCGGGGCCGGCGCCTGGCCAGCCCGGTCCGGCTTGCGCTGGCGATTGAATTGGGCACGTTGCTTGACGGCGCGTGGTGGCCGCATACCGTGTCGATTGCAGACGAGCTGCCCGAGCTCGTTGACGCGCTGTCCGGGCGGTTGGGTGAAATCGTCGCTATCAGCATCAACTGGACATCGTTGGAAGGTTCGTTGAATTACGATGCACTGAATCGCGCACGCATATCGGACCACGGAGGGGGGATCGAGCACCACCGCCTGATGATGGTCGCCGGGAGAACGGCGTCCGCTCGCCTACTCGTGGTGCCATGCAGTACCTCCAAAATGCTTGCCATGATGGTGTTGCGGCAAGCCGCGGACCTGCCATTGGACCGAGCCGCGCGTGATACTCGGGAATTTCGAACTAGCGAATACATCGTGTGCACCGCGCGTGCTGAAAGCTCCGCGTGTGGCCGAAGCACGCCGGATGCTCCTCTCCCGCATGCGAATACAGCAGATCCCGTCGTGACCGGCTGACACTGCAAAGCCCCTCAAAACGACCGTTCTGAGGGGCCTTTGCGTCAGCTTGCCGAAGTTAGCGGGCGCCGGGCGCCGACCGCCGGTCGAGCACCCACACCGTTGCCAGCGTGAGCACTACGGCGAATGAAGCGAGTGCGACGAGACTCCCGCCGGTGCCGCCGTGGAAGGTGTCGCGGTAGGCCGACATGGCCGGCACTGTTGCTGTGTATCGGTCCAGATTCAGCTGGCGGCCCAACGCGTCGAAGGCGTGGCGGTTTGACAAGACCAGGCTCATCAGGCGTCCGGGGGTAGCCATCTCGTCGACGGGGACTATGGCGCCACCGAACAGCACCTGGGGAAAGCAGAGCATCGGCAGGGCTAGCGCGGCCTGCGCGGCATTGTGGACCGACGCCGAGGCGAGCAGACCCAGCGCCAGCGCCGACGTCGCCTCCACCACTACCGTCGCGAAAAGGACTGCGTAGGTGTCCCATCCGACGGCGGGTAGTCGACCGAGTGCGCGCAACACCCCGAGCAGCACCGCGCTCACCGCCGCCAGCACCGGAAGCAGCGCTGCGATCTTGGATGCCACGTAAGCGCCCACACTCAGCCCAGCCAGGCGTTCGCGCCGGAAAACCGCCATCTCCCCGACGATTTGGAGCAGCCCGTAGGTCAGTCCAAAGAAGAAACCGGCGAACGCGATCCAGAACACAATCTGCGCCGGCCCCACGTCGGCCGGGCTATGGGGATTGAACGCTCCACGTTTGAACAGCGTCGCCATCATCGCCGTCACCAGCACTGGAGAGCCGAGCAGCACCGCCAGCGTCAACCGGTTGCGACACAGCACATCGACATTGCGTCGAGTGAGCAGCCACCACTGCCGGACCGCGCCGACGCGGGCGACGCCAGGGTACTGAGCTTGGGCGGCAACAGGTTTCGCCGGGACAGGCTGGCTGTTCGTGAATCGCGTCGGATTCTCAGCAGCCAGCCGCCCGTACACGTCGTTGAGATCATGCACGCCGAAGTAACGACGAGCTTGGGTCGGAGTACCGGTAAACGCGTGGTGTCCGTCGCGGGCCAGGAATACCACCCGGTCGCAGCGGTCGATGGCGGCCGGCTCGTGTGTCGTGAGCACAACGGCCACCCCACGACTACTAAGCCTGCGCAGCAGGCGCATCACATCGGCCGCGGTGGCCGGGTCCAGGCCGGAGGTCGGCTCGTCGAGAAAGAAGATCCGTGGATGGGTCAGCAGTTCCACCGCGATGCTGGCGCGTTTGCGCTGGCCGCCGGACAGGGCGCGGACGGGCACGTCGGCCCGATCGGCCAGGTCGAGGTCGTGCATGGTCTCCTCGACTATGCGGTCGGCTTCGGCCGCCGAGGTGCCTGCGGGCAGCCGCAGCCGCGCGGCGTAGCGCAGCGTGCGACGCAGCGGCATCTCGAGGTGGATGATGTCGTCCTGGGGCACATAGCCGATGCGTGACTCGCAGCTCACCCGCGCGCCACACGGGACACCGTCGTGCCGAACCTCGCCCGACGACGGCGGCGCCAGGCCGGCGAGGATTTCCAGCAAGGTCGTCTTGCCGGCGCCGCTGCCCCCCGCGATGGCGAGCAACTCGCCGGGTTCGACCGACAGCGACATTTCCCGCAGAATTTCGCGGGAGCCCATGCGCCTGCTCACGTTGACGGCGTCGACTGCGTCGCATCTGGATTCGGTTTGTACGTGCTTGGTCATGTAGCGATCATCGGTCGCCGGTGTCGTGGTCACATGAGGCGTTTGCCTCAATCTGGTTGGCCGAGCAGACGCAAACATCCCCCGACAAGCCGTGCGTGGGGGGATTTTGCGTCTGCTCGCGCTGCTAAACCAACCCGCGATCGATCGCAGCGAGCGTCGCCTGCGTCCGGTTCTTCACGCCCAGCTTGGTGTAGACATGCTCGACGTGGTTGCGCGCCGTTTTCTCGGCGATCACCAGCTCGGCAGCGATCTCGCGGTTGGACCGGCCCTGCGCGACCAGCCGCAACACCTCGACCTCGCGCGACGTCAGCCCTCCGGACCAAGGCTTTCGCCGCGAAGCCCGGTGCCCGGCCGCTGTCAACACGGCCTCTACCGACTCGGCGTCGAGTCGGCCTGCGCGCGCCTCGTCGCGCAACTTGCTCGCGGCCCCAGCGGCGTCGAAGGCGGGTCGATCCGGACGCGGCTCGAGCAGTTGGTGATACGCCACCGCTGCCGCCAGCAACCTGTCCTGCTTGCTCAGATCCGCACCGGCGAGCCCGCGGGGGAAGCCGGACCCGTCGATCCGTTCTTCGTGCTGAGTCGCCAACGACGCCACCGATTCCAAACCACCGACCCGGCTCAAGATCCGCCCGGTCAGATACGGATACATCCGCAGCCGCTCCCATTCCGCGGTGGTGAGCGGCCCCTTCTTCGACCAGATCTGGTTGGATACCCCCAATTTGCCGAGGCCGTGCACCAGGCCGGCCCGGTACAGGCGCGTGACGTCAGCAGCGGGCATGTCCAGCTGCCGCGCCGCGGCGGCGGCCAGGTCGCCGACTCCGCGCGAATAGCCTGGCGAGCAAGGGCATTTCAGATCCACGAAATCCGCTATGGCCCTCAATAACTCGTCGATCTCGCTATCGTCGAGAATCCGATCGCGATCGGGTGCCTGCGCCAATACCGCTGCCCAGACGTCGATTTCGAGCAACCCGTCGAGAATCGCAGCGGCATCGCCTTCGAACACCGCTGCCACGGCGGGGCTGAACTGCGTGCCGCTCCGGGAGCGGACGACGTCAACCGCCGCTTGGATGCCGCCGGTGCGAAAATGCACCTCGACGACGTCCGCCAGGTGAACGATGTGGATCTCGACCGGAATGTCATCTCCGCGAACGCCGTTCGGCATCCCGTGGCCGTCCCAGCGCTCGAAGACATACCCAAGCGCCGCGCCGACCTGCCGGTCCAGGCCCATCCGATCGGCCAACACCCGGGCGGAGCTGCAATGCGAATGGATCATCTTGGCGACCTGGTTTCGCGCCGTAAGCACAAATGCGGCCGAGCGGATGCCGCGCTCCCAACTCGGCAATCCCCGACCCAGATGACTCACCATCAGGCGCAGGAACGGCAGCCCGGTCATATCGACCGCGTAGGTGTCGGCGCGATAGGCGATGTCGTCGCCGAAGAGCGCGGCGAGCTCGTGGGAGTCGGCGTGACACCCGATCCAACCCAGCAAATTGGCGTAGTACACGGTGGCCTGCTGCTGGCGGTCGAGACCCATCCGCTCAGCGATACGCGTCGCGATCAAAGCCGACCGCAGCATGTGCTCCATCGGCTGCCCCAGACCGAGGTCGATCGCCAGCGATATCGCTGCCAGCAACTCGGCTCGGCGCAGACCTTTCGTCGAGCCTTTGGTTGGGTGCACGCTCTGATTCTGGCCCGACCGGTGGTCCGCTACCCGGTTTTTGGGGCGGATGCCTCATGTGTCGAATTGGCCGTCGGGCAACGATTTGTCCCATGACCGCAATAAACACGACGCAAGCGGTCCCGCGGCAACCGTGGGACAAGGTGCTCACCGAGGGTCACGCGTCCTTGGTGAGGGCCCGACGGGTGTTTCGCTATCTGCCGTCGGCGCCGCGTTGCAAGGTGTGCAACAACCCCTTCGGCGGACCCGCCGGGCGGGTGCTTGCGGCCGCCGGGTTCAGCCCGTCGCGCAAAAACCCCAACCTGTGCAGCCGCTGCTGTGACTCGCTTCCCCCGGGTGGGGCGGAGGTGGATGTCGCCGTGTTGTTCGCCGACGTGCGCGGCTCGACGGCCCTGGGCCAGCGCGGGGTCGCCGCGGACTTCGCCGCGCTGCTCAACCGGTTTTACGTTGCGGCGACGAAGACCCTGCTGCGCCACGACGCGGTGATCGACAAGCTCATCGGCGACGAGATCATGGCGTTCTTTGTGCAGGGCATCAGCGGTCCGCACTACCGCCGCCGCGCGGTGCTGGCCGGGATGGAGCTGCTGGAAGCGGTTGGCTACGGCAGCCACGACGGGCCCTGGATCGAACTGGGCGTGGCGGTGAATGCGGGCCTCGCGTACGTCGGCAACGTCGGCGGCGCGGTGGTCGACTTCACCGCGCTAGGCGACGCGGTCAACGTCTCGGCGCGGATGCAGCAGCACGCCGCCGGCGGCGAGTTGCTGGTGGCATCGGGGGTGGCCGACGAGTTGATGGGAGCGACGCTGCAGCGGCGCCTGACCTTGCGCGGACACCACCGGCCCGTCGACTCGTTTGTCCTCGACATGTCCGGTGGCCCGTCAACTCACGGCATGCCGTAGTCAGGCAACTCGAAGTCGTCGGTCACGCTGCCCGCGAAAAGCCTTGCCAGCAAAGGGAAATTCATGCTGCGTAGCGCCACGTCCCGAAACCACAGCCCGAGTCGGCTCCGGGTGGCGAAGAACGAAATGTACCTCTTGGCACCGGCTTGCTTGCTCCTGATGAACGGATGCAGTCGCTTTTCGTAGGCTTCGAAGGCCTGATGGTAGTCGCTGCCGGCCCGCACGAGTTCGCCGGCCAGCACGTAGGCCTCGGTGATCGCCAGGCCGGTGCCCTCGCCGCCGAGCAACGAAATACACCCGGCGGCATCGCCGATCAACAGCACCCGATCGCGCGACCAGCGGTCCATCCGGACCTGGCTCACCACGTCGAAGTAGAGGTCATCGACATCGTCGAGCGCCGCCAGCATGTCCCGGCATTCCCAGCCCGCATCACGAAACTGGTTGCGCAGCTGGTCTTTTGGCGCTAACTCCGCCGTCTCATGCTGGTCGCGAAAAATGAACAGAAACATGGTGCGGTCGTCGCGCAGCGAAACACGGCCCACCTGTCGACCCGGAATGTTGTAGGTGAAGTAGATCAGCTCTTCGCGCGGCCGGTATCCGTCCACCATGCATGCCGCGACCTTGCAGCCCAGATAGTGCTCAAAGTCGCGATCGGGACCAAACACCAGGCGCCGCACGTTGGAGTGCAAGCCGTCGGCGCCGATGAGCAGATCGAATTCACGCGGCGGGTTCTTCTCGAAACTCAGGCGGATACCGTCACTGTGTTGCTCGACGGAGGTAATGCTCTCACCGAACATGGTTTCGACGTCGTCCTCGACGGTTCCGTAGATGGCGCCGGCCAGGTCGCCGCGTGGCAAGCTGGTGAAGTCGTCGCCGACCATGCGGCGAAAGACGTCGACTCCCAGCTCTGCTTTGACCTCGCCGTCGCGGCCCATGGAACGCAAGGCTTCGATTTGGTATCCCGCTTTGCGGACCTGCTCCTCGATGCCCATCCGCTTGGCCGCTTGGTACCCGACGCCCCAGAAGTCGATCATGTAGCCGCCGGTGCGGAACTGCGGCGCCTGCTCGATGAGTGTGGGCGTGTGGCCGGTGCGGTGCAGCCAATGAGCGAGTGCCGCCCCAGCCACGCCGGCACCGCTGATCGCGACTTGCATAGTGCAATTGTATCCCATATCAACAATCAGCTCGACTGGGTCTCTAGTTGCGCAGTGAGTGATTGCGGCAGCGTCGGCGTATCGGCGGTTGCTGCGTGTCAATTGTGTTCTGGGGGCGTTCAGTGTGAACATACGGCTTTCGTTGTGAAACAAGGGTTTTCGGTGTGAGCTCAGGGCGGGAATCGACGCGATTTTCCGCCCAGGCTGCACACCCGAAGCCCAGGATTCACACCCAAAGCCCACGATTCACATTCAATGCCCGAAACCCCATCGACTCGTCCGGCTCGCCGTGGGCAATCAGCAGATGCGCGACAGTTCTTTTGGCCTAGTGCAGCAGTGGCTTTGGTCCTCGCGATGACCTACGCCGCTCTTTGTCGCCTTCTTCGCGAGCGACATCTTCTGTGGTCGCGAATACAGCCCCACCGCAGCCAAGCTAGTTTTGACGACGTGGCAGAACCGACGCGGGCAAAGCTGGCCGACGGCCGTGACCTGCTGTTCTTCGCGTTGCCCGGAAACTGTCCAGCGCCGGTCCCCGATCGCAGGCCGTTGCCGGCCCGCTCCGCGGACCAGTCAGAGCTGCGATTCGACCAGACCACCGGGCAGTGGGTGATCGTCGCCGCGTTGCGCCAAGACCGCACCTACAAGCCGCCCCCCGATCAGTGCCCACTCTGTCCGGGTCCGACCGGGCTGACCAGCGAGGTGCCGGCCCCCGACTACGACGTGGTCGTCTTCGAGAACCGGTTTCCGAGCCTGTGCGGCGCGGCAAATCCGGCACCGCTGACTACGGGTGACGGCTTTGTGTCCGCTCCCGGTCACGGCCGGTGCGAGGTCATCTGCTTTTCCAGCAAACACACCGGCTCCTTTGCGGATCTGCCTGCCGCGCAGGCCCGCTTGGTCGTCGAAGCGTGGCGGCACCGCACTGCCGACCTGATGGCCGCACCGGGCATCGAGCAGGTGTTCTGTTTCGAGAACCGCGGGGAGGAAATAGGCGTCACGCTGACCCACCCGCACGGTCAGATCTACGGCTACCCGTATCTCACGCCGCGAACCAACGCCATGCTCACCCGGGCGCGCGAATACCGAATGCGGCATGGCGGCAACCTCTTTGCCGACATGTTGGAGCGCGAGCTCGACGACGGCTCTCGGGTGGTGGTGCGCACCGCGCAGTTCACCGCGTTCGTGCCGTTCGCGGCGCGTTGGCCGGTCGAGGTCCACATCTATCCGAATAGGTTGGTGCACAACCTGATCGAGCTCGAGTCCGACGAACTGGATGGGCTGGCACGGCTCTACCTCGACGTGCTGAAGCGGTTCGACCGCATGTATTCTGCGCCGCTGCCCTATATTTCGGCGCTGCATCAGTTCGCTGCGGCCGAGGCGCAGGCCGACGGCTACTTCCATATCGAGTTGATGTCGATCCGGCGCAGCGCCACCAAGCTGAAGTACTTGGCGGCCTCCGAATCGGCGATGGAAGCGTTCATCAGCGATGTCACGCCCGAAAGCGTGGCTCAACGGCTCCGGGAACTCCGATGACGGTCCGCTACGCCGCGCCGGGGCGGGTCAACCTAATCGGGGAGCACACCGACTACAACCTTGGGTTCGCGTTGCCGATCGCGCTGCCGCAGCGCACCATGGTGACCTTCACGCCCGACGGCAGCGACGCGATCACGGTCGTCAGCGACCGGGCGGACGGCTCGGTGCGCATTCCGCTCGGCACCGCTCCAGGTGACGTGAACGGTTGGGCCGGCTATGTCGCGGGTGTGATCTGGACGCTGCGTAGCGCCGGCCATCCGGTTCCCGGCGGCGCGATGTCGATCACCAGCGATGTGGAGATGGGGTCGGGCCTGTCGTCGTCGGCCGCGTTGGAATGCGCTGCGCTGGGCGCGATCGCGTCGGCCGCCGGTATCGAGATCGGACGCAAAGAACAGGCCCGGCTGGCCCAGCGCGCCGAGAACGAATATGTCGGCGCCCCAACGGGTTTGCTCGACCAGCTGGCGTCGTTGTTCGGCGAGCCGGCGACGGCGCTGCTGATCGACTTTCGGGAGGTTACAGTCGCGCCCGTACCCTTCGACCCGGACGCTTCCGGCGTTGCGCTGCTGCTGATCGACTCCCAGGCGCGTCACCGGCATGCCGGCGGCGAGTACGCGGCACGTCGCGCATCGTGCGAGCGCGCGGCTGCCGATTTGCAGGCGTCGTCGCTGCGCGAGGTCCGGGATCTGGCGGCGGTGGCGGCGGTGACCGACCCGGTCGACGCCCGTCGTGCCCGTCATGTGCTGACCGAGAACCAGCGGGTGCTCGATTTCGTTGCCGCGGTGAGTAATTCGGATTTCGCCGAGGCCGGGCACCTCATGATTGCCTCGCACGCGTCCATGCGCGACGATTTCGAGATCACCACCGAGCACATCGATCTGATCGCCGACACCGCGGTCCGTGCCGGCGCGCTGGGTGCCCGGATGACCGGCGGAGGCTTCGGGGGCTGTGTGATCGCACTGGTTCCGGTTGACCGTGCGGATGTGGTGTGTGAGGTGGTGCGGCAGGCGGTGTGCGATGCCGGGTTCGAGGAGCCGGTGATCACTCGAATCCGCGCGGCCGCAGGTGCGGGACTGTGCGAGTGAGTGAGGCGCCCGGCTACGTCGACGTTCGCGCCTACGCGGAACTCAACGACTTCTTGCCACTCGAGTCTCGCGGTATAACCGTGTGCCGTCCGTTCCGCAGTCATCAGACCGTCAAGGATGTGTTGGAGGCCATGGGCATTCCGCACACCGAGGTGGACCTGATCCTGGTCAACGAATCTCCGCAGGGCTTCGACTACCGCCCGACGGCCGGCGACCGCATCGCCGCCTATCCGATGTTCGAAGCGCTGGACATCGGCTCGACGGCACGCCTGCGCCCGGTGCCGCTGCGCGATCCGCGGTTCGTCGTCGACGTGAACCTTGGACGGCTCGCGCGGCTGCTGCGCGTCTTCGGGCTGGACGTGTGGTGGTCGAGTGATGCCGACGACCCGACGCTGGCCGATATCAGCCGCAACGAGCAGCGGATCCTGCTCACCCGCGACCGCGGCCTGCTGAAGCGCAGCGCCATCACGCACGGCTTGTTCGTGCACTCGCAGGATCCCGAGCAACAGGCGGTCGAGGTGATCAGGCAACTCGACCTCAAGCAGCGGTTGGCGCCGTTCACTCGGTGCCTGCGGTGCAACGGCACGCTGGCCGCCGTTTCCAAGGACGAGGTGATCGACCACCTGGAGCCGTTGACGCGTCGCTACTACCAAGACTTCAGCCGCTGCTCGGGATGCGGGCGCATCTACTGGGCCGGATCGCATCACGCCCGGATGGTCAGTCTCGTCGAGCGACTGCGCGCCCGGCTGTAACGGCTACTGCGACGGCGTGAACCGGATGGCTGCCAACTTCATCCGGTCGGTCGCCTCGGCGAACTCGTCCAGGGTCGGCATTCGCTGCTCGCGGAATTTCAAGCCGATCATCCGCTGTGCGCGCTTGACGCCGTAGCCTTGCACGCACTTCAGGTAGAGGCTCGACACCGCCGCACGGTCACTGATGAGCTCGCCGCGCATCGTGGTGGTCTTGCCGTCGTAGACGACCTGGGCGGGCGCGCCGTCGCGGAAGTTGTGCTTCCAGGAAGCGTAGACCAGTGCGTACAGATCACCGTCGATCACGTGGGCGCTCACCGGAATTGTGAACTGCCGTCCCGTCTTTCGCCCGGAGAACTTCAGCACCATCAGCTGTCTGCGAGCGGAGCCCGCGAGGGGAGTGCGCAGCAAGGCACTCAGGATCGGGTTGACCAGACGGAGTAAAGCCGACGGCGGGTGCCCGACATCTATCGCATGCGACTGTTCTGCCATGCCAACACCGTACGGCTTTTACCACGACACGTAACAGCCCGCCAAAACCGTGGTTCTGGCGGGCTGCTACGTCTGCTCGTCAGATCAAAGGCTGATGGTCGTCTGCTCGTCGATGACGTTGGTCGCGTCCATCAACGGCCCTTGCTCGCTTTCCAGCGAATCGGCGTTGAGCTGCAGCACGAACACCACATCCCCACTGGGAATGATCACCGTCTTCTGCGCGACGGCCCGCCGCTTGCCGTTCTTTTCGTAGGTGCCGCCCAACTGCCATGCGGCAAAGCCGCCCAAGGCGGACGCGTTGCCGTTGCCGGAGCCCTGGTATCCCGGCAGATTCTGCAACTCGCCCGGGGCATATTGGATGAGCTTGGCTTGGTCGACGTTACCGGTGAGCTTGGCGACGAGCGCCACGATGGTGGGCGGGTCGCTGGGGTCGGCGGGCTGGGCCAAGACAATGCCACCGTAAGGTGCGTTCGAGCTTTCGTTGAGCTGTTGCCACCCGTCCGGTACCGGCAGGTTGATGGTGGGTGCGCCGGGATCACCGTGGTGGACCGCCGTCTCGGTGATCTTGTTGTCCTTGATGTAGTCGGCGATGGTGTACTTGGCGCCGGAGGCCGGCGCGGTAGTGGTTCCAGACGCCTGGACCGTCGTCGTGGACGTCGAGGTTGACGTAGACGTGGACGTCTTGGTCTCGGACTTCGAACCGCAACCGACAAGCGCGGCACTCAGCGCCACCGTCGCAATAGCAGCCGTAAAGTATTTCATTCGTTGCCTTTCCGGAAAAGGCCGGCACCTGCTCGGCCGGTCGGGATTGAGGGTATCCGATTCGCCGAGCGGCATTACTACAACTGTCATGCAGTTAATTCCGGGAAGCAGAAACAGAAATGGGCTGGGTTGTTTCGAATTGGCTGTGCACACAGTCGAATTGCAGCGGTGTACCGTCCCCCACCAGTCACTCCAGTCACCGCAAAGGGCCTGTGTCTGTTTGCCCGCCGCGGAGCGACAGTTGTCGCGCGCCAATCGATTTGTCGCTCCGAGGCGGGCAAGAATACACATCCCAGTCATTTCATGACGGATGCGACTGCTGAGAATGCGCTGCGAACCGGACCACGACTTGTCCTACAAGAGTTGACCCGTAATTGTTTGTGGGTCTTGAGGTTCCAGAATCCGGCGATGAGTTGCAGGCTGTAGTTGACGGCGTGGCCGCGGCGGCGGCATTCCCGTAGTATCTGCCAGTCTTTGAGTCGGGCGAGGACGTGTTCGACGCGGACCTGACCCAGCGCCCGGGTGGTCAGGTTGGTGCGAAGGTGGGTCAGCACCAGCAGCACCCGCACGGCCAGCGGTAGTGCCCAGGGCCGGCCTGGCGCGGGCGGGAGGTGTTGTCGGGCCAGGGTGTAGCCGGTCTGGAGTTCGGCTCGGGTTAGGCAGGAGGTTTCGCCCTCGGTGTGGCAGAGGTCCGGTGTCGGTGCTGTGTGGTTGCATGATCCCCATGCCAGCCACGCTCGCCGACACCATGGCCGCGACCAGCGGTGATGCGGTGGTGGGTGCGCCGCGTCGGCGGGGCAAGTCCAAGGCCGCGAACTTCACGTATGAGGGGCCGGTTGCAGTGATCCGCCTGGAAATCGACGCTTCCGATGACCGGGTGCGGCGGCGGCTGGAACGGCAGTGGGAGGCGGTGTTTCGTCTGCGGCGGGCGTTGCAGCGCGACGCCGCAGCCCGCTGTCGGGCGTACTGGGCCGCCCACCACGAGCGCGGCGACGATCCGAAGGCGTTGCGGGCCCGGTTGGGGTTGTCCCGCAAAGGTATTGAGGCTGCAGCGAAGACGCATATCGAGGCCAGTGGGTGGATGCGTGATCACCTCACCAAAGCGGTGGGTTTGCACGTGGCCGACGAGGTGTGGGAGACCATCGACCGGCATCTGTTCGCCGACGCGTCGGGGCGCCGGCACGGACCGCCGCGAGTCGGGTCGTGGTGGGACTTCACTCGCATTCCGGGCCGCGCGCGATCACGCACCAAAGACCAGCCGACGTGGGAGACCTACCGTCTGGTGGGCACGTTGGACGGGCACCTGGACACGTATCGGCACCGGCACCTACCCGCTGGGGTTCACACCGCACACCAGGCGGCCGATGAACCGGTCGGCACATCGATCCTTGCCCAGCCGTCCCGCCTGCCCGCGCCCCCGCGGCCGGTCAGTAAGTCGTGGTGGCATCACGAGGGCGCACTGGCGGTGGTGTTCACCGGGCTGCCCGCCGGTGTTCTCGTCCTGCCGGTGCGGCTGCCGTCCGGGGCGGGCCAGTGGCCGCACTTGGCGCATTTTCTGGCCGACCCCAATATCTGGCACAAGATCGACCTGATTCGGGTGCGTGACCGCAAAGCCCCCGGCGGCTGGCGCTACTATGCGCATCTGCTCACCCATGGCCGCCGTTATCAGTCGCCGTCGACAATCGCCCGCCGTGAACAAATTCCAGCGGGTCGCCGTGCCGGGGTGGACGCCAATGTGTCCAACCTGGCCGTCGCGTCATTCCCCAATGGGCAGCCCAACCACCTCGATATCGAAAAGCTCCGTTGCACCGATGCCCAGCAGCGCGCCGCGGATCAGGCGGCTCGTCGGGCCCGCGGCCGGCAGAAGGCATTGGATCGCTCGCGGCGCAACACCAACTCAGGCCAATACGGCCCGTCGGTGCGCCAGCACAAACGCGCCGAACGCCGGGCCGCCAAAGGATTGCCCGCCAAGCAGGTCGTCAACCCTGGTGGAGCCCGGCATGCCCGAGCTGATGGTGTCCCACTGCGTGCTTACCGCCACGATGAACTCTCGCAGCGTTACCAGTGCACCCGCTGCGATCACGCCACCCACGCGCGCCGCACCAGTCAAGCCAAGCGGGCACGCGCCGCCCAGATCGCAGCGGCGATCGTGGCCGCCCACGGCAACACGGTCACCGTCGAGGATTGCCGCATCTCGACCTGGGCGCGGTTGTGGGGCAAAAGGATCGCCCTGTTCAGCCCCGGAATGCTGGTCACCGCCCTGACCGCCGAATGCAAAGCCAGCGGCGGACAGTTCTACCGGGCCGGCACCCGATCCACCGCGATGAGCCAGCACTGCCTCTGCGGCGGGCAGGTGCCCAAGACGCTGGCGCAACGCACCCATCATTGCCCCCACTGCGGGCTGCACGCCGATCGTGACATCGTCTCGGCCGCCTTGGCGGCCTGCGTCGAACTCACCGAACCCGACGACCCACGCACCGCGGCCGTGGACTACCGACTTGCCCACGCCCTGCGCGATGGGCTGGCCTCCCAGCAAGAGTGGGAGGGTTCAGTCAACCGGCACCAGCTACCACCATCACCCGATGAAGGATCGGCCAGGACCGGCAGCCACCACCCCACGGTGGCCTCTGCTGAACAAGCGGCACCCGGCACACCCCCGAACAGACCACGCCCACCACGTGGACGTCGCGGGACCAGCCGAAAACAACCAGCACCCAAGCTGACTGGCGCCGCATGACCCATTACGGGTCAACTCTTAGATCATCTCGTTGCGCGTCAGCCACCGCATTACCGGCCAGCCGACGAAAACCGGTATCCAGCAGGTGAGCACCCGATAAAGCAGGACCGACGGCACGCCGATTGCCGCAGGAACGCCGAAGGCGGCAAGTCCACCGATCAGCGCCGCCTCGACGGCCCCGACCCCGCCCGGCGTCGGGGCGGCCGAGGCGAGCGTGCCGCCGACCATCGTCACCACGGTGACAGTGACGAAGTTCGTGCCTCCGCCGAACGCTTCGACGCTGGCCCAAAGCGCCAGTGCCGCACCGAGAGTCGTCCCGGCGCAGCCGAGGATGATCAGCGCCAGTCGCTTCGGCTCGCGGGCAAGTGCGATGAGGTCGTCGGTCACCTCCTGCAGCTTCGGTCGCACGGCCGTCGCCAGCCAGTGCCGCAGCTTGGGCACGAACAGAAATGTGCCGACAATGCCTAGGGCCACGCCCGCGATCAGGTACAGGATCGTCGGATTCGGCACGAAATGGGACAGATCAGTCGACGCGCCCGCGGCGGTGCTGAACACGATGAGCAACGCGACGTGAACGATCACCTGCATCGACTGCTGCAGTGCGACGGCCGCGGTGGCCCGCAGTGCGTTAAGACCGCCCTTCTGAAGAAATCGGGTACTGAGTGCGAGCCCGCCGACACCGGCTGGGGTTGTGGTTGCCGCAAAGGTGTTGGCTACCTGCATGATTGACAGCTTCCAGAAGCTCACCAGGCCGTCGGCACAGGCCCACAATGCCGCCGCGGCGCCGACGTACTTCAGCGCAGATACCGCCAAGCCCAGCAGCGCCCACCACCAGTTCGCGGTGCGCAGCTGGGAGAAAAAGGTCGGCACGGTGCTGATGAACGGATACGCGACATAGACGAGCGCCCCCAGCAGGACCAGCTGGATGATCTGGCTGCGGGTGAAGCGCGTGATGGTCTCGGTCTTGATCTCGTCGGCGCCCGATTGGCGCTTGACCTCCGCACGGGTGTTGGAGATGACCGTTCCCGCGTCCGAAACCGATTGCCGGATCCGTTTGGGCACAGCTGATTTCGTGAGCCGGCGGGACGCCGTCAGGATGGTCTCCTTGCCGAACGTGTCGATCGCTGCGCGCACAGCCGACTCAGCGTCGTATAGCGCTGCAGTCGTCACCAGCAGTTGGGCGATGTCGGATTGGAGTTGTGCGTCGGTGGCCCCGTACTCGGCGCTGCCGAAGCCGCCGAAGAGCACGGCGCCGTCGTCCACGGTGATCTCGTGGCCGCGCAGGTCGCCGTGGGATATCTGGTGCTCGTTGAGGATTCGCAAGGCTTCCCACACCCGCGCGATCGGTGTTTGCGCCGAGCATTCGTCGAGCGGAATCCCGCGTACCGGCTTATGCGCATACAACGTCCATCCGCGGTCGAGCACGGCGACGGCGATCGTCGACGTGTTGCCCACCCCCGCGTCGCTGACCGCAATGGACATCAGCGCGCGGTGCTCCACGGTGCGGCGCATGGACGTCTGCAGCGGCGCGGTTTCGGTGCCGCGCAGCCGCAATTTGCGCCAGACCTGGCGCAGGGCGCCCCCGCTGCGCTGATGCGGTCCGTACAGTTCGACCGCCGCCGCCGAATCCGCGGATGCGGCCGCCAGCACCAATGGTCCCGGCCCGGCCGGCCGGACCACCCGCAGCCCGGTCGCCACGAAGCCCCGTTTGGCCAACGCCCGTACCGCACCATCCAGCGGCACCTCGAGCGCCGGCGTGCCGACGACCAACACCACCAACGCGCCGACAAACCAGCCCACGCCCAAACCCAACAGCGAGCGGGCCGGCACCACCGCGCTGACCACGAGGTGGATCGGCACGAAGGCCAGTAGCAGCGCCCACCACCAGCGCCGCCAGCGGGCCGGCAGCCACGGGCCCGACACGGTGAGCACCGCGGCCAGCATCGCGATCCAGCGCGGGTCGTCGAGGAACTGCGCCAGCACGGTCTGCAGCCGGTCGGAGAGGTCGAAGTGCCATTTGGGCGCGGCGATGCCGTTGCCGGTGATCGACAACGGCAGCACGGCGAGGATTCCGGCGGCGGCGTATGCGCCGAGCAGTTTCCACTGCTTGGAGACGATCAGCCCGATCAGGATCATGAACGGCAACGCCAGAATCGCGATGCCGTAGGCGAGGTAAACCAGATTGGATTGGGTGGGGGACAGCACCCCCACGATCGACGAGATGGATTTCTCCAGGTCCATCCACCGGGTTCGGGTGACCAGGTAACTGACGATCACCACCACGAGGAAGACGGTCGCCAGGGCGAGCCGGATGATGTCGTTGGTCCGGCGGGTCATGGGCTGCAGCAAGCTGCCGGAAACGGTGATGTCTCGCCCGTCAACGCGCATGCTGCAGGATCCCTTCGGGATCTTCCGGATCAGCCGCGCTATCGGCGGCTCGCCGACAACTTAACCGCATACCTCCATGGTCGGCGCTATATCGCTCCCAGCATTAGCACCGTCCAAGCCGCCGTGAGCAGAAGCCCATAGCTGACCAGGACGACGAACCCGACGCGGCGCGGTACCGCGAAACGCCCCGAGGCAGAGCCGGGACGGCGCCGAAGGTACGCAAGCAGGGCGCCCAGCACCACGATCACCGGAACACTGATCGGCCAGCCCGCCAAGACCAGGTAGGGGCCGTGGAAGACGAACACGCCGAACGACGCGAGTATGGCTTCGATCGGCGACGTGTGCGTGTCGATGTGCGACACAGCGAGGCCGAAGGCGAGTACGACACTGGCCAGCAAACAGACCGCACTCGCCATCACGAAAAGCGATACGACGACCCGGCCGAACGACGGCCACCGCGGAGTCGGCTCGAGCGGCGGTGGGTAACTTCCGTACGCAATCCCGTGCGCCCAGGGCGCCTGATTCCCCCAAGTCATTGGCGTAGTCAACCATCATGGCTGGCGGCAAGCTATTCACAGGCGGCTCACAAGCAGTGCGCCTACGGTCGGTAGATAGTTGTGCTAGCGAACCGGAGGGTGGGAGCGTGCCGAGAACAGAGAACGACACCTGGGAGATCACCGAGAGCGTGGGTGCGACGGCATTGGGGGTCGCGGCGGCCCGCGCGGCCGAAACCGAGAGTGCCACACCGCTGATCAGCGACCCGTTCGCGCGGGTGTTCCTGGACGCCGCCGGTGAAGGCATATGGACCTGGTTCGCGGCGCCGGCCGACTTGCCCGCCGAGGTCGTCGAGCTTGAGCCTGACGTCAAGGCGCGGATGCAGGGCATGGTCGACTACATGGCCGCCCGCACCGCGTTCTTCGACCAGGTCTTCCTCGATGCCGCCCGGGCGGGGATCGCTCAGGTGGTGATCCTGGCTGCCGGGCTGGACTCGCGTGCCTGGCGACTGGCCTGGCCGGACGGGATCACGGTGTACGAGCTCGACCAGCCCCGGGTGCTGGAGTTCAAGTCGTCGACGCTGGCCGCCCACGGCGCGGAGCCGACGTGTCGTCTGATCAGCGTTCCGGTCGACCTGCGCCACGACTGGCCGGCGGCATTGCAACAGGCCGGTTTCGACCCCAGCGCGCCCAGCGTGTGGTCGGCCGAGGGGCTGCTGCCGTTTTTGCCGGCGGTCGCGCAGGAGCTGCTTTTCGAGCGTGTCCAGGCGCTGGGCGGACCGGGTAGCCGGATCGCTGTGGAGGCGCCGGGCCCAGACTTTCTGGACCAGGAGGCTTACGCGAAGCGGCGCGAGTCCATGAAACGCGTGCGTGACCTGATGGCCAAGCTGCGGCCCGACGTTCAGCTGCCTGAGGTGCAGGACCTGTGGTATTTCGAGGAGCGCGAAGACGTCGCCGATTGGCTCGGCCGGCACGGCTGGGACGTGTCGGTCACGCCGGCCGAAGAGCTGATGGCCAGCTATGGCCGCACGCCGCCGAGAGACGTCGAAGACGCCGCACCGCAGACTTTGTTCGTGACGGGGGAGAGGAAATGAGCACGGCCAGAACGGATGACGACAGCTGGGAGATCACCGAGAGCGTCGGCGCCACGGCGCTGGGTGTGGCCGCCGCGCGTGCGGCCGAAACCCGAAGTGAGACACCGTTGATCAGCGATCCGTATGCGCAGGTGTTCCTCGATGCCGCCGGTGACGGAGTGTGGAACTGGCATTCGGCCCCGCAGCTGCCGCCCGAACTCGTCGAAGCCGAACCGGAGTTGCCGCTGCAGATGCAGTCAATGGTCAGCTACATGGCTTGCCGGACAGCGTTTTTCGACCAGTTCTTTGTGGACGCCACCAAGGCCGGCATCCACCAGGCGGTGATCTTGGCCGCCGGCCTGGACGCGCGGTCCTGGCGGCTGCCCTGGCCGGACGGGACGACGGTCTATGAGCTGGACCAGCCTCGGGTGCTCGAGTTCAAGTCGTCGACGTTGGCCGAGCACGGCGCAGAGCCGGCGTGCCACCGTGTCGCGGTCCCGGTGGATCTGCGTCAGGACTGGCCGGAAGCGTTGCGGCAGGCTGGGTTTGACGCCAGCTCACCCAGCGCCTGGTCGGCCGAAGGGCTGATGCCGTACTTGCCGGCTGCTGCCCAGGATTTACTGTTCGAACGAGTTCAGGAGCTGACCGTCGCCGGCAGTCGGGTGGCCGTCGAGGCGCTGGGACCGAAATTCCTCGACCCCGACGTACGCGCGAAGCGTCGGGCCCGGATGGAGCGGATTCGCGCGTTCATGTCCGTGGTCGATCCGCAGCGCGAGATCCCCCAGACCGACCAGTTGTGGTACTTCGAGGAGCGCGAAGACGTCGGCAAGTGGTTTGAGCGCCAGGGCTGGGATGTCATGGTGACCCCGAGCGACGAGCTGATGGCCGGCTACGGCCGCAGCGCTCCGAAAGAGGTCGCCGACCAGGTCCCGGGGAATCTGTTCGTCGCCGCCCAGCGGAGGGCGTCTTAATTCGCCGAGCGTGCACTGACGGCGATAAACAGGCACGAATTTCGCAGTAGGTGCACGCTCGGCGCATGGCTGGCCGAGCTCGGCCCCGCGAAAGATTTGCGACACGCCGGTGGTCTGACCACTTTACTCGCGTCACACCAGCCACACTGGCCGCATGGTGGTGCAGCCGGTACGCCGATCGGTGCCCGAGCAGGTTTTCGAGCAGATCGCCGCCGACGTGCTCAGCGGAGAGATGCGACCTGGCGAAGCTTTACCCAGCGAGCGAAGATTGGCGGCGGTTTTCGGGGCGTCACGACCCGCCATCCGCGAGGGGCTCAAGCGGCTTTCTGCGGCCAGTCTGGTGGAGGTGCGCCATGGCGGTGTCACCACCGTGCGCGATTTTCGACGGCATGCCGGCCTGGACGTGCTGCCACGCCTGGTGTTTCGTGACGGCCAGCTCGACGCGGGCGTTTTCCGCAGCATTCTCGAGGCGAGGCTGCGTATCGGTCCGAAGGTCGCGGAGCTGGCCGCCGAGCATCACGGACCGGAACTGGCCGAATTGCTGGCGGATTCGCTCCGCGTCCTCCAGGCCGAACAGAGCCCGCTTCAGTGGCATTACGACACGCTCGCCTTCTGGGATCATGTGGTCGATGGCGCCGGGTCGATCGTTTTCCGGTTGATGTACAACGCTTTCCGCGCCGCCTACGAGCCGGCGCTGGCTGCGCTGAGCGCCGCCATGGGCACTGAGGTGAAGCGTCCGGATGCGTACCGAAAGCTAGCCGACGCGATTTGCGCCGGGGACTGCGCCGGCGCCAGGCAGGCCGCCCACGACGCACTGGAACTCGCGAACGCGACATTGACGGCCGCTTTGGACAGCCAAGGGGATCGGCGATGACCGCCCACACCGTGATCACCACCTATCTGCGCGAGCAGATACAGCCGGGGATCGACGCGGTCGGCGGCTTCTACCGCACCTGCGTGCTGACCGGAAAAGCATTGTTCCGACGGCCTTTTCAGTGGCGTGAGGCGATCGAGCAAGGCTGGTTCATCACAAGTGTCTCGTTGCTGCCAACCCTTGCGGTCTCGATTCCCCTGACGGTGCTCATCATCTTCACGCTCAACATCCTGCTGGCGGAGTTCGGCGCCGCCGACATCTCGGGCGCGGGCGCCGCACTGGGCGCGGTCACCCAACTGGGCCCGCTGACCACGGTATTGGTGATCGCCGGCGCGGGGTCCACCGCCATCTGTGCCGACCTGGGCGCCCGCACCATCCGCGAGGAGATCGATGCGATGGAGGTTCTCGGCATCGACCCGATCCACCGACTGGTGGTACCCCGGGTCGTCGCCGCAACGATCGTCGCGACGCTGCTCAACGGAGCGGTGATCACCATCGGCCTCGTCGGCGGTTTCGTGTTCGGCGTGTTCATCCAACACGTCTCGGCCGGCGCCTATGTCAGCACATTGACTTTGGTCACCGGCCTGCCCGAGGTGGTCATCTCGGTGGTCAAGTCGGCCACGTTCGGGATGATCGCCGGACTGGTCGGCTGTTATCGCGGCCTGACCACCAAGGGCGGGCCCAAAGGCGTCGGCACCGCCGTCAACGAAACGTTGGTGTTGTGCGTCATCGCGCTGTTCGCGGTCAACGTGGTACTGACCACCATCGGCGTCCGATTCGGAACGGGGCGCTAGATGTCGGTTGTCACGGTACTGCGCACGCGCTACCCCAGAGCCAACCGGTACGGCGTCGGCACGGCCCAAAGCTTCGAACAGATCGGGATTTTCGCGAGGTTCACCCGGATCAGCCTCTGGGAAATCGGGTGGGCACTGCGCCGCTATCCCAGGGAGACGCTGCGGCTCATCGCCGAGATCGGCATGGGCACCGGCGCGATGGCCGTCGTCGGCGGCACGGTCGCGATCATCGGCTTTGTCACCCTGTCCGGCGGGTCGCTCATCGCCATCCAGGGCTTCGCGTCGCTGGGCAACATCGGTGTGGAGGCCTTCACCGGATTCTTTGCCGCCCTTGCCAATACCCGCGTCGCAGCACCCATCATCGCCGGTGTCGCGCTGGCCGCCACGGTCGGTGCCGGTGCCACCGCACAATTGGGCGCAATGCGGATCAGCGAGGAGATCGACGCGCTGGAAGTCATGGGCATCAAGTCGATCTCGTTTCTGGTGTCCACCCGAATCCTGGGTGGGCTGGTGGTGATCGGACCGCTGTACGCGCTGGCCCTCGATATGGCCTTCACATCCGGTCAGGTGGTCACGACGGTGTTCTACGGCCAGTCCAACGGCACCTACGAGCACTACTTCCGCACCTTCCTGCGTCCCGAGGACGTCGGTTGGTCGGTGGTGGAGGTCGTCGTCATCGCGGTGGTGGTGATGATCACTCATTGCTACTACGGCTACACCGCCAGCGGCGGTCCGGTCGGTGTGGGCCAGGCCGTCGGCCGGTCGATGCGATTCTCGCTGGTGTCGGTCGTGGTGGTGGTCCTATTGGCCCAGTTGGCGCTCTACGGCGTCGACCCGAACTTCAATCTCACGGTGTAACCGCCATGACGACGCCGGTGACGCGGAAGTCCCGCCGCGTGTGGGTTTACCTGGAAGGCGTGGCCTTGCTGTTGGCCGGCGTATTGGTTCTGGTGTTGGTGTACTTCCAATTTCGCGGGGACTTCACGCCCAAGACCGAGCTGACAATGGTGGCGTCCCGGGCCGGGCTGGTGATGGAACCTGGCGCGAAAGTCACCTACAACGGGGTGCAGGTGGGCCGCGTCGCCAGCATCTCGGAGATCGAGCGTGACGGCAGGCCGGCGGCCCAACTGATGCTGCACGTCAATCCGGAATACATCAGCCTGATTCCGGTCAACGTGGTAGCCAACATCGAGGCGGCCACGCTGTTCGGCAACAAGTATGTGTCGCTGGTCTCGCCGGAAAACCCTAAGCCGCAGCATATTTCGTCGCGCGACGTGATCGACGTGCGGTCGGTGACCACCGAGTTCAACACTTTGTTCGAGACGGTCACGTCGATCGCCGAGAAGGTGGACCCGATCGAGCTGAACTCGACGTTGTCCGCGGTGGCTCAGGCGTTGGACGGGCTCGGCGCCAAGTTCGGCGAGTCGATCGTCAACGGCAATCACATTCTGGACCAGTTGAATCCGCGGATGCCCCAGGTTGGCTACGACGTGCGCCGGTTGGCCGATCTCGCCGAGATCTACGCCCGCTCGTCGCCGGATTTGTGGAACTTTCTCCGTAACGCGTTGACCACCGTCCGTACGTTGACCAGGCAACAGCACGACCTGGATGCGGCATTGCTGGCGGCGGTGGGCGCGGGTAAAACCGGCGAGGACATCTTCACCCGGGGCGGCCCGTATCTGGCGCGCGGTGCCGCCGATTTGGTACCGACCGCCGCGCTGCTCGACGAGTACAGCCCGGAACTGTTCTGCATGATCCGCAACTTTCGCGACGCCGCCCCCAAGGTTGCGAATGCGGCTGGCGGGAACGGCTATTCGCTGGCGGCCGCCGGAACGATTATCGGCGCACCGAACCCCTACGTCTATCCGGACAACCTACCGCGGGTCAACGCTCGCGGTGGACCCGGTGGACGCCCGGGGTGCTGGCAGCCGATCACCCGGGAGTTGTGGCCGGCGCCTTATCTGGTGATGGACACCGGCGCCAGCCTGGCGCCCTACAACCACCTCGAGCTCGGTCAGCCGATGTTCACGGAGTACGTCTGGGGCCGCCAATACGGGGAGAACACGATCAATCCATGAAGATCACCGGTACGGCAGTCAAACTCGGCATCTTGTGGTTCGTCCTGTTGGTGTTCACCGTGACGATCATCGTGGTCTTCGGCCAGATGCGCTTCAACCGCACCACCGGATATTCCGCGGTCTTCACCAATGTCAGCGGGCTTCGCGCCGGGCAGTTCGTCCGCGCCGCGGGTGTGGAGGTCGGCAAAGTCGCCAAGGTGACGCTGATCGACGGGGACAAGCGGGTTCTGGTGGATTTCAACGTGGATCACACGCTGCTGCTGGACCAGGCAACGACCGCGTCGATCCGCTATCTCAATCTGATCGGCGACCGCTACCTCGAGCTGCAGCGCGGGTACAGCGGCAAATTGCTGTCCCCGGGTGCCACGATTCCGGTTGAACACACCCAGCCGGCGCTGGATCTCGACGCGCTGATCGGCGGATTTCGCCCACTCTTCAAAGCGTTGGATCCGGACAAGGTCAACAGCATAGCCAAGTCCATCCTCACCGTGTTCCAGGGTCAGGGCGCCACCATCAACGACATCCTCGATCAGACAGCATCATTCACCGCCACGCTGGCCGAGCGGGACCAGGCGATAGGTGAGGTCATCAACAACCTGAACACGATCCTGGCCACCACCGTCAAGCACCAAAAGGAGTTCGACCAGACCGTCGACAAGCTAGAGGTACTGATCACCGCACTGAAGAACCGGGCCGATCCGTTGGCCGCCGCCGCCGCGCACATCAGCAACGCCGCAGGAACCCTGGCCGACCTGCTCGGCGAGGACCGGCCGTTGCTGCACCGCACCGTTGGGAACCTTGAACGCATCCAGCAGCCGCTGATAGAACAGCTGCCAGTGCTCGACAACGTGTTGGGCAAGTTGCCGGGCGCCTACCGGATCATCGGCCGTGCCGGCGGCACTTACGGCGACTTCTTCAACTTCTACCTGTGCGATATCTCGTTGAAAGTCAACGGGTTACAGCCCGGCGGCCCGGTACGGACCATCAAGCTCTTCAGCCAGCCCACCGGGAGGTGTACGCCGCAGTGAGGACGCTGACCGAATTCAACCGGGGCCGGGTCGGGCTGATGGGTGTGGTCGTCACGGTGCTTGTCATCGGTGTGGCACAAAGCTTTACCAGCGTGCCGATGTTGTTCGCCACACCCGTCTACTACGCGCAATTCACAGACACCGGCGGGCTCAGCGCCGGCGACAAGGTGGAAATCTCCGGCGTGAACGTCGGTCTGGTGCGATCGGTGCAGATCCAGGGCAACCGGGTGCTGATCGGTTTCTCGTTGGCCGGCAGGACGATCGGGACCCAAAGCCGGGCTGCGATCCGCACCGATACCATTCTCGGCCGCAAGAATATGCAAATCGAACCACGCGGCTCAGCGCCGCTGCGGCCCAACGGTGTTCTCTCGTCGGCGCAGACCACCACGCCGTATCAGGTTTATGACGCCTTCGTCGATGTCACCAAGGCGGCGACCGGCTGGGATATCGAGGCGACCAAGCGATCGCTGAAAGTGCTGTCGGAGACCTTCGATCAAACGGCCCCGCATTTGAGTGCTGCCCTCAGTGGTGTGAAGGACTTTGCCGACAGCATCGGACAGCGCGGCGAGCAGATCAAACGACTGCTGGTGAATGCCAACAAGCTTGCGCGGGTGTTCGGCGACCGCAGCGGGCAGGTGAACAACCTGCTGGTCAACGCCAGCACGCTGCTGGCGGCATTTCGGGAACGCAGTCAGGCGCTGAGCATTCTGTTGAGCAACGTCTCCGAAGTGTCGACTCAGGTGACCGCGCTGCTGCGGGAGAATCCCAACCTCAACCATGTGCTGGTCGAATTGAGGACGGTCAGCGACGAGTTGGTTAAGCGCAAGAATGACCTCGCCGAGGTGCTGGTGCTGCTCAGCAGATATACCGCTTCCCTGACCGAGGCCGTCGGTTCCGGGCCGTACTTCAAGGCGATCGTGGCCAATCTGTTGCCCTACCAGATCCTGCAGCCGTGGGTCGACGCGGCGTTCAAGAAGCGCGGCATCGATCCCGAACAGTTCTGGCGCAGCGCCGGACTGCCGGCATTCCGGTTCCCCGACCCCAACGGCACCCGCTTCCCCAACGGCGCACCGCCGCCCGCGCCGCCGGTGCTGGAAGGCACGCCGGCGCATCCGGGGCCCGCGGTACCGCCCGGATCGCCGTGTTCGTACACGCCAGCCGCCGACGCGCTACCACGGCCGGGAAACCCGTTGCCGTGCGCGATGACCGACGAAGGGCCTTTCGGCCCAGCACCTTTCGGGTTTCCAGTGCCGCTCGATGTCCAGACCTCGCCTCCCAACCCCGGCGGCTTGCCACCCACACCCGGTGTGCCGAGCGCGGGCCGGCCGGGGCAGACCCCGCCGGCTGCGCCCGGCACGCCCGTGCCGTTGCCGGCGCATGCGCCTCCCGGAGCGCGCACCGAACTGCCGGGCCCGGTCACCGGTTTCACCCCGCCGCCGGCGCTGCCGCCGGTGCCCGCCCCACCAGGACCCGGGCCGCAGCTACCGGCGCCGTTCATCACCCCCGATGGGACGGGAGGTAGCTCGCAATGAGCACGATCTTCGACATCCGTCAGATCCGACTGCCGAAAGTGTCTCGCACGACAGTGATTATCGGCGCCCTGGTGGTGGTGCTGGCGCTGATCGCCGTCGCGGTCGGGACGCAGTTGTACCGACGACTGACCACCACGACCGTCGTCGCGTACTTTTCTGAGACGCTCGGGCTTTACCCCGGTGACAAGGTACAGATAATGGGTGTGCGGGTCGGCTCGATCGACAAGATCGAGCCGGCGGGCGACCGGATGCGAGTCACGTTGCACTACAACAGCAAATACAAGGTGCCGGCCAACGCTAACGCGTCCATTCTCAACCCCAGCCTGGTGGCCTCCCGCAACATTCAGCTGTCACCGCCCTATACCGGTGGGCCGGTGCTGAGGAACGGCGCGGAAATCCCGATCGAGCGCACCCAGGTGCCCGTCGAGTGGGACCAACTGCGCGAGTCCATCAGCAGCATCCTGCGGCAGTTGGGCCCGACGGCGGAGCAGCCGAAGGGGCCGTTCGGCGAGCTGATCGAATCGGCGGCGGACAACCTGGCCCGAAAAGGCAAGCAGGTCAACGAAACCCTCAACGCATTGTCGGACGCGTTGACCGCGTTGAACGAAGGCCGAGGGGACTTTGTCGCGATCACCCGCAGCCTCGCGCAGTTCGTCAGTGCGCTGTACCAGAACGATCGACAGTTCACCGCGCTCAACGGCAACCTGGCCGAGTTCACCGACTGGTTCACCAAGTCCGACCACGATGTTGCCGACACGGTCAAGCATGTGGACGAGGTGCTTGCCAGGGTCCGAACGTTTCTGGGGGACAACGGTTCCGTGCTGGCCAAAGATGTGAACAACCTCGCCGATGTGACCACCACGATCCTGCAGCCGGAGCCGCGCGACGGCCTGGAGACTGCGTTGCACGTGCTGCCCACTTATGCGGGCAATTTCAACAACATCTATTACCCACTGCATAGTTCGCTGGTCGGGTTGTTCGTGTTCCCGAACTTCGCGAACCCCATTCAGTTCATCTGCAGCACCATCCAGGCCGGCAGCCGCCTGGGCTACCAGGACTCCGCCGAGTTGTGTGCGCAGTACTTGGCGCCGGTGCTGGACGCCATCAAGTTCAACTACCCGCCGGCCGGCGTCAACCTCTTCAGTTCGGCTGCGACTTTGCCCAAAGAGGTGGCTTACTCCGAGGATCGGTTGCGCCCGCCATCGGGCTACAAGGACACCACCGTGCCTGGGATCTTCGCGCGGGACACACCGTTTTCGCACCGCAACTCCGAGCCGGGGTGGGTGGTGGCGCCCGGCATGCAGGGCACGCAGGTTCAGCCGGCCACCGCGAGCATGTTGACCCCCGAATCGCTGACCGAGCTCATGGGTGGCCCCAATATCGAGCCCCCGGCCCCGGGAACGAACCTGCCCGGACCGCCGAACGCTTACGACGAGTCGAATCCGCCTCCGCCGCCCGGGTTTCCGCCACCGCCTCAGACTAGGCCGGGGCCATGAGAGCGTTGGTTGTCCGCGCAGGACGCCGCGGGCTGGTGTTGCTGCTGACGGCAGTGGTGCTGACGTCATGTTCCTGGCGGGGCATCGCCAACGTGCCGCTGCCGATCGGCCGTGGCACCAGCGCGAATCATCTGACCATCTATGTGCAAATGCCGGACAGTTTGGCGCTCAACACCAACAGCCGGGTAAGGGTAGCCGACGTATGGGTCGGCACGGTGCGAGACATCAAACTGAAGAACTGGATCGCGGTCCTCACCTTGGATTTGGACCCGAACGTGAAGCTGCCGGCGAACGCTACCGCGAAAATCGGTCAGACCAGCCTGCTGGGCACGCAGCACGTCGAGCTGGCTGCGCCGCGAGATCCGTCACCGGTGCCGCTGAAGAGCGGCGACACCATCGGGCTGAGGAACTCGTCGGCCTACCCCACCGTCGAGCGGACGTTGGCGAGTGTCGCGGTCATCCTCAACGGCGGCGGCATCCCGAACCTCGACCTGATTCAAACCGAGGTCATCAAGATCCTCGACGGGCATGTCGACCAGGTGCGTGACTTCCTCAAGAAGCTAGCCATTTTCACCGCCGAGCTGAACAGGCAACGCGACAGCCTCACCCGGGCAATCGATTCGACCAATCATCTGCTGAGCATCGCGGCTGACCACAATGACACGCTGGACCGGCTGCTCACCGACATTCCGCCGCTGATCCAACATTTCGCCGATACGCGTGAATTGTTCGCCGACGCAACCGAATCCCTGGGCCGATTCAGTGACGCGGCCAACCGGGCGCTGCTGGACACCCGGCCCAACCTGCACCAGAGCCTGCAGTCCCTGCAGCGGCCGTTGCAGCAACTCGAGCGGGCCGCGCCGTACGTGGTCGACGCGCTGAGACTGGGCCTGACAGCGCCGTTCAACATCGACAAAGTGCCGCAAGTGATTCGCGGCGACTATGTCAACATATCCGGCGCCCTGGACCTGACGCTGTCCACCATCGACAACACCATGCTGAGCGGCACCGGGCTCTCCGGATGGTTGCGGGCGCTCGAGCAGTCGTGGGGACGCGATCCCAACACCATGATCCCCGACGTTCGGTATACGCCCAACCCCAACGACGCACCCGGCGGGCCCCTGGTGGAACGGAGCGAGTGAAAGATGTTGACTCGGCTCATAAAAACGCAGCTGGTGTTGCTGACGGTGTTGGCGCTGACCGCGGTGCTGGTGCTATGCGTGTACTACCTGCGGATACCCAGCCTGGTAGGCATCGGCCGGTACACGCTCTACGCCGAGCTTCCGCAATCGGGCGGACTGTATCGCACCGCCAACGTCACCTATCGAGGCGTCACGATAGGCAAGGTCACTGCCGTCGCACCCACCGCGCGTGGGGCACGCGCAACGATGAGCATTGACAACGGTTTTCAGATCCCCACCGACGCGTCGGCGAATGTGCACTCGGTCTCGGCGGTCGGCGAGCAGTACATCGATTTGGTGTCCAGCCGCACCGCCGGGCCCTACTTCGCCGACAAGCAGACGATCACCCGGAGCACGGTCCCCAGTCAGATCGGTCCGGCACTGGACGCCGCCAACCACGGGTTGGACGTGTTGCCCAAAGACAAGGTGGCGGCACTGCTTCACGAAACATCGCAAGCCGTGGGCGGATTGGGGCCATCCCTTCGTCGCCTGGTCGACGCAACCCAGGCAATCGCCCACGACTTCCGCGGCAGCATCGACGACATCGACGACATCATCGCGCGTTCGGCACCCATCATCGACAGTCAGGTCAATTCCGGTGACGACATTGCGCGCTGGGCCAGGAATCTCAGCATGCTCGCCGCGCAGACCGCCGCGCAGGATCCTGCGCTGAGCAGCATTCTGGCCAACGCGGCGCCGACTGCCCAACAGGTCAATGCCACGTTCAGCGATGTGCGGGACTCGCTGCCGCAGACGCTGGCCAACCTGGAGATCGTGATTGACATGCTCAAGCGCTACCACAACGGCGTCGAGCAGGCGTTGGTGTTCTTGCCGCAGTCCGGCGCGATCGCCCAGTCGGTAACCTCGCAGTTTCCGGGGCAGGCCGCACTGGGCGTTGGGGCGCTGGCTCTGAACCAGCCGCCGCCGTGCATGACGGGCTTTCTGCCGGCATCGGAGTGGCGGGCACCGGCCGACACCAGCACCGCGCCGCTGCCCAAGGGGACCTACTGCAAGATCCCGATGGACTCGACGAATGTGGTTCGTGGAGCCCGCAATTACCCCTGCGTGGATGTGCCCGGCAAGCGGGCGGCCAGCCCGAAGGAATGCCGCAGCAACGAGCCGTATGTGCCGATGGGCACCAACCCCTGGTACGGAGACCCCAACCAGATCCTGACCTGCCCCGCGCCGGCCGCGCGGTGTGACCAGCCGGTGAAGCCGGGTCTGGTGATCCCGGCACCGTCGGTCAACAACGGCTTCAACCCGCTGCCGGCCGACCGGCTGCCGGGGACACCGCCACCGGTCAGCGATCCTTTGCAGCGGCCCGGGTCGGGAACGGTGCAATGCAATGGGCAGCAACCGAATCCGTGCGTCTACACCCCTTTTCCCGCTTCGATTTACGACGTGCAGAGCGGCAAGGTCGTCGGGCCGGACGGTGTGGTGTATTCCGTCGAAAACTCTGGGCACGTCGGCGACGACGGGTGGAAGCAGATGCTGGCGCCGGCGGGGTGAGTTTGGCGTTTGGCGGGCCGGGTTGGCCGGTGGTCACATCAGTCACAGGAGTAACCGGAGGAAAGCGGTCGGTTGTCTTTTGCCCGGCTCAGAGCGACAAATTGGTTGTGGTAGCCGCTGGGATTACCCAATAATCTCGGGGACGACGCATGTGCGCATGTAGAGCAAGTGATATCACTGGTCCTAACGTGATAGCATCATTGGCATGAAGCAAGTGCTGCTCCGGGTGCCGGAAGAGGTCCATCGACGCTTGGTTGCGCGTGCCGCGCGCGAGGGACGGAGCCTCAACGCCGTCGCTACTGAGATTCTCGACGCGGCCGCCGATGCCGACAGTGGCGAGCGGCGTGCGCAGCTACGCGCCGCAGCAGCCGCGGCAGGGACGCTGCGGACAGTGAACGCTCGGCCGACGAGCGCCGCTCGCCGGAGGCGAATTATCGAGTCGACTCGCGGCCTCGGCTCACAAATTGATCGCTTGCTCTCAGAAGAGCGCGAGCGGCAGTGATCGCATATCTCGACTCCTCTGTCTTGGCGCGTGCTTATCTTATCGATGAGGATGGGCACGAGCAGGCAACGGAACTGCTCGCCGATCCCGAAATTGCCACCGTCACCGGGACGTGGACAAGGATCGAAGTCTCGGGTGCACTAGTTCGCGCCGCACGCGCTGGCCGCGGTGATGAAAAGGGTTTGCTCGCACTGCTCGACGCGGACCTTGCGGGGCCTGTGATCGTACTCGGGGCTCCTCAAGATCAGGTTGAGCGCGACGCCCTGCAACTCGTTCGTCGGCATGCGTTGCGCGCGATGGATGCTTGGCATTTGGCAGTCGCCGCGCTGGTAGTCCCGCCACTGTTGGAGGCGGATGAGGTGCAGGCGTTCGCCTCACGTGACGAGGCACAGCGGAAGGTTTCCCAAGAGCTCGGGTTCGTTGCGATCTGATCTGCCATGACGGTGGTGGCTCCGGAGTATCGGCTTCTGCCATGGCTTTTGCCAGCCGCCTGACGGTGCGACGACCTCGATGGTGCGCCGTCCATGCATTGAGCCGGTCCAATCGATTATCTAGGAAACTCAGGCCGGCCTGGCGCTCCCTGATGTCGAGAGATTCAGCGAGATCGAGTGCGGCGAGCGTCGGTGCATGCTCGGCCAGCGTGCTTATGCTCGCCAAATCCATTGCGGTAGAACGCAAAGTGTAGCTACCGCTGGCGTCCTGGATGAGTGTGTGACGGGCGACGATTTTGCCTAGCTCGCCGGAAGCGACATAACCGTCCACTAGGTCTTGGGCCTCGATCAGACCGAGGACGGCGGCTGCATGGGAGTGGATCTTGAGCGAGAAGATCTCCTCGCTGCATTGGAATTCGGTGCACTAACCGCGGGTGGGCATCGAGTCGTTCCGCTCGGCGCGGAGTGAAATTTCTCGTCGACGCACAGCTGCCCGTGCGGCTGGTCGTCTTACTGAACCGCGCGGGCCACGATACCGTCCACACCAGCGACCTGCCGGATGGAAACGCTTCAACGGACGCTCGGGTTGTCGAGATAGCAGACGCACAAGACCGAGTGGTGATTACGAAGGATCGAGACTTCCGTGACGGGCATCTACTCAAAGGTTCGCCCAGGAAGCTATTCATCGTCTACGGGGAACATCAGTAACGACGCCCTATTGAAGCCATTTGAGATTCACCTTGGTGCTGCCACGAGCGCACTCGGTGAGGCTGACTTTGTCGAGCTGGGGGCAAAGTTCCTGACGATTCACTCGCCAACGGAACGCTGATCAGCGGGAGCCAGACCATCGGCAGTGACGTATGCGCGGAGTTGTGCGGCGACCAAAGATGGCAACTCGTCGTAGTTGACTCCGCCGGCGGCAACAGGTCGCGTCCAGACATGGTCGAGTAAACGCTTGCCAAGAGAGCCGTCCTTCAGCAATTGCGGTCCCCAGATCCGGACTTCCTTGAGAACATTGTCGGCCCACTCGGCTGTGATGTGTGTGGGACGGAAGTGCTGCACGAAGTTTTGGCCGTTACGGCCGCACGTCATATCCGGGAGGCTCCCGGCCGGGAGATCAAGGCGTGCACGAAGGTTCCCATCGGCGGCGTTTTCGGTGTGCACCGGCCAGTCCGCCGGGCCCTCGGTTTCGCGGATCCAGTTCCCACGGAACTCGTCGGTACCAATTGGTATATCAATGTTTGCGACGACGCTCGCGTGGTCTGACGCTCCGGTCCTTCGCGGTTCGTGCAGGATCGCGACGTCGGCGATCGCGTGCCGCAGCGCCGGAGAGACAAAGATGTAGTCCAGGCGAAACCCGTTGAGATCTTCAGATTTTCCCGTTGCCTTGTCTCTACGTCTCGAATACCAGGTGTAATCGCGAACGTCACTGTGAAGGTGCCGCCACGCGTCGACAAACCCGAGGCTCAAGAGGTTGGTCATGTACTGCGACATCACGAACATTGCGCCCTCGGCATCAATGCGGAACCCAGTGTTGAAGTCGCCCATGATGATTGCCGGACGGTCCTTATGGTGCTCGGCATACTCGCCTATGTGCTCCCAAAGCAATTGCTTGCGTTTGGCACCGGATATTCCGTAACCATCATCGAACTTGTTGTCGGGGGTACCCGGGATGTGTACAACGAGAAGGTCCAGGTCCACCTCGTTGAGGCGAACGGTAAGCCATCGTTCCCGATCGATATCGGGTGTGTACTGTGTGGCATCATGCTCAAGCCGCCACCTGCTGGCGATAAGCAGGCCATTCTGTTTGCCCACCGGATTTGACGTCGCGATAAACGGGTATCCAAGCCGTTTCAATTCGGTGCGTAGAGCTGGTTCATTCCGATTGCGAAACTCAGTGAGCGCCAGCAAGTCTGGATTGACATCCTCGATGTGACCGCAAATCGCCAGGATTCGCGACCCACCGCCATGCCCGATGTTCCAGTTGAGAACGCGCACTGCTTCACCACCCAACTATTGCTCTCCGTCAAGCGCCAAGCGCTCTGCCAGGAATCCCGTGACGGCGGGACTCGCAACCGGGTACTGGGCGCCAGCGGCGTCCCGTCGCAACCACCGATGCTTCTCGTGCTCCACGACGACAGTGTGCAAAGGATCGATCCCGATAAGCATCCCTCGCGTCGACAGCAGGCGCCCATGCTGGCGAGCCTCGCTCCGTGTTGGGCGGCGCATCGCGGCACATGCAAGGCAGAGCCACAGATTTGCTTGCGGCTCACGAACGCATCTCTTACAGATGGGAATTGCGCAGCAGTCGCACGAAACCATGCCGTCAGTACAAACCGGGCATAACCTGTCGCCGCAGTAGTTGCACCGCAGCCCTTCGCGTCCGAAGTGTCCTTCCCGGTCAATGACCCCGTCATCTCGCGGAAGCCTGGTGACGGTATCCAATCGCCGGGCATCGGTCTCGCCCGGCACGAGCGTCGCCTCGTACCGCCAGGCGCGACCTCCCTCCACCGCAACTATTTGTTCGACGTGGGCACCGATTATTACCGAGGTTCGAGATTGCGCCGTCTTCAGGTGCTCCGCAAGCAGCATGCGGAAGTTGTTGGGCAGCATGCCAAGCTCGGGCGTGAACACCCGCGCTCTCGGCAGCCATGCAGCGACGGCGTCCAACGCCGTGCGTGGATGCTCTTGCCGTGCAACCGGCTTGATCGACCCCATCGGCCGCACCTTGCGCGAAAGTTCCCTGGCGTTTGAAACCGAGGACAGGACAATCTTCCTGGGGTCGGTAAAAGCGCTAACCTCGTCGGCGTCGCCAAGTCCCAACCACCGGGCCAACATCGTCGCGGCGGGCGCCTGACGTGAAGCCGATATGGCGTACCATTCCGGGCGTCCGCCGACTCGTACACCGAGAGCGAGGAGTGAGGCCATTCCTACGATGACCGCCTCTACTGAACCTGATGCGGCATGCCTGCGTACTGTCGGCACCGGTGCCCAGGTTTCAGCCACCCAGGTCGGTATCGTGGAAGTCTCTTCCCAGCTGGATACCGTTTGGTGCAGCGACGTTCCGTCGAGTGTTCTTGCGAGAAGCCCGCATTCAGCGACTGCAACATCGTGACGCACGCGATGCCAGCGCAGTACCAGATCGACGGTATCGGGTTGCGGCATCGAAGCGATCAGGTGCTCCACCGCGTTCGGCGGGTCGATCCCAGCGGCCGGCAGTTGCGTGACGCGAGGAAATTCGTCAGCCACTAGGCGCGCGAGGTCACCGTCAGTGTTGGTGAACGACGTTTTGCTTTGGCCTGATACGCCGAGCTGATCGACAGACCAGGCCGGGTAGAAGTTCCGTTCCAGATGCATAACCACGTGCGGCATGTCGATCCGAGGTTCGGCGTCGAGCCATTCGATTGTGGGAACGACTTGTGCGCCGAGCATCCGGCTGGCAGACAGCCGCAGCCGGTATGCATCGTCGATCGTGCTTCGCCCGAATGCAACCCACCGCTCGACCGCACCCTCGCGGACGACGGCTTGCTCGATTGCGTCGCCGCGGTTCAGGACGACTATCGTCGCATTGTCGTCAGAGCCGGTAAGAACTGCAGCACCTGCGGCCGCAAGTTCCGCAGGCAAACTTCTCAGCTCTTCATCTGCTGCCGGTGCCAGCTGGCTGCATGCCGGGCACATTTCGCCCATTCGACACGACGAACAGACATCACGATCGCAGACGGGGCAGGCCTGCACCTCGGGATCACGGCCGCACTCGGAACATGTTGTGTCACTGCATATTACGCATTGCGCGCCTGAGGCAACGTGCTGCTGGGATAGGCAGCGTCGGCATACCGATGCCGAACAGCTGGGGCACGCGATTGAAGACCGGTGGTCGATCTCGTCGCATGCCATGCATGACCAGGTGCTGCAGGACGCGCATAATGCAGCAGTGCCGGCCCGGTAGAAGTGGCCGTCCCGACAGACGCCGAAGTCGGTCTCGCGGATCTCAAGCCCGTCGAGCTTCGGCGCAATGAGTTTCCCATCGAACGTTCGATATCGGTGCGTCGCGGTGCCGTGCCCTTGCCATGTGTCAATCACCTCGAACCCGTTACGGACGAAGTTCGTGAACGAGCCATTCGTCCGCTCGAGCAAGGCGCGGCTCAGCTCGGCGGGTATGACATCGGGGATTCGCCCCGGCGCGGCGTACGGCGGCGTCCCAAGCGCGATCAATGACTCATGGTCAGCAGGTACTAGTTTGATGCCTTCGTCGACTTCAACGATTTCGGCGACGGGCTTGATCTGGCGACTGGAAAGCTGACACTCCGACGGAGGCGGCAAGGTGTCAACTATCTCCGTCGCTTCATGAGCCCGTCGGCCCACACGGCCTCCGGGCGTGCCGAGCGATTGCAGAATGTCGAACCAGCCAAATTGATCGTCCGCCGAGACCCTATCGGGGAGCGCGATCCACTGCCCGGTTTCGTCAGAGCGTCCATCGGCATGCGCGCTGATCAAAATGGCATCGTTCCTGCGTTCGAGAACAACCCGCAACTCTGCGAGCTCGGCCTCGGCGAGCGCGGCGTTGCCGAGGGATGGTTCTCGCCAATGCAAACCCGCTGCACGCTCGTCGACCAACTCCGGTGTGAAATCGTCGGAGATCACAGATACCTGCTCCACAAGGCGGTCTGCTTCGAGGTAAAGGTCCCTGAACCTGCCACGACGAGTAGCGACGACGGCAGGCGGAGTGGGAGGCGGTACCTCACGGCGGAGCTTCGCCAGAAGCGACCCGAGGTGAATGTCACCCTCACCGTCGACGGCAGTCGCCTGATATTCCGGTAGATCAGCTAACGCCGAAGCATCGATTGAAGAACCGGCGCCAGCGGCGACCGAAAGCTCGACCTCGACTGTTCCGGAACCCCGTAGATGAAGTCGAGTCGGATCCGACGACTGCGGACGACTGCTGAGATCGCGCAGTGCCAACCCGCTGTCGGCTGGCAGGCCATTCTGAATAGCGTACGATCGCAGACGAATCCGGCATCTATCGGCAACGTCCTCATCCGGAACCACCAGGGACGGGACGGAGCGGCCCGGCCGCGTCAGCTCGGCCACCCGTTCGCCGACGAGGAGCATCGCTCCCCGGCCGAGCCGCCATGCAACAGCGAACTGCGTATCGCATTCTGGCGCCCGCTTGGGGGATGCGCATCCAAGGCACAGCCCGCCCGTCTCCTTGCGACATGCGCCGCAGCTCGATACCGCGCAGACCGGGCAATCCCCGAATACCGCGTCATCGCCACACGCGGCGCACAAGTCGAAACCACAAGAGCCGCAACGGGTGGCCTCGGAGTCGTCAACCCAGTGAGCGTTGGAGCACAGCGCCAGAACCCTGATGGGCTGCCCTGATGCATCGCTTTCCACCTCTGGCGGTTCGGACAGGCCCCACTCATACGTCAACGTTGCTTCGACGCCGCCTTCCGCGGCCCACGTTTCTTCGACTATCCAGTCGTCCTCATCGAGTGTGAGTGCAAGGATTTTGGCCCGTGCACGAACGTCGGGTCGTCGCCCGAGTCGACGTTCTTCGGAATCCAGCGCTCGCCGCAAGCGGTCTTTCTCTTCGGGCGGGGCTTCGGCGATCTGCGCGCGGTAGCCGCTTCGTATACGGTCGAGTTCACGGCGCTGCTCCTGCTCCACCTGTTCGGCTCGCTTGCGTCTGAGCGCCTCTAGCTGGCTCGCCGCCTCACGCTCGAATGTAGCCACGATCTCGGATGGCATGTCGAAAGCGGCCGGCAGGGTCTCGCCGTCATTCAGCGGACGGCGAGGCAGCCGGATATCGTTGTCTCCGTTGATGTCCGCGGTGATGATATGTTCGGTCGTCTCCGCTTCACCGACCGTCGCGCGAAACGTGGCGTGTCCACTCCACGTACCCGACGGAATGAGCCGGCGACGAATGAGCCTGGTGGTCGGCGCATGCCGCAAAGGACTCGGGCCGGGATCGTCCGGGATCACCGGGACGGAAGCGTACATGTCACCCCGCATCCGCAGCAGTCCGAGAAGCTCATCGAATACCGGCGAGCCCACCGCGCAGAGTTCGGCATCGGGATGGTGTTCCAGGCCGTGTCGATCAAATGCGAGATGCATGAGCGTCCGGCCCCCGAGTTCTTCCTCGAACTCCTCGTCGAACTGCACGGTCAGGAAGGCGCCCTCGCCCTCGCCGGTGTCGTGAAGCACCTGTGCGCCAAGCGCTTTCAGAACGTTTCTGACCCAGGTCTGTACGCGCCGCTGGCGTCGTCGCGCACGTTCGGCAACCTCGGGCGCGAGTTCCGCACTGCCCGCCTTGGTGAGTTCCTTGCGGTGCTCGAAGGCTTCCGCCATCCAGCTGCTGAGCCCACTGTCAGCCGCTATCAGCGTGCCTGCACGCTCACGGGCATCAGCGAGTTCGGAGCCCAGCTGAGCGAGGAGCCGCTCCATCTTGGAGTCTGTCTCTGCGAAAAGTGCATCAAGGACGCGTGTTTCGAATGACGCGGATTTCGATTCGTCGAGCTCGCCCAAAATCGTCGTAACTTGTCCGAACAAGAGCTCGAACATCTTCAGCTTCTCGGCGAGCAGCCGGTAGACGTTTTCGTCGATCGTTCCGCGTGCGTAGAGGTTGGCGATAAACACCTCATCACGCGGTTGCGTGAGCCGGTCGACACGTCCGATGCGTTGCTCGATGCGCATCGGGTTCCACGGCAGGTCGTAGTTGAGAACGCAGTTACAGAACTGCAGGTTCTGCCCTTCGGCGCCGGCGTCGGTCGAAACCATGACCGGCGCTTCACCGGACCTGAAAGCGGCGATGGTGGCTGCACGTTCGCTCGCCGACATCGATCCATGGAACGCGCGGGCGTTCAGGCCCTCAATCTCCATGCGCCGCAACAGCCCGGTGGCGGTGTCGGTGTGTTGAGTGAAGACGAGCACTCGTCCGTGTTCCCGTATCCACTTGTGGGTGATCTCTAGAGCCTTGTTCTCGCGGGCCGAACCCGAAATGTCCATGGCGTAATGACCGACTTCACCCAGCACCGCGCGGACGCGGTCGTCGGGATGTCGCTCAGCCATGCGGAGCGCCGTCGTTCCCATCGAAAACGGGCTCGCGGTCAGACGCAGAGCGAGACTGCGCCGTCGCATGGTGTCACTCGGGCTGCGCATGACATTGCGAAGCAGATCGGTACTCAAAGCGTAGAGTTCACGTTCCCGCGCGCCTAGGTCAATCGGCACGTCTACCGCTCGCCGGACGACGCGATCCACGCCGGCCTGCGCACGTGTGGTGCGAATCATGGCGCTGCTGATGAGGCGGCGCAACGCGGCGGGATCGCTCGGTGTTCGTGGGTCATAGCCTCTCATGAATTCGCGTTGGAACGCCCTGACAGATGTGAAGGTTCCCGGTCGCAGCAGTTCGACCAGGCGGTACAGCTCCAGTAGGTCGTTCTGAACGGGTGTGGCCGTCAGGAAAAATGCGTAACGGCAGGCAGTCGTCAAACTTGTGATCAGTTCGCGCGTCTTTCGCGCGCCCCGGCCGGCCGCGCGGTGCGCCTCGTCGACAATGACGATGTCCCAAGGCTTTTTGGTGAGTTTGTCAATTGAGGATCGACCCAACGTCAGACTCAGGATGAGCTTGTCTTGTTGGCCGATGTCCGGCCCGCGGTAGGCCACCTCAAATGGAAGGTCGAATTTCTGGTTCATTTCCTCGCGCCACTGGTCGCGAAGCGGGGCGGGGCACAAGACCAGCACTCGCCTGGCCAGACCGCGCAGCGTCAACTCCTTCACGGCGAGGCCGGCCTCGATGGTCTTGCCGAGACCGACCTCGTCGGCCAAGACGGCTCGCCCACGCAGTCGGGACAGCGCGTGACGCGCGACGGCCTCTTGGTGCGGCATGCGATCGACATTGGCGACGTCCACGGCGAGCAACTCCTCGAAATCGTCGAGCGTCGCCAATTCTTCGCCCTGAAGCCGCAACTCGACGAGTTCCAGCGGGTCGAATCCTGCTGCCTTGAGCTGCTCACTCAGCAGTTCGCGGGCTTCGGTCAAGAACCCCATGGTGCGAGTCGGTCCAGATCCCCAGTCGTACTTGTCGTCCGAGTGGAATTGCCGGTCCACGGTGGCTCGACGCCGAGCGGCTTTTGGTCCCTTCGGCGGCTTTAGCGGAGCCTTCGGGCGATCGATCCGTCGGATCTGGATCTCTGAGCCGGGGGGCAGCAGGAGCAGCCGGTAGCTTTGGCCCACCTGACGAAAGTGCAACAGCCCACCTATTTGGCCGTAGTCCTGAAGTCGCTCAGTGAGCAGGTCGCCGCCGAGCTGGCGGCTACGTCCGCTCCACTGTGCGCCGAACGTCTCACCTTCGAGCTCGATGTCTATCGTCGTGCTGTGTTCGGGCAGGGCCAGATCGGCACGTTCGCGCGCGGTGAGCACGAGCACACCGGTTTCGAGCAGCTGCTGCGTGATTCGCTTCTCAATCATCTTGTTTCACTGGTATTCCGAGTGTTTGGGCGCCGACGGGAGTCAGGACGAGCGTTTGGTAGGCGGTACGCGAACCCTCACGTTGGACGGTGCGGCGGTTGACGAGCCCCTTCTCTATGACCTTTGAGAGCGCTTCGTCCCAGCGTTTTTCGCCGCCGCGGACATGTCGTAGTGCGCCGAATTGCGGGCAACTGAGCACACCCTGGCCGAGTGGTCGTCCTTCGCCGAGTGATTCCTTGCCGAGGACTGCGGCGCGCAAGCTGGCTTCGCCATAGGATCCGCGGCGAAACGCCGATGCCCATGCGACCGCTTGCAATACCGTGAGCTCGGCGTTGACCAGCAGTTCGGGATCGGCGACCAGGTGATCGGGCAGGGAAGACCACGGTGCCGCCTCGCCACTGCAGGTATCGCATGCCACAATGTCACGGCCCGTGCAGTTGGTGACGTCGTCACCGAAATGCTTACCGACAATGACCCGGCGACAGTCGGAGTCCTTGGTGGCATAGTCGATCATGGCTTGGAGGCGACGCCGCTGCCACCACTTCCAGCGCGTCACCTCTGTGGCAAGGGCGTCGGCGGGAGCGACCCGCTTGAACAGCTGAACGCGGCGGAGCCGCCGAGAGCTTGAGAAGGTGACGAGGCGGTCCAGGGACCACTCGATGAGTCGCTGCTCCAGCTCGTCGGGGTCGTAGCCGTGTTCCTCTTTGAGTTGCTGGAAATCGAGCTGCATCCGGACATGCGGGCGGGCGCGGTTGTATTTGTAGAAGAGTTCGCGGAACAGGCGTCGTTCCTGCTCCTGCTGGGGTTCATTACGGCCGACCCCGACGGTTCCCCGCGCCGAACAATCCAGACCTTGTTGCAGCACGCCAACTCTTTCGAGTTGGGCCAGTTGAACATTCAGTTGGTCATCGTCGATCTCAAGCTGCTCGGCCATCTCGTCGGCCTCGAATACCCTGCTGTTGCCGCGCTCTGGGCACTCCCAGAGCTTGTCGAGCAGGCGTTGCGCCAGCGCCGCATCCGCCTTCGCGTCGTGGGCCTCGATGAGCCGGCGACGCCGGGCGAGATCACCTTTGGTATACAGCAGCACGCATTCGCCGGTGAGATCCCGTTGTCGTGCGGCCCGGCCTGCCTCTTGGGCATAGCCGTCGAGCGAGTCGGGCAAGTCGTAGTGGACGACCCACCCGATGTTCGGCTTATTGATTCCCATGCCGAATGCCTTTGTGGCAACGATGATCCGGGTGGTGTCCGAATCGAAGTCCTCTTGGACCGCGTCGCGCTGCTCGGGGACCATTCCGGCGTGGTAGGGGCGCGCCGCATGGCCTGCGCGTCGTAATAAAGAGGCGATTTCTTCGGCCAGCGCCCGACGGGTCACATACACGATGCCCGGTTGTTTGTCCGACCAGGTCACGAAGCGCAGGAGTTCGCGGACGCGCTCTTTGTCGGTGGCGCACTCGATGACCCGGAACCGTAGGTTGGGCCGGTCACTTGGTTCTCGCACGATGGTCGGCTCGTGCATTTGCATCGAGGCCGTGATGTCCGTCGAGACTTCACGAGTGGCGGTGGCCGTCAAACCGGCCCGCGGTGGCCGGCTAGCGAACGTGGCAACCGATGCCGGAACCTGTCGGAACTCCGGCCGAAAGTCATGTCCCCACACTGAAATACAGTGAGCCTCGTCGACCACGACGCGGTTTAGCTGCTGGCGGCCCAGTGCCCCGCGCAGGAAAGGATCGCGTGCGAGCCGTTCCGGCGAGACGTAGAGCAGCCTTACTTTTCCGTCGGCGGTGTCACGAAGGATTTCGGTCTGAACCACCCGTGACGTGGTACCGGTGATGCCCTGGACCGGTCGGATACCTCGTCGTCCGCGCAGATCGTTGACTTGATCCTTGATGAGTGCGACCAGAGGTGAGACGACAACGGTAGCCCGCGCTTCGTGTGCGAGCAATGCGGGCAGCTGGAAGCACACCGACTTGCCGAAGCCCGTGGGAAGCACAGCGAGGAAATCCTTGCCGTCGACGAACGCGCGCATCGCCTCGAGCTGCTTGGGATGCAGTTCGGTTATCCCGAACAACTTTTCGGCCGCCTCGACAAGTTTGGCCGTCGGATCGTCGCCGGGCACCAAGCGCAGGCTTTCCAGCAGTTGGGACACGTCGTCGCGTCCGAAGGTGATGGCGGTGGACAAGTCGGGCGGCGAGCCGGTGACGAACTCGATCGCCCGGGTCCACGCGTCGTCACGATCCACAGCTTCATGGATCCCGGGTTCTGGCAGTGAGTCGAGGATGACCCGCTGAGCCTGCGTCGGGGAGTGCAGCCGTCGATCGCACACCAGCACAGCACCGCGATCGATTTCGGAGCGCACCAGCCGTCCAAAGCCCTGCGTGAACTGCATGGCCGTCATCGGGAGCACGTATTCCATAAATGGGTCACGCCCCTGCTCGGCGATAGCACGTTGCCGCGCGGAAATCAGCGGATCGTCGGGATGGGGATAGGGCGGCTTCTCGATGAACAGGTACGACAGGGTCTCACCAGGTGCGTCGAAACCCTCCCAGTACGAACGCAAACCGTACAGTGCGGTGCCATGCTCTTCGCGGAACCGACGCTGGATTTGCGAACGTCCCAGCTCGCCTTGGACCAGCAACTCCACGCCCCGTTGGGCCAGTTCAGCGGCCCTGGTCCGCACACCGGCGGCGACGGCCTCCATCCGGCTTCGTGCCGCGAACAGGGTGAGAGTTTTGCCGCCCGAGAGCGACAGAAACCCGGTTTGGTCCGCGGCTATCTCTTCGCAGAATTCGCGCTCGTTCACCGGGATGGGAACCGGAAGATGGTTGGTCAAGATCACCAAAGCTTGCTTCGAGTAATTGAATGGCGACCGCAGACGTAGGGCTCGGAAGCCACCCTCGTCTGGCTCAGGAGCGATGGTGATGCCCAGCCGCGATGCAATGTAGTCGAAGTGCTGTTGCACTGTCAGGGTCGCCGAGCAAAGGACGGTCGAGTGCGTCCGGTCGACCACCATCTGCTGAAAGTCGGGGAAGACGTGGATGGGGATGCGCTCGTAGGTCCAGGCCGCGGGATCGTCCTCTTCGGCCGCGAGCCGGTATACCCACAGGTGGCTGTCGGGCAGTTCACGCATGGTGTCGAGCAAAGTGATCGCAGTGTCGAGTCGGTCAGAGTAGCCGTGCAACCGCCGCTGCGCCGATCCTGTGCCATTGACACCGACCAGCGATTGCCGCAGCGCTGCAACCCCTTTCGCGAGCTGGATCAGCCAATAACGCACGCCGGTGGCAGCTTGGCGCAGAACCCGGAATTCGGGTCGGCTATTGACGACGCCCGTGCGGAGGACCACAGCGTCTGACTTGCCGGCGTACTCGTGAAGGTAGGTCGCGATCGCTTGAGCAAGTTCCGTACCCGACGAACGCACTTGGGTACTGCTCGTTGCGATCGCTTGGCTGGCTTCAATGAAGGACGCGTCCTCGCCCGCGCGAGATCGGAGGCCGCGCATCAGCTTCGAACGAGGAGACAGGCTGTTGACGAGTATCTCGAGTTCGAGGGCGTCGACTCGTTGGGTCCACGCGGCCGTCAAACTGTCCTCGAGGCCGTGCGCCTCGTCGAATACGAGGTCTGCGCGGGAGTCGGACAGAACATCGCCCGGGACCTGCGCGGCTTGCACCCAGCTGGCGATGAGGGCGTGGTTCACGGAGACGACGCCGGGTGTCTTGTCGATCCCGTCGAGCTGCTGCATCAGCGGGCAGACATGTGCCCAGCTGCATTTCGTCCGGTCGCAGCCGGCGGCGTTGGTTCGCAGCCGTGCCCTGGTGCGCGCATACCGGGTGTCCCGATGACGGATGACGTCGTCGGTGACGTCGTCCCACGTCCCGGTTGGCGATGCGGCGACGGCGCGCAACGCTATCGCCAGGGCAAGCGCGGAGGATTCGCGGTCGGACAGTGCGTCTTCGAGCTCGCGGGTGCAGACGTAATTGCCGACACCTTGGATCTGCCGGAACGGTGCGGCCAGTAGCCCTTCCTCTTGCAGACGTGTTGCCTCACCGCGCAACTGGGTCTGCAGCGCCTTGGTTGCGGTCGCAATGACCACCGGTTGACCTTTTCGTGACGCGCGTCCAATCGCCGGTAACAGGTAGGCCAGCGATTTGCCTGTCCCGGTCGGAGCCTCGACGGCGAGGCGCCCCCCGCGATCGAACACCTCGGCCACGGCATGCGCCATCTCGTGCTGCGCGGTGCGAGGGCGGAGCCCAAGCCGGGTCTGCAGCACTGCGAAGGCGTCGCGGGTGGCCGACCACGCGTCGGCAGCGGGCGAACCCGTTGGGACCAGCAACGGATCAGCCTGCCGGGTCAACGTCGATAGTTCGGGTTTTGCGGCGAGTTCTGGAAGCAACGACACGAGTGGATGATCGAACGTCTCAAGGACGCCGATAGCGAGTTGCCAGCTGGAGTCGTTCACGTCGACTGTGTCCAACATGGCACGAACCACCGCGGCTGTGGCGGTCGCATCCGTGAGGGCACGGTGGGGTTCCTGGTGGACGATTTGAAATCGCTCTGTCAGATCCGCCAGCGTACGGTTGGGCATCTCGACATCGAAAAGTGTTGCGAGATATAGGCTGTCGGCGCAAGCCGGGAAGCGCGGGGGCTCGACACCGGCGCGCCTGGCGGCCTTGTCGAGAAACGGTTTGTCGAAGGCGAGCAGGTTGTGGCCGATTACGATGTCGGTTTCTGCCAGGTGGGCATCTAGCAGTCGCAGTGCGTCGCCGAGGGGAAATTCAGCGCTGAGGCTGTCGTTGGGTCGGGTCACGCCGTCCGGCAATTGCACCATGACGTTGGCAAGCACCACCCCGTCCAACCGAACAAGGGCAAGTTCACAGATGTAGTCCTTAGCCGGGTCGAGCCCGGTGGTCTCGATATCGAGTACCGCAACGCGATCGACCGGGGCTCGACGGACATCTGTAGGCCGATACCAATCGCCTGTTTCGTCCTGGTGTTCTAAGCCGGTGACATTTTCGGCGGCGGCGGACGCGACCGAGAGCAGACCATCGGCGGTCAGGTCGAAGCGGTGAGGAAAGCGATCGGGCAGCTGGGCGAGGCTCTCGGTCGACTTGGCGAAACCTCGCGACCGCAGTGACTCTTTCAGATCGGCGGCGGACAGTGGCCCGTGCTCCGCAAGGATTTGATAGGCAGCCTCGATGGCCGGAGGCAGCGGTTTTGGCGACGTACTCACTAGCGTCCAAATGCTGCTTGCACCGGCGCGCACATCATGGGGGAAGGGTTGGATGCCAGCCCGTTCCCACCAAAACGCCGTCGCGACTGTTTAGGCCCACCCCCTGCCAGGGCAGCAAGCGGCAGAGGTATCGAACCGACGGTCACCAGTGTCAAGTGAGTGGTGCCCATGCCGTTACCACCTGAATGTGTTGTCCATAGCGGCAGATACTCGACCAGTCGGCGTGGTCACCGAACGGCAGACACGGCTCCGCGTCATCGGTGATCGTGGTATACCAATCGCCGCCGTGGTTGCCGTCGTCAGAGATATTGATCGCTGCCAGGTATAGGCCGCCGATCGTGAATCGCACCACCGCCAATTTTTCGTTGACGCGTGAATCCCAACGCACATCCACTGGCGCCCAGGCGGTCGCGATCTCGAACTTGCGTACCCGTGACGTCAGATCTTTCCAGATCATGATCTCGTTGATCGAGCCCCAGTCGGCCGTCGCGGTGGTCTCCCACCGGTCGCCGCGACGCACGGCAACGTAGTGATAGCGACCGCCGCCTTTGTTGAACCGCACAAGCGATCCGTCGGGCGGCTCCGCCGGTGTTTGCGGTAACGCGGGACGCACCAGCGGGGGTGATTCGAGGACTGAACGCATCGCCGTTAGGTCATAGCCCAAGGGATCCGACAACTCCGGCACGAGCGGAGGGATCGTCACTGGTGGGCCTTCTAACAATTCCTGCGTCGCCTCATTAGCCTTGACTCCGTCGATGCGGACCTCGGCTGCAACCGTAGAACCGTTGATGTCGCCCCAGCACGCAGTGATTAGCCCGCGATCCCGCAAGTGCCTGACCATCGGTAGGAACCGCTGGCTCATTTGTGGGGTGAGTCGGCCGATCGGCTCATCGTCAATACGTACTTCCACATATGGTTTGGCACGACCTGTCGACGCATGTTCGTGCAGAGTGACGAATACGGTGCCGTGTCCGCTCCTGGGCACGAACTTCGCCAGCGTATCGAAGTACTCTTCCTCTTTGGTCACCTGCACAATCGACGATCGCGGCAGCATGGTGTATGGCACCTGAGGCGGTTGATTTATTGGGAGAGCATCGCTCGGATCGCCCAGCGCTATTCGCACATATGCGTTGAACTCAATTCCGTCCCAGCCGTCGTATTCGTTCGCCCAAATCCGGCTTGTGGTTGTCGGAATAAATCCCGACGCCACAATTCTGCGGATCACACCCGCCCATGTGGGCGCATCGGCTTCTCCGATGCGTCCAAGCGTTCGGCCTTGCGCTCGAACGGAGATGTCCCACGCGCCTCGCGAACCATATGGTTCAGGAATTAACTCAACTTCAAGCGTCAATGCCTGACTGTTATCAGGCCAGTCTGGCGCGAATAGGCTACGAATAGCTGGCAAGTATTCTTTCTTAGTCGTGAGCTCGTAGTCACACCAGGCCGGAGTCCACAATCGATATGTTTTCACCATTCTCTCCGTCCACGGCACGCGCTTATATGCTGCCGCGGTTCGACGTTGGACTCCGCCGCAGTAAACGCGCTGCGTTCGCCATCGAAAAAAGGGGGAGGGGTGCACCGACTGACGCCGTACATCAACGTGACCCCGCTGCACGTCGAGGAGTAGTTGCCGGTCGCGGCTGCCCGCCGACGCGCCACGGGTCTCTCCGACGATGTAGGTGGCGAGGATCTCGACAACAAAATGCGAGTGATAGCTGGGCAACCTGTTTTCGCTGCTCAATCTCGGTTCTGGACCCCGCGAGGGTCGCGCTGGCGCCGACGCACCGCAGCTTGTCAATCAGGACTTTGTCAAGGACACCGAACGCGTCCATGACACCTCCCGTGCAGAAACCGGTACCGACACGGAGGGACGATACTGGCGCTGGCCGACATATTGGCGCGTTGTTCAAATTTTGATTGGAAAATCCCGGCGTCATCCGCGGGAGCCATGAAATTGCGGGTGAGACGGTGTTCGTCGATGGCCTACATAGGCGGTTCGACAAGGGGTGGACGTGGTGCGTCGGCAACATATGGCTCCAATACACGCGCCGCGAAACAAGCTCCACGGAGCGCCGGCGACGCCCGGGGCTCAGCGCATCGCGTGCGCGCGTGACCGCTTCATCGCTGGTGTCGTATGACCTCTTGCACCGCCGAACGAAGCGAGTCGGTTCGGGCCCACGTGAACCGCTGGACGAGTCCTTCGTCGATGTCCGGCAGCCTTGAATGGGCGAGGTGGTTACGCAGGTCGTACAGATTCGCCCACAGTCGGTTATCCCTTACGGACCTCCCGGTGGCCATCGCATAAGCGAGCACTTCGTTGCCGACGGCAATCCACAGGCGATGCAGCACCCACCGATAGTGAGCGTCGGCGGCGTACTGTACAGGATCGCCCTTCTCGCGCAGCGAAACAATCTCCGACAAGAGCGCGTCCAGTTCGAGTAACGCGTGTAAATCCGGCCGATGATCGGCGTTCACAGAGGCGACGCGTGTTCAAGGTCGGGGCTGACGTTTTCGTTTCCAAGCGCACCCGCAGAGAAGATGACGATTTCCCCACCAACAAGATCAGTTGCGGCCCTTTGAAACTCGAACATGTCGAAGAGGTCATGGTCCTCGTCGACTCGACCGAGTAACTTCCCCGGTGACGCGAACGCCAGCCCAGTGATCCCATGCTGCGCCGCCAATGCGGACAATTCGGCGGCATGGGCCCGTACCTGCGCCTCTGTTGCGGGCGGCGGGTGCGGTGGCTCGGTGATCGCCTGATTCATCGTTGAGATTCTAACCACCACTCTCCGTACGCGGCTTTGTCCGGAATTAGCCGTAGCAACTTGGCGCCAGCGGTGAGGATGGTAGGCAAGAAGTCTGGCAGATGCACTTCGTCGTTGCCATCAAGCGCGCAGGCATGGCGCTGTCGTGATTTGCTCACGTGGACCAGCTCGCCGCGACCTGACGTGCCATCGCAACAACCCGTTGCGGGTCATGGCCGTTTCTTAGCCATTCATTCGGACGATTGCCGTCGAGGTCTTCATTCGGCGCCCGCATCCACAGGGCGATTATCCATGGGTCGTCGGTACCCTTTGCCAGTGCGGTAAGGACTTCCGCCAGGGACGGGATCGTTGCGCCGCTGTCGAGGAACTGCCATGTCGGATAGACAACGCCGCCGTCCTCGAGAGAGCATGCCAGTATCGCATGCCGTGCCACCCTCTGGTGCAGAGCCTGACGGGAGATCCCCAGCCATCGGGCAAGGCCGGAAGTGTCGTAGAACGGCCCGGAAATCTCGTCGAAGGCGTGGCCCAACGGGAGTGCCGCCACCATCGCGTCCGCGATCTGCTCCGCGTCGCCGAACGCTTCGGGCCCGAGCTGCGCCTCGCGGGCCCTTCGAAGTCGGTTGTGAACCTTCTGGCTGACCGACCGTATGAGCTGCCGCTCGAATGAGGCAAGGTCGGTCATCGTCAACCTCCGATCGAAAGTGGCACAGGTGGGGTCAAGCACATCAAGGAGCGCCGGTACACCATCGAGACCCTTTGCCGGTTTCGCGTATCAACCGGCCTTAGCCTGGCGGCAGACGGCGTCGATTTTGGCGGCGAACTTCCGCGATCACCAGGCAAGCGAAGATGCTAGACCCGACGGCTATTAACGCGGTCGCGATCCCCGAGAGCGACAGCGGAATCGGGTGCAGGTGCAGCACATACGCCGCGATGGTCAGCAGGACTATTCCGGCCACCTCGAGTAGGGCAGAGACGCCGAGGAGGAGCTTGTCGCGTCGCGACGGCGCGATCATCTTGAGGAAAAACACTAAGCCGGGCTGCGCTGGTGGCTGATCGCCAATTCGTTCCCTTGGAACGTGCTGGTCCATCGCCAAATCGTCCCATATGCAGGCCGAGTGCACATGGCGGCGTGCGGCCGTCTGGGGTCACAAACTTGTCGGTGGTCGGCGTTACTTTTGAGTCAGCTTCGTGAGACGCCAACGGGTGACGAAGCGATCGACACCGAAGGGTGCCGGTACGAGCGCCAACCAAGGCGGAGACTCAGACATCGGGAGGTATCAATGGCGCATTTCTCAGCCTCTTCGCCGCCGGAATCTCAGATCATTCTGCTTGGTGACCACGACACCGTGGTGGGGCACCGCGACGACTTGACCGAATACGCAGCGCACCGAGGATGCGCCATCGTCGAAGCCTTCTCGTTTGCACCGGGCGAGCCGATATCCCATGACGAGCTGACCGAAGTCGACGCCGTGGTCTTCGCCCTGGCCCGCGCGATCACGGGGCGCATGCACATCTGGGTCCCTTTCCCGGGCCCAGATTTCGGACGTGAGCAACACTGGCGACGATTGAGTCTGGTGCTGCAACGCCACGGCCTCACCTTTCTCTTCGGTCGCGACCTCGAGCCATGCCCCACCAGCGGCGGGTTCAGTGAGATCGATTTCGCGTTGCGGCGCGAAGTCCAGGCCGTCGACGAGCTCGACCACGCGGCTCTCGCGCTCGCGGGCACCGAAAGCCTCAGCCGCGAAATCGAATTGGCCCTTGTTGCCAGCAGCGCCGCCGCGCCAGTCGGGCCCGCAGCTCGACGAGCACCATTCGCTGGCGGTACGGATGCTGCTCCCAGAGAATTCGGTTCGCCGCGGACGCTTCCGGCGCCGACGGCGGCATGGGCGCACCGCCAGCCGGTGCTGAAGCGCTACGTTCGCTGGCTGGTGCATGGCTGCGGCGTCACACAAGTGGCCACTGCCCGCGTTCTCAACTCGGCGGGACAACGTACTCCGAAAGGCCGCCTGTGGCAGCCAAATTCAGTCTCCGCGCTATTGAACGGCCGCTATGACCGGGCTGTCGAATCCTGTGAGTGACGGGAGACGGATGCGCTGGGGGTTTCATAGGTGAAGACGCAATTCGCCCGCTGCGACCGCGGTTGCCGTGGCATACTCGGCCGGCGATGGACGGCATGACTGATCCACAGGGGCTCACGACCATGAGAGCGGAAATGCTATATCCAGCCGTTCAGTCCGCTTATAGCCCGACCAAGTCGGCACGCCTGGCGGCTGTACGCGGTAGATCCCGAGCGCTGCAGCTACGACGCGCTCGTGTTGTGTCGGCCATTGAATCTCAGACGCTATCTGCTCCAACACCTTTCGATCGCGCGCCAGCACCTGATCCACGATTGACACCGCTGGTAGCGCGCCGCTTTTGTCGGCGTTGCAGCGGGCGCACGCCAGCACCAAATTGGCCAAGCCGTCGATGCCCACCAGAGACCACGGCAGCACATGATCGATCGGATTGTTCGTGGGCAGGTTCGTCCCGCAGTAGTAGCAGTGTGGGCCGTACGCCTCTTTGAACGGCTCGCGGACAGCGGCTAAATCGATGCGCTCACGGCCAAACAGATGGCCCGCGACGTCGGGGACCTTGTCATAGAGAAATCTATTCATGCGACGGACGTCGTCGATCCACATGATTTCAAGCGCAGGCTTGAGCAACCCGGCCAGACGTGCTAGGCCATGTGCCACACCGCATTTGAGTTCAATTACTTCGCCGTGCGCACGTAGTGTTGTCCGCGAGACGCGGTCGTGCAGGAATGAGTCGTCATAGAGGAAAGGATCGCTGGTCCCCGCGCCCGGCAGTTTCTGCAGCCGATACAACGGTTGTTGCGCCAGGCACAGCGTGATCTCGTCGATGGCCCGTGCGTATGCGACGGGTGCTCGCAGCCTCGCGACGTCCACTGATGCACCACTGCCCTTGAGTCGGGCTCCTTCTCGCAGTGCATTGGTGGCGGCAAGTATCCGCGCACGCGTACCGGTGGATTGGCGCAATTCGCGACCGTCGAACGGGCGCACCTGCGGCCAGTAGATTGCCAGTACCCGATGCGCGAGGTCAGGAATTGGAACCCGAAGTACGTCGCCGGGCCGTGCGGGCACGTTTTCGATGCAATGGTCGACCAACGCCATCAATGTGGCGAGCTTGTATGTGGCTGTGCGCAGGCCTGTCTCAAGGATCGCCACCACGCGTTGCCCAAGCAGAAGCGGGTCGGGCACATCACTATCCACGGTGCGTCCTCGATATCAGCGTCGGGAACAAAAGCGCACCATCGCATTATCGCGACAAACGGGACTGCCTGGTCAAGCCTTCAGCTGAAAAGTCGCTCAGAGCCGGGCTTTTCGACAAGTGCTTCGTCGGCAGTTACGGCTGTGACAGATGGGACCAGCCAAGCCACCTCACTCCGTGAATAGCGCCATCGACGCGGTAAACCCATGTAACGCGTTGCGGCCTGCGATCGGACCGATCTCACCGGCGGCGAAGAAACCGGCCAGCGGAATACCGCCGAGCAGGTCCTCGATCGTCGACGCGTCGTGGTCGGCGACCCCGAACATTCGTCGTCCACGCCCGTTGCAGGTGAACAACAACGCGCCCGCCGGCGGACCGCCCAGCTCGGCTCCCGCCCGCTCGATGGCCACGCGCAGATCATGATCGGCGCCTATCGCGTCACGGACCTGGAACTGCAGCGTCGCGCCCACCTCGACAACTTCGCCGATCTCGATCGCCCCGGTCGACGGGTCGGCGCCCAGCAGCCCGCGGATCAGGAAGTCGCCTTGGCCCGGAGCCGCCAGGTGCTCGTCGACGACGATCCCGACGTGCAGCCCGCGGCTGACCAGCTCCTGTTCTTCGCGCCCCAGCCCCGCGACGATCTCACGCAGGCGATGCAGCGGCGGCCGGCCGCCCAACTCGGTGATCACCGCGTCGTCCGCTCCGGTGACGATGTATGGATCGCCGATCGGCCGGCAGCCCTGCGACACGATCGGGACGCCGTGCGTGCCGGGCAGACGCACGCCGACGAGGCCGGAGGTGAGCAGATCCCCGTCACGGAACAGCCGGGTGTTTCCCGGTCCACGCCCGCCGCTGACCACACCGCCCACGACGGTGGTCCCGGGCAGGTCGGCGTTGAGATGCTCGATGAGCAGGCTCGACGGGAAGGTGTATGGGTCCGGCAGCAGCAGGTGCAGATCCTGCGCGGTCCGGTCAAAGCGGTAACCGGTGAGCAGGCCACCCGTCTCGGTACGCACGAAGTCCAACTGGAAAGTTTCGGCGGCCAGGCCGGACGCCAGCCACACGGCTACCGCGGGCTCGTCCTCTATTTCGTGGCGACCGGCGACGACACCCTGGGCGACACAACCGATCAGCGCGGGCGGCTCGACCGTCTCCTGCACCGCGTCCAGGACGTCGGCGGCGGCGTCGGTGTGCGCTCGCGATCCGACTAACACGGCCAGCGACGGCGCCTCACCCGCGAGCTCCTCGCGCGCATGTTCCGCGGCCTCCACGGCCGCCCGCCGGGCATCCGCCGCGGTAGATACGCCTACTCCGATCCGCACCCTTCCATGATGCGCCGCGCAGGACGCTCCCGTCGGGTAGCAGTTCTGCTACCATGGGCTGGATGGCGACCATTCCGCAGAAGGAACTGCGCAACAACGTCGGCGAGGTGCTTCGCCGGGCACAAGCGGGCGAGGAGATCACAATCACCGTTGCCGGGCGGCCGGTGGCGCAACTTGGCCCAGCCACGCAGCGACGATGGGTCAGCGGGCCTGCGTTGCAAGCGGTCTGGCGCGGACCGGCTCCGAAAACGCTCGGCGCCGACCTCGAGCGGTTTCCCGCTTTGATGGCCGATCCGTTCGACTAGCCGATGCGCGCACTCCTGGATACCTCCGTCCTCATCGGCGAAGATCCTCCATCGCACGTGGAGGCTGCCATCAGCGTTGCCTCGATCGCCGAACTCCATTTCGGTGTGCTGGTCGCCGGCGACGACGATGAACGGGCAGTTCGTACCGCGCGGCTGGGCGCAATCGAAGCCGCATTTGACCCGTTTCCGATCACGGTCGAAATCGCCCGCGAGTGGGGGCGGTTGTCGGCCGCTGTGATGAACCGGGGCGGCCAGCCGCGCCGCCGCTCAGTCGATTTGGTAATCGCTGCTACCGCAAACGCTTACGGCGTGCCCCTGCTCAGCCACAACATCGGCGACTTTACGATCATTGGCGATCTCGTCGACGTTCGCCATCCATCGGACGTCGAGCCAGCCGATCCGAACGCCGGGCTATAGACCCAGCGCTTCTCGCAGCCGGCCCACGTCCATGCCGCCACGAGCGCCTGCATCGACGGGAAAGCTGTCGAGCAGCTTGATCAGGTCGCCCCGTCGGGTGGGGTCGTCGGCAGCCTCTCGCGGAGTATGGCCGTTGAGTGCCGGAATGGGCATGTCGAGCCACTTTGTCTCGTACTCACGAACCAATTGCTTTACGGCAGAAGATATTTCGGGATCGTCGGGATCGAGTGCGTCCTCGTCGTCCACTGCGAACTGGGCGGCCAGCGCGGCGGCGTCGGTAGCGTCGGAAACCGGGTGGCGGGAGTCGTCGAGCACGCTCATATCGGGATCCAGGCTCGCCAACGTGGCCAGCACGCGGTCCATTCGCTTCTCGCTGTTGGTCTGCACCCGCAGCGCGTCGCCCTCGAGCAGCAGCGTGGCCCGGACCCGTGACATGCCCTCGACGGTGACGTTCTCGATCCACTGCGGCGGGTCGTCGTCGACCCGGTCATAGGTGTCATCGAGCGAGGCCTCGATCTCGTCGGAATCACTGACCTCGACGATGGCTTGGCAGATCGCCAGCGGATCGCCCTCGGTGTTGGTCAGGACGGGCGGGGCGAACCGGCGGCTCAGCTGAGCCACCAGCTCCACCGGATCGGGTTCGGAGTCGAGCAGGTCGATCAGCGCGTCGCGCTCATGCAGCGCAACAGGTTCTAGCCCGAAGAACTGCATACTGTCTCCGGCCGGCACCGCGCGGCCGCACACCAGCTGCCCAGGTTTCAGCTGGCGGCTGGCCCTCGCCTCACGCACCTCGTGCGTGTCGCCGGTGCGCACATCGCGCACGGTGACGGACTGTCCGCGGTGTACGTTTTCGACCTCGAACACCGACCGCTCCACCTGGAGCCACTGCTGCGCGAGCAGCCGCTCGTCGTCGGGCAGCAACTTTCCGCGGACCTCCAGGAAATCCTCGAAGGCGCCACCCTCGAAGAGCACCGCGTCCAGCACCAGCGGATCGGTCATCGCTGCATTCAGATCGTCGACATCTTCGAGGGAATAGCGGCAGCGTTCGTATGCCACCTCGCCCAGCAGATCGTTCCATCCGCTCAGCAGGGCGTGGTGACACGCCTTCATGTACAACCAACCCACCCGTTTGGACAGCGGAAGTTGCTCGCGGCCCAGGTGACATTTCTTGTACTTGCGGCCAGATCCGCACCAGCACAAGTCATTTCGGCCCAGGTCGCGACGGGGCTCGGCCCGGTGCTGTTCCAGGAGTTCCACCAACGGATGGTCCGGCAAGGCTTCGGCACGACGCAGCAGTGCCAAACCGTGCTCGGCATCGCCGCGATCGGAGGCGAAACGGGCGAGGTCCAATAACGGCAGCGGCCAGTCCGGATCCAGCGATTCGGCGGCCAGCAGCTCGCGTTCGGCCGCGTCGATGTCGCCCATCCGCTCCAGCGCCACCGCACGCAGCCAACGACACGCGACCCTCGCACCGCGCGGCACCTTCGGCTCCAGAACATCGGCAAAGACGCCCAGCGCGGCGGGCTGGCCGCGTTCCGCCCCGATCGTTTCGTCCACCAGGAGCCCGGCCAGTAGTGGATCGGCCAGGGCGGCGGCGACCTCGGCGACCGGATCAGCCTCGTCGTCTTGCTTCGCTGCGACGTCGGGGGCGGCGGGCACCGCATTTGGTACCACATGGTCCGCGCCGACGGCTTCCACTATCTGCGACACCTGGTCGTACAGTTGCACCAGCGTGTACAGGATGGCCGCATCGTCGTTGTCGAGGTCATGTCGCTTTGCCAGCCGTTCGGAACCGCGCTCGAATTCCCAAGAGGCGAAATCGAAGCCGGCGGGGGCGAGCCATTCTTCGTGATGCGTCAGACCGGACTCGTCGGCGATCTCGCCCAGCGGTGGTAGCGGCTTCGTGAACAGCGCCGGATCCTCGACACACGCGGTCCATACCGCCATATCGAAATACACCGGCTCGTCGGGATCGAGGGTCGCCGCCAGCCGCTGGGCCGCTGTCGGGCTGGGACGCGCTGTCACCCGCTCGACCACAAGCCCCTCATCGCTGAGCCGCACCCCGACCAGGTCGCCCCCGTCGGCGCCCAACGCCTTCAACGTGCCCGGCGCCAACAGCAGAGCACCGTGCTCGACGACCTCGTCCGGGATCTCCCGCTGCTCGAGCAGCTCGTCGTCGAAGTCCGCCATGGCGACCTGCGCTGGTGATCCGTCGGCGAAGCGCTGATACTGCTCGAACTCGCAGAGCGTGGTGACCGGGGCCAGGTCGGGGGTCACCCTGAGTAGGTCGTAGGCCACCTCGTCTGCCTCGAGCCGATGGGTGAACACCCGACCGGCGAGCAGCGTCGGCAGCCATACCCACCGATCATCAACCAATTGCCTTGCTGGGAAATCGATTTCGATGCGGAGCGCCCGCAATATCCCGTCCGGGTCGGCCACCCCGGCATCGCGCAATCGTTGCGCGATGTCGTCCTCGGCCAACGGGCCGTATTCGGTCAGGATTTCGGCAAGGGTCTGGATCGGGTTGAACGCTTCCGCCACGAACGCCACCCTATGCCGTGGCTCGGCCGGTGGGCCAGTCGGCCTCAACGCTGCCTGAGCGGCGGCGGTAGGCGCCCGCCAGCAGGTCATATCGATCCCGCCAGTTATCCGGCGCGGCGAGAAGGTGGTGTCGTTTGCCCGGCTCCGAGCGACAAATGGATTGGAGCGCAATGGTTGTCGCCAGCGGCCGCGAGGTTTGAACAGCGACCGTCGCAAGTTGTCGGACCCCTGCGGCAGACTCAGCCCCAATCGACGCGACGACGGAGATCGCGTCCATACGGAACGGAGCCGACATGGGCAACAGGGCGAACTTTGTGATTGTGCAAGATCAGGATTGGCAGCTGTATTACTCGCATTGGGCGGGGTGCCGCATCCTCGATGCACTTATCGGTGGACCTGCCCTCGCACTGCGGTACGCGCAGTCGCTGCGGCGATGCGCCAAGAACGAGTGGACCGATCCAGTGTGGGCTGACGGCGGCGCGGTGGTGGACCTGGATCGCCGCCGGCTGTTGTTCTTCGGTGAGGAACTAATGGTGACGATGAATGAACGCCGGGCCTTGATGAGTGCGTTGGCCGCGATCTGGCCTGACTACGCGATCGGCTGGGCGTATGACGGCACCGCTGAACTGGCGGGATATGTCGGCGCCGAACTGCGCTTCCCCGCCTGGGACGACGAGCCACCGCTTGAGCTAGCGCGCGATCGAAACGCGTTGTGTCATCTGGTTTCCGTTGCCGACGCCGCAGGTCAAGTCCGGATGTGGCCGTTGCGGTGGGACCTCAGTCCGGCGTGGCACGGCCCCGCATTGCTGGACAAGCTGCCCGGCCGTGGCGTGCGAAGGTTGACCCTCGGCACGATTCCCTTAGGCGGCGTCCATATCGACGTGGCTCGAAAGACATTGGGAGCGTGGCAAATCGCCGACGCGATGGGCATCTTCCAAGCCCTTCCCGGGCTCTGGAAAGGGTGGCAGACGGAGTGCTGGGAGGATCGCTTCGAGGAGCAATCCCTTCGATGCACGAGCGCGCTGCGGCTTCCCGAGTTGAACTTGGCCGCCGGAGCCGACAGCGCTCAATCGTGGATCCGCCGCAGGGTTTTCCAGAGCTTCGCCGACAGTCCGGCAGGTCAGATCGCCAAGATCGCCGGCTGGCTTGCGCCAATCCAGCCAGGCCTCGTCGTCAGCGACGATGCGCTCACTGACTGCGGACCACGCCCCACCCAGGCGGAGTGGGCCCGCTTCGCCGCTGCGTGCGACGCGCTACAGACAGGCCGGGCGGAATCGGCATGAGGGATAGCCCAGCTGTGCATCGGTGCATCATGATGCAATGATGCTATGATCGGGCGTGCGCACCACTATTGATCTGCCTGAGGACCTACATAAGCAGGCGTTGTCGATCGCACGAGATACCCGCCGAACATTGAGCGAAACTGTCGCTGACCTCATGCGTCGGGGATTAAGGGCGAATGGCCCTGATGCAATTTCGATCGATCCCAGAACAGGGCTGCCGCGTGTGACCATCGGGAAGGTCGTGACCTCGGAGGACGTGCGTTCGTTGGAGGACGAGGAGTGACGACGCTTCTGGACGCAAACGTGCTCATTGCTCTGGTCGTTACCGACCATGTGCATCATGACGCAGCGGTCAACTGGCTCAGGTCATTCGATAGAGGATTTGCTACCTGCCCTATCACGCAAGGAAGTCTTGTTCGATTCCTGGTACGAGCCGGGCAATCGGCGGCAGCGGCGCGCGACGTCGTTCACGCGGTCGAAAATGCGAAGCGCCATGAATTCTGGCCCGACAGTGTGTCTTTCGCCGATGTGGAGGTCGGTGGTGTGGTCGGTCGCCGACAGGTGACCGACGCCTACCTTGCCCAGCTGGCCAGAAGCCGGCAAGGGCAACTGGCAACCTTCGACAGCGGGCTGGCGCATCTACACAGCGATGTTGCGGTCCTCGTACCCACGCCAGTCAATTAGCCGTCGCGGTGCCGCGGAGCCGGTGCGCCAATCCGCTGGCGCGCGCCGCCCGGCGTCCGATCGCCGATCGCACGGAGGCGTCGGAGCCGACGACGCGCACCTTGCCCTTCGCGCGAGTTACCGCGGTGTAGAACAACTCTCGGGTCAGCAACCGAGAATCCTCAGGCGGCAGCAGCACCGTCACTTCGTCGGCCTGGCTGCCCTGGGACTTGTGGATCGTCATGGCGTGCATGGTCTCGACGTCGCTCAACCGGCTGGTTGCGAAGTCCAGCGGCCCGGCGGCACCGGCGATCACGGCCCGAAGACCGTCGCTATCCGCCACGACCACACCGGTATCACCGTTGTAGACATGCAACCCGTAGTCGTTCGCGGTCACCAGCAGCGGGCGCCCCGCATACCACTCCGACCACGGCGGCAGACCCGTCTCTTCCGAAAGCCATTTCTCCACTTGCCGATTCCAGTGCCGAACGCCGAAAGGCCCGTGGCGGTGGGCACACAGCAGCCGATGCTCGTCCAGCGTTTCCAGCGCGGTATCGGCGGCGCCCAGCACCGCCGCCTCCCGCAGCCGAAGCGCATGCGGCAACAGGGTGGATCGCAACCGCTCGGTCGGGCCTTCGTCCTCGATGAACTCGATGTGCTGGTCACCCGAGCGCAGCAACGCCAGCGCCCCATCGGTATCGCCGTCTCGAATCGCTGCGGCGAGAAAACCGATCGACTCGCCGAATCGGTGCGACGTCCGCAGCGCCGCCACCCGCGCGTCGTCACGGCCCGACAAGCCGTCCACCAAGTCCGCGAGCACGGCACCGGCTTCCACCGACGCGAGCTGATCGGCGTCGCCGACCAGGATCAACCGGGCGTCCGCACGCACCGCTTCCAGCAGCCGTGCCATCAACGTGAGAGACACCATGGAGGTTTCGTCGACCACGATCACGTCGTGTGGCAAGCGGTTTCCGCTGTCATGCCGGAACCGCGACGACGAGTCCGGCCTGCGGCCCAACAGCCTATGCAGCGTTGTCGCCCGCAGCTCGCCCAGCCGCGCGCGATCGGACGCATCCAGCTTGGCCACTTCATGCTGGACAGCCTCGGCCAACCGCGCCGCGGCCTTGCCCGTCGGCGCCGCCAACGCGATCCGTGGCTGCGCCATGCCGGCGAGCTCAGCCTGCTCGGCCACCAGCGCGAGCAAGCGTGCGACCGTGGTGGTCTTGCCGGTGCCCGGCCCGCCGGTGAGCACCGTGACCGCTTGTGAGAGAGCGACTTTCGCTGCCTCTCGCTGTTCCTCGTAGCCCGACGGGAACAGTCGTTCGCAGTCGGGCACCCCCTCCGGCGGCGCGGTTGCCAGCAACGCGAGCACGTCGTCGCAGACCTGCTTTTCCTCGCGCCAGCTGCGGTCAAGGTAGAGCAGCCGGTCGTCGTGGAGATGCAGCACCGGCGGATCACCCAGCAAGGAGCTCGCCCGCACCGCGGCCAGCCACTGCGCCGGTTCGGGCCACGGCACGTCGTCGTCCAAGTCCACGCCGACCACGTCGGCGATCGTTGCCAAGTCGACGCACACCGAGCCACCCCGCAGCGCGCGCACCGCCAGCGCCACCGCCAACGCGACCTGCTCGTCGTCCTCCTGACCCAACGCACAAAGGCGTTGTGCCACATGCACATCAGCGAAATCCAGCACACCGGCTTCGTTGAAGGCCCGCAGTACGCCGGTGGCCCCGATCGCGAGCTCGACATCCGTGAGCGTCATGCCGCCCGCCTGCCCTCGTCCAGCACGTCGGAGAGCGCCACCACCAACTCCGCCGGCGGCTGCCAGCTGAACACCCCGCACGGATGCCCGTCGATTACCGGCGTGTCCGCGCCGCACATGCCCCGTACGAACAGGTACAGCACCCCGCCCAGGTGCCGGGCCGTGTCATAGCCGGGCATCCGCCACCGCAGGAAACGGTGCAGCACAACGCTATACAGCAGCGCCTGCAACGGATAGTCGGAATGCAGCATGGCCTCGGCCAACCGTTCGCGGCCGTAATCCGCAGCCGTGTCGCCGAGGTGGTTGGTTTTGTAATCCACCACCAGGTATCGCTGCCCGGGCAAGCGCAGCACGACGTCGATCGAGCCGGTCAGATATCCACGCAGCGACTGACCACCCAATGCGCCCGAGGTCAATCGATCGGCGTACGACGCGAGGGGATCATCGGCGGGCAGATGCACGCGCAGCAGCTCACCGACATCGGACACCAAGACGTCGGGGGCGGCACCGCGCGCGTCACCGCCGGCCAACGGGATCTCGAAATCCAACTCCCGCAAGCGATCCCGCAGTCCGATCTGGCGTAGCGTCAACCCGCCGGCCAACGGCCCCAGCGGTGTATCGTTCATCGGCACCAGCGCGGCCGCCAACTCGGCGGCGTCGACACCGACCGGCCACCACGCCAATTGCCGCCGAACCTGCTCTTCGAGCGCGGCGGTCAGATCGGGCGCAGCGGGATCCGTCGTCTCGAGCACCGCGTGCACCAGCGACCCGAAGGCCGCGCCGGCCGGCATCCCGGTCAGCGGCGAGGCAAAATGGTCGCCGCTACCAGCAGCGGCGACCACGACGTCATCCACCTCGTCGTCGCGTACGTCAAGCTCCGGCTCGCTCTGCGTGCCGATGGGGCCGACGGATTCGCTGCCACGTATCAGCGCCGAATAAGAGGTGCGCCGCCACCGGGTGTCGATCGCCCGGTGGAAGTGCCGCACTTCGAAAGCCGAAGCCGACGGCGCGGCCGGCTGGGCGGGTGGCGGCTCGATCGCCGATTCCTCCACCGCCGGTCCGCCCGCCTCCTGCCATCGGGTGAACAACGCCCACGCTTCTTCGTCGGTGATCGCCGAGTCACACTTGTCCGGCACCTGCGGCTCACCCACCCCGCGTCCTCGCAACAGTCTGGACAAGCCGCCGTTGAGTTCATCCCATGACGGTGCCCACCACGTCACCACCTGTGATTGCGCGCGGGTGAGCGCCACATACGTGAGCCGGATGTTGTTGCGCGCCTCTTCGATTCGATGCAATCCTTCGACTCTGCGGCGATCGGGGCTGTCCTTCCCGCCGATGTGCAGACACCGCGTTTCAGTCTCGTCGTGATACAGCAGAATGTCGCTCTTGCGGACGTTTCGGTTGAAGGCGAACGGCAGATAGACGATCGGGAACTGCAGCCCCTTCGCCACGAAGACGGTCATGATCTGCGCCGCGGCCGCGTCGCTGTCCAGACGGCGGTTACGTTCGGACTCGCCGCGGCGGTCGGCACATTGCCGGCGCAGCCAGTCCCGCAGCGCCGGTAGGCTGTAGTGCTCTCGGTGCGCGGTTTCGTGCAGGAGCTGCGCGATGTGGGCCAGGTCGGTCATGTGCCGCTCGCCACCGTGTTGGGCGAGCACCCGACGGCCCATCCCGCACAGCTGCGCGGCTTCGAACACCGCGGCCATGCCGCGCTGCCGGGCGTGGGAGGCCCACTCCCGCAGCGTGGCGGCCACCCGGTCGGTGAGCGTATCGCCTGCGCCGGCAAGGGTTTCCGCGGTCTCCCCGAAAAACATGGTGCACGCCGCGGCGCGGACCAGCCCACTGCGGTGCGGCGCGTCAAAGGCCTCCAGCAGGCACAGCCAGTCTTTGGCGGCCTGCGATTCGAAAACGTCGGTGTCACCGGTGTAGATCGCCGGGATCCCGGCGGCGGCGAGGGCGTCCCGGCAAGCGCGCGCGTCCTTGTGCTGCTCGACGATCACCGCGATATCCCCAGCCTCGACGGGCCGACCGTCGTAGCTGGCACCGGAAGCCAGCAGGGATCCGATGTCGGCGGCCAAATCAGCCGGAATATGCCGGCGCAGAACGTCAATCGGAATGGTTTCGGTTTCGTCATAGCCGAAAGTGGGCCGTTTGACCACCCGCAACCGGAACGGCGCGTCATGCGGTGCACCGACGAGCCGGCGCCCACCGTGCCGAGCGTGGATTTTGTGCACGACGATGTCAGGGTGGCCCAGGGCCGCACCGCGCAGCACGGTCTGCAAACTATCCACCAGTGCCCGATCGCTACGCCAGTTGATGCCCAGGGTGTAACGGGCTTCAGCAGTGCGGGCGGCCGTCAAATAGGTGTGAATGTCGCCCCCGCGGAACCCATAGATGGCCTGCTTCGGGTCGCCGATCAGAATCAGGGTGGAGTGGCCCGCGAACGCGCACTCCAGCACCCGCCATTGGATCGGGTCGGTGTCCTGGAACTCGTCGACCAGCACGATCCGCCAGCGCCCGCGCATCCGCTCGCGCGCTGGCGAGTCTTCTGCGGCAAGGGCTTTCGCGAGCCCGGTCAGCAGATCGTTGAAGCCGACGACGCCCAGCCGGCGCTTGCGGTGTTCGAGCTCGCTGCACACGGCGGCGGCGAACCGCAGTCGGACCGCGGGCGTGCCCTCAGGCTCGGGATCGACCGGTCGCAGCTGGGCACACGGGTCGTCGACGACTTCGCGGGCCAGGGTCAGCGCGTCTTTGTAGCTCAGCGTCGGCTCGTCGTCGCCACCCCCGAACTGGGCGAGGTAGAGGTCGCCGACGATTTCGGTGACCAGGTCGTCCAGGCTTTCCTGCAGCGCCACGTCGGCTGCGGTGTCTCCGGCAACGCCAAGCGATTTCAGCATCGAGCCGCAGAACTCATGCGTGGTCGCGATGGTGGCCGCGTCGAAGTTGGCCAGCGCATCCCGGAGCCGGGTCCGCCGTCGCTCGCACTCGCTCTCGGTCCCGCGCATCAGCTGGGCGACGAGGTCGTTTGCCGGTGGCAGGCGGCCCTCCAGGCCGGCCAGGGCCCGAAAGATCTGATCGCGCACCCGTTCTCGCAGCTCGCGGCTGGCAGCGCGGTTGAACGTGATGAGCAGCATCTCGTCGAGCTTCGTGGCGGTCTCGGCCAGATAGCGGGTCACCAGGCCGGCCAGCGCGAACGTCTTGCCGGTACCCGCGCTCGCTTCCAGCACGGTAGTGGAGCCCGGCTTGGGCAACGGGCCCGACAAGTCGAACGCATCCATCTAGGCGGCCTTCTTCTCCGAGGCCAGCAGCGGCAGCCACAACCGAGCGGCGAGCGCCCCCAGCCGGGTGTCCTCGCCCGGCATTTCCAGACCCGGTACGGGCGGACCGAGCAAGACGTCGAACGAAGCCTTGTACCCCCAGACCCGCACGTGCGCGGGCTCGCTGTCCTCGCCGTCGTGAAAGTTGCTGGACTCCCACTTCTTGCGGGCGTACAACACCGGGTCGCGTTGGCAGTGGCGGCGTTCGGCCCAGGCATAGGACGTTTTGAGCGGCAGCGGCAGCGGCTCCCGCCTGCCGGCGTCGAAAATCGCCACCAGGTCCCGCAATACGGCCACCGGATCGGGCGGCGATCCGAGCGCGCAAACCTCGATGGTGTCCTTGCTGCCGCGTCCGACGCAAATGGCGGTCCAGTCGCGGTCCGGGTGACCGGCTGCCAGCGCCACCAGCGAGACCCATGCCTGCAGTTTGTGTTTGGCGGCCAGTCGGGAATAGCTGACCTCGACGACGCGGTTCTCGAACACCCGGTTGACGGTGCCGGTTACAACGCGACCGTCGCCCAGGTCGACCGCGACGTCATAGGCCCGCGCCGGTCCCCGCTGGTGGCTTTGCGCGATGCCGGCCAGCTGGGCTGCCGTCTGGCTGATGGTGTCGGCCTTGCGCCAGCCCAACCGCAGCGGAGGCAGTGTGCCGCGCCGCCATTCCGCGTTGATCGCGAACTTGCGGTCCCTGCCCCGCAACATGTCATGCAGCATCCGATCGCCGACCACCCATGCCTGTAGCGGGTCGAGGTCGACCGGCATCGCATCCTCGATCCCGTCGACGTCCCACGGCAGCGTCAAGTCCAGTGCCCGGAAAAAGCCTTTCACCGGATCTTTGAAGAAGTCGAGCAGGTCGGCCAGCTCGACGTTCGCCACCGGCCCGGCGGGCAATGGCCCGGTGAGGAAAGCCGTTGGCGGGCAACGAGTTCCGGTGGCGGCCTGGGCAGCGGCCAGCGCCGCCGGGTCGAATGTAAAGGCGTTGCCGGGCACCAGCGCGCCCGGGGTGACGTTCTTGCGGTCGAACGGCTGCAGCGGATGCGTGGTCAGGATGCGCTGGCGCACATGCGTTTCCGTCGTCTGGTCCAGCGCATCGAGCACCTCGGCGAGCGGCACGGCGGGTGGCCGCGGGTGGCCGGTGTGCTCGTCGTTGCCAGTGTAGGTGATCACCAGTGTCTCGGTGGCCGAGCACACCGCGTCGAGCAGCAATTGGCGGTCCTCCGAACGGATGTCACGTTCGCCGGTCAGCGGTTCGCGAGCCAGCGCGTCGTCGCCGTCGGGGACGTTGAGCCGGGGAAATACGCCGTCGTCGAGCCCGAGCAGGCAGACCACCCGGTGCGGCACCGAGCGCATCGGCACCATGGTGCACACCGTCAGCGTGCCGGTGCGGAAGTTGGCGCGAGTCGGGCGCCCGGCCAACTGGGTGGACAGCACGGCGCGTATGTCGGGCAGCCGCAGCGGCGTCGACGCGCGGGATCCGGCCTGCGCGACGACGCCGGCGAACTCACGTTGCAGCTGCGCGTGCTGCCAGGCGTCATCCGAGTGGGTGAGCAGGTCGACGCCTGTGCTCAGCGCATCCAGCCACTCGGTCAATGGCTTTGTGCCGTTGAGGGTTCCGATGACGCAGCGCAGGCGTTCGACGTACTCGGCGAGCCGACCGGCCAGCTCGACACGATTGCTGCCCACGTCGTCCAGCGGCAGCGCCGTACCGAGCCAAGCCTGCGAATCGTCGGACAGCGCCACTCCGGTCAGGATGCGGTCCAGCCCGAACCGCCAGGTGTTGTGCACGACGTTGTCCAGGCCGTACGGCTTGCGGTATTGCCGATCGAAACCCCACCGGATATTGGCCTCGCGAACCCATTCGGTGATCGCGTCGAGGTCGTCGTCGGTGAACCCGAACCTTGCCCGCACCGGCGCGGCCTGCGCCAGGTTGAGTACCTGGCTGGCGGTGGCCCGGCTGTCGGCGATGGCGAGCAACTCGGCCGCCACTCCGAGCAGGGGATTGGTCTGCGTCAGCGCGCGGTCGGCCAGCCGGACCCGCAGTTGGTGCGCGGGATGGCCGACCATCCCGGAGGCGACGATCTCGCCGAGTCCGAAGCCGGCGATGACCAGCGGCGCGTAGGTTTCGATGTCGGGGCACATCACCACGATGTCGCGGGGCTCGAGCGTCGGGTCGTCCTGCAGCAGGCCGAGCAACACCTCGCGCAGCACGTCGATCTGTCGCGCCGGGCCGTGGCAGCTGTGCACCTGAACGGACCGGTCGCCGGCCGCAAGCACTCGGCCTCCGGGCCGGACCGCGTTGTCGGCGATGTCGGCCTGCAGCCAGCCCAGTAAGGTGTCGGGTCGTATTGTGCCGCCGATGAATTCGTCCGTTACCGGGCGGGCCGGCAGCGCGCGCTGCAGTTCGCGGATGTCGCGCCCCAGCGTTTCCAGCAGGGGATGGCGCGCCGCGGATCGGCTGGCGTCCATGTGCCGCGGCACCGCGCCGTGGACAGTGGTCAGTGCCCGCCACAGCTCGTCGCTGGGGTGCGGCAGCCACAGGTGCAGGTCGTGGTGGGTGGACAACGCGTCGAGCAGTTCGACGTCGGTGCATGCCAACCGGGTGTGCCCGAACAGCGAAAGCCGCGAAGACAACTCGATCGGCCCTTCGCGGAGCGTGGCCACCGCCTTGCGGTGGCGGATATGCGGCGGATCGGCGGGCACGGTTGCGACCAGCGCTCGCCACAGCGCGGGCTGCCAGGCCAGGTCGGAATCGAGGTCGCCCGGGTTGCCGTCCAGCCAGTCCACCAGCAGGCGCGGCCGTTGCCGAGCATAGGAGGCGAACAGCCCCGCGAGCCGGCGCGCCACCGCGTAGCGACGGCCCCGGCGCAGCTCGGCCTCCGCGGGGTCAGTGTCGAAGTGGCCCAAGTGTTTTGCCAGTGTTCGGCACCACGGCTCGTCCAGGCCGGTGTCGATGACCTGTAGCAGCGGCCAGGTCATGGCCTCGGGTGACCAAGGGTCGTCGTCGCAGGGTCCGGTGATCCCAGAAAGCCCAGCGATCAGCGAGGCCGGACTGCGAAATGCCACGCCGGCGCAGACACCGTCGCCGCTTCCCGTCCGGCGGCCGAGGACATGCGAAAGCCGCTGGCTGAGCCAGCGTTCCACGCCGCGGGCCGGCACCAGCACCAGCTCCTCGGCGAACGGGTCCGGCAGCGGGTCGGCCAGTAGCGCGCCGAGGCCGTCGGCAAGCAGGTCGGTGCGCTCGGCACGGTGGAGATGAAGCGCCATTGCGGGTCACCATAGACCGCGCCACTGACAGCGATGGCACCCTGGTGAGCGAGACCGAACAACAGAAGGGCGAGCGATGGAAACCTGGGATGCGATCTGCGCCCGACGCAATGTGCGGCAGTACACGTCCGAGCCGGTGTCCGAGGCAGACCTGAACCGCATCGCCGAGGCCGGCTGGCGGGCGCCGTCGGCGAAAAACCGTCAGCCGTGGGATTTCGTCATCGTCACCGACCGGGCTCAACTGCAGGAGCTGTCGACCGTGTGGCGGGGAGCCGGCCACATCGCGTCAGCCGCGGCCGCGATTGTCCTGGTGGTACCGGAGCCGCCGGACGAACGTCGAAAGGTGACGGACAATTACGACCTCGGTCAGGCGACCATGGCCATGATGATCGCCGCCACCGACCTGGGCGTGGGCACCGGGCATTCGTCGGTCGGCGATCAGGAGAAGGCCCGCGCGATCCTCGGTGTCCCCGACGATCGGCTGGTGGCCTTCATGCTCGGCCTCGGCTATCCCGCCGATCGCCCGCTTCGGCCCATCCGCAAGCCGGATCGGCGGCCGTTCGCCGAAGTCGTCCATCACGGCCGCTGGTGAAAGGATGGTCGGGTGGCAGAGCTAGCGTCGCGCGAGCACAAGGGAGACTACGGCTACGACGGGTCTTTCCACACCGTCTCGGCCCGGGCGCAGCTGCTGGGCGTCGCAGCGGGAGCCGCGGCTCTGTTGGTGGCCTCGGCCGTCAACTTGGCCCGCGGGCGACGGGTTGCGGCGGCGACGCTGGCGGCTTTCGCGGTCGACGTGATCGGCAGCGCAGCCTGGTACATCTACGCGACCCGCTCGGGGAAGTTCGTTGTGTGGGACCGCATTCTGGACGACCTGCGGCTACGCGGCGACGAGACGGTGCTCGATCTCGGTTGCGGGCGGGGTGCGGTGTTGCTCGCGGCGGCCAAGCGGCTGCCCCGGGGACGAGCGATCGGCGTCGATCTCTGGCAAGCCGACCAGACCGACAACTCGCCGCAGGCGACCCGGAGAAATGCCGAGCTGGAAAACGTGGCCGACCGAGTCGAGCTGCACACCGCCGACATGACCGCGCTGCCGTTGGCCGACGAGAGCGTCGACGTGATCGTCAGCAGCCTGGCCATCCACAACATCCCGACCCGCGCCGGTCGCCGGCAGGCACTGCAAGAGGCGATTCGGGTGCTGCGCCCGGGCGGCCGGCTTGCCATCGCCGACCTCTGGGAGACCCGTCAGCATGCCGATCATTTGCGGGAACTGGGCTGGCGAAATGTGCGGCGCCGCAACCTGGGCTGGCGCATGTGGTACGGCGGGCCATGGATTTCCACCCGCCTGGTCAGCGCGACCAAGCCGAACTGAGCACGCGGCGTCGATGCTCATCGAAACTGCGCCCAGGGTGCAGCTGACGGCCTTCCGGTAGCCCTGAACGCAGGTTCGACGCCACCAACGCAGACTCGTACGCCGCCGGGGTATGAACCATGCGGAAAGGGGTATGTCCCCGCCGAGATGCATGCTGGGGTCATGAACAGAAACGACATCACCGAACAGATCGTGGTCGCCCGCCTCGCCAAGGGGCTGCGCTGGCAGGAGCTGGCCGACGCGATCGGCAGGCCGGTGGTATGGACCACGTCGGCGTTGCTCGGCCAGCACCCGATACCTGCCGAGCTCGGCAAGGTCTTGGTGGAGATGCTGGGTCTCGACGAGTCGGCGGTGCCGGTCTTGGCGGCGGTGCCGATGCGCGGCGGACTGCCCAGCGCAGTGCCAACCGACCCGACCATATACCGCTTCTACGAAGCGCTTCAGGTGTACGGCGGGGCCATCAAGGAACTCATCCACGAGGAGTTCGGCGACGGCATCATGAGCGCCATCAACTTCAGCGTGGACGTACAGCGCAAGCCGCACCCGTCGGGTGACCGGGTGGTGGTGACGTTCGACGGGAAATTCCTTGCCTACGACTGGGTTTCGGCGGGAAGTGAAGATGGCAGAGCGTAAACCCCTAGATCTCGTCCTGTCGGGCGGCGGCGTCAAGGGCATCGGCCTGGTTGGGGCGGTGGTCGCATTGCTGGACGCCGGATACGAGATCAAGCGGGTGTCCGGTGTCTCCGCGGGCTCACTGGTCGGGTCGATTCTGGCCGCGGCATCCATCGACGACCAGATGACCGCTGAAGAAATCAAGGAACTCGCACTTAGCCTGCCGTACGACAAATTCCGCGACGCTGCCATACCTGTGCCACTGGTCGGTCAGACCTTGGGGCTGCTGCGCGATACCGGCATGTACCGCGGTGACTTCGCCTACGAATGGGTCCGCAGCGAGCTGAAGAACCTGGGCGTGTCGACGTTCGGCGACCTCGCCCTGGGCGACGAGCAGTTGATCAAAGAGCGCCGCTACCGGCTGGCGGTGACGGTAACCGACGTGACGACCGGGCAGATGGTGCGGCTGCCCTGGGACTTTCGGCGCGTCTACGGACTGGATCCCGACGAGCAATCGGTCGCCGATGCCGTCCGCGCCTCGATGGCAATCCCGTTCTACTTCCGGCCGTGCACCTTGACCAGCGCCGACGGGATCACGTCCACATTGGTGGACGGCGGCGTGCTGTCGAACTTTCCGATCGACTCGTTCGACCGGCCGGACCGCAAGCGGCCGCGCTGGCCGACTTTCGGCGTCACGGTTTTGCCGAACTTGCCGCAAGCCAACGAAGAGATAATCCCGGGACTGGGCGCGCTGCACTCCCTGGGCCCGCCGTCGCTGCTGGAACAGCTCATCACCACCATGTTCGTCGGCCATGATCAGACCCAACTGAGCCAGCCGTGGGTCAGCGCCCGTGCGATTCGGGTGGATTCGACGTCGGTCAACTTTCTCGACTTCGGTATTTCCCGGGTGGAGGCCGAGGCCTTGTACGAGAAGGGATACGTGGCCGCACAGAAGTTTCTGAAGACGTGGGATTGGGAGGAATACCTCGACCGGTTCCGGCGGTTCGATTACGACTGACGGCTTCCGGCGAGCAGCATCAGCCCAGGTTCGGGTCGGTACCGCAACAGGCGGCTGGTGCGGGACTGCGGGTGCGGGACTGCGGTCCAGTGCCACCATGCCCGACGGCGTACCCGGGCCTGACCGGTCGAAACGGCAGTCAGATTCCGAATTCGGCTGCTATCCCGTCGATCCCGGCGCGGATGGCCTTCAGCGCGTCGGCGCGCGCGCGCAGTTTGGTTGCGGCATGGGCCTGCTGGTTGAGACCGGCGAATTCCTGCGCGGCCTCTTCGGCGCGGCTGCGCACCATCTCGGGCAGCACGATCTCGTCGACGAAGCCTGCGGCGAGCGCGGTTTCACCGAAGAACGTCTTGGCCAGCCCGGCGGCTTGCTGGTACGCGGACTGGGTCAGCCGCAGCTTCATGATCTCCAGGGCGGCATAGGGGATTGTCATACCGATCGCGACCTCGTTGGCCTGAATGTTGTACGCGTGGGCGGCAACCCGGTGGTCGCCGGAGGACAACAGGAAGGCTCCCATCGCGATGGCATGACCGGTGCACGCCATCACCACCGGCTTGGGGTAGGACAACAGGCGGTAGGACAACTCGAAGCCGCCGCGGAGCATGTCGATCGCCGGCTGTACCTGGCCGGAGGTAAGGATTTTCAGGTCGAAGCCACCGCTGAACACCCGCTCGTTGCCCGTTATCACCAGGGCCCCGACGGCGTCGCTGTCGGCTTGGTCGATCGCTTCGTTGAGCGCCTGCTGCATGGTCGGGCCCAGCGCATTGACCTTGCCGTCGTCCATCCTGATGACCGCGATGGAGTCCTTCTTGGTGTACGTGACCGGGCCGCTCATGAATACTCCTTCGCTGTTGGCTTCGCGGTGCGCCTCGCCGGGCGACACACGCGGGCGGGCCAAGTCACGCGCGCTGGCTGCGATGCCTGCCCAGTTCGTCTTCGCCGGCGCCCCACCGCAGGTTGACATCGGTAGGGTGATCGAGCTGGCGGATGCGCCACCGGTCCTGGGTTTCCTGCACCGCGGCGTTGATCCGGTCGATTTCGCTGCGGAATACCTCGGGACGCGTTTCCTTGCTTGCGTAATGGAAGTAGGTGAGCAGGCTGCGCAGCAGTTCCAGCTTCTGCTTCTCCCGCTTCGCCAGGTCATGCGACGTCATCAGCTCGATGCGCTGAACGGGCGGCAGAGCATCCCAGTCCAACACGACCTTGGTCTCCAGCGGTTTGCGCGGGGCCTTCCAGAACCGCCATCCCCTCGGTTGGTCCGGGCGGTCGTAGTAGATGACGGACCCCTCGAACCGGGACTCGATGGCGTTGCCGATCTCGGCGCGGTCCAGCGCGGAGTCCCACACCATCCGCCACTCCTGGCCGGGCGCCAGCGAGGGCAACTCTTTGGGCAGCTGTAGTTCGACGACGTCCGCGTAGCCGTCCGAGGCATTTTCGTATGCCGCCACGGTCGGCGGCGTCGGAAACTCGAAACGAATGTCGTAGGCGGCGGTGCGACCGAAGTTGCGGACCACCACTTCGATCACGTGCCAGTCGGTGACATGCGGTTCCATCGTCATGCCGACATGTGGCCGAATCTGCTCCGCGGCCAGTGCGCGGTTACGCCGGATCTGATAATTCGTGAAGATCAGCGCGACGATGCCCAGGGCGAGCAACGCCCATACCGACCACACCAGCCAGGCGTTGGATCCAAAGTCTGTGGCTCCGGACCAGCCCTGGACCCACCCCATGGAATCCACCTCCCGCTTATACCACAGTTATTGCGGCCACAAAATTCGGAAAAATGGTTGGCTTAGCCGCTCTCAAGGATGTTGTGGGCGGTTCTCAACCACCCATCAACATGCGCCACTGGTCGAGATTTCGGGCGCGGTAGACGTAGTTGGAACGCTTGACCTCCGACAGCGCGGCGCTGGGTTCGGCCGAATACCAGTGGCCCGGAAACACCGTCGGGTCACCGGGGAGCTGGGCGAGTATCTGCAGGCTGCGGTAAATCTCGTCGGAGTCGCCACCCGGAAAGTCGGTGCGGCCACAGCCCTCCAGGAACAGGGTGTCGCCGGCCACCAGCCGGCCGTCCACCAGGAAGCACTGGCTGCCCGGCGTGTGACCGGGAGTGTGCAGCAGTTCGATCTCGATGTCGCCGACGCTCACCTTGTCGTGGTTCTCGTGCGTGGTCAGGTCACCCAAACTGATCCCGGTGATCCGCGAAACCCACAGTGCCTCATGGCTATTGACGTGTACCGGGACGGCTTTGCGGTCCAGCAGTTCGGCCAGGCCCTTCAGCTCGAAGCCCATCATCGACCCGCCCACATGGTCGGGGTGATGGTGGGTTACCAGCACCCCGGACAGGTGCAGACCGTCGGCCTCGAGCGCGTCGACCAGATCACCGGCCGCGTAGGCCGGATCCACCACCACACAGTCGCCGGTCTCGCGGTCGCCGATCAGATACGCGAAATTGCGCATTTGCACCGCGAATACGTCGCCCACGGCGAAATCGCGACCGGAGAGCAGTTGACGAAAGTACAGCCGGTCCGAGTCTGACACCCAACCAGACTATGACTCGGGAAGTCGGCCTACCATTTCGGGCAGGTTCATCGGGTCAGAGGCCCTCGAATGGCGTCGACAGGGGAGGTGGTGTCCGACAATGCTCAAGAAGGTCGAGATCGAGGTTGACGACGAGCTGGTCCGCGAGGTCATCCGCCGTTACCACGTGCTTGACACGCAAGGCGCGGTTCATTTGGCGTTGCGTTCCTTCCTCGGGTTGGCGGGCGAGGGCAACACCAGCAATCCGGACGAGGAGTTCGACGAGTTGAGCGATCCGAAGGCCTGGGTTCGATCGGCCCGCAGCGACGACGGCTGACCGGCGGTTGCTGCCTGGGCCGGTTTGCGTGGTTTGGTGACGTTGCGCGCCAGGCTGTACCCTCTTACAGGCCCTTAAAGCGAACCCGCACGACTGGTCGCTACGGGTGAGCGGCCCCCTTAGCTCAGTCGGTAGAGCGTTTCCATGGTAAGGAAAAGGTCAACGGTTCGATTCCGTTAGGGGGCTCGGCGGACGCCGAGCAGGCTGGCGGCCCCGACCCTGAACGGGGTGGACCAGAGGCGATGTAGCTCAGTCGGTTAGAGCGAACGACTCATAATCGTTAGGTCGCCGGTTCGAGTCCGGCCATCGCTACAACAAAACAACTCAAGACGTTAAAAAGAACTCAAGACGTGCGAGAGACAGAGCTGAGAGAGAACCGTCATGGCTTCCAGTACCGACGTGCGGCCGAAGATCACTTTGGCATGCGAGGTGTGCAAGCACCGTAACTACATCACCAAGAAGAATCGCCGAAATGATCCCGACCGGATGGAGCTGAAGAAGTTCTGCCGCAATTGCGGTAAGCACCAGCCGCACCGCGAGACACGCTAATCGGGCCCGAACCGTACCCGAACAGTAACTGTCCGGAATTGCTAGATAGGTTTCACAGCCGTGGGTTTGAGCACAGACATTGTCGGGATGCATTTCCGCTATCCCGACCACTATGAGGTCGAGCGGGAAAAGATCCGCGAGTATGCCGAGGCCGTGCAAAACACCGATGCCGCATTTTTCACCGAGGACGCGGCTGCCGAACTCGGCTACAAGAGCCTGGTGGCTCCGCTGACTTTCATCTGTGTATTCGGTTACAAGGCACAGTCGGCGTTTTTCAAGCACGCCAACATCGCGGTCCAGGACGCCCAGATCGTCCAGGTCGACCAGGTGTTGAGGTTCCGCAAGCCGATCGCCGCCGGCGACAAGCTGTACTGCGATGTCTGGGTGGATTCGATGCGAGAGGCGCACGGCACCCAGATCATCGTGACCAAGAACATCATCACCGACGAAGCGGGTGACATTGTGCAGGAGACCTACACGACCCTGGCGGGCCGTGCGGGTGAGGACGGAGAAAAGGGATTTTCACATGGCGCTGCGTGAGTTCAGTTCGGTCAAAGTCGGGGATCAGCTTCCCGAGCGGGTCTACCCGCTGACCCGCCAGGACCTGGTGAACTATGCCGGGGTATCCGGTGATTTGAACCCGATCCACTGGGACGACGAGATCGCGAAGGTCGTCGGCCTGGACACCGCGATCGCGCACGGCATGCTGACCATGGGCATCGGCGGGGGCTACGTCACCTCGTGGGTCGGCGACCCGGGTGCCGTGACGGAGTACAACGTGCGGTTCACCGCCGTCGTGCCGGTGCCGAACGACGGCAAGGGCGCCGAGCTCGTCTTCAACGGCAGGGTGAAGTCGGTCGATCCGGACAGCAAGTCGGTGACGATCGCCCTGACGGCAACCACCGATGGGAAGAAGATCTTCGGCCGGGCCATCGCTTCAGCGAAACTGGCGTAAGCATGGCCCTCAAGACTGATATCCGCGGAATGATCTGGCGGTATCCGGACTGCTTCGTGGTGGGGCGCGAACAACTCCGTAGTTTCGCCAGCTCGATCAAGTGCGAGCATCCCGCTTACTTCCACGAGGACGCGGCGGCCGAACTCGGTTACGACAACATCGTCGCACCGCTGACGTTCGCCACGGTCCTTGCGAAGCTGGTCCAGACCGACTTCTTCCAGCACGTGGATGTGGGCATGGAGACGATGCAGATCGTCCAGGTCGACCAGCGCTTCGTCTTCTACAAGCCGATTCTCGCCGGCGACGTGCTGTGGGCCCGGATGGACATTCACTCGGTCGACGAGCGTTTCGGGGCCGACATCGTCGTCACCAAGAACATCTGCCATAACGACCATGGGGAGCTGGTGCTGGAGGCCTACACCACCCTGATGGGCCAGCAGGGCGACGGGTCCGCGCGGCTGAAATGGGACAAGGAATCCGGACAGGTCATCAGAACCGGGTAATTATCGGATTTCCTGCGTTGAAGTCGTATCTAGTACACTCGGACGTCGGGGTTTTCCCAGCATCTGCGCCTTTCCCGCGAATCGAACAGTCGTGAATCGACCGAGTCGTGAATCGACCCAGCGGAGGGCGCGCGTGTCATGTAGGCCCCGGCGCCGGGTGGCCCGGCCGGACTGGGTCCGTCCTGCCAACCGCGAAGGGGCGTAGCTCAACTGGCAGAGCAGCGGTCTCCAAAACCGCAGGTTGCAGGTTCAAGTCCTGTCGCCCCTGCAGGTACCGTGACATGGTGGACACTGGGGTAATGCCCGTTCGGACCGGATCCGGCGGGCAATAACCCGGGGGATGACTAGCGAACAAAGGAGCATGCGGTGAGCGACGAGGGCAACGCTGCCAACGACGCCGCAAGCGACGGCGGTGAAACCGAGGACGCCGGCGGTCGGACGGCGGTGGTGACCAAAACGGTGGCGCGGCCGCAGCGCCCCACCGGCAAGCGGACCCGCCAGAAGGCGACCGACACGGACGTCGAGACGTCGGTCGATGTCGAGGCCGCCACAGAAGAGAAATCCACCAAGTCCGCAAAGGGCGCCAAGGCCAAGACGGTTCGCAAATCCGCCAAGCCCAAGAAGAAGGCGGGCACTTCGGCCAACCCGATCATCTTCGTCATCAACTACCTCAGGCAGGTAGTCGCCGAGATGCGGAAGGTGATCTGGCCGAACCGCAAACAGATGCTTACCTACACCTCGGTGGTGCTGGTATTCCTGGCCTTCATGGTGGCGCTGGTCGGGCTTGCCGATTTCGGCCTGGCCAAGCTGGTGCTACTGGTGTTCGGCTGAGGCTTGAGAGTGACAGGAAGGACTGCAAACCGTGACTACCTTCGACGGTGACACGTCCGCGGGTGAGGCGGTCGACGTGCAGGAAGTCGGCACCGAGCAGGTTGCCGAGGCTCCGGCCGAAGAACTGGACCCCGCCGCCGCGCTCAAGGCGGAACTACGTACCAAACCCGGTGACTGGTATGTGATTCACTCCTATGCCGGATACGAGAACAAGGTCAAAGCCAACCTCGAGACCCGGGTGCAGAACCTGGACGTCGGCGACTACATCTTCCAGGTGGAAGTCCCCACCGAAGAGGTCACCGAGATCAAGAACGGCCAGCGCAAGCAGGTCAACCGCAAGGTGCTGCCGGGCTACATCCTGGTCCGCATGGATCTGACCGACGAGTCCTGGGCCGCGGTGCGCAACACACCCGGGGTCACCGGGTTCGTCGGAGCCACGTCGCGCCCGTCGCCGCTGTCGTTGGACGACGTGGTGAAGTTCCTGTTGCCACCGGGAGCGACGAAGAAGGCGGCCAAGGGCGCGGCCAGCACCAGCGCCGCCGCCGAAACCGGTGGGCTGGAACGGCCGGTGGTCGAGGTCGACTACGAGGTCGGCGAGTCGGTGACGGTCATGGACGGACCGTTTGCGACGTTGCCCGCCACGATCAGCGAGGTCAACGCCGAGCAGCAGAAGCTCAAGGTGCTGGTCTCCATCTTCGGCCGGGAAACGCCGGTGGAATTGACCTTCGGCCAGGTCTCCAAGATCTAGCCCGTCGCGCAAGCCACAAACCTAGGAAGGACGTCAAAACTTTATGGCCCCGAAGAAGAAGAAAGTCGCCGGGCTGATCAAGCTGCAGATCGTTGCGGGCCAGGCCAATCCGGCCCCGCCGGTCGGCCCAGCGCTCGGCCAGCACGGCGTCAACATCATGGAGTTCTGCAAGGCGTACAACGCCGCCACCGAGAACCAGCGCGGCAACGTCATCCCGGTGGAGATCACGGTCTACGAGGACCGCAGCTTCACGTTCACGTTGAAGACGCCGCCGGCGGCGAAGCTGTTGCTCAAGGCCGCGGGTGTGGGCAAAGGGTCGGCGGAGCCGCACAAGAACAAGGTGGCCAAGGTCAGCTGGGATCAGGTGCGCGAGATCGCCGAGACCAAGAAGGCCGACCTCAACGCCAACGACATCGATGCGGCCGCCAAGATCATCGCCGGCACTGCGCGGTCGATGGGCATCACCGTCGAGTAGTTTTTACAGACCGTGGGAGGGCCAGCTTCGGCCCGTTGGTAACCACGACCCAACACAGATTGGACAGTCAATGAGCAAAACCAGCAAGGCATATCGCGCGGCCGCCGAGAAGGTGGATCGCAGCCGTCTTTACAGCCCGTTACAGGCGGCCAAGCTTGCCAAGGAGACCTCGTCGACCAAGCAGGACGCGACCGTCGAGGTGGCGATCCGGCTCGGCGTCGACCCGCGCAAGGCAGACCAGATGGTCCGCGGCACGGTCAACCTGCCACACGGCACGGGTAAGACCGCCCGCGTTGCGGTATTCGCGGTCGGCGAGAAAGCCGAGCAGGCCGAGGCCGCGGGGGCTGACATTGTCGGCAGCGACGACCTGATCGAGAAGATTCAGGGCGGGTTCTTGGACTTCGACGCCGCGATCGCGACGCCCGACCAGATGGCCAAGGTCGGCCGTATCGCCCGCATCCTGGGTCCGCGCGGGTTGATGCCCAACCCCAAAACCGGCACGGTCACCCCGGACGTCGCCAAGGCCATCGCCGACATCAAGGGCGGCAAGATCAATTTCCGCGTCGACAAGCAGGCCAACCTGCACTTCGTCATCGGCAAGGCGTCGTTCGACGAGAAGAAGCTCGCCGAGAACTACGGCGCCGCGCTCGACGAGGTGCTGCGGCTCAAGCCGTCGTCGTCGAAGGGCCGGTATTTGAAGAAGGTGACCGTGTCGACGACGACGGGGCCGGGCATTCCGGTGGACCCGTCGGTCACCCGCAACTTCACCGCGGAGGTGTAGTTCCCCCGCGAGCAGACGCAAAATCCCCAATTTCCTCGGCGTGTCGGGGGATTTTGCGTCTGTTCGCCAAGCTTTGGCTACCCGCCGCACTCGGCGATGCGCCGCCGTAGGAAGTCGCGGCCTGGGTCAGATCCGTTGCACTGCAACGCCGCTCGATACCAGGTAAGCGCTTCGGCCCGGCGCCCAGCCCGTCGCAGCAAGTCGGCGCGCACCGACGCGACCAGATTGGAACGGGCCAGCCGGGGATCGTGCGCCACCTTGTCCAAAGCGGCCAGCCCGGCGTCGGGCCCGTCGCGCAAACCCACCGCCAGCGCGCGATTGGCCAGCACCACCGGCGAGTCGGTCAACTGCAACAGCCGGTCGTAGGCGGCGCAGATCGCGATCCAGTCCGTCTGCTCCCACGACGGCGCGGTGGCGTGCAAAGCGGCGATCACCGCCTGAGGCAGATACGGCCCGGTCGATCCCTGGGCGCGCCGCAGCCGGTCCAGGCCGCGGCTGATCCGACCGCCGTCCCACCGCCGACGGTCCTGTTCCTCGAGCGGGACCAGCGCGCCCTCGTCGTCCACCCGGGTGGCGCGCCGTGAATCATGCAGCAGCACAAGGGCCGCCAGGGCCTGTGCCTCGGGCTCCTGCGGCATCAGCGCGCACAGCTCCCCAGCCAGCCGCACACCCTCGTCGCACAATTCGTCTCGAATGGCCGACGGTCCCGCCGTCGACCAATAGCCCTCGGTGAAAACCGAGTAGATGCAGCTGAGCACGTGCGGTGTGCGCTCGGGCAGCAGTTCGGCGGGCGGCACCCGCAGCGGGATGTTGGCATGCCGAATCTTGTTCTTGGCCCGTGTGATTCGCTGACCGACGGCGCTTTCGGCCTGCAGTAGCGCGCGAGCGATCTCGGCCACGGTCAACCCGGACACCAACCGCAGCGTCAGGGCCAGTTGCGAAGGCCGGTCCAGCGCCGGGTGGGCGCAGGTGAACATCATCCGTAGTTCGTCGTCGCGTACCGGATGCGGCTCACTGTGGTCGGTACGAGCCCGGATATCGTCCAACACGGCTGCCAATTCCTTTCCCGGACGGGCAGATTCGCGGCGTAGCCGATCCCGTGCGCGATTTCGCGCGACGGTTACCAGCCATCCGCCGGGGTTGTCCGGCACGCCGTCGCGCGGCCAGGTACGAAGCGCTTCGGCGCAGGCTTCCTGGACGGCGTCTTCGGCGACGGTGAGGTCGCCCGACCAGCGGGCCAGGGCGGCCACGGCGGGACCCCACTCGCGCCGAAAGACGCCGTCCAGGTTGGTCATCCCGGTCCTACAGGTGGGAGACTCCCGCCAACTGGCGCAGCTGCACGGCCGAGGCGGGAATCATCGCGGCCAGCTTGACCGCTTCGTCACGATCGGTGGCGGTGAGCAGATAGAAGCCGGTGGCGATCTCGGCTCCTTCTACGAAGGGCCCGTCGGTCAGCAGCACCTGGCCGTCGCGGACGCGTACCGTCGTCGCGGTCGCCGGCTCGTGCAATGCGGCGCCGCCCACAATGTGATCGCCTGCGGCAGTGGCGAATTCGCCGTGCCGCGCCGCCTCCGCCTGCCACTCTGCAGTGCCCGGGGTGCGTACGGATGCGGGTGGTTCCTGTAGCAGCGCCAGCCACTGGGCACTGCCGGCGTTCGCCCATTCGGGATCGAAGACATGGTAGGTGGGCCGAACTTCGATCGTGCCGTAGCTGGCGACTGGGATATCGCGCGCCAACGCCAGCGCCTCGTCGAGGTTCTCCGCTTCGAACACGTAGTAGCCGCAGGCCACTTCGGCGGATTCGGCGAACGGGCCGTCGGTGACGAGCGGCGCCTCCGGGCCGCCCGTGATGCGCACCGCGGCCGCCGCGGGCGTCAAGGCGTCACCGGCGCGGATGGCCGATCCGGCCTTGGCATGAAAGCTGTCGAATGCCGCCATCAGGGAGTCACGCTCGTCGGGTGCGAGTTCCGGCTCCCGACTGATCAACAGGGCGAAGTACTGCATTTGTGGTCACCTCCGATAGCGAGCGGAACCCCGTGTTCCACTCTCTACCTATCCGACGAACGGCGTGCCCACAATCCGACAGGTCTCGCGAAACGACCGTCAGGCCGCAGCGGCCCCCGGCTTCAGGTACGTCACCAGGCTGCAGTCCAGCATCTCGTCGGTGAAGTAGTGCTCGCAGCCGCGCAGGTATTTCATGTACCGGTTGTAGACCTCTTCAGAGGTGACCTCGATGGCCTTCTCCCGGTTGGACTCCAGCGTGTCGCCCCAGATGCGCAACGTCTTGATGTAGTGCGGCCGCAGCGAAAGTGCTTCCGGCACAATGAAACCGGCCTTTTCGCCGTGCTCCACCATCATCTCGGTGGACGGCAGCCGGCCGCCGGGGAAGATCTCGGTGATGATGAACTTGATGAATCGCGCCGTCTCGAAACTCAGCTTTTTGCCGCGCGCGGCCATCTCGAACGGGTGATAGCTGACGCTGCTCTGGACGGTCATCCGGCCGTCCTCGGGCATGATGTTGAAGCACCGCTTGAAGAAGTCGTCATAGTTCTCGTGCCCGAAGTGCTCGAAGGCCTCGATCGACACGATCCGGTCGACCGGTTCGCCGAAGTCTTCCCAGCCCTGCAACCGCACCTCGCGGGAGCGGTTGGTGTCGATGCTGTCCAGTACCTGCTGACAGCGGGCGTGCTGGTTCTTCGACAGGGTCAGGCCGATGACGTTGACGTCGTACTTCTCGACGGCCCGTTTCATGGTGGTGCCCCAACCGCAGCCGATGTCCAGCAGCGTCATGCCCGGTTTGAGGTCCAGCTTGCTCAGGTTGAGGTCGATCTTGGCGTACTGGGCCTGTTCGAGCGAGATGTCCGGGGGCTCGAAGTAGGCGCAGCTGTAGGTCCGCGTCGGGTCCTGGAACAGCGCGAAGAAGTCGTCAGAGACGTCGTAGTGCGCCTGGATGTCTTCGGAGCGGGTCCGGATCTTCGTCGGGCCAGCCTGGTTGTCAGCCATTGTCGTTCTGTTCTCCTGAATGAATTAGCCATCTAGACGCACGCACGACGTGCAACCATACCCAACCGCGTGACTACTTCACCAAGGTGAACTGGTTGCAGTCGACATATCCCATGCGGAAGGCTTTGGCGCAGCCGGTCAGGTACTTCATGTAACGCTCGTACATCTCCTCGGACTGTAGCGCGATCGCCTCGTCCTTGCGTGCCTGCAGCGCCTCGGCCCAGAAGTCGAGCGTCTTGGGGAAGTCCGTCTGCAGCGACTGGATTTCGGTCACCGTGAAACCGACCTTCTCGCAGTGCTCCTGGACGGTCTCGATCATCGGCAGCCGGCCGCCCGGGAAGATGTCGGTGACGATGAACCGGATGAACTTGGCCATCTCCATCGTCAACGGAATGCCGCGCTCCATCACCTGCTTGACGTGCAAGCCGGTGATCGAGTGCAGCAGCATCCTGCCGTCCGCGGGCAGGGCTTCGTACACGAACTTGAAGAAGTCGTCGTAGCGGTCGTAGCCGAAGTGCTCCAGCGCCTCGATCGTGACGATGCGGTCCACCGGCTCGGTGAACTCGCACCAGTCGTTCAGCAGCACCCGGTGCGAGCGATTGGTGTCGACTCCGTCGAGCACTTGCCGGCAGTAGGCGTGCTGGTTTTTCGACACGGTCAGGCCGACGACGTTGACGTCGTACTTCTCCAGGGCCCGTTTCATGACGGAGCCCCAGCCGCAGCCGACGTCGAGCAGGGTCATTCCCGGCTCCAGCGCCAGCTTGTCCAAAGTCAGGTCGATCTTGGCGAGCTGCGCCTCTTCCAGGGTCATGCCCTCGCGCGGAAAATACGCGCAGCTGTAGGTCCGAGTCGGATCCACGAACAGCGCGAAGAATTCGTCGGAAAGGTCGTAGTGTGCCTGGACATTTTCGTCGTTCGGCCGGGTATTCATAGAGGTATTGACAGAGCCCCTTGGGTTCTCAGGCATAAGTGCTCCCTAGTGCTCCCACTATTGACGGGCACCTTCGCGAGGTAGCCATCCCCGCGACCCTACACGCGACGGGTCCCCGAGCCGGCATTTGAGGTCGCGTGACCCCGGTTTTCTCGATCGAGGTCGCTCAGATGTCCGCCCGACTGGCGCAATCACTATTTCTCCAAGGTGAATTGGTTGACGTCGATGTAGCCCACCCGGAATCCATCTGCGCAACCGGTCAGGTACTTCATGTACCGCTCGTACACCTCTTCGGACTGGATCTCGATGGCCTCGTCCTTATGCGCCTCGAGTGCCGCTGCCCACAGATCGAGCGTCCTGGCGTAATGCGGCTGCAGCGACTGGCGACGAGTCAGCTTGAATCCCGCTTTCGACGAGTGCTCCTCGACCATCTCGATCGACGGCAACCGGCCGCCCGGGAAGATCTCGGTGACGATGAACTTGATGAAGCGCGCCATTTCGAAGGTCAGCGGGATGCCACGTTCAATGCACTGCGGGCCGGTCAAACCGGTGATGGTGTGCAGCAGCATCACGCCGTCTTCGGGCAGCACGCGAGAGGCCATCGCGAAGAAGTCGTCGTAGCGGTCGTGACCGAAGTGCTCGAACGCGCCGATCGACACGATGCGGTCGACGGGCTCGTCGAACTGTTCCCAGCCGTTTAGCAGGACTCGCTTGCTGCGCGGACTGTCCATTTCCTCGAACGACTTCTGCACGTGCGCAGCCTGGTTCTTGGACAACGTCAGCCCGATGACGTTGACGTCGTACTTCTCGATGGCCCGCCGCATCGTGGCACCCCAGCCGCAGCCGACGTCGAGCAGGGTCATTCCCGGCCGCAGGCCCAATTTGCCCAGTGCCAGGTCGATTTTGGCGAGTTGCGCTTCCTCCAGCGTCATGTCATCGCGCTCGAAATAGGCGCAGCTGTAGGTCTGGGTGGGGTCGAGGAACAGCCGGAAGAAGTCGTCGGACAGGTCGTAATGCGCCTGCACATCGGCGAAGTGCGGCGTCAGCTTCTGGGCCATGATTTATATGCCTTCCTGAAGCACACCGATCCCCGGCGCTACTGCTGGCGAAATGTTATCCGACTTGGGGCTGCAGCACGAAACCGGGCGCGCGTTTCCCCAGCTCAGACGGTGTGCCGCTATTTCGTAAGGGTGAACTGGGCGACGTTGATGAGTCGCCTGCGGAAGCGGTCTGCGCAGCCGGTCAGATAGTGCATGAAGTTGTTGTACGTCTCTTCCGATTGCAGCTCGATGGCCCGTTCCCGGTTGGCTTCCAGGTTGGCCGCCCACATGTCCAGCGTCCGCGCATAATGTTGCTGCATCAGTTGGGTGTCTTCCAAGAAAAACCCTGCGGCCTTGGCATTTTCGACGATGTCGTCTTCCGACGGCAGTTCGCCGCCCGGAAATATCGACTCCCGCAAGAACTTCAGGAAACGAAGGTCTTTCATCAGCAGCGGAATGCCCTGCTCGTGCAGCCACCTGCGGTCGTAGGTGAACAAGCTGTGCAACAACATTCGGCCGTCGTCGGGAAGGATCTCATAGGCGCGCTCGAAAAACGCCGGATAGCGCTCCTTCTTGAAGGCGTCGAAGGCCTCGATGGTGATGATGCGGTCGACCTTCTCGTCGAATTCCTCCCACCCCTGCAAACGCGCCTCGGCGTGGCGCTGCGTGGGGATCGCGGCGAGCCTGGCTTTGCTGCGCTCACAGTGGTTGCGGCTCAACGTGATTCCGATGACATTCACGTCGTACTTCTCCACCGCACGGACCAGCGCTCCACCCCACCCGCATCCGACGTCGAGCAATGTCATCCCCGGCTCGAGGTTCAGCTTGTCCAGTGCCAGGTCCAGCTTGGCCAGCTGCGCTTCTTCCAGGGTCATGTCGTCACGCTCGAAGTAAGCGCAGGTGTACACCCAGGTGGGGTCGAGGAATAGCGCGAAGAAGTCGTCAGAAATGTCGTACGCCGACTGCGACTCTTCGTAATAAGGTGTCAATTTGGACATCTTGCGACAACCTCCCGCCTGATAACCGTACAGCCCTGCGAGGCACGTCTGTCGTACCCACGAGGAGAAGTGTTAAGCATGCTGCTCCGCTTCAGCCGGCCGCGGCGAAGTTACTCCGCAGCTCGCTGATGACCTGATCCCACAGCTGCTGCGGCAAATCATGGCCCATTCCGTCGAATAACACCAATCGTGCTCCTTTGATAGCGCGCGCAACCGCACGGCCTCCCAGTGGCCGCATCAGCTTGTCTGCCCGGCCATGGATCACCACGGTCGGTGCGGCGATGCGCCGGTCGTAACGCAGCAGGCTGCCGCTGCCGAGGACCGCGCTGAAGTGTCGCGCAACCCCCCAGGGATAGTAGCTGCGGTCGTAGCTCTCGGCGGCCTCGGCTCGGACCTGTTCCACCGGCGCGCGGTAGGCCGGACTGCCGATGATCTCGGTGACCCGCACCGCATTCTCGACGATGACATCGCGGGGCGAGTCCGGCGGCGGCCCTTTGAGCAGCGCCAGCAGCGCCCGCGGGGCGGGTGGTGGCAGGAATCGCCGATTGTTGCTGGAAAAGATCACCGCCAGGCTCTTGGTTCGTTCGGCGAAACGGGCGGCGAAGATCTGCGCGATCATGCCGCCCATCGAGGCGCCGACGATGTGGGCCCGTTCGATGCCGAGGTGGTCCAGGATGGCCGCGGCGTCGTCGGCCATGTCCTCCAGGGTGTACGCGGAGCGCGCGGGCAGGCCGACCCAGAAGCGCAACATCCGGGCCGGCAGCGATTGACCGCTGCGGTGTCGTTCGGTCTTGTCCGAAAGGCCGACGTCGCGGTTGTCGTATCGGATGACCCGCAGCCCGTTGCCGACGAGTTGCTCGCAAAAGGCGGTGCGCCACAGCAGCAGCTGAGCGCCCAGGCCCATGATCAGCAGCACCGGCGGATGGTCGATGTCGCCCATGTCCTCGTAGTAGAGCTTCAGCTCGCCGTCCGGGCCGGCCGCTGCGCTCGAACTCGCATAGCCGCTGCGAATCTCCACTCGTGCCGCCTCCTCAGGCTTCGACGTCGGGTTGATGCTCACGGCTGACCTCGACCATGAAGTTGGCGAAGTATCCGGTCAGTTGGGGGTCCGACATCATCTGCCATTTCGGCGCCAGCAGCTTCATGTACCGCTCGACGTACAGGAACTGCTTGCCGATCAGCACCAGCTCGCGCGGCAGCTTGACGTCGTACGCGTCAGCAAGCGCCGACAGCTGCCGCCCGATGTCGGCGTAGGACATCTCGCCCAGCGTCGTCATGGTCAGTGGGGTGGCGAAGCTGGCCAGGTCCTTGGCGGCCTGCTCTTCGGGCTTCATGGTGCCCACGGCGCCCATCAGCACGACGATCTTGCCGGCGGCGGCGTGGTCCTTCTTCACCAGCAGCGCGTACACCAGTTCGCGCAGCAGCCAGCGAGTCCGGGGATCGATGCGGCCCATGATCCCGAAGTCGAAGAACACGATGCGGCCCTGCTCATCGACGTAGAGGTTGCCGGCGTGCAGGTCGCCGTGGAACAGGCCGTGCCGCAGACCGCCCTCGAACACCGAGAACAGCAACGCCTTGACCAGCTCGGTGCCGTCGAACCCGGCCTTGCGGATGGCGGCGACGTTGTCGATGCGGATGCCGTGCACGCGCTCCATGGTCAGCACCCGTTCGCTGGTGAACTCCCAGTGCACTTTCGGCACCCGGATGTTCTTGCCCAACGGTGACGCGTGCAGGTGGGACACCCAGGCCTCCATGGACTGCGCCTCGAGGCGAAAGTCCAGCTCTTCGGCCAGGTTGTCGGAGAAGTCGGCGACGACGTCCTGCGCGGACAGCCGTCGCCCCAGCTTGGCCAGCTCGACGGCCTGGGCGAACCGCTTGAGGATCTGCAGGTCGGCGGCGACGCGCCGGCGAATTCCCGGCCGCTGAATCTTGACGACTACCTCTTCGCCGGTTTTGAGCGTCGCGTAGTGCACCTGAGCGATCGACGCCGAGGCAAACGGCTCTTCTTCGAAGCTGGCGAACAATTCCGCCGGGTCGCCGCCGAGCTCCTCGGCTAACAGCTTGTGCACCTCTTGGGTGTCGGCCGGTGGTACCCGATCAAGCAGTCCGCGGAACTCGCGGGACAGCGTCTCGCCGAAAGCCCCCGGGCTGGAGGCGATGATCTGCCCGAACTTCACATAGGTCGGCCCCAAGTCGGCGAAGGTGTGTGGGATCTCCCTGATCACCTTCTGCTGCCACGGCCCCTTGGCCGGCAGCTTGGTGACGACCCGGGCGGCGGCCCGGGTGACCTGCCAACCGGTGGCAGCGACCCGGGCAGCTTCAACCGGCAACGGCACCCGGTCGAGCTGGACCACCTCGCGGTGTTTAGTGGAGCTCATTTCAGCAGTGTGCCAAATTCCGGTAGTCAACTCCCAATTTGCGTGAGCCCGCTCACGTGCCCGGTTATGGCCGCCGAACGTGTTATGAGTGCGAAAATCCGGCCGTCTTTTCGCAGTGATTACACGCTCGGCGAAAATATCCGTCAGCCGCGAGACCACGGCTTGACCCAGCCTTCGATCTCCCAGCCCTCGCGAGCGGCGATCAACTCGTACATGGTGGCGCCGTCGATGCTTTCCCGGATGATGTCCGCATGCCCGGCGTGCCGGGCCAGCTCGTTGATCACATGCAGGATCACCCAGCGCACCGACCAGGCCTGCAGGTTCTTCGGGAACCAGGGGATGTCGCGCGGAACCGGCACCGCGGCGTCCAGGTCAGCGGTTTCGGCCAGCAGTAACGACTGCTCGTTCTGCGCTTCGAACGCTCGCAGCAGCCCGTCCAGCGTCTCGTCGGGGCGCATCACATGCTGGTCGCCGAATTCCTTGGCGATCACGTCGAAGGGCCTGGTGTCTTTGGGTGGCAACTCCGGGGCCGCGGCCACGCGTGCCATCCAGGTGCGCTGCATGCCGGTTGCGTGCTTGACGAGTCCGCCGATCGACAGCGCGCTCACCGACGGTGTGGAGCGGGCCTGTTCGTCGGTCAGCCCGTAGGACACCGCAAAGTAGGCGCTTTGGTGGTAGGCCAGGTACTCACGCAGGGCGCTGCGTTCGTCGGACACGGCTGGGGCGAGGGCGGGCATTCTCAATCCTTTCCGGCGGTTGGGTCAGGCGGGTAAAGCGCTCGGCGACAACCGATTTCGGTTAGTGGTTGAATCGCTTGCCGATAGACGTCCAGGAACTCGTCGGCCGGTAGCTCGGTCAGGTCCGCCATGACGGCGAGCATTCCATGACAGGGTGACAAGTATGGCCGTATCGTGCGGTCATGCAGGTGGTTTCGGCGGAGACGACCGAACTGTTCGTCGGGCCGCCGGATGCGCCGCTGCAGCTAGCGCGGGTCGCCATCAGCGGGTGCGCCGAGCCGACGCCCATCCGAATCGACGGCGACGGGCTGAGGGGCGACGCGATCGCCGCGCCCGGCGACGAGGCCGTCGAGGTTCCGGTCCAGGTCGAGCATCCGATGGTCGGTCAACGCCGGGCCGCGCGGGTGGAAGCCGGCGGGTCTAGCCGAGCCTTCGAGTTCACGATCGCCGAGCCCGGCTGGACCATGTACATGGTCAGCCACTTCCACTACGACCCGGTGTGGTGGAACACCCAGGGCGGCTACACCAGCCAGTGGTGCGAAGACCCGCCCGGCCGGGCACGTCAGGCCAACGGCTTCGAACTGGTACACGCGCACCTCGAAATGGCTCGCCGCGAGCCGGAGTACAAGTTCGTGCTGGCCGAGGTGGACTACCTCAAGCCGTACTGGGACACCCACCCCGAGGATCGTGCCGACCTGCGCCGCTTCCTCGCCGAAGGCCGCGTCGAGGTGATGGGCGGCACCTACAACGAACCCAACACCAACCTCACCAGCCCCGAGACGACCATCCGAAACCTGGTGCACGGCATCGGTTTTCAACGCGACGTGCTGGGCGCCGACCCGGCCACCGCCTGGCAGCTGGACGTATTCGGCCACGACCCGCAATTCCCCGGCATGGCCGCCGACGCCGGGCTGACGTCCAGTTCGTGGGCCCGCGGGCCACATCACCAATGGGGTCCCGCCCAAGGTGGTGACGTGGACCGCATGCAGTTCTGCAGCGAGTTCGAGTGGATTTCGCCGTCCGGCCGGGGCCTGCTCACCCACTACATGCCGGCGCACTATTCGGCGGGCTGGTGGATGGACTCGTCGACCTCGCTGGCCGAGGCCGAGGACGCCACCTACGCGCTGTTCGACCAGCTCAAAAAGGTGGCGCTGACCCGCAACGTGCTGCTGCCGGTCGGCACCGACTACACCCCACCGAACAAGTGGGTCACCGCCATCCACCGCGACTGGGCCGCTCGCTACACCTGGCCGCGATTCGTGTGCGGCCTGCCGCGGGAGTTCTTTGCTGCCGTGCGCGCCGAGCTGGCGGACCGCGGGCAGGTGCCGTCGCCGCAGACCCGGGACATGAACCCGATCTACACCGGCAAGGACGTGTCCTACATCGACACCAAGCAAGCCAACCGGGCCGCGGAGAATGCCGTCCTGGACGGCGAACGGTTCGCGGTGTTCGCCGGGCTGCTCGGCGGAGCCGAGTATCCCCAGGCGGCGCTGGCCAAGGCGTGGGTGCAGCTGGCCTACGGTGCCCACCACGACGCGATCACCGGCTCGGAATCCGACCAGGTCTACCTGGATCTGCTGACCGGCTGGCGCGACGCATGGGAGCTGGGCCGCGCGGTCCGGGACAACTCGTTGGCGTTGTTGTCCGGCGCGGTGGATGTCCCCGACAACACCCTGCTGGTCTGGAACCCGCTGACCCACGCGCGCACCGACGTGGTGACCGCCCGCCTCGACGCGCCACTGCACTCGGGGGTGCGGGTGCTCGACGCCGACGGCCGCGAGGTGCCCGTCCACGTCGAGCACGGCGGATGCTCGGTCAGTTGGCTGGCGCGCGACGTCCCGTCACTGGGGTGGCGCGCCTATCGGCTGGTCCCCGGCCGCAGCACGCAAGGCTGGCAGCCGGTATCGGGTAACGAAATAGCCAACGAGCACTACCGGCTGGCGGTCGACCCGGCGCGGGGCGGGGCGGTCTGGTCGCTTGTTCACCTATCCGGAAAAGGGCGCCAACTCATCGCCGACGGCAAGGTCGGCAACGAGCTGGCGGTGTACGAGGAGTACTCCTCCCACCCGACCCAGGGGGAGGGCCCCTGGCACCTGCTGCCCAAGGGGCCGGTGGTCGGCTCGTCGGAATCGGCCGCCGAGGTGCGGGCATACCACGGCCCGCTGGGTCAGCGGATCGTCGTGCACGGCCGGATCGGCACGCTACTGCGCTACACCCAGACGCTGACCTTGTGGTGGGAGGTGGCGCGGGTGGACTGCCGCACCACCATCGACGAGTTCACCGGAGTCGACCGCCTACTCCGGCTGCGCTGGCCATGCCCGGTGCCGGGGGCCATGCCGGTCAGTGAGGTCGGCGACGCGGTCGTCGGGCGTGGCTTCGCGCTGCTGCATGACGGGCCGCAATCGGTGGACACCGCGCAGCAGCTGTGGACGCTGGACAACCCCGCCTACGGCTGGTTCGGGCTCTCGTCGGCGATACGCATCCGTCTAGGTCGCGACGCGGTGCGGGCCGTCTCGGTGGCCGAGGTGGTGACGCCCTCGGAGACGACGTCGGGGCCGCTGGCGCGCGAGCTGATGGTCGCCCTGGTCCGCGCCGGCGTGACGGCCACCTGCAGCGGCGCCGACAAACCGCGCTACGGCCATCTCGACGTCGACTCCAACCTCCCGGACACCCGCATCGCCCTGGGCGGCCCCAACCGCAACGCGTTCACCAAAGTGTTACTGGCCGAAGCCGATCCGGCCTATACGGCCGAACTCGAGCGGCAACTGGCCGAGTCCGGGCGCGCCCGGGTGTGGGTGCCGGCCGCGACCCCCCTGGCCGCGGTGTGGGTGCCCGGCGCCGACCTGCGCGCGCCGCGCACCCTGCCGGTGCTGGTGATCGACGGCCGCGACGACAAGAGCCTGCGCGCGGCCATCGCCACGCTGACCGAAGACCTCGCCGACGCCGAGATTCTGGTGACCCAGCAGGCCCCGTCGGTAGCCGAGCCGTTCGAAGACCGCACCGTCGCGCTGCTCAACCGCGGCGTGCCCAGCTTCGCCGTCGACTCCGACGGCACCCTGCATACCGCGTTGCTGCGGTCCTGTACCGGCTGGCCATCGGGCGTGTGGATCGACGAGCCGCGCCGCACCGCGCCGGACGGCTCCAATTTCCAGCTCCAGCACTGGACGCACGATTTCGACTACGCGCTGGTTTGCGACGACGGTGACTGGCGACGCGCCGGAATCCCCGCCCGCAGCGCACAGTTCTCGCATCCGCTGCGGGCGGTCATCCCGCACAAGCGGGGCGGGAGGTTGGCGCCGGCCGGCTCGCTGCTGCGCGTCGACTCGCCGGGCAAGGTGCACTTGGGTGCCCTCAAAGCCGCCGGCAACCCGCTGGCGGGGGGCAGTGCCCAGTCCGTCGATCCGGGCGTGGTGGCCCTGCGGCTGGTGGAGACCACCGGTACCGGTGCCCGGGTCGGCATCGACTCGCCGCTGGGCAAGGTGCGCGCCCTGCGACTGGCCGACCTGCTGGAAAACCCGCAGCGCCGGAAACGGTCGATCGACCTGCACGGCTATCAGGTCGCCACCGTGCTGGCCCGCATCGACGTGCCCAAGGTGCTTGCCGGTACCAGCGAGCTCGCTCCGCACGCGGAGGCGGCCCAGCCGCTGTTCGCGCGTTACTGGCTGCACAACCGCGGCCCGGCACCGGTCGGCGGGTTGCCGGCCGTCGCTCACCTGCACCCGGCGTCGGTGACCGCCGCGCCGGGAGACGAGCTGGTGTTGCGTCTGACCGCGGCCAGCGACAGCAGCGATTTGACCCTGAGCGGTGAGGTGGAAGTGGTGTGCCCAGGCTTGTCGGTTGTACCCGCGTTGCTGCCGTTGACGTTGTGCGCCGGCGCGCACCTGGAGGCCGACGTTGCGCTGACGATTCCGGCCCACACCGAGCCGGGGCTATACCCGGTCCGTGCTCAGTTGTGTCTCACCGGCGAGCAGGTCCCGGCCGCGTGGCGACAAGTGGTCGAGGACGTGTGCGTGGTAACCGTGGGCGCTCCCGAACACTCCGAGCTGGTCTTCTTGGTCGACGGTCCGGCCGGGATCGAGCTGAAGGCCGGCGACTCGGGCCGCTTGGTCGTCACGGTCGGCAGTCACGCCCGCGCCGAGCTGGCGCTGGAGGCGCATCTGATCAGCCCCTGGGGCACCTGGGAGTGGATCGGCCCGGCCGCGCTCGGCGCGACCTTGCCGGCCGAGGGAACGGCCGAGCTCGGTTTCGACGTCATGCCGCCGGCCTGGCAGCAGCCCGGCCAGTGGTGGGCCCTGGTCCGGGTTGGCTGCGCGGGCCGGCTGCTGTACTCGCCGGCGGTCCAGGTGACGGTGACATGAGCGACGGCCGTGTTGCCCTGGTGGCCGGCACTCCGGTTTTCGTCGACGAGGTCGACGAGCGGGAGACGCGACTGCGTAGCGGTCCGAGCGCGGCCGCGCTGCCGTCGAGCGGCACCAGCGAGGGCCGGCAACTGCGGCGGTGGTTGACCCAGCTGATCGTGACCGAGCGGCTGGTCGCGGCCGAGGCGGCCGCGCGCGGGCTGGACGTGCGCGGCGCCCCCGCCGAGGCCGAGCTGCTGCCCGACGCGACGGCCCGCCTGGAAATCGGCAGTGTGGCGGCGGCGGCCTTGGCCGACCCGCGCGCCCGGGCGTTGTTCGCCGACGTCACCGCGGACATCGAGGTGGCCGACGCCGACGTCGTCGACTACCACGCTCGCAACCCGCTGCGGTTCGCGTCGCCGCGCCCCGCCGGACACGGCTGGCGCACCCCGTCGGACATCGCCCCGCCGCTGCACGAGGTGCGGCCGGCGATCATCGAGCAGCTACGCGGCGCCGCCCGCCGGCGTGCCTTTCGGACGTGGCTGGACGCGCGCCGAGCCGCCCTAGTCCAGTTGGCCCCCGGCTACGAGCATCCCGGCGACCCGCGCCAGCCCGACAACACCCACCGGCATTGATGCTCACTCTGTGCCTGGACATCGGCGGCACCAAGATCGCCGCGGGGCTGGCCGAGCCGACCGGTGCGCTGGTGTACACCGCTACCCGGTTGACGCCGGTCGATGCCGGCGCCGACGCGGTTTGGGCCACGGTCGCTGCGATGATCACCGATGCGTTGCATGCGGCCGGGGGGACGGTAAACGGCGTCGGTATCGCATCGGCGGGACCCGTCGACCTGGACCGCGGAACCGTAAGCCCGATCAACATCGCCTGTTGGCAAGGCTTCCCGCTCCGCGAACGGGTGGCGTCGGTTGTCCCCGGTGTCCCGGTGCGGCTGGGCGGCGACGGCGTGTGCATGGCGCTGGGCGAGCACTGGCTGGGGGCCGGTCGGCGGGCGCGGTTCATGCTGGGCATGGTGGTGTCGACCGGGGTGGGCGGTGGATTGGTGCTCGACGGCGCCCCGTACCACGGCCGCACCGGGAACGCCGGTCACGTCGGCCACGTGGTGATCGAACCGGACGGCCGGCCATGCGCATGCGGTGGCCGCGGCTGTGTCGAGACCGTCGCTTCTGGCCCGTCGATGGCGCGCTGGGCCCGTGCCCACGGCTGGTCCGCGCCGCCGGGCGCGGGCGCCAAGGAGCTTGCCGACGCCGCGGTGCGCGGAGATGCGTTGGCACTGGCGGCTTTTCGCCGAGCCGCCACCGGGCTGGCGGCGATGATCGCCTCGGTGGCGGCGGTATGCGACCTGGACCTCGTCGTCATCGGTGGCGGCGTGGCCAAATCCGGCGAGCTGCTCTTCGGCCCGTTGCGGGCGGCGTTGCCCGCCTACGCCGGGCTGAGCTTCGTCTCCCCGGTCCGGGTGGTGCCGGCCGAGCTGGGCGGTGAGGCCGGGCTGGTCGGCGCCGCGCGGCTGGCGACCATTCCGCGAGTGTGAATCCCGCGACTCGACACGCCGTGTGGGCGTCGTCGGATTCACACTCGGCGACCGGCGGCAACCGTTTTGAACTGATCGCATCGGCCGCGCTATTGTGGTTGCCGATCCACCGAAGACCGTCGGTCACCGAGAAATCGGTTGAAGGTCCGGGAGCATCCCGGCGGCCCACGCAGGAGGACGAGGCAGTATCGCCGGCGCGCGCCGGCGCATCTCAACGCCCCGGCCACTTCTGCGCTGGGGCGTACTTCGTTTCCCGGCATTTCCCGGCGTTCTCTGGTGGTTACCGACGACAGAGCGTTAGGAGGCATGCATGGCCAGGGCTGACAAGGCCACCGCCGTCGCGGAGATCGCAGAGCAGTTCAGGGCCTCGAGCGCCAGCCTGATCACCGAATACCGCGGTCTGACGGTGGCGAACCTCGCCGAGCTGCGCAGGTCGCTGGGCGAATCGGCCACCTACGCCGTCGCCAAGAACACGCTGATCAAACGCGCGGCGTCGGAGGCCGGCATCGACGGCCTCGATGAGCTGTTCGCCGGTCCCACCGCCATCGCCTTCGTCACCGGTGAAGCGGTTGACGCGGCCAAGGCCATCAAGACCTTCGCCAAGGAGCACAAGGCGCTGGTCATCAAGGGCGGCTACATGGACGGCCACCCGCTGACCGTCGCCGAAGTCGAGCGCATCGCCGATCTGGAGTCGCGCGAGGTGCTGCTGGCCAAACTCGCCGGCGCGATGAAGGGCAACCTCGCCAAGGCGGCCGGCCTGTTCAACGCGCCGGCGTCGCAGATGGCTCGGCTGCTGGCCGCACTGCAGGAAAAGAAGCCTGCCGATGCTCCGGCCTCGCCGGCCGCCGCCGAGGCACCGGCTGAAACTCCCGCCCCCGAACCAGCTGCGGCGGAATAACCCCCAAACCCCCATCAGGAAGGACCGGCATCATGGCAAAGCTCTCCAGCGACGAACTGCTCGACGCTTTCAAGGAAATGACCCTGTTGGAGCTCTCGGACTTCGTCAAGAAGTTCGAGGAGACCTTCGAGGTCACCGCGGCCGCTCCGGTCGCCGTGGCCGCGGCGGGCTCCGCAGCGGGCGGTGCCCCGGCCGAGGCCGCCGAGGAGCAGTCCGAGTTCGACGTCATCCTCGAGGCCGCCGGCGACAAGAAGATCGGCGTCATCAAGGTCGTCCGCGAGATTGTCTCCGGGTTGGGCCTCAAGGAGGCCAAGGACCTGGTCGACGGCGCGCCCAAGCCGCTGTTGGAGAAGGTCGCCAAGGAAGCCGCCGACGAGGCCAAGGCCAAGCTCGAGGCGGCCGGCGCCAGCGTCACCGTCAAGTAGTCCGCTGGGCTCACCCGGCCATGGCGGACTGCGCGGACCGTCGCACCAGCTCCGGCGAATCCCCCAGCGCCACCAGCAGATTCATGGTCATCGAGCCGAGCACCCGCGCGACGGCCGCGCCGTCGTCGCCGTAATACCCGGCCAGCTCGAGCAGCACGAATCCGTGTATCAATGCCCAGAATTGGGCGGCTGTGGCGACCACGTCGGCGGGATCGATGCTGATCCGGCCCGCCGTCATCGCACGGTGCACCACGCGCACCACGTGCGCGAAGCTGGGATGAAGCTGCTCGGCTTCGGCCACCGACAGTGACAGCACGTTGCCCGCCGGGGCGTTGATGCCGTGCGCGCTGGTGCTGCCGAACATCAACCGATACATGTGCGGCCGTTCAATGGCGTAGCGCCGGTATGCGGCGCCGATGAGCAGCAAGTCGGCGACCGGGTCCGCGGTCTGCGGCACGCTCAGCGCGGCGTCGAATTGTCGCAGGCCCTCCTCGGCGACCGCGGCGATCAGCCCGCGCATCCCGCCGAAGTGGGTATACACCGCCATCGTCGAGGTCCCGGCGGCACTGGCGACCTTGCGGGTCTGCAGCGCATCGGGTCCGTGGTCGTTCAGCAGGCCGACGGCCGCACGCAGCATGTCGTCGCGAACACTGCGAACACCGGACTGGCTCTCCGAAGTCATCCTTGTCATCTTCGCACCAGGGGCGTACGGTTCCGATAACGCTGAAATAACAATGTTATACGGACGCAGCAGGGGAGCGAGACGATGACGACCGTGCAAACCGCCGAATCCCGCAACCGTTATCTCGAAGGCTTCCTCGCGCCGGTTTCCGAGGAAGTCACCGCGACCGACCTGCCGGTGACCGGTCACATCCCCGAACACCTCGACGGGCGCTATCTGCGCAACGGCCCGAATCCGGTGGCTGAGGTGGACCCCGCCATCTACCACTGGTTCACCGGCGACGGCATGGTGCACGGCGTCAAACTGAAGGACGGCAAGGCTTGCTGGTACCGCAACCGCTGGGTGCGCAGCCCGGCGGTGCGCGCCGCGCTGGGAGAGCCACCCGCGAATGTCCGCAACCCGCGTGCCGGACTGCAGTCGCTGGGGGCCAACACCAGCGTCCTCAGCCACGCCGGACGCACGCTGGCGCTGGTCGAAGGCGGCGTCGCCAACTACGAACTCACCGAGGAACTCGACACAGTCGGCCCCTGCGACTTCGACGGCACCCTGGCCGGCGGCTACACCGCCCACCCGCATCGCGACCCGCGCACCGGCGAGCTGCACGCGGTGTCTTATTCGTTCGCCCGCGGCCGGACCGTGCAATATTCGGTGATCGACACCAACGGCAGGGCCCGTCGCACCGTCGACATCGAGGTCTCGGGATCGCCGATGATGCATGACTTTTCGCTCACGGACAAGTATGTGGTGATCTACGACCTGCCGGTGACCTTCGACCCGGTGCAGGTGTTGCCGATGACCATGCCGCGCTGGCTGCAATTGCCCGCCCGGCTGGTGCTGCAGTCGGTGATCGGGCGCGTCCGGATACCGGGGCCCATCACCGCGATGGCCAACCGCGACGAGCGTCCGTCCAACCGGCTCCCATACGCCTGGAACCCGAACTACCCGGCGCGCATCGGGGTCATGCCCCGCCAAGGGACCAATCGTGACGTGCGCTGGTTCGACATCGAACCCTGCTACGTCTACCACCCGCTCAACGCCTATTCAGAGATGCGCGACGAGGCCGAGGTCCTCGTACTGGACGTGGTGCGGTACTCGCGAATGTTCGACCGCGACCGGCGCGGCCCCTTCGAGAACACGCCCATGCTGGACCGCTGGACCATCAACCTGACGACGGGTGCGGTGACCACCGAACGCCGGGACGACCGGGCCCAGGAGTTTCCCCGGATCAACGACACTTTGCTGGGCGGGCGGCACCGGTTCGGCTACACCGTCGGCGTCCAGGGCGAGTTCGGCGACTCGAGCCGGGGAAACCCGCTGGAAACCGCGCTGTACAAGCACGACTACGCGACCGGGTCGAGTTCGGTAGCGCCCCTCGACCCGGACCTATGGATCGGCGAGATGGCCTTCGTCCCGAATCCGGCTCAGAAAGCCGAAGACGACGGCATCCTGATGGGTTACGGCTATCACCGCGGCCGCGACGAGGGCCAACTGCTGTTGGTCGACGCCCAAACCTTGGATTCGGTCGCCACCGTGCACCTGCCGCAGCGGGTGCCTGCGGGTTTCCACGGAAACTGGGCGCCCACCGCTTGACGCGCGCCGTCCATCGGTAACGGCCATAATGGATGTCACGAACGATCTGGTGGAGATTGTTATCCGGCAACTATCAATGCAACCCTGATGTGCTGCTGCGGGGGTACGCTACAGTGACTCAAGCCACACAAAGGGGCAGGTGGGGCCACGCGCGTCGACGGAAGGATTCCCCATGGGCGTCAGCATCGAGGTCAACGGCCTGACGAAGTCGTTCGGTTCCTCGAGGATTTGGGAAGACGTTACGCTTACCATCCCCGCGGGGGAGGTCAGTGTGTTGCTGGGCCCGTCGGGTACCGGCAAGTCCGTCTTCCTGAAGTCACTCATCGGTCTGCTGCGACCGGAACGCGGCTCGATCATCATCGACGGCACCGACATCATCGAGTGCTCGGCCAAGGAGCTCTACGAGATCCGCACCCTGTTCGGCGTGCTGTTCCAGGACGGCGCGCTGTTCGGCTCGATGAACCTCTACGACAACACCGCGTTCCCGTTGCGCGAGCACACCAAGAAAAAAGAAAGCGAGATCCGTGACATCGTCATGGAGAAGCTGCAGTTGGTCGGCCTCGGTGGGGACGAGAAGAAGTTCCCCGGCGAGATCTCCGGTGGTATGCGCAAGCGTGCCGGCCTGGCTCGGGCGCTGGTGCTGGACCCGCAGATCATCCTCTGCGACGAGCCGGACTCCGGTTTGGACCCCGTCCGTACCGCCTACCTGAGCCAGCTGATCATGGACATCAACGCCCAGATCGACGCGACCATCCTGATCGTGACGCACAACATCAACATCGCCCGAACGGTGCCGGACAACATGGGCATGCTGTTCCGTAAGCACCTGGTCATGTTCGGCCCGCGCGAAGTGTTGCTGACCAGCGACGAGCCCGTGGTGCGGCAGTTCCTCAACGGCCGTCGGATCGGGCCGATCGGCATGTCGGAGGAGAAGGACGAGGCCACCATGGCCGAAGAGCAGGCCATGGTCGACGCCGGCCAGCACGCCGGTGGTGTGGAGGACATCGAGGGAGTGCCGCCGCAGATCCAAGCGACGCCCGGCATGCCGGAGCGCAAGGCGGTGGCTCGCCGCCAGGCCCGGGTGCGCGAGATGCTGCACACCCTGCCCAAGAGCGCCCAGGCGGCCATCCTCGACGACCTCGAGGGCACCCACAAGTTCCACGCGAGCCAGTTCGGCGGCTGACATCCAACGAAAGCCACGGCCGGGGATCACCACGTCCCCGGCCGTGGCTTTTGACTCAGCGTGGCCATATTGCTGCAGCCGCGCGCCGCGGCTGTGGGTAGCCGTTCACCGGCGACTTCACGCCAAGTTGGCGCAACTTGCCGCCCCCGCCCCCTTGACGACGGAGCCTAAACGGGTCAATCTGTTGGGCAGCATGTGTCACGGGATTCGAGATGCCAGCCAGCGCTAGATGCCCCGGGGCCTTTTGACGTGGGTAGTTGAGGAATGCGCGGTCCTGCGCTATTGTTGGACGTTGCGCTGGCTACCTCCTGCCCACCTCACCCGCCACTTGGCCGCGAAAGACACTGTGGTCCTAGCTTGAGCCCCCTTCTGGCCCAGCTAGTTAGTTGCGCGCGTGAGATCCGGACAGTTCGTTCGCCAGCCTGATTAACACAATTGTCGCGGCGAACAGGCCCGGTGGGCATCCGCTCTCTGGGGATCTCGTGAGTCGCACGAGGTGCTGGAAGGATGCATCTTGGCAGATTTCCGCCAGAGCAAGACAGACCAGAGTTCTCACAGCGGAAGTTCCTCAAACAGCTCCGTGCCCGGAGCGCCCGACCGGATTTCCTTCGCCAAGCTCCGCGAACCGCTTGAAGTTCCGGGGCTTCTCGACGTTCAGACCGACTCGTTCGAGTGGCTGATCGGCTCAGAGCGTTGGCGCGAATCCGCCGCAGCCCGCGGTGAGGTCAACGCGATGGGCGGCCTGGAAGAGGTGCTCTACGAGCTGTCGCCGATCGAGGACTTCTCCGGTTCGATGTCGCTGTCGTTCTCCGATCCCCGGTTCGACGAAGTCAAGGCACCGGTCGACGAGTGCAAGGACAAGGACATCACCTACGCGGCTCCGCTGTTCGTGACGGCCGAGTTCATCAACAACAACACCGGCGAGATCAAGAGCCAGACGGTGTTCATGGGTGACTTCCCGATGATGACCGAGAAGGGCACCTTCATCATCAACGGCACCGAGCGGGTCGTCGTCAGCCAGCTGGTGCGCTCGCCCGGCGTGTACTTCGACGAGACCATCGACAAGTCCACCGAGAAGACGCTGCACAGCGTCAAGGTGATCCCCAGCCGCGGCGCCTGGCTGGAGTTCGACGTCGACAAGCGCGACACCGTCGGTGTGCGCATCGACCGCAAGCGCCGCCAGCCGGTCACCGTGCTGCTCAAGGCGCTGGGCTGGACCAACGAGCAGATCCACGAGCGGTTCGGCTTCTCCGAGATCATGATGTCGACGCTGGAGAAGGACAACACCGTCGGCACCGACGAGGCGCTGCTGGACATCTACCGCAAGCTGCGCCCGGGCGAGCCGCCGACCAAGGAGTCGGCGCAGACCCTGCTGGAGAACCTCTTCTTCAAGGAGAAGCGCTACGACCTGGCCCGGGTGGGCCGCTACAAGGTCAACAAGAAGCTCGGGCTGCACGCCGGTGAGCCGATCACCAGCTCGACGCTGACCGAAGAGGACGTCGTCGCCACCATCGAGTACCTGGTCCGCCTGCACGAGGGGCAGACCACCATGACCGTCCCGGGCGGTGTGGAGGTGCCGGTCGAGACCGACGACATCGACCACTTCGGCAACCGCCGGCTGCGTACCGTCGGCGAGCTGATCCAGAACCAGATCCGGGTCGGCATGTCGCGGATGGAGCGGGTGGTCCGGGAGCGGATGACCACGCAGGACGTCGAGGCGATCACGCCGCAGACGCTGATCAACATCCGCCCGGTGGTCGCCGCGATCAAGGAGTTCTTCGGCACCAGCCAGCTGTCGCAGTTCATGGACCAGAACAACCCGCTGTCGGGTCTCACCCACAAGCGCCGGCTTTCGGCGCTGGGCCCGGGCGGTCTGTCCCGTGAGCGCGCCGGCCTGGAGGTCCGCGACGTGCACCCGTCGCACTACGGCCGGATGTGCCCGATCGAGACCCCGGAGGGTCCCAACATCGGTCTGATCGGCTCGCTGTCGGTGTACGCGCGGGTCAACCCGTTCGGCTTCATCGAGACGCCTTATCGGAAGGTGGTCGACGGTGTGGTTTCGGACGAGATCCACTACCTGACCGCCGACGAGGAGGACCGCCACGTCGTGGCGCAGGCCAACTCGCCGATCGACGCCCAGGGCCGGTTCCTCGAGCCGCGCGTGCTGGTGCGACGCAAGGCCGGCGAGGTGGAGTACGTGCCGTCCTCCGAGGTGGACTACATGGACGTCTCGCCGCGCCAGATGGTGTCGGTCGCGACGGCGATGATCCCGTTCCTTGAGCACGACGACGCCAACCGGGCCCTGATGGGCGCCAACATGCAGCGCCAGGCGGTTCCGCTGGTGCGCAGCGAGGCGCCGCTGGTGGGTACCGGCATGGAGTTGCGTGCGGCGATCGACGCCGGCGACGTCGTCGTCGCCGAGGAGAGCGGCGTCATCGAGGAGGTGTCGGCCGACTACATCACGGTCATGCACGACAACGGCACCCGGCGCACCTACCGGATGCGCAAGTTCGCCCGCTCCAACCACGGCACGTGCGCCAACCAGTGCCCGATCGTGGACGCCGGTGACCGGGTCGAGGCCGGTCAGGTCATCGCCGACGGTCCCTGCACCGACAACGGCGAGATGGCGCTGGGCAAGAACCTGCTGGTGGCGATCATGCCGTGGGAGGGTCACAACTACGAGGACGCGATCATCCTCTCCAACCGCCTGGTCGAAGAGGACGTGCTCACCTCGATCCACATCGAAGAGCACGAAATCGATGCCCGTGACACGAAATTGGGCGCCGAGGAGATCACCCGGGACATCCCCAACGTCTCCGACGAGGTGCTGGCCGACCTGGACGAGCGCGGCATCGTGCGCATCGGCGCCGAGGTCCGCGACGGCGACATCCTGGTCGGCAAGGTCACCCCGAAGGGGGAGACGGAGCTGACCCCGGAGGAGCGGCTGCTGCGGGCGATCTTCGGCGAGAAGGCGCGCGAGGTCCGCGACACCTCACTGAAGGTGCCGCACGGTGAGTCCGGCAAGGTGATCGGCATCCGGGTGTTCTCGCGGGAGGACGACGACGAACTGTCGGCCGGTGTCAACGAGCTCGTCCGGGTGTATGTGGCCCAGAAGCGCAAGATCTCCGACGGCGACAAGCTGGCCGGACGGCACGGCAACAAGGGCGTCATCGGCAAGATCCTGCCGGTCGAGGACATGCCGTTCCTCCCGGACGGCACCCCGGTGGACATCATCCTGAACACCCACGGTGTGCCGCGACGGATGAACATCGGCCAGATCCTGGAAACCCACCTGGGTTGGTGCGCGCACAGCGGCTGGAACGTCGATGTTGCCGAAGGCGTGCCGTCTTGGGCCGCCAGCCTGCCCGAGGAGCTGCTGAGCGCCGAGCCGAACCAGATCGTGTCGACTCCGGTGTTCGACGGCGCCAAGGAGGAGGAGCTGCAGGGCCTGCTGTCGGCCACGCTGCCCAACCGCGACGGCGATGTGCTGGTGGACGGCGACGGCAAGGCCGTGCTGTTCGACGGGCGCAGCGGCGAGCCGTTCCCGTACCCGGTGACGGTTGGCTACATGTACATCATGAAGCTGCACCACTTGGTGGATGACAAGATCCACGCCCGCTCCACCGGCCCGTACTCGATGATCACCCAGCAGCCGCTGGGTGGTAAGGCGCAGTTCGGTGGCCAGCGGTTCGGTGAGATGGAGTGCTGGGCCATGCAGGCCTACGGTGCGGCGTACACGCTGCAGGAACTGCTGACCATCAAGTCCGACGACACCGTCGGCCGGGTCAAGGTCTACGAGGCGATCGTCAAGGGCGAGAACATTCCGGAGCCCGGTATCCCCGAGTCGTTCAAGGTGTTGCTCAAGGAGCTGCAGTCGCTGTGCCTCAACGTCGAGGTGCTGTCGAGCGACGGTGCGGCCATCGAGCTGCGCGAGGGTGAGGACGAGGATCTGGAGCGTGCTGCGGCCAACCTCGGAATCAACTTGTCGCGCAACGAATCTGCGTCAGTCGAAGACCTGGCTTAAATCGCGGCACAGCCGCGCTGCTTAACGGTTACTAACCCGCAAGGGGAAAGGGAGTTACGTGTTAGACGTCAACTTCTTCGATGAACTCCGCATTGGCCTGGCCACCGCGGAGGACATCCGGCAATGGTCTTATGGCGAGGTCAAGAAGCCCGAGACCATCAACTACCGCACGCTGAAGCCGGAGAAGGACGGCCTGTTCTGCGAGAAGATCTTCGGACCGACTCGCGACTGGGAGTGCTACTGCGGCAAGTACAAGCGCGTCCGGTTCAAGGGCATCATCTGTGAGCGCTGCGGCGTCGAGGTCACCCGCGCCAAGGTGCGCCGCGAGCGGATGGGCCACATCGAGCTGGCCGCGCCCGTCACGCACATCTGGTATTTCAAGGGTGTGCCCTCGCGGCTGGGCTACCTGCTGGACCTGGCGCCGAAGGATCTCGAGAAGATCATCTACTTCGCCGCCTACGTCATCACCTCGGTCGACGAGGAGATGCGGCACAACGAGCTCTCGACGCTCGAGGCCGAAATGGTGGTGGAGCGCAAGGCCGTTGAGGATCAGCGCGACGCCGAGCTGGAGGCGCGTGCGCAGAAGCTGGAGGCCGACCTGGCCGAGCTGGAGGCCGAAGGCGCCAAGGCCGACGCCAAGCGCAAGGTTCGCGACAGCGGCGAGCGCGAGATGCGCCAGCTGCGCGACCGCGCCCAGCGTGAGCTGGACCGGCTGGAGGACATCTGGAACACCTTCACCAAGCTGGCTCCCAAGCAGCTGATCGTCGACGAGAACTTGTACCGCGAGCTGGTCGACCGCTACGGCGAGTACTTCACCGGCGCCATGGGCGCGGAGTCGATCCAGAAGCTGATCGAGAACTTCGACATCGACGCCGAGGCCGATGCGCTGCGTGAGGTGATCCGAAACGGTAAGGGGCAGAAGAAGCTTCGTGCACTCAAGCGGCTGAAGGTGGTTGCCGCCTTCCAGCAGTCCGGCAACTCGCCGATGGGCATGGTGCTCGACGCCGTCCCGGTGATCCCGCCGGAGTTGCGTCCGATGGTGCAGCTCGACGGTGGCCGGTTCGCCACCAGCGACCTCAACGACCTGTACCGCCGGGTGATCAACCGCAATAACCGCCTCAAGAGGCTGATCGACCTCGGCGCGCCCGAGATCATCGTCAACAACGAGAAGCGGATGCTGCAGGAATCCGTGGATGCGTTGTTCGACAACGGCCGTCGCGGCCGGCCCGTCACCGGGCCGGGCAACCGCCCGCTGAAGTCGCTCTCCGATCTGCTCAAGGGCAAGCAGGGCCGGTTCCGTCAGAACCTGCTCGGTAAGCGTGTCGACTACTCGGGCCGTTCGGTCATCGTGGTCGGCCCGCAGCTCAAGCTGCACCAGTGCGGTCTGCCCAAGCTGATGGCGCTCGAGCTGTTCAAGCCGTTCGTGATGAAGCGGCTGGTGGATCTCAACCATGCGCAGAACATCAAGAGCGCCAAGCGAATGGTGGAGCGCCAGCGCCCGCAGGTGTGGGACGTGCTCGAAGAGGTCATCGCCGAGCATCCGGTGCTGCTGAACCGGGCACCCACCCTGCACCGGTTGGGCATCCAGGCCTTCGAGCCAATGCTGGTGGAGGGCAAGGCGATTCAGCTGCACCCGCTGGTCTGTGAGGCATTCAACGCCGACTTCGACGGTGACCAGATGGCGGTGCACTTGCCTTTGAGCGCCGAGGCGCAGGCCGAGGCGCGCATCCTGATGCTGTCCAGTAACAACATCCTGTCGCCGGCGTCGGGCCGCCCGCTGGCCATGCCCCGGCTGGACATGGTCACCGGCCTGTACTACCTGACCACCGAGGTCGAAGGTGACAAGGGTGAGTACCGGCCCGCCGGGAAGGACACGCCCGAGTCGGGGGTGTACTCCTCGCCGGCCGAGGCGATCATGGCGGCCGACCGCGGAGTGCTGTCGGTGCGCGCCAAGATCAAGGTGCGGCTGACCCAGCTGCGTCCGCCGGCCGAGCTGGAGGCCGAGCTGTTCGGCCAGAACGGCTGGCAGCCGGGCGACGCGTGGACGGCCGAGACCACGCTGGGCCGGGTGATGTTCAACGAGCTGCTGCCGCTGGGGTATCCGTTCGTGAACAAGCAGATGCACAAGAAGGTGCAGGCTGCCATCATCAACGACCTGGCCGAGCGCTACCCGATGATCGTGGTGGCGCAGACCGTCGACAAGCTCAAGGACGCCGGTTTCTACTGGGCGACCCGAAGCGGCGTGACGGTTTCCATGGCCGACGTGTTGGTCCCGCCGCGCAAGAAGGAGATCCTCGACCACTACGAGGAGCGGGCCGACAAGGTCGAAAAGCAGTTCCAGCGTGGGGCTTTGAACCACGACGAGCGCAACGAGGCGCTGGTGGAGATCTGGAAGGAAGCCACCGACGAGGTCGGTCAGGCGCTGCGCGACCACTACCCGGTGGACAATCCGATCATCACCATCGTCGACTCCGGGGCCACGGGTAACTTCACCCAGACCCGGACGCTGGCCGGCATGAAGGGGCTGGTGACCAACCCGAAGGGTGAGTTCATCCCGCGTCCGGTCAAGTCCTCGTTCCGTGAGGGCCTGACGGTGCTGGAGTACTTCATCAACACCCACGGCGCCCGAAAGGGCTTGGCGGACACCGCATTGCGTACCGCGGACTCGGGGTATCTGACCCGTCGTCTGGTGGACGTGTCGCAGGACGTCATCGTGCGCGAGCACGACTGCGAGACCGAGCGCGGCATCGTCGTCGAGCTGGCCGAGCGTCAGCCGGACGGTACCCTCATCCGTGATCCGTACATCGAAACCTCGGCGTACGCAAGGACTTTGGGCACCGACGCGGTCGACGAGGCCGGTAACGTCGTCGTCCCGCGCGGCGAGGACCTGGGTGACCCGGAGATCGACGCCCTGCTGGCCGCGGGCATCACGTCGGTCAAGGTGCGTTCGGTGCTGACCTGCACCACCGGCACCGGCGTCTGCGCGACCTGTTACGGGCGGTCCATGGCGACCGGCAAGCTGGTCGACATTGGCGAGGCCGTGGGTATTGTTGCGGCGCAATCGATTGGTGAGCCCGGCACACAGCTGACCATGCGTACGTTCCACCAGGGTGGTGTCGGTGAGGACATCACCGGCGGTCTCCCACGGGTGCAGGAGCTGTTCGAGGCCCGGGTGCCGCGCGGTAAGGCGCCGATCGCCGACGTCACCGGTCGCGTCCGTCTCGAGGACGGTGAGCGCTTCTACAAGATCACCATCGTTCCCGACGACGGCGGCGAGGAAGTCGTCTACGACAAGCTGTCCAAGCGGCAGCGGCTGCGCGTGTTCAAGCACGAGGACGGTTCCGAGCGGGTGCTCTCCGACGGTGACCACGTTGAGGTGGGTCAGCAGCTGATGGAAGGTTCGGCCGACCCGCACGAGGTGCTGCGCGTGCAGGGCCCGCGGGAGGTGCAGATCCACTTGGTCCGCGAGGTCCAGGAGGTCTACCGGGCTCAGGGTGTGTCGATCCACGACAAGCACATCGAGGTGATCGTGCGCCAGATGCTGCGCCGGGTCACCATCATCGACTCGGGCTCGACGGAGTTCCTGCCCGGTTCGCTGATCGACCGCGCGGAGTTCGAGGCGGAGAACCGCCGGGTGGTGGCCGAGGGCGGCGAGCCCGCCGCCGGCCGTCCGGTGCTGATGGGTATCACCAAGGCGTCGCTGGCCACCGACTCGTGGTTGAGTGCGGCGTCGTTCCAGGAGACCACGCGAGTGCTGACCGACGCGGCGATCAACTGCCGCAGCGACAAGCTCAACGGTCTGAAGGAGAACGTGATCATCGGAAAGCTGATCCCGGCCGGTACCGGTATCAACCGCTACCGCAACATCCAGGTGCAGCCGACCGAGGAGGCCCGGGCCGCCGCGTACACGATCCCGTCGTACGAGGACCAGTACTACAGCCCGGACTTCGGTCAGGCCACTGGTGCCGCGGTTCCGCTGGACGACTACGGGTATTCCGACTACCGCTAGTACCGCGAGCAGACGTAAAATCCCCCGAAAACCGTTGTTTTCGGGGGATTTTACGTCTGCTCGCGCAAGCCCTGGCCGTATATTCTCAGCCGGTGGGTCGCGATCAAATCCATGCCGATATCGCGCAGGAGCGTCGTCGCATCGCGGACCTGATCGACGATCTTGACGAGGCGCAGTTAGCGACGCCCAGTCTGTGTGCGGGCTGGGACGTGAAGACCGTCGGCGCTCACCTGGTGAGCTACTGCAGGCAGGAACCGCCAGGGTTTCCTGGCTCGGCGCACGCCGGGGCGGCATGGATCGGGCGATCGACGAGTTGGCCCGCCGGAGCGCGCAGTCGCCGGCTGCTGAAATTGCGGCACAATTGCGCGAGCTCGCCGATGGCCGATATTGGCGACCCCCGCCCCAAGCACCGGGTCTGCTGGCCGAGGTCCTGGCCCACAGCGGCGACATCAGAATCCCGCTTGGACTGCCCTTCGAACCTGACCCGCAACTGACACTGACGGCGCTAAACTTCTTGGCCGGCCCGCTGCCCATCGGTCTGGTGCCGCTGCGATGGCTGCGCGGAATTCGCTTGCATGCCAACGATATTGATCGAGCTTGGGGTAACGGACAGGAAATCCGCGGACGGGCGGCCGATCTGCTGATGGCTGCGGTCGGGCGCACCGCCGTGCTAGAGGCGCTAGACGGGCCAGGATTGGCGTTGCTGCGCCAGTGCACATCTGAATGACGGCCACCGGTCCTGCGCCCGGCTGGTGTATTCAGAGCCACGCATTCGTCCACAAGACGCCTTGCCAGGCCTACTTTCGTCGCCAGCCACGCAGCATCATGGCCACGGTGGATATCGAAAGGGCTCTGCTGGCCAATGGCGGACTGGCGACCACTGGCGAGCTGCTGACCATCCTGAGCCGCAAACGCCTGGCCGGACTTGTTACGGCAGGCAGGCTAATTCGTGTCTGCCACGGCGTCTACGCGTCGAGCCAACCGGACTTGCTGGTCAAGCTGGCCGCACTGGATCGCCTTGCCGCGCAACCGATCGTCGCCTGCATGGGCACTGCCGCGGCGTTGTACGGCTTCGACACCGAAAACACGTCACGCCTGCACATCCTGGATCCCGGCGTGCGTATGCGACCGTCAACGAATCTGATGGTGCATCAACGAATTGGCGCTCCGCTGCGACGCGTCGAGGGCCGGCTGGCGACGGCACCGTCCTGGACGGCGGTCGAGGTCGCGCGAATGTTGCGACGGCCACGCGCGCTCGCGACTCTGGATGCGGCATTGCGTATAAGCGCCTGCACGACAGGCGAATTGCACGCTGCGATCCGTGAGCAGAAGGGTCGTCGCGGCATCGTCAAGGTCCGCGAGTTGATCAGTCACGCCGACGGTCGTGCCGAGTCGCCGATGGAGAGCGAAGCGCGGCTGGTGTTCATCGACCACCGGCTGCCGATGCCGGAACTGCAGTACGAAATCGTGGACCACTACGGCAAACTCTGGCGCGTCGACTTCGCGTGGCCGGACGCGATGCTCGTCGCCGAATACGACAGCGTCGAGTGGCACGTCGGCCCAGATGCCCTGCTGCACGACCGTCAAAAAATCGCCCGGCTGCAGGATTGCGGTTGGGCGATCATCCCGATGACCGTCGACGACATTCGACATGATCCCGTCGGCCTGGTGGACCGCATCAACGCCCAGCTGGCGAGCAGACGCAAAGTCCCCCAAGATCGGCCTCAATTGGGGGATTTTGCGTCTGCTCGCCATGGGTAGACTGGCCGACGTGCTTATCGGTTCGCATGTGCACCAAGACGATCCGCTGGCCGCAGCGCAGGCAGACGGCGCCGATGCGGTGCAGTTTTTCCTCGGCAACCCGCAGAGCTGGAAGAAGCCAAAGCCGCGTGACGACGCCGACAAGCTGAAAGCGTCCAGCATTCCGCTGTACGTCCACGCGCCGTATCTGATCAACGTCGCGTCGGCCAACAACCGGATCCGGATCCCGTCGCGCAAGATCCTGCAGGACACCTGCGATGCGGCCGCGGAAATCAACGCGACGGCGGTGATTGTGCACGGCGGCCACGCCGACGACAACGACATGGAAGCCGGCTTCGAGCGGTGGGTCAAGGCGCTCAAATACCTCGAGACCGATGTGCAGATTTATCTGGAAAACACCGCCGGCGGAGACCATGCGATGGCCCGCCATTTCGACACAATCGGGCGGCTGTGGGAACAGATCGGCGACAGCGGCATCGGCTTCTGCCTGGACACCTGCCACGCCTGGGCCGCGGGGGAGAAGCTCATCGACGCTGTCGACCGGATCAAGGCGCTGACCGGCCGCATCGACCTCGTCCATTGCAACGACTCGCGCGACGCGGCCGGCTCGGGCGCGGACCGGCATGCCAACTTCGGCACCGGTCAGATCGACCCTGACCTGCTGGTTGCCGTCGTGCAGGCGGCCGATGCGCCGGTGATCTGCGAAACCGCCGACGAGGGCCGCAAGGACGACATCGCATTCCTGCGCGAGCACGTTGTGGGCTGACCCGCGGGCCGATTGTGCCCGGCGAGCGTTACACCTCTTGTGCGGTTGTCCAGAAAATGTAATATCGACACCATGCCAGACACCCATGTCGTCACCAACCAGGTTCCGCCCCTGGAGAACCACAACTCCGCTTCTTCGCCGGTCCTCATCGAAGCCCTGATCCGGGAGGGCGGCCAGTGGGGCCTCGACGAGGTCAACGAGCTCGGGGCGATCAACGGCACTCGGCAAGCCCAGCGGTGGGGCGAACTCGCGGACCGCAATCGGCCCATCCTGCACACCCACGACCAATACGGCCACCGGGTCGACGAGGTGGAGTACGACCCCGCGTACCACGAGCTGATGCGCGTCGCGATCAGCCACGGTCTGCATGCCGCGCCGTGGGCCGACGAGCGGCCGGGTTCGCATGTGGTGCGGGCCGCCAAGACCTCGGTCTGGACGGTAGAACCGGGGCACATCTGTCCGATCTCCATGACGTATGCCGTGGTGCCTGCGCTGCGCTACAACCTGGAGCTGGCAGCCGTCTACGAGCCGTTGTTGACCAGCCGCGAATACGACCCCGAGCTGAGGCCGCCCACCACCAAACCTGGGATCACCGCCGGCATGTCGATGACCGAGAAACAGGGCGGCTCGGACGTGCGGGCCGGCACCACCCAGGCGACGCAGAACAGCGACGGCACCTACCGCCTCACCGGACACAAGTGGTTTACCTCGGCGCCGATGTGCGACATCTTCCTGGTGCTCGCGCAAACTCCAAAAGGGTTGTCGTGCTTCATGTTGCCGCGGATCCTGCCCGACGGCACCCGCAACCGGATGTTCCTGCAGCGGCTCAAGGACAAGCTCGGCAACCACGCCAACGCGTCCAGCGAAGTCGAATACGACGGCGCCACCGCATGGTTGGTGGGCGAGGAGGGCCGCGGCGTCCCGACCATCATCGAGATGGTCAACCTCACCCGGCTGGACTGCACCCTGGGCAGCGCCACCAGCATGCGCACCGGCCTGACCCGCGCGATTCACCACGCCCAGCACCGAAAGGCGTTCGGCGCGTATCTGATTGACCAGCCGCTGATGCGAAATGTGCTGGCCGACTTGGCCGTCGAGGCCGAGGCCGCCACCATCGTGGCGATGCGGATGGCTGGCGCCACCGACAAGGCGGTGCGCGGCGACCAACGAGAAGCACTGCTGCGTCGTATTGGCTTGGCGGCCAGCAAGTACTGGGTATGTAAGCGCTCCACGCCGCACGCCGCCGAAGCGCTGGAATGCCTGGGTGGCAACGGCTACGTCGAGGACTCCGGCATGCCGCGGCTGTACCGTGAGGCGCCGCTGATGGGCATCTGGGAGGGCTCGGGAAACGTCAGCGCGCTGGATACCTTGCGCGCCATGGCAACTCGACCCGAATGCATCGAGGTGCTGTTCGACGAACTGGCCACCAGCGCGGGCCAGGACGCCCGGCTGGACAGCCACGTCGAAAAGCTGCGCCCGCAATTGGACGATGTGGAGACCATCCAATACCGCGCCCGCAAGGTCGCCGAAGACATCTGCCTGGCGTTGCAGGGGTCCCTGCTGGTGCGCCACGGGCATCCCGCCGTCGCCGAGGCGTTCCTGGCCACCCGGCTCGGTGGCCAGTGGGGCGGAGCGTTCGGCACCATGCCGGCCGGCCTGGATCTCGCGCCGATCCTCGAGCGCGCGATGGTCAAAGGCTAAGCCGCACAATGACGCACGCGATCAGGCCGGTCGACTTCGACAATCTGAAAACGATGACCTACGAGGTCACCGATCGGGTTGCGCGGATCACCTTCAACCGGCCGGAGAAGGGCAACGCGATCATTGCCGATACTCCGCTGGAGCTGTCGGCGTTGGTGGAGCGCGCCGACCTGGACCCCAACGTGCACGTCATCCTGGTGTCCGGACGGGGCGAGGGGTTCTGCGCCGGCTTCGACCTGAGCGCATACGCCGACGGCACCGGATCGGCCGGCGGCACCGGGGCGTACCAGGGCACAGTGCTCGACGGAAAGACGCAGGCCGTCAACCACCTGCCGGATCAGCCCTGGGACCCGATGATCGACTACCAGATGATGAGCCGCTTCGTGCGTGGGTTCTCCAGCCTGATGCATGCCGACAAGCCGACGGTGGTCAAGATTCACGGCTACTGCGTGGCCGGCGGTACCGACATCGCGCTGCACGCCGACCAGGTGATCGCCGCCGCCGATGCCAAGATCGGCTACCCCCCGACGCGAGTCTGGGGGGTTCCCGCGGCCGGTCTGTGGGCACACCGGCTGGGCGACCAGCGGGCCAAGCGCCTGCTGCTCACCGGTGATTGCATCACCGGCGCCCAGGCCGCCGAGTGGGGCCTGGCCGTCGAGGCGCCCGCCCCCGAAGACCTCGACGAGCGCACCGAGCGGCTGGTGCAGCGCATCGCGGCGGTGCCCGTCAACCAGCTGATCATGGTCAAACTCGCGCTCAATACCGCACTGCTGCAACAAGGTATCGCCACCAGCAGAATGGTCAGCACGGTGTTCGACGGCGTCGCCCGGCACACGCCCGAGGGCCACGCCTTCGTCGCCGACGCGGTCGAACACGGCTTCCGGGAAGCGGTGAAACACCGGGACGAGCCGTTCGGCGACTACGGTCGCAGAGCATCCCAGGTCTAAGCCGATGCCCGCCATGACAGCCCGCTCGGTAGTGCTCAGCGTGCTGCTCGGCGCCCATCCCGCGCGTGCCAGCGCCGGCGAATTGATCAGGCTCACAGCCGATTTCGGTATCAAGGAAACGACATTGCGGGTCGCGCTGACGCGCATGGTGAGCGCCGGCGACCTGATCCGGTCCGCCGACGGCTACCAACTCTCGGATCGGCTGCTGGCCCGCCAGCGCCGCCAGGACGAAGCCATGCGCCCGCAGGTGCGGCCGTGGCACGGCGACTGGGTCATGGTGATCGTCACCAGCGTGGGCACCGATGCCCGCGCCCGTGCTGTACTCCGAAACACCATGTACCACAAGCGCTTCGGTGAACTTCGCGAAGGCGTGTGGCTGCGACCCGACAACCTCGAATGCGAGTTGGACGCCGACGTGCGGTGCAGGGTACGGGTGCTGAAAGCGCGCGACGACAGTCCCGGTCAGCTGGCCGGGAAACTGTGGGACCTGTCCGGGTGGGCGAAGACCGGCGACCGGCTGCTGTCCGAGATGGACCAGGCCGCAGACGTTCCCGGACGGTTCGTGGTGGCCGCGGCAATGGTGCGCCACCTGCTCACCGACCCGATGCTGCCCGAGGAATTGCTGCCCCCGCAATGGCCCGGCGACCGACTGCGCGCTGCCTATCATGACTTCGCCACCGAACTGGCGGCGCGGCGCGATGTAGAAAAACAACTCGTGGAGGTGACATGACCGATCCCGTGCGAGTAGAGCGCAACGGCCCGGTGACCACGGTGATCATCAACCGGCCGGAAGCACGCAACGCCGTCAACGGCCCGACGGCCGCGGCGTTGTACGCAGCGTTCGACGAATTCGACCGTGACGACAGCGCATCGGTCGCGGTGTTGTGGGGTGAGGGTGGAACCTTTTGCGCCGGAGCCGATTTGAAGGCATTCGGGACACCGGAAGCCAACGCGGTGCATCGGGAGGGGCCCGGCCCGATGGGGCCGTCGCGGATGGTGCTGTCCAAGCCGGTGATCGCCGCTGTCAGCGGCTACGCCGTCGCGGGGGGTCTGGAACTGGCGGTGTGGTGCGATCTGCGGGTCGCCGAGGAAGACGCCGTGTTCGGGGTGTTCTGCCGACGCTGGGGCGTGCCGCTGATCGACGGCGGCACGGTGCGGTTACCGCGGCTGATCGGCCAGAGCCGCGCGATGGACATGATCCTCACCGGTCGCGGGGTGCAGGCCGACGAGGCGCTGGCGATGGGGTTGGCCAACCGGGTGGTGCCCAAGGGACAGGCGCGGCAGGCGGCCGAGGAGCTGGCGGCCCAACTGGCCGCGCTGCCGCAGCAGTGCATGCGCTCGGATCGGCTCTCGGCACTGCAACAGTGGGGATTGCCGGAACGCCAAGCGCTCGACGCCGAATTCGCCAGCATCGCTCGCGTCGGCGCCGAGGCAATGGCCGGGGCCGGACGGTTCGCCGCGGGCGCCGGCCGTCACGGCGCCCCGGCGAGCTAGCTGGGTCCGTTGATGGTGTTGCTCGAGCCGAGCTTGTCCACCTTAGGCTTGCCGTCTTTGTAGGTGATCGTGTTGTTCGTCCCGATCACCCGTAGCTTGTTGTCGATCTTGTCGAGGGTGATGTTGTTGCCCGTGCCGCCGATCGTCACCTCCGCACAATGGCCGGTGACGGTCAGAGTGTTGTTGCTGCCGGCGACGTTCAGGTTCTTGCCGTCTTTGCAGTCGATGCTGGCGGTGGTCCCCATCGATCCGTAGTTGATCGTGTTGCCCGTCTCGAAGGTCACGGTCGTCGTTGCGCTGCCGGACGAGGTCGTCGACTCCGAGGTTCCGCTGCTTGCCGTCGTCGTCCCGGACGCGGAGGTCGTGCTCGCGCCGCTTGTCCCGGAGGTGGCTGCGGGGGGATTGGCCGTCTTACCGCAGCCGGCCAGACCGACGGCAGCCACGACGGCCGCCGATGCGGCGATCAGCCCGGCGAACCTGAGTGTGTCAGCAGTTCCATGGACGCGCATAGTGCCTCGATTCCTCGGTAGGGGGTTGGGTTCTTACGAGGTATTGACGACTGGATTGCGTTCCGTCAGGGGCCCACCCGTTGCAGCCGGTTGACCATCCCTAGTTCGCGGCCGCGGTCCCAGAGGATCGGGTCGCCGCCGTGGAAGAACACGGTTTCGTCGTAGCCGTAGACGGTGATGTCGTGCGTGACGCTGTCCGCGATGACGGTGTTGGACGAGCCCATGACGGTCACCGCCCAGCAGTTTCCCTTCGCCGTGACGTTGTTGAACGAGCCATTGACGATCAGCGTCGCGTCACCGCAGTCCACGACCTGCTCGAGGCCTTCGCCGACCACATGTGTATCGCCGTTCTTGGCGTGAGCCGCAGGTGGCGGAGCAGCCGCCGCCGCGGCAATCGCGAGGGCACAGGCGCCCACCGGCCCGACGAGGGTTGTCCACTTCATCGGCCGGCCTCCTTTGCCTGCGCGCGTTCCGCTCGACTGAGCCTAGTTGCATTTGTCTGCTCGACAACACACTTCAGTCCATTTACTGGGTCACCTATCAAATGACTAGCGGCGAGCGTCCGCATATGTACAGCGAAACGGCCCTTTGGGCGGCATTTTGCGGACCCTCGGCAGGGTGACTCAACACTGGTCTGTGTTGCTCGCTGACTGAAGCGCCGACGTGCGGCGTCTACATCGGTGTTTTTACACTGTGTCGCATGCATCGGCTTGAGGTCACCGCTGGCGGGCTCGGCACGCTGGCCACACACTGCCAGGAAACGGCGACTCGGCTGGTGGCGACGATCCCGGCGCCGCGTGGTGGACCACTTGTTCAAGCGACCTCGGCAGCGGTTAGTAGCGCCTATGCCGGGCTGGGCACCGCGGCAGCTGTCCTGGCTGGGCGGGTCGAGGTGACCGGGGCGAAACTAATTGTGGCGGGCACCGTCTTCGACAGCCAAGACGACACCGCCACACAGCATCTGGCTGCTGTGGGCAGTCGGGTCTAGGTCGAGATGTGGTAGTCGCGCCCGGCGTCGCGGAGGTGCCGAGCCTGTCGCAGATTGCCGCCTGGGACATTGAGCACCTCGAGGGCGCAGCCCAAGATTGGACCGCGGCCGCCCAGCATTGGGAGGACGCGTTCACCTCGGTGCACCGGGAAACACTGTCACCTGGGGGCTCGGTGTGGGTAGGCGATGCCGCCGAGGCCGCCCAAGAACGCACCTTCGCTGATCTGGTCAAGGTGCGCGGTTGGGCCGACATCTTGCATCGGGCGGCAGAGGTGGCCCGGCGCGGGGCTAGCAGGCTGCATTACTCGCAGCGCAGCGTGCTTAACGCTGTCCATGAAGCAGAAACCGCCGGATTCATCGTGCGGGAGGATCTTTCGGTCGTCAGCCAGCTCGCCGGCGGCTCACCGGTTCAGCAGGTAGCGCGTCAAGTTCAGGCCCAGCAATACGCTGCCGACATTCAGCTCCGGGCTGCCCAGCTCGCCGCCGACGACAGGGCCATCGCGGCCAGGATCACCACCATCACTGACCCCTTGCACACAGTCACCTTTCGCGAGACACCCACCTTCGCGACCCCACCGCATTCGCCACCCCAGCGCCACACCAATGGCGGTCGCGTCCAGGCCGTCGACCACACTTGGAAACAAGCGCCTGACCCTCCGGGCCCTCCAAACGGGCCAAGTGCCGAAGATATTCGCCGGGTGCTCAGCAAACTCCCGCAAGGCAGCGATCCTCGGATCAGAGAGGTCCGCTCCCAACAGGAACTCGAACGGCTTTGGAAATGGCTTGAGCAGGGCGGCGTGGAACGCCCGGGCGCCTACGGGCCAGACCCTTCAAAAGGGGTGTGGAAGGATTTGCCGAACGGCGGTGGCGCCGGGCAGCGGAACATTGCCAAGTCCACCGAAGGCCCTGCGATAGATATCAAAATTCCCGGAGAGAATGGCAACTGGAAGGTCCATATCAACCCTCAACGAGGAGGAGTACCGGAGATCCCAAGCGGACCGGCACCTGCCGAGCCCCCGCCAGTTCGCCCAACAGGCCCAGCGGAAGGTCCACACGCCGAACCGCCCCACGCTGAACCACCGGCACGTCCACCGGTAGAAGCTCCGCCGCCGCCTGCACCAGCACCCGTGAAATCGCCTCCACCAGCACCCGTTAGGCCTTCAGCTCCACCACCTGCGCCTCCCAGAGGCGGCTTCGGTGGAGGAGGATTTGGCGGTGGCGGTGGCGGTCTGCCCGGACACCATGGCCCATTCTGGGAACCAGAATAGATACATCCAGGTGTGATGTATGAGGCGGTTGTTCGCACCGCGGATTAGTCTGCGGTCTTCTGTTCCAGCTCTCTAGCGACACGCTCGCCAACATCGGTAAGACCAAGCCAGATCGAAAACCCCCACATCGCTGTGTCGTCATAGTGGCCGATGAAACGGTCGGATATACGCGCCAGCGCCGCATCCAGCGGAACGTCCCAGGGGATAATCCTGCTGCCTTGGCTAGGCAGGTCCCCGATTTCCATCAGCCCGTCTTCCACGAGCGATCGGATGGTCTCTAAAGCCAAATTCTGTCGGGTTGAAAGGGTTTGAGCGAGGTGGTTATCGATGATTATCGAATCGACCTCCGCGAGAGGTACCCAGTCGTGGAGCCCATTGGTGAGCAGCTCCGCGCGCAGCCGGTCTTGTGCAGTCATAGCCGTCCTCATCGGGATGCCGTGGCTTCCAGTTCCGTCGCGATGCGCTTACCGGGCTCGGTGAGTTTGAGCCAGACAGAGAAAGCCCACGCTCCAGGATCGGCGTAGTGACCTATGAACAGGTCGTGCACCCGTGCCATTGCCTTCTCGAGCGGGACGTCGTCCCACCCTTCAAACTTCATAAGCCCGTCTGCAACAAGCGACCGCACAGTCGATAGGGCCAACTCATGCTGCTCGGCCGTGGTTTCGGCCAGATGCTCACCGGTAACTAGCGATTCCACTTCCGCCAGCGGTACCAGGTCATAGAGTCCGCTGGTCAGCAGCTTCGCACGCAGCCGGTCGCGTGCGATCAAATCGCTCTGACGCTGGTCCATGGCCGAGAGCTTATCGCCTGGCGGCTGCCGGACGTGTCGAGCGGCAAATGTGGCCCGTGGTGGGCACCCGCACTGCTAGCGCCCGGCCAAAGGGTGGGGCGGCGGCATTTTGATCACCGTCGAGCGTCCGCATATGTACAGCGAAACGGCCCTTTGCGCGGCATTTTGCGGACCCTCGGCAGCCAGTACGACGGTGACGGCGTCGGGCAGGCGAGTACTGGCGCCGCGTCAACTAGAGTCATTAGTTGATTTGAACGTGCCAGGAATCGAAGGGCGATCGTATGGCAGCTCAGCCGGAACCGCCGTCGGCGGCCGGGCGCCAGCGTGCGGGCAAGGCGGCCGCGCGGCCGGCAAAGCTGAGCCGCGACGGCATCGTCGACGGCGCGCTGACCTTCCTGGACCGTGAAGGCTGGGATTCGTTGACCATCAATGCGTTGGCGACGCAGCTCGGGACCAAGGGACCTTCGCTGTACAACCACGTCGACAGCCTGGAAGACCTGCGCCGGGCGGTGCGCGTTCGAGTGATCGACGACATTATCAGGATGCTGAACAGGGTCGGCGAGGGCCGCGAGCGCGACGACGCGGTGCTGGTGATGGCCGGCGCCTACCGCAGCTATGCCCACCACCACCCAGGTCGGTACTCGGCGTTCACCCGGATGCCGCTGGGCGGCGATGACCCGGAGTACACCGCCGCGACCAGGAGTGCGGCCGCACCGGTGATCGCGGTGCTGTCCTCCTACGGACTCGACGGCGAGGAGGCCTTCCACGCCGCGCTCGAATTCTGGTCGGCCCTGCACGGGTTCGTTTTGCTGGAGATGACCGGGGTGATGGACGGCATCGACACCGATGCGGTGTTCTCCGACATGGTGCTGCGCCTGGCCGCCGGCATGGAGCGGCGCACCGCGGCCGGCGGCTCGCGGCCTTCATGAACCGGCCCGGCACCGCTTTGACCTGCCAGACCGCCGACGGGTATTGTGGTAGCTCGTGCCTGGCGGCTTGCGGCGCCTGACGTAAGGCGTGAATGCCGGGCCAATTCGCATGTCCAGGATGCATCGAAAATTTTCCGGGGCAAGCGCATGCGAGACACCCGAGAACAGAACGTAGAGCGAAACACAGAAAGCCGGTAGATGCCAACCATTCAGCAGCTGGTCCGCAAGGGTCGTCGGGACAAGATCGGCAAGGTCAAGACCGCGGCTCTGAAGGGCAGCCCGCAGCGCCGTGGTGTATGCACCCGCGTGTACACCACCACCCCGAAGAAGCCGAACTCGGCGCTTCGGAAGGTTGCGCGGGTGAAGCTGACGAGCCAGGTCGAGGTCACGGCCTACATCCCCGGCGAAGGCCACAACCTGCAGGAGCACTCGATGGTGCTGGTGCGTGGTGGCCGGGTGAAGGACCTGCCCGGTGTGCGGTACAAGATCATCCGCGGTTCCCTCGACACCCAGGGCGTCAAGAACCGCAAGCAGGCTCGTAGCCGTTACGGCGCCAAGAAGGAGAAGAGCTGATGCCGCGCAAGGGGCCCGCGCCGAAGCGTCCGCTGGTCAACGACCCGGTGTACGGGTCGCAATTAGTCACTCAATTGGTGAACAAAGTTCTGCTGAAGGGGAAGAAATCGCTGGCTGAGCGCATTGTTTATGGAGCGCTCGAGCATGCCCGCGAAAAGACCGGCACCGACCCCGTCATCACCCTCAAGCGAGCTCTCGACAACGTCAAGCCGGCTCTCGAGGTGCGCAGCCGTCGCGTCGGCGGTGCGACCTACCAGGTGCCGGTCGAGGTGCGTCCGGATCGGTCCACCACGCTGGCGCTGCGCTGGCTCGTCGGCTTCTCGCGGCAACGGCGAGAGAAGACCATGATCGAGCGGCTGGCTAACGAAATCCTGGACGCCAGCAACGGCCTGGGGGCCTCCGTCAAGCGACGCGAGGACACCCACAAGATGGCCGAGGCAAACCGCGCCTTCGCGCACTATCGCTGGTGATTAGCCACCGGTGATCCGGGGGCGCAACCGACAGCGAACTACCAAGCAACGATGAGAGTGGGAAGACTTCTGTGGCACAGAAGGACGTGCTGACCGACCTGAGTAAGGTCCGCAATTTCGGCATCATGGCGCACATCGATGCCGGCAAAACCACAACTACCGAGCGCATCCTCTACTACACCGGCATCAACTACAAGATCGGTGAGGTCCATGACGGCGCCGCCACCATGGACTGGATGGAGCAGGAGCAGGAGCGCGGGATCACCATCACTTCCGCGGCTACCACGACGTTCTGGAAAGACAACCAGCTCAACATCATCGACACCCCGGGACACGTGGACTTCACCGTCGAGGTGGAGCGCAACCTGCGGGTGCTCGACGGGGCCGTCGCCGTGTTCGACGGCAAGGAAGGCGTGGAGCCGCAGTCCGAGCAGGTCTGGCGCCAGGCCGACAAGTACGACGTGCCGCGCATCTGCTTCGTCAACAAGATGGACAAGATCGGCGCCGACTTCTACTTCTCGGTGCGCACGATGGAAGAGCGGCTCGGCGCGAACGCCGTGCCGATCCAGCTGCCCATCGGTGCCGAGGGTGACTTCGAGGGCGTCGTCGACCTGGTCGAGATGAACGCCAAGGTCTGGCGCGGTGAGACCAAGCTGGGCGAAACCTACGACACCATCGAGATCCCGGCGGAATTGGCCGAGCAGGCCGAGGAATACCGCACCAAGCTGCTCGAGGTCGTCGCCGAGTCCGACGAGGAGTTGCTGGAGAAGTACCTCGGCGGGGAAGAGCTCACGGTCGACGAGATCAAGGGCGCGATCCGCAAGCTGACCATCGCCAGCGAGATCTACCCGGTGCTGTGTGGCAGCGCGTTCAAGAATAAGGGCGTGCAGCCGATGCTCGACGCCGTCGTCGACTACCTGCCGTCGCCGCTGGACGTTCCGCCGGCGATCGGGCACCCGCCCGGCAAGGAGGACGAGGAGGTCGTCCGCAACGCGACCACCGCCGAGCCGTTCGCGGCGCTGGCGTTCAAGATCGCCACGCACCCGTTCTTCGGCAAGCTGACCTACATCCGGGTGTACTCCGGCAAGGTCGACTCCGGTGCGCAGGTCATCAACGCCACCAAGGGCAAGAAGGAGCGTCTGGGCAAGCTGTTCCAGATGCACTCCAACAAGGAGAACCCGGTGGACACCGCTTCGGCGGGTCACATCTACGCGGTGATCGGGCTCAAGGACACCACCACCGGTGACACCCTGAGCGACCCGAACAACCAGATCGTGCTCGAGTCGATGACGTTCCCCGACCCGGTCATCGAGGTGGCCATCGAGCCGAAGACCAAGAGCGACCAGGAGAAGCTGAGCCTGTCGATCCAGAAGCTCGCCGAAGAGGATCCGACCTTCAAGGTGCACCTGGACCAAGAGACCGGCCAGACCGTGATCGGCGGGATGGGCGAGCTGCACCTGGACATCCTGGTGGACCGCATGCGGCGCGAGTTCAAGGTCGAGGCCAACGTCGGCAAGCCGCAGGTCGCGTACAAGGAGACCATCCGCCGCGGGGTGGACAACGTCGAGTACACCCACAAGAAGCAGACCGGCGGTTCGGGCCAGTTCGCCAAGGTGCTCATCAAGCTCGAGCCGTTCACCAGCGAGGACGGCGCCACCTACGAGTTCGAGAGCAAGGTCACCGGTGGACGCATCCCGCGCGAGTACATCCCGTCGGTGGACGCCGGCGCCCAGGACGCGATGCAGTACGGCGTGCTGGCCGGCTATCCGCTGGTGAACCTGAAGGTGACCCTGCTCGACGGCGCCTACCACGACGTCGACTCTTCGGAGATGGCGTTCAAGATCGCCGGGTCGCAGGTGCTGAAAAAGGCTGCGGCACAAGCACAACCGGTCATCCTCGAACCGATCATGGCCGTCGAGGTCACCACGCCCGAGGATTACATGGGCGATGTGATCGGCGACCTGAACTCCCGCCGTGGCCAGATCCAGGCCATGGAGGAGCGGGCCGGTGCGCGCGTCGTCAAGGCGCACGTGCCGCTGTCGGAGATGTTCGGCTACGTCGGCGACCTGAGGTCCAAGACGCAAGGCCGGGCGAACTACTCCATGGTGTTCGACTCCTACGCCGAAGTGCCGGCGAACGTGTCGAAGGAGATCATCGCCAAGGCGACGGGGGAGTAGCGCGACGGCACGAGTAAGCTGACCCGGTTACCACCGCGGCAAAACTGCAAAAAATCAACACTGCTTAACAGCACCAACAAGTCCAGGAGGACACAGAAGTGGCGAAGGCGAAGTTCCAGCGGACCAAGCCCCACGTCAACATCGGGACCATCGGTCACGTTGACCACGGCAAGACCACACTGACCGCGGCTATCACCAAGGTCCTGCACGACAAGTTTCCGGACCTGAACGAGTCGAAGGCGTTCGACCAGATCGACAACGCGCCCGAGGAGCGTCAGCGAGGTATCACGATCAACATCGCGCACGTGGAGTACCAGACCGACAAGCGTCACTACGCCCACGTCGATGCCCCGGGTCACGCCGACTACATCAAGAACATGATCACCGGCGCCGCCCAGATGGACGGTGCGATCCTGGTGGTCGCCGCCACCGACGGCCCGATGCCGCAGACCCGTGAGCACGTGCTGCTGGCCCGCCAGGTCGGTGTGCCCTACATCCTGGTCGCACTCAACAAGGCCGACGCGGTGGACGACGAGGAGCTGCTGGAGCTCGTCGAGCTGGAGGTCCGCGAGTTGCTGGCCGCCCAGGAGTTCGACGAGGAGGCCCCGGTGGTCCGGGTCTCGGCGCTCAAGGCGCTCGAGGGCGACGCCAAGTGGGTCGCGTCCGTCGAGGAGCTGATGAATGCCGTCGACGAGTCGATCCCGGACCCGGTCCGTGACACCGACAAGCCGTTCCTGATGCCTGTCGAGGACGTCTTCACCATCACCGGCCGTGGCACCGTGGTGACCGGTCGTGTCGAGCGCGGCGTCATCAACGTCAACGAGGAAGTCGAGATCGTCGGCATCCGGCCCACCAGCACCAAGACCACCGTCACCGGTGTGGAGATGTTCCGCAAGCTGCTCGACCAGGGTCAGGCCGGCGACAACGTCGGGCTGCTGCTGCGTGGTGTCAAGCGTGAGGATGTCGAGCGCGGCCAGGTGGTCACGAAGCCCGGCACCACCACGCCGCACACCGAGTTCGAGGGCCAGGTCTACATCCTGTCCAAGGACGAGGGCGGCCGGCACACGCCGTTCTTCAACAACTACCGCCCGCAGTTCTACTTCCGCACCACCGACGTGACCGGTGTGGTGACGCTGCCGGAGGGCACCGAGATGGTGATGCCCGGTGACAACACCAACATCTCGGTGAAGCTGATCCAGCCCGTCGCCATGGACGAGGGTCTACGGTTCGCGATCCGCGAGGGTGGCCGTACCGTCGGCGCCGGCCGGGTCACCAAGATCATCAAGTAACTACTGCGCGAACAGACGCAAAATCCCCCGAAACCTTGGTGTTTCGGGGGATTTTGCGTCTGCTCGTCCGTAGGAGCCCTCGGCCGAATTATGTGATCGGTAGCGCCAATAGGGCGTTACTCTGACTTCACCTATCGGGCAAGGCGAGGAGCAGGCATATGTTGGGGCGCTATCTGAAATTGCAGTTGTGGATTCTGTTGTGCGGCGGGGTCGGGCCGGCATTTTTGATCTTTTATTTTGTGCTCGGTCGGCCCAGCGATGCGGCGTGGATGTTGTATTGCGGCATGGGTATCACCCTCATCGACTTCTTGATCCCACCTGCGCTGATCTTCTACGCCAAGAAATCGGCGGCCAGCAGGGCCGCCTTCGAACAGAGCGGGGTGCTGGGCCTGGCTGAAATCACCGGCATCAACGAGACCGGGACTACCATCAACGATCAACCTTTGGTCAAGTTGCAGCTGCACATCTCCGGATCGGGCTTTGAGCCCTTCGACACCCAAGACAAAGTCCTCGCCGGTGTCGCACGTCTGCCAAACATCACCGCGCGCAAACTGGTGGTCTTCGTTGACCCCTCCACCCAGAAACACAAAATCGACTGGGAGCGAAGCGGTTGGGTCAATGGACTGGTACCGGCGAAGTTCACCGTGGCCGAAGACAACAAGGAGTATGACCTCACCGGTCAGTTCGGCCCGCTGATGGAGATCCTGCAGATCCTCAAGGCCAACAACGTTCAGCTCAACGATATTCGGTCGAATCCCACAGCGCGGCAACAGGTCCTGGCAGTGCTGCGCAGGTTCGAGGAGAAGCGGGCAGCCGCGGCCGTGCCGGCCGCGCCGCAAGCGTCGACCGCCGAGCGTCTGCAGAACCTCGAGACGCTACGCAACAGTGGCGCGGTGACCGAGCAGGAATACAACACCCAACGGGCCCAGATCATCTCTCAGATCTGAGTCAAAGTTTCGGGAGCATCTTGGTGGCCAGGTCTTTCTCCGCCTGAAGTTGCCTGTCGTCTTGCGTGCTGGAATCCCCTGACGTCAGCACGACCTTGATCTCCATACCGTGCTTGCCCTTGCGCACTTTCAGGCCGCTGAAGGAGCTATAGGCTGCGTCGCCCAGGCCCGACACCGACTGTTCTTTCGGCTCGCTGACGAGGTGGATCACCGACCATTCGCCCACCAGGGCGTCGATCCACCCATCCGAACCCTTGTACTGGCAGTGGGTTTCGCGCGGATTGGGTTGCGCCTCAATGGACTTGGTCGCGTTGTCACCTATCACCGGCTTCACCAGATCGAGCGTCAGCACTTGACACGCGTGGGGGGCGTCGGTGCCTTTGCCGAGGCCCATGCTCGGGCACCCGGCGGTGGTCGCGACGATAGCGGCCGCGATGAACACCAAAGTCGGTGCCCTGAAAAGCACTTCAGAGCTCCGCGATGATCTTTTCACGCTTGGCGCCGTATTCCGCCTCAGTGATCGCCCCGCTAGCGCGCAGCGTCTCCAGCTCCTGCAACCGCTGCGAGGCGGATTGTTGCGGCGGCGTCATCGCCGGCGCTGCGGGCGCGGGCGGGAAGTCCCCGGCAGCTGCCGGCGCTGGGACCTGCTGCTCGGCGGCCCGGCGCACTATGGCCATGATCTGTTGGCGGATGTGTGGATAATTGCGGAGATCCGTTGTGCCACCGAACGGTAGGTTGTTCGCCTTGTAGATCTGCAGGATCTCCAACAGCGGGCCGGCCTGCCCGCTCAGGTCGTAGGTCCTGTTGTCCTCGGTGCTGGTGAACTGGGCGGGTACCACCCCGGCGATCAATCCGCTAGCCTGCCAATCGATCTCATACTCACGCGTGTTCGGGTCCACCAGCACGACAACCTTGCGGGATGTGACGACGGCCTGCTTGGTGATGTCGACAATTACGCGTTTCTCGCTGTCGAACTCGAACCCCGGGCCGGCGATGCGCAAGTTCAACTTGACTACCGGGCGTTCGTTGATACGCATTCCCGTTTCAGTGAGGCCGATGACCTGAGCCACCGCCAGCACGCCGGTCTGTCGGAGAGCCGCGGACTTAGCCGATGTGCGGGCGCCCCGGTTGGCCAGCCACAGCGCAATTACTACATCCGCGATCGTAATTAAAACTCCGACAATCAACATCCACCCGATGTTGTCCCGCACAAGTGAGCCCATCGAGTCCGTATCAATTCCGTTGCCGGAGAACTGAGAACCGATTATCGAGGGGAGGAAGAAGTAAGTGCCGATGAAGATCGGCCCGACTATCCCTCCGCAGATCAGGACAAACAGCTGGGCCTTTAGATAGCGCTGTAGCATTGCCGGCTCCTGTCGTTGCGGGGCAGATCAGCAGTTTAATGCTTCCGCGGGTCAAATGTGCTGCACCGGCGAAACATAATATGGCGGGAGACCCAAAGTGGTCGCGGTAGCAAAGGAAATCCAGCATGAGCGCCAGCCACCCGCTAAGACGCGGGGCCGTCAGGTTAGCAACGGCCGTATTGCTATCCGGCAGTTTGGGTCTGGCCTGTCTGGGGCCGGGCTCGGGTGCCGCCGCGGCGATACCGTCGAGTCCGACCGGTCCGGCGCCGACAAAGTTTGGGATATGAGTATCTGCCACGAGATACGGCACCGTCAGTGGCAATGTTTTCGATGACGACAATCCACCGCCCGAGGCGATCAAAGACTGCGGCTACGACTTGATCGGTATACCGATCGGTTGTTAATGGCATCGGGCGTATCCGGCCCCAACTAGAACACGTTTCAGTTTCGCTGTTAGCCTGTCGGGATGACTGGATCGCTGCACGGCCGGGTTGCCTTCATCACCGGCGCTGCCCGCGCCCAGGGGCGGTCGCACGCGGTGCGGCTGGCCCGCGAAGGCGCCGACATCATCGCGCTGGATATCTGCGCCCCGGTGTCTGACACCCTGACCTACCCGCCGGCCACACCGGAGGACCTCAACGAAACCGTCCGCTTGGTGGAGGCCGAGGGCCGCAAGATCCTGGCCCGCGAGGCGGACATCCGCGACGACGCGGCTCTGCGGCAGCTGGTTGCCGACGGTGTCGAACAATTCGGGCGGCTGGACATCCTGGTGGCCAACGCCGGGGTCCTGGGCTGGGGTCGGCTGTGGGAACTCACCGACGAGCAGTGGGACACCGTCATCGGGGTCAACCTCACCGGCACCTGGCGCACCCTGCGCGCGGCGATACCCGCGATGATCGAGGCCGGCAACGGCGGTTCGATCGTGGTGGTCAGCTCGTCGGCGGGGCTCAAGGCGACGCCGGGCAACGGGCATTACTCGGCCAGCAAGCACGGGCTCACCGCGCTGACCAACACCCTGGCGATCGAGCTCGGTGAATACGGCATCCGGGTCAACTCCATCCACCCCTATTCGGTCGACACCCCGATGATCGAGCCGCAGGCCATGATGGAGATCTTCGCCAAGCATCCCCGTTTCGTGCACAGCTTCCCGCCAATGCCGGTGCAGTACAAGGGATTCATGACGTCCGACGAGGTGTCCGACGTCGTGGTCTGGCTGGCGGGTGACGGTTCCGGCACTCTGTCCGGCACGCAGATCCCGGTGGACAAGGGCGCACTGAAGTACTAAGCCGACAGGCGTGCTATTAACTCCTCGTGACCAGTAGCGCAAAGACCAACGGGATTGTGATCGTCGGCGGCGGACTCGGTGCCGCCCGCACGGCCGAGCAACTGCGCCGGGCCGACTACACCGGTCCCATCACGATCGTCAGCGACGAGGTACATCTGCCCTACGACCGGCCACCGCTGTCCAAGGAAGTGCTGCGCAGCGAGGTCGATGACGTCGCACTCAAGCCGCGCGAATGGTACGACGAGAAAGACGTCACCCTGCGGTTGGGGTCGGCGGCCGTCGGCCTGGACACCAAGGCGCAGACGGTGACGCTGGCGGACGGATCGGTGCTCGGCTACCAGGAACTCGTGATTGCCACCGGTTTGGTGCCGCGGCGTATTCCGTCGTTTCCCGATCTCGAGGGCATTCGGGTGCTGCGGTCATTCGACGAGAGCATGGCGTTGCGCACCCACGCCTCGGCGGCCAAGCGGGTCGTGATCGTCGGCGCCGGCTTCATCGGGTGTGAGGTCGCGGCCAGTCTGCGCAGCCTGGGCGTGGACGTCGCATTGGTGGAGCCGCAGCCCACTCCGCTGGCGGCCGTCCTCGGCGAGCAGATCGGTGCGCTGGTGACGCGGCTGCATCGTGCCGAAGGAGTCGACGTGCGCACCGGGGTAGGGGTTTCCGAAGTGCGCGGCACGGACCACGTCGACACCGTCGTGCTCAGCGACGGGACCGAGCTGGCAGCGGATCTGGTGGTCGTCGGGATCGGGTCCCGCCCGGCAACCGAATGGCTGCAAGGCAGCGGCATCGAGGTCGATAACGGTGTCATCTGCGACGAGGCCGGACGCACCAGCGCGCCCAACGTGTGGGCGCTGGGCGACGTCGCTTCCTGGCGTGACCCCACCGGACATCAAGCCCGCGTGGAACATTGGAGCAACGTCGCTGACCAGGCCCGGGTCGTCGTGCCGGCGATGCTGGGCCAAGAAGCACCGTCGGCCGTGGTCGTCCCGTACTTCTGGAGCGACCAATACGACGTGAAAATCCAATGTTTGGGCAAGCCGGAAGCCACCGACATCGTGCATCTGGTCGAGGATGACGGTCGCAAGTTTCTGGCCTACTACGAGCGCGACGGCGTGCTGGTCGGCGTGGTCGGCGGTGGGATGCCGGGCAAGGTGATGAAGGTCCGCGCCAAAATCGCTGCCGCCGTGCCCATTTCGGAAGTGCTGGGCTGACATGAGTGGCCCGCGGTTGTATCGGCCGCGGCCGCCGCTTGCCGGTCATATCGAATACTTCGGCTATTGGGAGCGCGGCAGCACGGTCGACGTACACACCAGCCGGGCGCTGCCGCGCGGCGCCGCCACGGTGATCATCGAAGTCGGCGACGGCGACGAACCCGGCTTCTATGCCGCCGACGGCGCCACCCGGCTACCGGTTCCGCCGGCTTTCCTCGTTGGCCCGGGGGTGGCTTCTTACGTCACCAGAGTTCAAGCCACTCAGACCGTCATGACGATCCACTTCCGTCCCGGCGGGGCGCAGCCGTTCGTCGGGTGTCCGCTGGGCGAGCTGGAAGATGCCTGCGTGGGCCTGAGGGACCTGTGGGGATCGAGCGCCGAATCGCTACTGGACCAACTGACCGAAAGTGGCGCGGCGCGGCAGCGGGTGGCCCTGCTCGAAAGTTTCCTCGCCGACCGCATGGCGTCCCGTCCAGATTCGGTTGTGGCTTCGGTAATCGTTGCAGCAGAACAGGATCCGTCGATGCGGGTGTCGGCGGCCCGCGATCTGACCGGCCTGTCGGCCAAGCGGTTCAACGCACTGTTCCGCTCCCGAGTCGGGTTGTCGCCCAAGGCCTATCTTCGGGTGCGTCGATTGCAGGCGGCGCTGCGTGCGCTCGACAACGCGGCGCCGGGCGCGCGGGTCGCCGCCGATCTCGGGTATTTCGATCAGGCACATTTTGTGCGGGACTTTCAGTCGTTCGCGGCGATAACGCCCACCCAGTACGCGCAGCGACGGTCGTCGATGCCCGGACATGTCGAGATCGATCGAGCGCCGAGGCCGAAATATACAAGCCACGCCACGTAGTGGCAGCGATGATGAGCCCATGGATACCCATCACCGAGCGGTGGCCGACACGGCATTGCTGGTCGCCGCGATCCGCGCCCGAGAATCGACCCGTGCGGACGGCCTGTTCCGCGACCCCTTCGCCGAGCGGTTGGCGGGTGAGCGCGGCCGGGAACTGCTTTCCGCAGCGCTGAAGTCATCAGGCGAACAGCCCACCGCGCAGATCGTGGTGCGGACCCGCTACTGGGATGAAGCCTTGCTCCAGGCCGTGCGGGAAGGCGGACAGGTCGTCATCCTGGCGGCGGGCATGGATGCGCGGGCCTACCGCCTGCCCTGGCCCAACGGCACCGTCGTGTTCGAACTTGATCAGCCACAGGTGATCTCGGCCAAGTCCGAGCTGCTCGCCGGCGAGGAACCGCGGTGCCGGCGCGTCCCGGTCGCCGTCGATCTGGCCGACGACTGGCCGGCCGCCATCCAAGCTGCCGGTCTTGACGCAGGCGCGCCCACTGTGTGGCTGCTCGAAGGCCTACTGCAGTATCTCGACGAGAGCGCGGTCGACGCGTTGTTCGATCGCGTCGACGCGCTGTCGGCACCCGGCTCTGTGCTGCTGTATGACGTAGTCGGCAAGACGCTGCTCGAATCTCCTTCCATGGCACCGGTTTTGGAGTCCATGGCGAAGAACGGCGCCCCGTGGCTGTTCGGCACCGACGAACCCGAACAGCTAGCCGGACGCCGCGGATGGTCGGCGACCGTGATCGACGTCGCCGAAGTCGGCAACCGCTACGACCGCTGGTTCGCGCCGGCGGTCCCGATGGATGTCCAGGGCGTACCGCGCGGCTACTTCGTCAAGGCGACGAAATAGGTCTCCGCCAATGCACCGGCGGGCCGTGCGGATGGCATTCACCCAGCACCTGAAGTTCGCCACCCGGCCAGCGCCGGGCGCGTACCAGAAACTTCAGCTCCCCGCCGGGACCGGCACGCGCGGGCTCCAAGGTCAGGTGCGCAAACGGCGAGCGGTTGTCGGCTTGACCGGCCAGTGCGTCGACCCCCTCGCGCACCGATGCCTGTTCGTCGGCGGACAGGTACTGCCAGGTGATCGAATGCCACAGCACGGTCACCGCGCCGTCGCTCAGGGTCAGGCCGGCCACGGCGTCGCCGGCGGTCTTGCGCACCAGCAGCGCGGGGACTTCGCGGGCGACCGCGATGGCGCCGCGCAACCTATCCAGGCGGGCTCGCTGATCGGGCCAGACGTAGCTCAGCAAGGTCATCTCCCCGTCGGCGCCGGAGACGTCGATCGGCGCAATGTCGTATCCGTGTCGTTCGACGATTCGCACCTCACCCGGCGGCGGTAATACGCCGTGCCAAGCGTCGTCGATGACCACCGGCGAGTCCGACGGTCCCCACTGACCACCGGCATAGCGGTAGTGGTAGCGGTCGGCCCGCAGGTTCAGCCCGGCGCTGGCACCGATCTCGAAAAGCCTTACCGGCCAGCCGAATCCGTGATTCATCCGCAGCAGTGCACCGATGAGCACGGCCGAGCGGCCCACTTCGTTGGTCTGCGGTGGCTGGTCGAGAGCCGCACGCAACACGCCGACGTTCGCCGCCGCCACCCGCAGGATGTCCGGCCACGCGGCTCGAGCGTCCCAGGTTCCGCCGGTGCTGGGATACCACCGCCGCAGCGTCGGGGCCCGATCGTCGAGCACCATCCGGTGCAGGCCGCCGAGCAGGCGCAGCGGCACCGCGTCACGCGACGGCGCCTCTTCCCGGCCGGCGAGAATGGTCGCGAACACACCGCCGGCTTCCACGTCGTGGGCCACCCGCTCGAACAGCTCGTCGTACATCGAGGAACCGGAGGCGCCGCAGAACCATCCCTGGGACCGCAGCGTGTGCACCAGGTGCCCGGCGTTCATCCGTCGAGCCCGTTCAGCCCGGCGCCCACGACGTCGAACGCGTTCCCAAGGGCGGTGGGCAACGGGACGGATTCGTCGCTCAGCCAGTGCTCGTAGGCGCTCAGCGCAACCCCCAGCAGCGTCCAGGCCACCGTTTGGGGTACCAGATCGGTGGTCTTGACGCCTAGCCGGGCGGCGATGAATCCCGCGATCACCTCCCGCCATCCGGCATACATCGTCATCGAATAGGCCTGCAGCTCTTCGGTTTTCAGAATCACTCGCATACGCTGACGGTGCCGGGCGGTTTCCGACTCGTCAAAGGTGTTGAACGCCAACAGCGCAACCCGCAACGCCTCGCCCAGCGGAATCCGTTCGTCGACGGCCTCGAGCAGGTCGCGGAGGTGCGCCAGGTGAGTGTCGAAGTCGCCCCAGGGGATTGCGTTCTTGGAGGCGTAGTAACGGAAAAGCGTGCGCCGCGAGATGCCGGCGGCCCGTGCCACGTCGTCGACGCTCACCTCGGCGAAACCATGCTCGGCGAACAGGTCGAGGGCGACGTCAGTGATGTGATGCGGCGTCGTCGAGCGGCGACGGCCCACCCGCGACTGCGGCAACATCGGAAACTCGCCCTTCCATTTCGGCACTCGATGCCATATCCTGACGACGATTGTGACCAGCTCGACCCTTCGTTGTCGAGACCTTACGAGAGGCAATTCACATGGACCACGAGACCGAGACGGACACCGAGCTCGTCGCCGAGACCCTGGTGGAAGAGGTGTCCATCGACGGAATGTGCGGCGTTTACTGAGTCCGCGTGTTCGACCCTGATCACGGCTGGCGGTTGCACCCACAGGTGGCCGTTCGGCCGGAACCGTTCGGCGCTCTGCTCTACCACTTCGGTACGCGCAAGCTGTCGTTTTTGAAAAATCGCACCATCCTCACCGTGGTGCAGTCGCTGGCCGAGCATCCGGACCTCCGGTCCGCCTGCCGCGCCGCGGGAGTCGACGACGCCAGCCAGGGTCCCTACCTGCATGCGCTGGCGGTGCTGGCCGACTCCAACATGCTGGTGGCCCAGGAGGATCCGAAATGAGCGCCCCAACAGCGCGTGTACCGCGGCTCATCGAACAGTTCGAGCGCGGCCTGGACGCACCCATCTGCCTCACTTGGGAGCTCACCTACGCGTGCAATCTCGCTTGCGTGCACTGCCTTTCGTCGTCGGGCAAGCGCGATCCACGCGAGCTGTCCACCCGCCAATGCAAGGACATCATCGACGAGCTGGAACGCATGCAGGTGTTCTACGTCAACATCGGCGGCGGAGAACCCACGGTACGGCCGGACTTCTGGGAGCTGGTCGACTACGCGACCGCACACCACGTCGGGGTGAAGTTCTCCACCAACGGGGTGCGGATCACGCCTGGAATCGCGGCGCGGCTGGCCGCCAGTGACTACGTGGATGTCCAGATCTCGCTCGACGGCGCCACCGCCGAGGTCAACGACGCCGTGCGCGGGGCCGGGTCGTTCGACATGGCGGTACGGGCGCTGGAAAACCTTGCCGCGGCGGGTTTCCGCGATGCCAAGATCTCCGTGGTCGTCACCCGCCACAACGTCGGCCAGCTCGACGAATTCGCCGCGCTGGCAAGCCGTTACGGCGCCACCCTGCGGATCACCCGGCTGCGGCCGTCCGGACGCGGCGCCGACGTCTGGGAGGAGCTGCACCCCACCGCCGAGCAACAGGTCGCGCTGTACGACTGGCTGGTGGCCAAGGGAGAGCGGGTGCTCACCGGCGACTCCTTCTTCCATCTGTCGCCGCTCGGCGAAACCGGAGCGCTGGCCGGGCTGAACATGTGCGGTGCCGGGCGGGTGGTGTGCCTGATCGACCCGGTGGGCGACGTGTACGCCTGCCCGTTTGCCATCCACGACCGCTTCCTGGCCGGAAATGTGTTGTCGGACGGCGGGTTTGACAACGTCTGGAAGAACGCGCCGCTGTTCCGCGAACTGCGTGAGCCCCAGTCCGCGGGTGCGTGCGGCAGCTGCGGTCACTACGACAGCTGCCGGGGCGGCTGCATGGCGGCGAAGTTCTTCACCGGCCTGCCGCTGGACGGGCCCGATCCAGAATGCGTGCAAGGCCACGGCGCGCCGGCGCTGGCCCGGGAGCGTCACACCCCGCGGCCCCGGGTCGACCACTCCCGCGGACAGCGAGTCCGCGAACCCGTGCCCCTGACGCTCTCGATGCGGCCGCCGGCACGTCTCTGCAACGAAAGTCCGCTGTAATGCCCACTCAATGGTTTGAAACAGTCGCCATCGCTCAGCAGCGCGCTAAAAAGCGGTTGCCGAAATCGGTTTATTCGTCGTTGATTTCGGCCAGCGAAAAAGGAATTACGGTCGCCGACAACGTGGAAGCGTTCAGTGAACTCGGTTTCGCCCCGCACGTCGTCGGCGTCGCCGAAAAACGCGACCTGTCGACCACCGTTATGGGTCAAGAGATTTCGCTTCCGGTAATCATTTCGCCCACCGGTGTGCAGGCGGTGGACCCGGATGGTGAAGTCGCGGTGGCGCGGGCGGCGGCTGCGCGTGGGACAGCGATGGGATTGTCCTCGTTCGCCAGCAAGCCGATCGAGGAGGTCATCGCCGCCAACCCCAAACTGTTTTTTCAGGTGTACTGGCTGGGCGGCCGGGACGCGATCGCCGAGCGGGTGGAACGGGCGCGGCAGGCCGGCGCGGCCGGACTCATCGTTACCACCGACTGGACGTTCTCGCACGGGCGCGACTGGGGCAGCCCTCAGATCCCCGAACAGATGAACCTGCGGACCATGCTGCGCATGTCGCCGGAGGCGATCACCAAGCCGCGGTGGCTGTGGAAGTTCGGCAAGACGTTGCGGCCGCCGGACTTGCGGGTGCCCAATCAGGGCCGCCGCGGCGAACCGGGTCCACCGTTCTTCGCCGCCTACGGCGAATGGATGGGCACCCCGCCGCCGACCTGGGACGACATCGCCTGGCTACGCGAGTTGTGGGGCGGACCGTTCATGCTCAAGGGCGTCATGCGCGTCGATGACGCCAAAAGGGCAGTGGACGCCGGTGTTTCGGCGATCTCGGTGTCCAATCACGGCGGCAACAACCTGGACGGCACACCCGCCTCGATCCGTGCCCTGCCCGCCGTGGCCGACGCTGTCGGCGACCAGGTCGAGGTCTTGCTGGACGGCGGCATCCGGCGGGGCAGCGACGTCGTCAAGGCGGTGGCATTGGGCGCGCGGGCGGTCATGATCGGACGCGCGTATCTGTGGGGCCTGGCCGCGGCGGGCCAAGCCGGCGTGGAGAACGTCCTCGACATTCTGCGCGGCGGCATCGACTCGGCTCTGATGGGCCTCGGGCATGCCTCGGTCCACGATCTGAGCCCGGACGACATCCTGGTTCCGGCGGGGTTTGCCCGCGCGCTCGGTGTGCCCGCCTCGGACGCCTAGCCGGCACGGCCCGCAATTACGATTCCCGACAATTCTGATACGGGCGTGACAGTGGTGGCGGACGAGTAAGAAATTTCAATTGATGCTGGAACAATTGGTGCACGAGAGGTGAATTCGTCCTACCATCGGCAAGTGCCCGTACGCGGCGAACTGGGAAGTATGACGTCGAGCCAGTTGCCAAGCATCTCGCCGTCGCTACTGATCCCGTTGGGGTCCACCGAACAGCACGGCCCGCACTTGCCGCTGGACACCGACACCCGCATTGCTACCGCGGTTGCCAAAGCCGCCGCGCCGCTCGTCGAGGATGGCCGAGAGTGGCTGGTCGCCCCGGCCATCGCCTACGGTGCCAGCGGCGAGCATCAGAGTTTCACCGGGACGATCTCGATCGGCACCGAGGCCCTGACCACTCTGCTGGTGGAGTACGGCAGGTCGGCCGCGTGCTGGGCCCAGCGCCTGGTCTTCGTCAATGGCCACGGCGGCAATATCGCCGCATTGGGTCGTGCGGTGAGCACGCTGCGCAACGAGAGCCGCGACGTCGCGTGGTTCGCGTGCACCGTCGCCGACGGCGATGCCCACGCCGGGCACACCGAAACGTCTGTGCTGCTGCATATTTCGCCGGACGACGTGCTGACCGAACGGCGGCTGGCGGGCAACGGCGCACCTTTGGCCGAGCTGTTGCCGGCGATGCGGCGAGGGGGGGTCGCAGCGGTCAGCGGGACCGGAGTATTGGGTGACCCGACAACCGCGACCGCGGCGGAAGGGAGGCGCATCTTCGGCGAGATGGTGGACGAATGCGCGCGCCGGGTCGCCCGGTGGTCGCCGGAGCCGCACGGAATGCTGACGTGACCACCACGCGGCTCCCGGACGGGTTCGCCGTTCAGGTTGACCGCCGCGTGCGGGTGCTCGGTGACGGTTCGGCCCTGCTGGGTGGGTCACCAACCCGCCTGCTGAAGCTGGCGCCTGCCGCCCAAGACATGCTGTCCGACGGCCGGCTCAAGGTGCGCGACGATGTCAGTGCCCAGCTAGCCCGCACCCTGCTGGACGCCACGGTAGCCCACCCTCGCCCCGCCGGTGGCCCGTCGCACCGCGACGTCACCGTGGTTATTCCAGTGCGAGACAACACTTCTGGCGTACGACGCCTGGTGTCGTGCCTACGGGGACTGCGGGTCATCGTGGTGGACGACGGTTCGCAGTGCCCGATCACGGCAGACGACTTCCTGGGCGCCCACTGTGACGTCGAGGTGCTCCGGCACGACCGCAGCAAGGGGCCGGCGGCGGCCCGCAACACGGGCTTGGCCGCATGCACCACCGACTATGTGGCATTCATGGATTCCGATGTGTCGCCGCGGCGTGGCTGGCTGGAGGCGCTGCTCGGGCATTTCTGCGACCCCACCGTCGCGCTGGTCGCGCCTCGCATCATCGGCCTGGCGCAAAGCGAGAATCTGGTTGCCCGGTATGAGGCGGTGCGCTCGTCACTGGACCTCGGCCAGCGCGAGGCGCCGGTGCTGCCGCACAGCACGGTGTCCTACGTTCCCAGCGCGGCGATCATTTGCCGCAGTAGCGCCATTCGCGAAGTCGGCGGGTTCGACGAGACCCTGCGGTCCGGCGAGGACGTCGACCTGTGTTGGCGACTCATCGAGGCGGGCGCCCGGCTGCGCTACGAGCCGATCGCGCTGGTTGCCCATGATCACCGCACGGAATTGAAGGATTGGCTTGCCCGCAAGGCGTTTTACGGCGGCTCCGCGGCTCCTTTGTCGGTGCGGCATCCGGACAAGACGGCCCCGCTGGTGATCTCCGGCGGCGCATTGATGGTGTGGATCCTGATGGCCTTGGGGACCAGCATCGCTCAGCTGGCGTCGCTGGTGGTTGCCGTCTTGACGGGCCGCCGGATAGCCAAGGCGATGAGCAAAGCCGACACGTCGCTGCAGGATGTGCTGGTGATCGCCACCCGTGGTCTGTGGTCGGCGGCGCTGCAACTGGCATCGGCCATTTGCCGGCATTATTGGCCGTTGGCATTGCTCGCGGCGATATTGTCGCGACGGTGCCGGCGGGTCGTGCTGATCGCGGCCATCATGGACGGCGTGGTGGACTGGCTGCGCCGCCGGGATGCCGTCGACGACGATGCCGAACCGATCGGTGTCTTCACCTACCTGTTGCTCAAACGCATCGACGATCTGGCGTACGGCATCGGGTTGTGGACCGGGGTGGTGCGCGAACGAAATATGGGCGCGCTCAAACCGAAGATCCGGACCTGACCGGTTGACCGCGAGCAGACGCAAAATCCCCCGCCA